>NZ_JBFTPE010000008.1:0-1044864 GCF_056398325.1 Paenibacillus sp. 01T443
ACTTAGAGGAAAATACTTAGAGGAAAATCGATTTATCTATAAGATTAGACGTTATTTTAGTTGAAAATGTAACGAAAAAAAACAGGCTTCCGTCAATGACGTCAGCCTGTATAAATTCAATAACATTTATAATACCTTGGCAATACATGCCATTCTATTGTTCTGTCAAAATAATAGGTCCATCCTCAGTTATCGCAAGCGTATGCTCGTATTGGGCTGACAATCCGCCGTCAACTGTTCTAGCGGTCCATCCGTCTTGATCAATTTTGCTGTGGTATTTCCCCGTATTCAGCATCGGCTCAATCGTTAGCACCATGCCGGCCTTTAATCGAGTTCCTCGATGGGGAGGTCCGTAATGCGGCACCTGAGGCTCCTCATGCATTTCCTGCCCAATGCCGTGACCGATAAAATCTCTTACAACCGAAAAGCCTTGCGCTTCCGCGAATGCTTGAATCGCATGCGAAATATCACCGATTCGATTACCGACTACAGCCTGCTCAATTCCCTTGTAGAGGGACTCCTTCGTTACATCGAGCAGCTTCTGCGAAGCTTCAGATACGCTGCCTACTGCATAAGACCATGCTGAATCTGCAAGCCAGCCGTCCAAATTAACGACCATATCAACGGTAACGATATCACCTTCAGCCAGCACTGTTTTACTCGGAAAGCCATGGCAAATCACATCGTTAACCGAGGTACAGGTTGCAAATGGATACCCATGATATCCTTTTTGCTCCGGTATCGCTCCATTATTTTGTATAAAGTTTTCGGCAAATTGATCGATTTCGAGCGTCGTAATTCCAGGCCGGATGAATGTGCGCAGCTCGCGATGGCATGCAGCTAAAATTTCGCCCGCTTTTTTCATTTTCATGATTTCTTCATTTGTCTTGATTACAATCATTCCAATCACCCAATCCTTTACTCCAATGACATAACAGCCTGAAGTATTTTATTCTATATAACAGCATGTGATATTAAGAATAACTCAAACAGCCGCAAAAATATATCCAGCGAGCTTGAGCGCTTTATCCCTATCCAGCGTCATTGAAACGCCAGGTTGTCAGTATTAATTATTACTCCCGTTACGCATTCGTATCTTTGATGAGCTCTTTCTTCCAAAAATTAATGACCGTATGGTCTGATAATTCCATAGAAGCCCATGATCCCTTCGACTTAAAGCCCTGCTTATCCATCATTCTTACGGTGTTCTCTATTTCTGCATTACTCACTCTCAGCTCTATCGACACCGCGTTTTTCACGATCATATTCCACTCACTGATTTGTTCAGCCGTATATTCGGCATTAACCATTTTATTCTCATCCTCTCAAATTGTCGCTTGCAAAGATCAATAAAAATAATCGGATATGATTTTGCCCTAAGACTTCAATTTATATCCTTAAAATAGAAATAAAAAAGCCCTTAATGGGCTTTTTTGACATGCAGTCTTGTATTTAAATTGAAAACTTATTGACCGTAAACAACCTCGCCAGGCCATTGAAGCATTCCGCCGGTTACGTTGACGACTTTATAGCCCTGATTATGTAGGAAGTCACATGCTTTGCCGCTGCGTCCCCCGCTTCTGCAAATCAGAACAATGTCCTGCTCGCCCTGTTGAAGCTCGTTGATTCGCTCTTGAAGCTCAGACAATGGAATGCTGCGTGCTTCCTTGATATGGCCTTCTTGCCATTCGTCAGGCTCACGAACATCAACTAGATTTAATTTTTTGCCTTCTTTCAGCTGGATGTCAAGCTCAGCTGCCGTCATTTCTGGATACATAGTACTCATCCCTTCAAGCGATGCTTAGTGTTTAATTGTATACAAGCATTGTATCGCGTAGGCATCTGCATGTCTATCTTGGCCGCTTTTACCGCCGATTTTTGTTTTTCGCGGCTAATAAACGATTGATCGTAGCATCCTTTGCCGCTTCACTTGTTATCGCTGAAGGACTCTTTACCGATTTTTCCGGAATGACTTCTTTCCCGGTTGAAGGAGCAGGCTCGCTTCTCGGCACTGGTCTCGACTCCGCTGAATTCTGCCTGCTGCCGCTCCCATAAAAACGATTGGCTTCCGTCTTGCGTTCCTTCAGTCTGGATACAGCGCTATACGATGCTGATCTCTCCCCAGTCATTTTTGTTTCCTTTAACACAGAATAAGTTTTAACATGAAAAGGGCGTTTGATCAACGAAATCATTCGTTCCCATGGAATGGATAGTCTTCGAACCGCTATATCGAGCAGCCATAACAATAAAGCTGAAATAAGCAGCGCACGTGTCCAATCATAGATCTGTTTCGAAGGCAAAGGATTAAATTGATAAGCCTGCTCCGGTTCAGAGAGATCGATTATCCTTCCCCCCGTCGTTGCGGCGATTTGCTCCAAAAGTGCGGGTCCATCCTCATTCGCTATACGGTACTCAGGCGAGTAGGGAATAACAAAGCCAGCCGTGCTCCCGTTTTGGATGGAGGAATCATCCGACTTTTGTCCAATTTGCGCTAGATATACGCCTGGCTCTGATACGTTAAGCTTAGCTTCGTACTCACCCGGCGCCACAGGCATCAGTCGTTTTTTTTCATGGTTGCCCTCTTGATCTTGAATTCCCGCGGATAGACCGCTGTCGGCAATGTCGCCTTCAGCAAGCGATCGAACGCTTAGCTTTGCTTCATTTCCGGTCATTTGTGTGGAAATGGAATAAGGCGCGCGCTCAAATTGCGGGAACGTCCATTTTACCCAATCCACGAATACGCTTGGCAGCTCCGGCCACTGCACCCACTGGCTGGACCATTTTCCCATCAAATCGCTCGTCCAAGCTACTGTTCTGCCTGATCCGTATGGCCAGCGGGCGAGCAGCGGATCGCCATCTGGCGTCCATAGCGCAATCTCCGCTGTTTCTTTTGGGGAAGTTGCGATATACGCGTTAATGGCAGGCAATCCATTCCGCCAATGCGATGACCAATCGCCTGCTTGCCCGATACTGGGCGTAAAGGTTTGCTCTACGATATAGGTTCTAGACATCATAACGGTCTCACGGCTAAATATAGCCGGCAGCGTACTTTGATCTTTTGTAAAATAGTAACGTCCCTTAGCGTCATCAGCCAGCCGTTTAAGCAGCTGTTGATCCGCCCCGTCCCCTACCGCAACGGTGGATAGCGTCATATTCTCCTCATTCATTGCATCCGTGATCGCTTTGTAATTGGCTGTTGTTGAGGATTGGCCGTCAGTCAGCATAATCATATGTTTACGCTGAGCATCAAGCTCCTTTAAACCTTCATAGCCTGCGCGCAGCGCAGTAAATATTTCAGTGCCGCCCTCAGGCTGTATGCCTTTAATTTTTGTAAGGATTGCTTCCCGATCCTTAAGCTGAGTCGGCTCCACAACCCACCAAGGGGAAGAGTCGAATGCAACCACGCCTACGGTATCCGTGTCGCGCAGCAGCTCAATCGTCCGCATGGCGGCTTCCTTCGCAAGCTCCAGCTTCCCGCCTGACATGCTTCCGGAACGGTCAATAACTAGGACGAGTCCGAGTGATGGAATTTGTTTCTTGCCTTGCAGATCCATATGTACTGGAAGCGCCCGCTCGATTGGTGTTTTGAAATAGCCCCCAAGACCAAAGCTTTCATCGCCGCCGAGCATCATAAGTCCAACGCCGTAGTCGCTTACTGCCTTCGCCATCCATTGCATTGGTTTCTCGGCAATGCGCGTTGCAGATACATTGTTMAATATAATGCTGTCATAAGCTGCATATTCGGCTAGCTCCACCGATAATTGCTCAGGGATGATCGTTTCAAAGCGAATCAACGATGCTTGAAGCGCCGCTTCAATGTTTGCGGATGAACCGCGAACCCCTTCCACGATCAATACGGCAGGCGGTCCGTTTACTCGGCTAAAGGCATGTGCCGTATTATTGGCCTGCTGTTCATCGCCAGAAACAAAAATTTCAGCTCTGAAGCGGTGAAAACCTGGTTCAGCCGCGAGACTTTGCAATGCGATTCGGTTTTCTCCTTTTTCGAGCTGAATGTCGGAAACGGACAGCTCAGCATTATCAGCATAAAGACGCAGCTGGGCAGGTCCGGCAGTCGTACTATTGACTACAATTTCAAAGCTGAACGTCTCGCCTTGCTTTAGTGACGCAGGAACGTTCAATTCCTCAATCGAAGCATCCTTTACCGCTTCCGAATCCATTTGGACAACATCAACGGCAATGCCTGCATTTTTCAATAAACGGGCTTGTCTCCGTGCATCGCCCACATTTTCCGATCCGTCCGAAAGCAGCACGATACGGCCTCCGCCGTCCTTTTGAAGCATTGCTGCAGCAAGCTGCAGTCCTTGCGATAAATCCGTATATTGTTGATTTATATTTGCCCGGAACGAAAAGCTCTGTTCGTTCTCGAATAAGTGCTGCGTTAACGATCGTTCAACTGCGGCATTTAAACCAGAGGAAACAATGCCTCCGAAGTCCTCTTGCTCTTTGGAAGCCCAAGCTTCTTTAATCCATTCGCCCATACGCGTGTCTGCCCGCATGCTCGCAGATCTGTCTGCCAGAAATACTACCTTTCGCTGTTCCCTCTCGATAAAAGGCTGGATATTTGCCATTATGGCGATTAATAGCAAGAGAATAGTGGTTCGAGTGACGATAGATATGAGCTTGCGTCCGCCTCGCAGCCGCAGAGTCATTCGCGACATCCACCACACATAAAGAAGCAGAGGCAGAATGAGTGAGAGCGCCCAAGGGTTATTAGCTTGAAATCCCACGACGATATACCTCCCATTCCGCAGCCAATACAAGAAGCAGAAGAATTGCCGCATATAGCTGAAGCGATAGCTGCTGCTTTCTTATTGTTAGTTGATCTGGACTTGTCGTTTCTGTCGCATCCGAAAGCGCGGCTGCCTGATCCGACACTAGCTGCAGCTTTTCTTCCGAAGAAGCAAGGTTCATTAGCTCCGCTTGATCGGCTGTTACAGCTAATAATCGATCGCTGACAACCGCATTTTCTTTGTTCTTTTCGATTAGTCGATATAACCCCGGAATAGAAGGCGCTGGATACAGCCCTGCTGCATCGATTTCGAGCTCGTCAGATTTCTGTTGCCCTGCGGAAGTTCCTGAAGCAGCAAGTTCCACTGTATTCCATTCCGCATTCACGGTATCCGAGTGAAGTGAGAGCTCCACCTGTTGCCCCGCAATGGCCGAACCAAGCTCAAGCTGCAGCCCTCCGCTCATCCATTCCGCCGCTTGAACGATAAGGACGGGAAATTCTGGACGCAGCGGGAGATCCGTATCTTGAAAATTGAAGGTGAAACGAAGCCGCGGTTTTCCGTCATATGTCCCCGCATAAATAGCAGGAATTCCGCCGTAGCTGAGAACTGGTTCTCCCCATGCCAAATCAGTCGCAGAGGGCTGAGCAAGCCTGCCGATATGAGTGTCAGCAAAGGATAGATACGAAGTGACGGTATGCTCTTTTGTCACCACGCGATTATTTGCAGGCACTGCTGCATTCTTATCCGCTTGCTCTGGATGATCGATCATCCATACGGGTTTCGAATCGAGCAGCTTAGACCACTCTTGATCTGCAGCCAACCGTTCATTCAACCCGTCCCAAACAATCCAGTCGATTTTGTTTGCCTGCTCGCCTGTTGGTGCAGGGCTGTCAGGACTGATCTTAACGGTTTGCACGCCGGCAAGCTGGAGCGCTTTTTCTAGAAACAAGTTGCCATCCGTGATAAGCAGCGCTTGTTTTTTTCGAGGTATGGCCGGGAATTGATATGCCGTATTATCCGCTAAATAAATATCATCGGACTGCTTAATTTGTGCTTTATAGTATAACGCCTCAGGCAGCTCGCTCAATTCCACGCTTTCCCATTCTTCTGCCGGAATGGAAACAAGCGGTTCCGCGGCTAAAATCCGTTCTCCAGATGCAGTCACCGCGTACACCTCAAGCGTCAGCGATTTCTCCTGCCCGCCGTCATTCCGAAGGGTAACAACGCCACTCCCCTTACCGTTACTGCTTACAGACGATTTTATTCCAAAATATGCGATGGATAAATTATGGCTTGGCTCCGAATCATCCAAAACATTTAGTTCAGCCGAAGCTTGAAGCTTCAGCTTATTTGCCTCTAGGGCATCGGACCAATGTCCGTCCGTATAAATCACAATTTCCCCGGATGGGTCATCCAGCAGCAGGGAATCCGCAAGCGAAAGCGCAGCTGCTTGGTCAGACTTGCCGTAAAACGGTACGATGTCCCGCAGCTGCCGGATAATCTCTTCCTTATTGGTTTGCCGGTTGGCAAGCACTTCAGGCTGGGCGCCCGTCGCTACTAATGTGATCGGTCTGCTGCTCGTCTGCAGATCAATCCAGTGTTCGGCCTCCTTAATTGCTAATTCAAGCCGGGTAGCCGGTTCTGGGCTTGAGGCTTGATTGGCTGAGCTTAAGAATGACGCCATACTCGCAGAGCGGTCAATGAGCAGAACAGCATGTCCTGATGGCGCAGCCGGTCTCGTTAAAACAGGCTCCATTAAAGCGAGAACTAATATGATCGCTATCAACAGCTGCAAGAGCAGCAGCCAGCGGCTGCGAAGCTTCTGCCATGGCCGATTTGCTTTTTGTTCCTGAAGTACTCTTTTCCATAGCAAATGGCTTGAAATGATTTTATTTTCATAGGTTCGCTTTAATAAGTACATGGCAGCGATAGCTGGTAAGGCAGCTGCAAACCAAGCAGATGCAATGGACAAAAACTGCATCCATTCCCCTCCTCTCCGGTTAATTCATCATCGATTCTCAGCTATTTAGCACCTGCGAGGAAAGCAAGGTATGCCTGATTGTTTCTTCAAGCGAAATACTTGTATTCACAAAAACATAAACGGCGCCGCGTTCGGCGCAAATCCGTTTAAGCTCGCTCTGAAACGCTGCTACGGTTTCGCCATATTCCTTCAAAATCTTATGTCCGACGGCTACCTCTTTCCCTGTTCCAAGCTCGCTGTCGATCAGCTTTAGCTCGCCGCTAAGACCGGGGTGCAGTTCGTCTTCCGATAATACATGCAGCAGCACAACTCTTTGTCTCGCCGCAATTAACGATACGATGGTCTCTTCCACGCCGCTCTCAAACATTCCATCCGTCAACACCCATGCGGAACCCGAGCGTCTTGGCAATGCGGCTCTCGTACTAAAAGGTACAGCCAGATTGGAGAAATCAACCGCTGCTGCAACCGCCTTATTATCAACCTCGAGCTGCCGCATCGCTTCAGCAAGAAATTGAAACAGCTTTGGAGAAGAAGCGCGGCCATGAAGAGGCTGCAGCTCATTGATTATCCGGTCACGAAATAATCGAATCGAGATACGGTCATCGCCGCTTAGCGCCACATAGCCTAGACAAGCAGCGAGCCTTAAAGCATACTGCAGCTTATTCACGCTGTCTTCCCCAAAATCCATAGAGCGCGATGCGTCAATGTATAGACTAACTTGAAGCTCCTGTTCATCCCAATATTGCCGTAAAAATGCTTTTCCCGTGCGGCCGTAAACATTCCAGTCGATTCTTCTAACATCATCGCCAGGCGAATAAGGACGGTAATCCGCAAATTCCTGCGAGCCACCGAGCGTGCTTGATCGCCTTTTGCCCGCCAGCATCCCTTTAATCCGGTTGCCTGCACGTATGCTCATACGATCGAGCTCGGAAAGCAGGGAAAGATTCGGAAACAATAGTTGGAGCGCTTCCTGCGCCGTTACGGTATCCATCCCTGAAAATAAAGCATGCTCACCATTCTCAGCAGCCTTGTCCCCGTTCATCGTTCCGCCTCGATAGCCGATAATATAGATTCCGTCATTCGATCACTCGTTAATCCCATTGCCTGCGCTTCATAACTAAGCACAATGCGATGGCGCAGCACTGGCAATGCCGTCTGCCGGATATCATTCCACGAAATATGCAGCCTGCCGGAGGCTAAAGCCCTGACCTTACTAACAGCGATGATCGCTTGAAGAGCACGCGGTCCTGCACCGAAACGAACATATCTTTTGACATCGCTTGGCGCATCCGGCTCATGCGGATGCGACATCATCACAGCCTTAACGGCAAAATCCAGCACATCCTCCGCAACAAGAATCTGTTTGGCTGCTGCCTGGAGGTCTGTCAGTTCTCCGGACGACATGACGACAGAGGCCTGGGGCTGCACGGCGGAAGTCGTACGCAGCACGATTTGCTTTAGCTCATCGCGAGTTGGAAAATCGACACCGATCTTTAATAAAAAACGGTCAAGCTGCGCTTCAGGCAGCGGGTAAGTCCCTTCTTGCTCAATCGGATTTTGAGTTGCCAATACGAAAAAAGGCTTCGGTAAGCGATGCGTCTCTCCGCCTGCCGTTACCGTACCTTCCTGCATCGCTTCCAGCAAGGCGCTTTGCGTCTTCGGCGTCGCACGATTAATTTCATCTGCGAGCACAAGGTTCCCGAATATAGGCCCCGGCTGGAAACGGTGAGCTGCGCTTCCCTGTGCGCCGAAGTCAATCAACGTTGTACCTGTAATATCCGAGGGCATCAGATCAGGTGTAAATTGAATCCTGGAAAATTGTAAAGCAATGCTGTCTGCGATCGTCCGTACGAGCATCGTTTTACCTAAGCCGGGAATGCCCTCCAGCAGTGCATGACCGCCTGCAAGCAAGCACCAAAGCAGCTGCTCCACTACGGTATGTTGACCGACGATTACCCGTCCGATTTCCTCCTTAAGTACGGCGATCCTCGCCGCAGCTTCTTCTAATTGCGCTTTCGATTCAATCATCTCGGATCACCTCCATTATCGGTTTGGTTGTATTTGGTCAAAATATTCCTTCACTTTTTCCTGCATGCTGTCAGGAAGCTGAGAACGGCCAAGAGATTCCTTGGCTTCCGTGGCATAATCGTTATAAACATCCTCATACGGCCTCGTCATGCCGTCAATCATCGGTGATTGACCGCCTTTCTCCGTCTGACCGCCCGTGGAGGGGCCTCCATCCTGCTGCACATTGCCGGAGCCTTGCATATTCCGCGGCGTCGTGATCAGGTTCCTGCCGCCCATTCCCGTTCCCGCGCCCGATCCTGAACCAGATCCGGACCCTGAGCCAGATCCAGATCCAGATCCAGATCCAGACCCAGTTCCAGAACCAGTGCCAGAACCAGATCCAGACCCAGACCCAGAGCCAGAACCAGAACCAGAACCAGAACCAGAACCAGAACCGGAGCCAGAACCAGAGCCGGTGCTTGGATTACTACCCGCTCCAGAGTTGGGATCGGAGGCTGCTCCTGAAGGCGATCCGGCATTTGAGCCTGAGGAAGTGCCAGCCGCGCCACCCGTACCTGCGGCTCCGCCTGCTCCGGCAACGCCGCTCCATCCCGGCGGCACCGTACCGCCCTGCGCAGCCAGCTGCTCTGCCAGCTGCTGCCCGCTTTGCCCAAGCTGGCCCGACATGGACCGGGCCAGCTGCTCCAGCTCGCCCTGCGACAATTCGCGGGCGAGCGCTTCCTCCAGAGCGGCGAGCGCATCGCCGTCGCTCTCGCCTTTAGAGGCGGCTTCGCCGCCAGCGTCGCGTGCCTGCTGCGCCGCCTTTTCAAGCGCCGCGGCAAGCTCTGCGGCGCCCTGCTCCTGCGGCTGCTCCGCCGCCAGCCGCTCAAGTGCTTCCGCCAGCGCTTCACGCTGCTCTGGCGACAATCTTTGCAGCTGCGATCGCATATCGCCGATCGCTTGCTGCATGCCTGCGGCGTCCCGGTCCTGCAAAGCTTGACCGAGCTGCCGCAAGCTAGGCTCCATGCTCATCGCATCCGCCGCAGTTTCCATCCGCTTTGCGGCTTGCTGCGCCGCCTCCGCGGTTTGTTCCAGCTCGCTTATCGCATCCTCCAGCTGCTCCAGCGCTTCAGCCCCGTCGCCGCTCAGCGCATCGAGCTTGCTTCGCAGCTCCTCCAGCGGCTGCATCAGCTCCTGCTTCGCTTCCTCCGGTAACTCCGCTGCTTCAACCAGCTCGGCCAGCTCATCCGCCTCGCGCTCCAGCGCATCCAGGCGTTCCTTCGCCTGAGCAAGCGCCTCCGCCCGCCCATCAAGCGGATTAGGCATGACGAGCAGCGCAGCCGTCACAACCCATATAGCTGCTGCGCCATAAACGAGTGACCGCCAGCTGCGCCATGGCGGCCATGGCAAGCTTACGCGCAGCGCGCTCACAAACCGTTCGGCTGCCAGCGTCGCCTCTTCGCGCTGCAGCTTAACGATCGGCTGCTCATGAATATCCTCGCGCAGCAAACCGTCCAATGCGGTCGAAATCGCATCCTCTGTTTCTTGCCGATCCATTACACGAGCGGCTTCCCTTAAAGAAGCGCGCCTCCAAACACCCGCTCCTGCCCCTAAAGCCATGCCAGCGAAGACCAAAACTACAGCTAGAGGCCGTGCGAGCAATATGGGCCACAGTCTGCTTGCCCCTAGCACCAACAGCCCTGCAACACTGCCATATAGCAGACCCAGCAGCGTATAACGAATCACAGCAAACAAAGTCAATCTCGTTCTAACGGGCCGCAGCAGCTCAATCAATGTTTTTTTCTGCATTAGCGCTTCCTCCTAAAAGTTTTGCAACTCAATTAGGCTATGCCAAATTGGTCTGCAAAACTTAACTTCGTAAGCATAATTTGCAACTTAGTTAGGCTATGCCTAATTAGTTTGCAAAACTTAACTTCGTAAGCATAAATTGCAACTTAAATTAGGCTATGCCTAATTAGTTTGCAAAACTTAACTTCGTTAGCATAAATAATTGCAGCTTAATGAAGCATAGCTGATTATTTCTTCAAGCGAGGACGCAGGCTGCGAATACCTAGCCACAACGCCACGGCAGATAATACCGTATAAATAATCATAAATTCCTTCCACAGTGCAAATGGTTCTTTCTGACCGGTCGGGGGGCTCCTAAATGCAGAATAGGCTTGCCCGGTAATTGACGGATCAAGAATACTATATAACGCCGCAACAGGATTCCATGCAAGAATATGGCCCATCCAGCTGTAATTGTTCAAACTGGATTGCGGCACACGATCCATCGTGCCGACCATTACAAAAAACACTAGCGCCGTCCCGCCAAAAATAAACAACGTAACGCCGTATGTGACAATGACTGAAATCATCGTTCGTTTAAACAGCGAGGAAAACAAAATGCCAAAAGAGCCGAGCACCAGCATAATGAACACATAAAATAAAAAAACGAGTACAAGCTGCTTAGGCGAGATGCCGCCGTACAAAAAAACCATGCTGTATACTGGAATGGTACTCAGAACAATCAGCACCATAAAGCTAAGGGATGAAACAAGCTTGCTCAGCACGATCGTAGCAGAGCTCTGCTGCGTTGTCAGCAGCAAGTTAAGCGTTTGCTTCTCCCGCTCCCCGCTAATGACCCCTGCGGTCAAGCCCGGTGCCATGAACGCAATCAATCCGAGCTGTGCCATACTCAAAAAATAAAATAACAGCTTGCTCTGCTCCGGATTAAAGGACTGACCGCCACCTCTATTCACTTCCATTAAATAAATAGCGCTTAAAGCCATCAAGCCGATGGCAAATAAATAGAAAAACAGCGTCCACATTGCCCGAGGCGTTCGCATTCTTAATTTGAATTCTTTATTTAAAACCGGATTAATCAGCTTATTTCGCCAGTTTGCTCTGGCATGCCTTGCAGCGATTTGCTCCTTCATTCGAGTCCGTCGCCTCCCTTCGTTATTTCCAAAAATACATCCTCAAGATTGGTTTGCGCTTCGCTGAATGAAATGAGCTGAAACCCTGCCGCGACTAGTTCGTGCAGAAGCTCTGACTGCTCGGCATCCTGACCGCCAAAATGGATTTGTATGCCTCGTTCATCCCGCAAAATCCGGTTTACGTAAGGCCGTTCACGCAAGAAAACTTCCGCTTCTGCTTCACGATCAAGCAGCCTGATATGAAGGAATCTCTTTACGCGCAAACGGTTTTGTATATCCGACACGTTTCCAATCGCTATCATTTGCCCATGTTCGATTACGCCGATTTCATCTACCATTTCGGCAAGCTCAGGTAAAATATGCGATGAGATAATGATCGTTTTGCCCATCGATTTAAGTTCTCGGAGAATTTCCCGCATCTCGATACGCGCACGGGGATCAAGGCCTGAGGCAGGCTCATCAAGGATGAGCAGCTCAGGATCATGGACAAGGCACCTAGCCAAGCAAAGCCGCTGCTTCATTCCGCGAGAGAGTGTGTCCACATAAGCATCTTTTTTATCGCTTAGATTGACCAGCTCCAACAGCTGAGGTATAAGCTGCTCCCGCTCCGCCTTCGGAATCCCGTAGCTGGCTCCATAGAAATGCAAATATTCTTCCGTTTTGAATTGATCATACACGCCAAAAAAATCCGGCATGTAACCAATTCGCTTCCGCACTTCATCTGGATACTTAGTCACATCAAAGCCATCTACCTTTGCCGTGCCGGAGGTAGGAATCATCAGCGTGGCCAAAATGGACATCGTCGTGGATTTCCCTGCTCCGTTCGGTCCAACAAAACCGAATACCGTACCTTTCGGAATGGTTAAATCAATCGATTTCAACGCTTGAAAGCTACCAAATGTTTTGGTGAGCTGCCTAATTTCTATCATGGGTACATCAATCCGCACATCGGATTGCTGATTGGAGCCATTTTCCTCAACTGCGGGTTTTATCACTTCTACATTAATAATTTCGACGTCGTTGTTTTTGCTCATTGCTATTGCACCTCTCCTTCCATTGCGATCAATGGCAGGTTCATATCGATGGACCCTGCTGCCGTAACCTTCATGCGAAGAATTTCGTTATCAATCAGATACTCGCCCGGGGCAGCGATTGCATCTTTTATTTCCGTCCATTTTCCCGTTTTATCATTCCAAGCCGCAACGGTCATAATGGTATTAGGTATTCCGTTATTAAAAATGATATCTAACTTGTCATACCTGACGTGTCCCGAATTAGGAAGCTGGTATTCAAATATAAGCTCTCCGTCACTCATGGAATAGGTGCCATTTCCGTAATTTTCTAATCGTTGCATGCTATTTTGCTTAATAATTGGATTAACGAGACCTGCCGGTACAATGGCGCGATTCCCGTCGACAAATGACGGTTCAAGCTTCTGGGTCCAGAGCTTCAAATTATCTGACCTTACGTTTTTACCGTTCACCTTGTAACTCTGATCATGGTCAATGCTGAAGCCCACGATAACTGGGCTCGGTGCCAAAATCCCGCCGTTATTGCGATTCACGTAATTGTCCACAAGCTGACGTTGACGATAGAAATCATCCTTCGTGCGATTTGATGGGTATGGAAAAATTTTGTCTCCATAAGAATAATAGCCGGAAAAACTGCCGATGCCATTCTTTATTATCGTTTTTCCGCTTTCACCTTTCTTCAAGTCGCCGAAAAGCAAGGATTGTCCGTTAATAAGGAGTGCCACATGCGTGAGATCGGTCGAAGTATCGTTTTTTGCCGTTACTTCGATTTCATTCTTCGACTGCTTATAAGCTAACGTCAGCTGTCCTGGCTCGCTGTCCATCATGCGCCGTTCCAACCAAACCTTTCGGGTTGACCAATAAGGAACAGAACGCCAGATCATCGATGTTCCGTCATTCTCCATGATGACCTGTTCTTTTCCGTCAAGCGCAAGCGCAGCGTTCTGGAAGTTTGCTGAATACGTTTTGATATTTACTTTTTCATCGAATTCTGCTTTTACCGTGCCGCCAGTGGGCATAAATACCGCTGTTGCGCCCGAACGCACTGCCTCTCCCCGTCCGGTGAGCTCGATAATCTCAATGCTATGGGAAGATATATTTCTTTTATCTTCTGCGCCGAAGAAAAATATGGCGATTCCTGTGATCACCGAAAGAGTCGGAATAAGCCACCAAGACCATTCTCTGCAATCTGCTTTTACTAAAATCAGATAGAGCACAGGAGCAACAATAATCATATAACCTACGAACATCAACAGCAGCAACGTGAAATTGGGTGGTTTAATCGATGGAAATTGATCAATCAAATTATTCATGTTCCAATACATCTCATTTGAGACATTGATCGATCCCGGTTGAATCGGAGTTAGCGTTTTTTGAAGCATACTTGCCCAGAGCACCGCGCTCCCAGACCAAGTAGACATCGGCTGTAGCGATGGATCAAAAGCGACATAAATTACGCTGCCGAATCCGATCATGCGAGACACTGCGAGCGGCAAGCCGTTTTCAGCAAGCACCGCTTTTCCATCCGTTATGGTGCCAGTCGAGACGGTCATTGGAGAATCCAGCTTTAACGCGGCTCCGCCTGCGTTGACAAGCGATGAAACGCTCGATAACTTCGTAGTCCCCATCGCCTCGAGAGGAGTAATTTGTTTGAAGCCTTCTGCAGTTTTGCTGTAACCTACTCCTCCGGACAACACGAGCGTTCCGCCCAGCCGGACCCAATCTTGTATCGCTTTTATCTTATGCTCGTCCCAGCTTGCCGTTGCCATGTCATTAATGACGAGCGTATCGATCGTATTCAATAACACGGGATCTGTCGGCAATTCCTTTTCTTCTATCGGAATAACGGCGATATCAAAGCCCCTTTGGTTTAAAGACGGCATGAAATTCAACGTATCCGGATCACGAGAAATGACGCCAATCGTATTTGTGTTTGTCGTCCTCGCATTTATAAAGTCATTACCGATAATCGGAACGGTCTTGCCAGATTTGAATGAGTCCTTAAAAAATCGGATTTGGTTGTTGTTTTGATTAAGCAATTCGCCTGGAATGGATGCCGTTAATTCAATAGCAGTCCCCTTGGGAAGCACGGCAGGTATGACGATATCGCTAGAGGTTTGTGTGTTAGCAATAAGATAAGAAATGACAAGCTCGCCTTTCAAATCCGCATCCGTCGTATTTGTTAATGTAAATCTTGCCGGATACCATTCATTTTGCTTCATGTTTCCTTGATAGCCTACACTGGCATTCAACAAAATCCCGCTCTCTTCAGGAGCGGCTTGTACTTGACCAGTCACTCCCAATAAAGCGGCAATCATGCTGAATAAGACCGTAAATATGACGGCCCGGTTTCCTTTTCTCAAAAATCGATTCACTTTCCGACCCCTCTCTTTACTCGTCATTCAATTTATGTACATCCTTATTTTAACGGTTTTTACAATCAAAAGGTTGCAAAAATTCCCAAATTTGCAAATTGAGCAAAAAAAAAGCGACAGTACCGATTGCATAAGAAAAACTTATGCTAACCTGAACACTGTCGCTTTTAATTCTATGATTTTCCTTATAAACGAACGGCCGTCCCGCTAACGGCGACCATCAGCATGCCTTCACGAACGACCTCATAGTCGATATCGATTGCAACGATCGCATTTGCTCCAAGCCTTGCCGCTTGGTTTTTCATCTCATCAATCGCTACATCGCGTGCTTCCTTTAGTTTACTCTCATATGCGCCCGAACGTCCTCCGACAATATCCGTTATCGATGCAAAGAAGTCGCGTACGACGTTTGCACCCATAATCGCTTCACCGGTAACGACTCCTACATAATCCTGAATAGGACGGCCTTCAATGGTTGGCGTTGTCGTAATTAGCATGCTTAAGCTCCTCTCGCTTCTCTAGAAGCGTTTCTTATTGTTTTGCTTCTATTACGATGAAGCCTGGCTAAATGTTTCAATTAATTGGAAGGAAGCTCTACCAGCTTGAGCTGCAAAAGCTCATCTGAACCAATTTGAATCGTCATCCGGACCCTGACCCCAAATTCTCTGGCATCCTTACGCAGCCAAAGCACAAAGCTCTCCTCGGCTTGTTCATCAGACAAAACTTTTCTGCCTTCATATTTATAGTCAATAATCGAGGCATCGCGATAAGTCTTTGACGTTTCCTCGATTGCAATCCTCCCCCACTTTGCGTAAGAAGGCTCTGAATATATTGCTGTTTCGCCCGATGAAGTCACCTCAGAATGAGCTAGGCTGAGCAAAACAAAGACAGCCTTCATTACGATATGACGCAGCATTTTACCACCACCTGTCAATAGAAAAAAGATAGGCTTAGGTTCACCAACTTTGAATCGTCCTATTCGCTTTTGCAAAAGCATCCAGCAGAAGATTACTCTGCTCTAGATGATTATCAAACGAAGTAAGAGAAAAAAGAAGACTGCCTTCAGGTTTTTACCTAAAGACAGCCTTCTGCGTTTCAAATGCAATCCGTGACTTTATTAGCCCTCTTCAACCGCACGGTACTTCCGCTTGCGATTCAAGAATTCATACACGACAGGAACAATAATGAGCGTAAGCAAGGTGGAGCTTGTTAGTCCCCCAATTACGGTAACTGCCATCCCTTTCGAAATCAAACCGCCGGATTCAAAACCGAATGCAAGCGGGAGAAGGGCGCCAACCGTAGCAATCGCCGTCATCAAGATCGGACGAAGTCGAGTGCCCGCCGCTTCGATAAGAGATTCGCGAATGGAAAGTCCTTCTTTTTCCTTTTGGATCACGCGGTCAACAAGGACAATCGCATTCGTGACGACAATACCGATCAGCATAAGCGCTCCAATCATAGCCGTTACGCTAAGTGTTTCACCTGCGATAAGGAGACCCACCAATGCGCCAATTATTGTAAACGGCAAGGAGAACAAAATGGCAAATGGCGTTACTGCACCGCCAAAGGTAATGACAAGAACTAGATACACCACGGCAATGGCAGCGAGCATCGCAAGTCCGAGCTGAGTGAATGATTCATTAATTTGTTCGGTTACACCGCCCATGTCAATGTCAACACCTGCTGGGAGATCCGTCTCATCAATCATTTTCTGCAGCTCAGTTGATACTTTACCAACATCAGATGCGGTTACATCCGCGGATACTTCGGCATAAATGCGATCATCACGTCTTGTAATCGTATTAGGCGATTCGCCCTCTTCAATCGTTACCACATCTTTAAGCGAAACCTCAGTACCCATTTGCGAAGTCAATTTCACATTTTCAAGATCTGCTTTATTGCTGTAGGTTTTCGCTTCAACCTTCACATAAACGTTAAATTGCTCGCCATCCTTTTCGATGGTAGTCAGCACAGGACGCTCCCGTACGGGACTTAAAGCCATCGCAATTTGGCCTGCGGTTAAGCCGTTTTGGCTCAGTTTTTCTTGATTTGCAACGAGTCGGTATTGCTCATACGTTTCCGATAAGCTGGAATCGATGTTTTTCAAGTCTTTATTTTCAGCAAGCTTTTTAGTCAGATCATCCACAACAGGCTGGAGCGACTTCATATCCGGTCCATATACCAGCATGGATATACCTGATCCGCCTAGGCCGCCGCCTGAGAAGTCCTGCTGCTTCCACTCCCCTTCTCCGCCAAGTTCTTGAAGAAGCGGTACGATTTTTTCTTTTTCAGCCGTGAAATCCTCAAAATCTTCTTCATAGCTTAGGTTGAACAACGCTTGCTTTGAAGCGCCGGGACTAAACGGATTTTGTCCGCCTACTGCATACTGGACAACGGTAAGTCCTTCGCGACCCAGAAGCTGCTTTTCAGCATCAAGCGCCATTTTTTCAACCTGTTCGCGCGTTTCCCCAGGCGCAGGGTTATAAGAAACGACCATCATTTTCTGTTCATCGCCAGCTAAGAAGCTTGTGCCGATAACGGGAATGAGGAACAAGCTGCCGACTAAAAGGAGAACAGCCAAACCAAAAGCAATCGCTTTGTGGTCCAGTGACCAACGCAGCACGCCTTTATACCATTCAGCCAGACGACCCGGTTTATCATGATGCGCTTTGCCTGCCTTCATTCCTTTACGGAACATCATGTGTGCCAGCATAGGCACAACGGTAATCGCTACTAGCAAAGATGCAAGCAATGCGAATACGATGGTTAATGCGAATGGTAGAAATATTTCGCCGATCATGCCGGATACAAGTCCCAGTGGCAGGAATACCGCAATCGTTACGATTGTCGAAGCCAATATCGGCACGAACATTTCTTTAGTCGCATCAAGGATTAACTCCTTACCCTTCAGCTTCTCCGTAGGCAAAGCCATTCGTCGGTAAACGTTCTCGATGACGACGATGGAATCATCGATAACGCGTCCAATTGCAACGGTCATCGCTCCCAGCGTCATAATGTTAAGCGTAATATCCATCTGGCTTAATATTAACAGCGCGATAAGGATAGACAGCGGGATCGATACGACAGCAATAATCGTGGAGCGGATATCGCGTAAGAAAATCATGATAATAATGACAGCGAACAAAGCTCCGATGATGGCTTTGCTAAGCATAGTGTGAACGGAATCCTCGATCGGCTTGCCTTGATCAAGCGTCATTACAAACGATAGTCCTTCATTCTTGCTTTCAAGCTCTTTAATTTCCTCTTTTACGTTGTTGACGACATCAACCGTATTGGAGTCAGCGGATTTAACGATGTTTAATCCGATAGCTGCTTTGCCGTTCGTACGGGAAATCGACTCGGCTTTCCCGATTACGCTGATATCCGCAATATCGCTCAGCTTGATGCCCGGCATGATGATCATATTTTTCAAATCATCTTCGGTGGAAATATTGCCGTCAATGACGAGCGCTTTCTCAGAGTCACCGAACTCATAAATACCGAGCGGCACAGAGACGGCAGACGCTTGAATAATGCCCTTCACCATGTCCTCAGTCAAACCGGTTTGCTTCAGTTTATCCTGTTTAAAGGCAAGCTCGCCTTCCTTCACGTTCTGTCCGGAAATTTGTACGCTGGCTACACCTTCAATCCCTTGCAGACGCGGCAGAACATTATCCTGCACTTCCTTCGTAAGCTGCTCCAGATCCAATTTATCATTAGAGAGGCTTAGCGAAACAACTGGAAAAGCATTCAGACTGATACGGGATACCGCTGGATCTTGCGCACCATCCGGCAGCGACAGCTCAGACAGCGCGTTTTTCACTTCCGTCGCCGCTTTATCCATATCCGTCTCGTACGTATACTCAATAACGACCGATGATGCATTTTCATAAGACGTAGAGCTGATCACTTCAACGCCTTTCAGATTTCGCGTGCGCTGCTCAATCGGCTTCGTAATTTTGTCCATGATTTCTTCCGGCGCAGCTCCGGGAAAGACCGTTGTGACGCTGACGATCGGAACTGTAATGTCAGGCAGGGTTTCCATTTTCATATTCAAGCCTGAATAGAGTCCCGCAAATAAAACTAGCAGCGTCAAAATCCATAAAGCAAATTTGTTGTTAAGCGAAAAACGGATAATACTCTTCAATTTTCCCCACTCCTTATCATCTATCTATACTTTAAAACGATAACCGACTCCCCAAATCGTCTCGATATATTGGGGTTTTGACGGGTCATGCTCAATTTTTTCGCGCAGCCTCCGAATATGAACCGTTACCGTAGCTGCGTCTCCATTTGAATCCAAACCCCAAATTCGCTCGAAAAGCTCTTCTTTCTCAAACACGCGATTAGGATGGGAAGCGAGCAGCAGCAGCAATTCATATTCCTTGGATGTCAGCATCGCTTCCTGTTCATGAATCATGACTCTGCGCGACGGTTTATCAATAAACAAACCGCGAATACGAATATGCTCGGCCCGCTCCCCTTTATCCGCTGTCAAACGCTCGTAACGAGCCAAATGCGCTTTCACCCTTGCCACTAGCTCGCTCGGGCTGAATGGCTTCGTCATGTAGTCGTCCGCACCTAAACCAAGTCCTCTAATCTTATCAATATCTTCTTTTTTCGCTGTTACCATAAGCACGGGAATATTAATGGATTGCCTAATTTGGCGGCAAATCTCGAAACCATCGACTTTTGGAAGCATGACATCCAAAATGATAAGGTCAAACTTTCCTTCCAATGCTTTCTGAAGTCCRATATCGCCTCTTCCTTCTATGTGAACGGAAAAGCCGTAGCTCTCCAAATAATCGCGTTCCAGCTCTGCAATGGCTTTCTCATCTTCTATGATTAGTATGCTCTTCATGATCATCCACCGTTTTAACGGTTGCTGATTTAGGAAGCTTTAAACAGAACCGGGCACCGCCATGCTCTGCATTTTCCGCCCAAACCGTACCGCCATGCCCTTCGATTATTTGTTTGACGATCGCAAGGCCAAGTCCGCTTCCGCCTGTTTCTAGATTGCGTGATTGTTCTGCGCGATAGAAACGATCGAATATAAATGGTAAATCATCCTCGTCAATCCCTGGACCGGAATCTTCGATCACAATTAAAACATGCTGCTCCTGCTCCATTAATTGAACCAAAATTTTCTTATTAGCAGGTTCGGTATGCTCACCCATGTATTTCACGCAATTGTTCAAAATGTTGGTCAGCACTCTACTCAGCTTATCCGGGTCAGCAGCAATGAAAAGCGGCTCTGCCTCTTGATTCGAATAAATCAATTCCATATCCGATTTCTCCAAATCAAACCGCTGCTCGTCCAAAAAATGCTCCATATAGCGGCGAATATCGATGACCTTGAAATCGAAAGCCACTGTTTGGAGATCAAGCTTCGAGAACAGGAACAGCTCGTCAATCAATTGATCCATGTCCGATGCTTTGCGGTAAATCGTTTCCATGTAACGGATCCGCTTCTCGTCGGTATTCGCAATACCGTCCATGATGCCTTCGACATAACCTTTAATTGCTGATATCGGTGTTTTTAAATCATGCGAAATATGCGATAACAGCATTTTTCGGTTTTCTTCATATTGAAGGCTCTGATCAATCGATTGCTTCAGTCTCACCCGCATATCCTCAAATGCAATGCTGAGCTGGCCAATCTCCCCCTTAGYTGTCGCCTCTACCTTATGAGAGAGGTCACCGTCTTTAATTTGAAGAGCTGCCGCTTCAAGCTTCTTGATCGGCCGTATTATGCTCCTTGATACGAAATAAGTGAGCAGCAGGCTGGTTAAGCCAATGAATGCCAGGCTGAATGCCGTTCCGACCGGCCTCCAATAAATAGGTACCGAATCATATCTTCTGAACAGCAGGGCTCTTCCCTTACCACCATCCGGATAAGTAAAATCAACGGCACTTGTTTCAAAACGAAACGAATTAAACGTCACGGTTGAAGGCGGTTGATCCAACAAATTCTGCCAATCCGCATGCGGTGCAGCCTCTTTCAAAAAAGGAGCTACTGATTTGATTTGTCCATCCCGAGATACAAGAAGTCCCGCCCACTGCTCGCCTAACCTCTCTTGAATTTCGGCTAGGTATTCCTGCTTCTCCAACTCGCCTGCATCATTTCGCAGCACATATGACAACTCGCCATACACGAGTGCTTGAAGATAAGGTTCTTTGTTTTCCTTTTCAAAATATTGCCGGACATCCTCAACCCCGCGAGCATAAAAAATGAATATCATGAAAGCACTCATTAATATGAGCGGCACGATCACCATCGCTATGTAGGACATGTATAGCTTTACTCGAATCGACAATTCCGATCACGCCTCGCTGATGCAATATTGTTGAATCTATGGTTTATCATAACGGCTATTTCTAAACGAACTTGAAACCAATTCTTACAAAATTATTACGTTTGATCGATTTCCCGGAATTAATTAATGGTATAACTATTTAATGATGTTAAATTTAAGCCTCGTTAATTAGTTGAATTCCTTTTCGATTTACTAGTAATGGATATAGAACTTATGAGCAAAACGGCTGTAAGCAGCCAAGTGTATGATATCCAGCTTATCGTTGAAAATTTCTGATTATAGGTAACCCATTCAAAGCCTCCAATAATAGCTAATATAAGAACAGAAAAAAATATCCCCCATCCTTTCTGAAAGGACATGTAAGCTAATTGCAGCATAGAAGTTAAATATAAAGCCAAAACCGCGGCAGTAATTGGRGCAACGACCCAAATACTTATTGAAAAAAAGCTGCCTGAAATCATGAGCTTGCCAAACAAAAGAACAGATGCAGCCAATAGAAAAAGCCCCCAATACTTAAAAGGGCTTCGCGATTGTTGGTAAGCCGCAGACCGTTTGTGGTTCCTTTTCCAATCTAAGTAACGATATATGAAATAAAGTCCCGGTATAGCAGCTCCAAGAACCGATAACGAGAGCTGGAGAATATGATAGACATAATCGCCCATGACCTGGGATTGCAGAAAAGGGACTCGAAGTACGAACCAGCCTCCGCTATGCGTAAAATGATCCAAAAACACATGGGATAAAAATCCAATAAATAAGGAAAAGATAAACCTTATCCAGTCCTCGATCTCGCTCATACGCCAAGTCCGGTTCAAATAAGAAGCATATTGATGAATACCACCGATTTTTGGCAGCAGCTCTGGCAGGGAAGGCTTAATAATAAAGTGAAATCCAAAAGCAAAAGTGATACAAATGGGCAGAACCAACAGAAAAAATCCTTCTATGGAATGGCCAATGGAACGAAATGGCTGCATCGCGATAAAGTACTCTATGTCCGGAGACATGCTGCCAAGGATTAAGCCCGTCATGCTTAATGACGGAATTACCTTCTTTAGGGGTGCCGCAAACAAAGGGTGTGACAACGTAAATGGCATGCGGGTTTAAAGCCTCCTATTATTCTTTAAGTGTACCGAACTTAGGCAGCGGCCAAATGCGCAATACCGCTTTTCCCTCAATGCTTGATCTGGCGATTGGTCCAAGTGCACGGCTGTCCATGCTATGTTCACGGTTGTCACCCATGACAAACAACTGTCCATCCTCTATCGTAAAAGGAACGGGTACGCTGCCGGCAAATGTCCGTCCTTTAACGTATTCTTCGTTAATTTTTTCTCCGTTTAAATATACTTCTCCGTTTTGGATATCAATGACATCTCCCGGAATGCCTACGACACGCTTGATCAACCTCAAATCACTCTCCGGTCCATTTATAATGACAATATCGCCATGCCGCGGCTCATGAAAATGATAGGACCACTTATCTTCGATTAATCGTTGACCAGCAATTAGTGTATTTTGCATGGAAACATTTTGAACCTCGGATTGCGCATATACATAGTTTTGAAACAGCAGGGCTGCGATAACGGCAATCCCTAGCGATAGCGTCCATTCTCTTAATTCCTTCATAAAACGTTTTGATTGTCGTTTTTCTGTTTTCATTCGGTTTCACCTCTTCAATTAATAATAACTGCTGCTAGGCGCTATTTAAAATGCCTTTGCTTAATACGCATTTGATTGGGGAAAGTTTCCATATACACTCTGAAAATAGAAAGTGACAATGGAAGCCCTGATGCGCTAAAGTGGAAACGAAAGGGGGCTTCCGCAAATATGAATCCGATCTCCGCGGCGCAGCGAGTTCTATTTACAACGATAACCATTTTATACTGGACTTCTATGTACGTATATGTCCCAACTTTATCGCCTTTTCTTAGTGATCGCGGTTTTTCCCTGCCTTTTATCGGCATCGTGCTGGGAAGCTACGGCTTCGTTCAAATGTTCGTGCGATTCCCGCTCGGTATTATGTCCGACCGTTTCGGTAAGCGCAAGCCATTTATTCTACTCGGCATGTTGACGGCTTGTATAAGCTGCCTCCTATTCCTCATCCCCGGTCTGTGGCTTTGGCCGCTCGCCGGCAGACTTATGGCAGGAGTTTGTGCTTCCACGTGGGTGGCATTCACCGTTCTGTACGCCAGTTTTTTTGGTGCTGGACAAACAGGCAAGGCGATGGGAAATATTAGCGTTATGACGGTATCCGGTCAAATGATTGGTATGCTGCTAAGCGGCTGGCTCACAGACGGCTTTAGCGCGAATGCCCCATTTATGATGGGAGCTGTCATCGCAGTACTGGGGCTGGGTCTTGCTTTTATGCTGAAAGAACCTCGTTCCGAGCAAAAGGATCAGCCAGGAATGTCATTTGCAATGATTAAAAGTGTCGTAAGAACGAAAACGCTTTTACAGGTGTCCCTGCTCTCCATTCTTGCGCATGGTGTCCTCTTTATTACGATGTTTGGCTTTACGCCGCTCAAGGCCGAGGAGCTGGGAGCAGACGGGCTAAAGCTGACGATAGTTGTATTTGCATTCATGCTCCCTCATGCTTTTGCTTCACTCGTGACAGCAAGATGGTTCACGCCTCGTTTTGGTTATTGGGGAACGATAGGCATTGGTTTTATTCTGAGCACCGTTTGCACTGCGGCAATGGTTTTTGGGGATTCTTTCGGCGTTTTGGTAGCTACGCAAGCGGTGAACGGCTTTGCCCAAGGCCTGCACATGCCTCTGCTGCTTGGTCTGGCCATTCGGGATGTTGCGCTTCCCGGTCGAGCGACAGCAATGGGATTATATCAAGCTTTATATGCCATCGGCATGTTTTCTGGTCCTTTTTTGGCAGGATGGCTGAACGAACGCTGGGGCCTAAACGGAGGATTTTTATTCGGTTCGCTGCTTGGCGCGTTAGCATTCGTGTTAGTCGTTGTATGGGCAAGATCCGAGCATAAAGTCGCTCAGAACAATCAGCTTCATCGCAAAGAGGAGATTACAGGATGACTAGGCCGCAACTTGTACTTGATATCGGCGGTGTGCTTGCATCCAATTTGTCACCGCTTTTCTGGCAGCTTCTTGCGGCTGATGTCGGTGTTGCTGAGGATGTAATCTATGGTGATTATAAAAAACAGGTGAGCGAACGATTATGGACGGGCGTTATTACAGAGGAGCAGTTTTGGGACTGGGTCCAGTCCTATGCGCATCAGCTAAACAAGGAGCAGGCTCGAGGCTATATTGATCGGAGTCTTCAGCCTCTTCCTGCTCTCGCAAAAGTGGCGGAATGGAGTGAAGTCGCAGAAATCCATCTGCTCAGCAATCATCTATCTGCATGGGTTGATCCTATTGTTCAGCCGATCAGACCTTATTTGAAAAGTATGACCATTTCTAATGAGGTCGCTTTGAAAAAGCCTCATCCGGATATCTTCACTATGGTCATTGAAAAATTGCCTGCTGGCAGTCCCGTTTTATTTGTCGATGATCATCCCAAAAACACAAAACAAGCAGCTTCGCTTGGCTGGCGAACGCTGCTTGCTGATGAGGAAGGGCTTTGGATTAACAAGGTCATTCCGCTTTTAAAGCAAATAGGCGAGTAACAGAAGTAGAGCTCCGCTAACGAACCCGACGCTGAACAAACCTGCATCCGCTTGGTTGAAGCGAAGACGAAAGGCGTAAGTCGGCTTTCGCTTCTTATAACCGAAGCCGCGTGCTTCAAGAGCATCTGCCATTTGCTCGGCCAAACGGAGAACGGAACGTACATAAGGAATAAGAATAGGAACCAAATTTTTAAACGGGACCGTTTTTAAAGGCGTGACCGCTTTTCCTCTCGCATGGGCAAGCTTGGCAAATCGCTCCCACTCCCCTATCAGCAACGGAATAAATCGAAAAATAAGCGTAACGATAAGGGCGAAGGAATGAATAGGCAGCTTTATTCTCTCAAGAAATCCAAAAGTTTGCTCAATGGCACGCTGCAGTCTATATGGTGTCATCAGCTTTAGGATAGGCATGCTTAAAACCATGACAAGCAGCAGCTTTCCAAACCTCAGAGCAATCGGCCATACCTTATCCCAATCGAAGGAAAGCGGCTCAATTCCAATCCCGCCGATTATACAAAAAATGATAATCATAATGGCATACGCCCGAATGACTCGGATCCAAGGCCATATAAGCGCTCGAAACGGCGCTAGCAGAACTAAGATAACCAATGCAGCTAACGACAGCTCCAAAGCTGTTTTTTGCGCCAATACGCATGCTGCCAGAAATAAATAGACGAGTATAACCGCACGAGGATCGAAGCGGTCTGGACGAAGCAGCTTCGATCCTATAACTGCCGGCGCTGTAATAAAAAGCTGTTGTTCGTTAGTGAACGCCTCTGCCTCTTCAGGCTTCCCCGACATTGCATCCCTTTGTCTTTTTTCTAATTTGTGCTCCTTCGCATCTGAACGTACGCTTTTTTCGCTTCTTGATTCAACAGCATTCGCAGCGCGTCTGTTTCCGCTTGTAACAACGGCTTCATGCTCCTGCGCCCTGCGCTCCAGCTCCGCGACAATCGCCGCTGCAGTCTCGCGCGGTGCCGGCCACGGCGCTCCGCTGCCCAGCGCCGCCTCTTGCGGCGGCAAAGCCGCCTTTGCGCGCAGCTCCGCCACCGCGCGAAGCGCCTGCGGCACAGCGGCGGCATGCGCGATCGCCACCGCTGGCGCCGCTGCACGGACCGTGCCGCCGCTAACCACGGCGACCGCGTCCGCCAGCGGCAGCAGCGCGTCGAGGTCGTGCGTGGCTACGACCGCTCCGCGCCCTGCCGCCCTGTGCGCTTCGAGCACCGCGCACAGGCGGCGGATACCGACGGCGTCAAGACCCGCCGTCGGCTCGTCGAGCAGCAGCCATTCCGGCTGACACGCCAGCAAGCAAGCGATTGATAGCCGTCGCTGCTGCCCTCCGCTGAGCGTCCAGGGATCACGCTCCATGGTCTCCAGCGGCAATCCAACCTCTGCTAATGCATGCTCAATCCTCTTCACGGCGCTTGCTTCATCCAGTCCGTAAGGCTTAAGCGAATACAAAAGCTCATCCCGTACTGTCGCCGCAAACCACTGCGATTCAGAGCTTTGCATGGCTATGCCATATTTGAGCGCCACATTTCGGTTTATCTGTTTACGTCTTTTTCCTTTTATCCAAAGGTCTTCATCGCCGAGCTCGATGTTGCCCTCCTCTACCTTCCGAATACCTGCCATCGTCTCTAGAAGCGTAGATTTACCGGCTCCATTGCAGCCGATTAACAGCGTAATTTCGCCAGCTTTAATAAACATATTAATATCTTTAAGCAGCTCTTTTTTATCAGTGCCTTCGGCGACAACGGTTACGCCGGTAAGCTTCCAATCAGATTTCATAGCGCTTCACCGCCTCTGCCAACATGTTAGCGGTGAAGGGAAACGGTCTCAATCGAACGCCTTGTGTATCCAGCTCCCAGGCTATCTGGGCCGCATATGGAGCCTCAAAGCCAAGCTTCTCGCATAAGCTGTCATTCTCTCCCGCTTGGGATCTGACAAACCAAGCTTCGGCTTGCCCGTCAAACAAAATAGTTCCCTCGTCCATCGCAATGATCCGATCGCCTGGCCGCAGTTCATCCAGCTTCTGTGTGATCCAAATAACCGTCACTCCCGACTGCTGCAGGCCTCTTACGCGCTCCATCACGGAGCTCGCAGACTCCGGATCCAGCATAGCCGTTACTTCATCAAGCACGAGTATTGGTGTTTTCGCTGCCAAACAACCTGCTATAGCAACAAGCTGCTTCTGTCCCCCGGACAAGGTTTCAATCGGCTGATGAAGCCGCTCACCCATACCCACATTCCTCAGCGCACACTCTGCTTCATAAGGTATGTCCAGCGCCTCCAGCCCATTTTGCTCGAGCATAAGCACGACATCCTCCCAAGGGGTCGCCCCGATCATCGCAGCTTCGGGCTGCTGCATGACTATGGGGATCGGCTTGCCTTGCGCTGCAGTCTCAATGCTGCGTAATACTTGGCCTGTGACACCCGCAATACGGAAACCAGCAGCAACTTTTGCCACAGTGCTTTTCCCGCTTCCGTTACGGCCTAAGAGCGAAATCCACTCCCCTTGCCTGATGGAAAGAGACACATCCTTTACAATTGGCTGCAGCTTTTGTCCATCTAACATCGTTGGCGGTGTCACTGTTATTTGCTTTAATTCGATTTGATACACATGGTTCAACTTTATTCACCCAGCCTCTTCCCCAAAACGATTGACTATGCTACAATTCGATTTGTTAACCTAACTTAAATATAAATGGTTAACAATAAAACTACAACTACATAAAGGAGTCGTTATCACCATGCAAAGCAATAATATTCGATCGCTTGTATTTATCGCCTTATTCGCAGCACTTTTTATCATCATGAGTTCACTTACAATTAAGTTTGGAGGCTCGTTTGTTCCAATTACCCTTCAAACATTGGCCGTTATATTAGCCGGCCTTTTCCAAACACCGCGCAACRCATTTTTGAGTATATTTGTTGTCATTGTTCTTGCCGCCTTTGGCTTGCCTTTGTTCAGCGGCGCAGGCGGAATTACACATCTCATCGGCCATACCGGCGGTTTTATCTTCGCTTTTCCGTTTTGTGCGCTTTTAGTCAGCCTAGCGGTAGGAGCATATCTTCGCAGCTCGGGCTCAAAAGGAAATAAAATGATCGCATTTATCGCTTTTTTCGTTATTTTCGAGTTGTTCAGCTCATTAAGCGCTTATGTAACAGGGATTCCGTGGCTTATGCACGTTCTCGATTTTTCCTTCCAGAAAGCAATGACAGTCGGTTTTTATCCGTTCATTATCGGCGATGCGCTGAAATCACTCGTAGGTGCGATTCTTGCCGTCTCTTTAACACCTTACATCGTATACATTCGCTCGTCAACCGCCAGCCTCAGCAGGCAGCAAACATCTTATAAAGCTTAAAACACACCATAAACGAAACGATATAAAAACCGCTTATTCCTTCTTTGATCTTCATCAAGGAATAAGCGGTTTTTTACGTTATTACCGTAGTCATGTGCATTCTTAATGCTGAGTGAGCACGTCAAAAAGCGCCTGTCCTATTCGGCAAGCGCTTCTGATTTGTGCTCTATTTGTTGTTTATCGCTTTGCTTAGTCGCTGCATTCTTCTGGAGCCGGCTCCGATGCATCCTCTACGCTAATCTTCTCGGAAACCGTGTCGCGTACAATGGATATGACGAGCTGCAGTAAGTAGTTGATATCCGTTTGGCTTTGCTGGAATTCAGAGACAATTGGAATGCCGTCAAGCTCATCCTGCAGCGTTTCCATTTCGCCTTCAATTTTTTTAACCATGTCCGCGTTTTTGAAAGTCGTTTCGAATGCCACAACTTCCTTTTGTTTTTTCTTAATCTTTGTAATAAGCTGCTGTACGCGCTCATTGCCATTGATTTGCTGCTCCGCGCGGCGATAGTGCTGTACTTCCTCCGATGTGAAAATCAAATCGGCCAGCTCTTTCGCTTTTTTCGAAATATCCTCACGAACGATTAAATCGCGGGTATGGAAGCTTGGAATTCCGCAGCCTTCCCCGTGTTCGTGATCATGATCGCAATGCGCTGCTTGATTTTCTGCTGTATGCTGCTCTGCCATTTGTCATCTCTCCTGTTTTCCCGTTAGCTAACGGCTTCTTGTGCGCTCTGTTCTATAGATTCGGCTTTGATATACCAGGTTTGAGCTTCTGTAACCTTAGCCATGACGAATTGTCCGATCCATTCCTTGGGACCTTCCAAATGTACTAATTTATTCGTGCGCGTGCGACCCGAAAGGGTGCTCGCATTGTTCTTGCTCTCGCCTTCAATGAGCACCTCAACAATTTGACCTATCAACTGCTCATTCTTTTCTCTCGCATTAGCCGCGAGCTGCGCGTTTAGACGCTGCAGGCGCGCCTTTTTCACCTCTAGCGGAACATTGTCCTCCATGCCGGCGGCAGGAGTTCCTTCACGCGGAGAATATAAGAAAGTGTATGCTGAATCAAATCCGACTTCCTTAACTAGCGTCATCGTATCTTCAAATTGCTCATCTGTTTCACCTGGGAAACCAACGATTATATCCGAAGTCAGCATCGCGGTCGGAATCGCTTTTTTAATTTTTTCAACAAGCTCCAAATACATTTCACGCGTATACTTGCGGCTCATTCGTTTCAATATTTCACTGCTGCCGGATTGAACGGGTAAATGGATATGCTCTACCAGGTTGCCGCCCGTGCCAAGCACTTCAATTAAATGATCGTCGAAATCACGCGGATGGCTCGTCATAAAACGGATACGCGGAATATCGATTTTGGACATGTCAAACATCAGATCGCCAAAGCGGTAGCTGATGTCCTCAAAATCCTTGCCGTACGCATTAACGTTCTGTCCAAGCAGCGTAATTTCTTTAAAGCCCTGTCTGGCCAGTTCGCGCACTTCAGCAATAACGTCCTCAGGCCGCCTGCTTCGCTCCTTGCCTCGTGTGTATGGAACGATGCAGTAGGTGCAAAACTTATCGCAGCCATACATAATATTAACCCAAGCACGCATTCCTTCGCGTTTCTTAGGCATATTTTCAATAATATCGCCTTCCTTGGACCATACTTCAACGACAAGCTCTTTGCTGAAATAAGCGTTCTGCAGCAAATAGGGCAGCCTATGAATATTATGCGTTCCAAAGATCATATCGACAAAAGCATGCTTTTGCAAAATACGCCCGACAACCGATTCCTCTTGGGACATACAGCCGCAAACGCCCAGCAGCAGATCCGGCTTTTCGGTTTTCAGCGTCTTCAGGTGGCCAAGCTCGCCAAACACTTTATCCTCCGCATTTTCACGGATTGCGCATGTATTAAGTAGAATCACATCCGCAAGCTTGCGATCCTCCGTAGCGGTATACCCCATCTCTTCGAACATGCCCTTCATAACCTCTGTGTCATGCTCGTTCATTTGGCAGCCGTACGTTTGAATCAAATAATGCTTGCCAACGCCCATCGTCCGCAGCTCGTCTGGTATCGCGAAGTCATAATGCACCTCGATATCCTCTTTGCCGCGTTTCTTCTCATCCTTATGGCTGGGTGCAGCATTTATATTGACGATCCTTCCTTTAATGCGGTAGGTCGTTGAATTCTCGTCTTGGTCTATCACTTTCGCATCGCTAAAATCAAAATATTTGGAGTAATCCTTAAGCTGGTTTTGCTTCTTGTCCGAAGCGAGCTGGTTACTATCCTTCGTCAATGCCGATTCACTTCCTTATGGGTACTAATAGTTGCCTCGTACGCTTGTATAGCCCAATTCAGTATTATACCAGTTAACGGAATAGAGGGTCAATAAAGGTCAAACAAAATCGGTCCTGAATTTCTTCACATGTATATCCCATTGCATATTTAAGATGATTGAAAGTATGCGGCGAGTGTATTGAGATTAATGAATGAGCCGCATAGGCCGGATCAACAGATTTAATTTGTTCCTTTTCGATAGCTTCTTTAAAAAGCTCGCTGATCGTATGATGCAGAAATACATATGGCGGTGATTGAAAAAAATCGGACTTATCATCCTCCATTTTTTTGTAGGTATGAAGCACGCCCAGCCATTCCGATTTATGATCTATAAATGCTATGATCTTGCGCATCACTATGCTTAATCGCTCTTGTACAGAAAGCTGTGTTCCCGTTTTTAAAATGTCATCGATCTCTTTGATGAAAATCTCGAAGTTTTCTTTCATCATATCCATACACAATTCGCCTTTGTTTGAATACCGACGATAAAGGGTGCCTTGTCCAATGCCTACCGATTTGGCGATTTGATGCATGCTGACCGATTCTACCCCATGCTCCGTAAACAAGTGATTGGCAGTATGCAGGATTGCTTTGCTCAATGCTTGTTTCGTTCTGCCGTTTTCTGGTGCAGTCATCGTTCCTGTCTCCTTTTCCCGCTTTACAAATGAAACGATTGACAATTGCTCAAATCGTCTTTATTATTCAGTAGTGCGGACAATTGTCCGCACATAGATGCGGTCATCTTTTATTGTAGCCTGATTCGTTAGGGCAGGTCAACAAAAGGAAGAATAGACCCCTATAGAAGAGATAGGAGGAAATGAAATGGCTTCAACAACACAAAAAGCAGCACCCACTGGCGATCCCATGTCGATTCGCAATATTCTCCCACCGCTACTCGCCATCATTGTCGGTATGTTTATGGTCATCTTGGATGGTACAGCAATGAATGTAGCTATGCCGGGCTTGATGGCTGATTTCAAAAGCTCAATGTCTCTCGTGCAATGGACAATAACGGGCTATGCACTTGCACAAGCCGCTGTTATCCCATTAGCGGGATGGATGTCCGATCGTTTCGGAGCGAAGCAAATTTTCTTGTTCTCCATCATTATGTTTACGATCGGCTCTGGACTTTGCGCTCTCGCAACAACTGCCGAGCAGCTTATTGTATTCCGAATCATTCAAGGTTTAGGCGGCGGTATGGTAGCACCAATAGCTATGGCCTTTACTTTTAGACTCAGCCCTCCAGGCAAGCAAGGGGCCGTTATGGGTATGATCGGTATTCCAATGCTTCTAGCTCCTGCATTAGGACCTGTCGTGGCAGGCTGGCTTGTTGATTATGTATCTTGGCACTGGATTTTTATCATTAACCTCCCAATTGGCGTTATTGCCGTTATCGTAGGCATTCGCACTCTTCCTAAGGTTGAACGAAAACTCGTGCCTTCCCTTGATTTCTTAGGCATGATTTTTGCTCCTCTAGCATTCGCTATGCTCGCTTACGGCGTAAGCTCCGCAGGCGGCGGCGAGGGCGGCGCAGGCAGCGGTTGGACCTCGCCTGAGGCTCTGATCGGCATGATTGTAGGCGGCATCGCTCTTATTATCTTTATCATCGTTGAGCTGAGCCGTAAAGAACCATTGCTTGAACTGCGTGTTTTCAAATCAAGCAATTTCACGCGCGGCATCATACTGCAATGGATCGTTCAAATCGCTTTGTTCGGAACATTATTCCTAATACCTATTTTCTTACAAATCGCCAAAGGCTACTCTGCGTTTGACACCGGTCTTATTTTGTTGCCGCAGGCTCTTGCAGCTGGTATATTCATGCCGATCGGCGGCAAGCTGTTTGACCGATTCGGAGCGCGGCCTATTGTCATTACAGGCTTAGCCATTGTTACCGTAGCAGGCTTCATTTTAAGCCAAATTTCAGCAGAAACAACCCTTCTTACACTAATGATTCCGATTGCTATGCTTGGCGCAGGTATGGGCTTATCGATGATGCCACTTAACACGCACATCATGCAATCCGCTCCAAAAGAGCTGGTTAGCCGCGTTACTTCGCTTACTGCAGCCGCACAGCAGGTTATGACCTCTTTTGCGATCGCAGGATTGTCAACCATACTCGCAAGCAGAATAGAGCACTACGGTACGACTAATCCAGGACCGAATGTCGTCTATTCTTCTTATGGGGATACGTTTTTCATTCTAGCTTCTATTTCTATCATCGGTGCGATCGTTGCCTTCTTGCTGCGCAGACCGAAGCAAGAGCTAGGCACAAGCCCGGATGAAAAGCCTGAAGTTTCCATGATGATGGGCCACTAAATTCAATTTTACTTATAAGGATATCAAGCGTAAACGGCTGTCGCCGTCCTCTGTGGCAAAAGCAGTCGTTTCGCGGAGATATATAAGCACATTTATATATGAAAACATATAAATTCGTATATAAAAAAAGCCAGCTTCCAGGTCGTCATTGACGAAATGGAAGCTGTCTCTTTATATACCTTCATAAGCACTTCATTTGCCATAGAGGACGGTGACAACCTTTTACCCTTGTTCAAGGCCTAATCAATAATTTCAGCTTTATCTCCGTTCTTCACGCCTGCCGCGTTCGCTTCATCGGTATCGATATGCATATCAAGCGCGAATTGATCAGATACGCGTGCAACTACATTTTCGAAAATGACGCCGCGCTCGCCTGCAAAACGTACCCGAAGCGACTGCTTATCCGCGATGCCAAAGCGCTCAGCATCGCTTGTGTGGAAATGAATATGCCGAGCAGCAACAATTACACCTTCCTCAATGACAATCTCACCTGCAGGCCCCTGAAGCTTGATGCCCGCTGAGCCCTTTGTGTCACCAGATTCCCTAACGGGAGGATTTACGCCAAGCGCGAATGCATCTGTGCGAGAAACTTCAAGCTGAGTCTGTTTTCGTGTCGGACCTAAGATTCTAACCTTCGCAAAACTGCCCTTCGGTCCAACAACAGCAACGGTTTCATTGGCTGCATATTGGCCGGGCTGAGACAATGGTTTCATTTCCGTTAACTCGTAGCCAGCACCGAACAGCAGCTCGACATGCTCCTGTGATAAGTGAATATGTCTGGCAGATACTCCAATTGGAACTTCGTTATGTATCATGTTGTTTGTCACTCTCCTGCTATATAATGAACGTTTTTCCTCAACTTTCGAAAGAAAAAGCATACGGCTGTTCAGCCGCATGCTTATCATACCACTTATTTAAATTCGGCAACAAGCTTCTCGAATTCCTCTGGGGTAATCTTGATATTTTGCTTGGCCAAGCCTTCCGCCTTGAAGCCCGTAACGAGATCCTCGTAAGACTTACGTGTTTTGTTTTGATAAATAAGGCCAGTTAGCATGCCGTTAGTTTCCATGATCTTATTCATCGCTAGCACGCGATTCGTTGGATCGTAATCCGGGAATTGTTCCAGATTGACGATATTTTCTTTAAACCAATCATAGGTGTTGATTTTGTTGAAGGTCACGCATGGGCTGAATACGTTGATTAGAGAGAAGCCTTCATGGTTGATCCCCTCTTCAATCAGCCTTGTCAACTGCTTCAAATCGCTCGAGAACGATTGGGCTACAAATGTAGCTCCTGCAGACAATGCGATTTCAAGCGGAGAAAGCGTTGACTCGATCGAGCCTTCCGGCGTCGATTTTGTTTTAAAGCCCTCTGCGCTGCGCGGTGACGTTTGACCTTTTGTTAAACCGTATATTTGGTTATCCATAACAATATACGTGACGTTCAGGTTACGGCGAATGGCGTGAACCGTATGGCCCATCCCAATAGCGAAGCCGTCACCGTCACCGCCTGAAGCAATGACCGTAAGCTCGCGGTTAGCCAGCTTAACGCCCTGCGCGATAGGAAGCACTCGTCCGTGAATGCCGTGGAAGCCGTATGCGTTAATATAACCGGAAATTCGCCCTGAACAGCCGATTCCGGAAATAACCGCTAAATTCTCAGGCTCAAGGCCTACATTGGCTGCAGCCCGCTGAATAGCTGCTTGAATGGAGAAATCTCCGCAGCCTGGGCACCAGTTAGGTTTTACATTATTTCTAAACTCTTTGAACGTTGCCATCTAGACTCAACTCCTTACAGGCTTTGTGAATGTCGGAAGGCAAGAACGGATTACCGTCGTATTTCAGCAAGCTCTCGATTTTTTCTGCGAAACCGGCGTTCATTTTTATTTGAGCAGCGAGCTGTCCGGTAGCATTGTTTTCGATGACAACAACTTTTTTCGCCTTTTGCAAGTAAGGAAGCAGAGGTTTCGTTGGGAACGGGTGAATTTGACGAATCGTTATATGGTTTGTTGATATACTATCACCTATAAGCATGCTTCTCGCCTCGTCAATTGTGCCGCCTGTGGATCCCATGCCGATAATGAGCAAATCTGGCGTATCATGAGGAGCATCCACTCGGATTGCATCGCGAATGTACATGTCGTTCAGCTTGTTCAAACGTTTATCCATCATGTTTTGACGGTTTAATGCGTTTTCGGATGGACGTCCCGTTTCATCATGCTCGACACCTGTTACATGATGAAGACCGCCTTTTTCACCCGGCAATACACGTGGAGATACGCCGTCATCCGTAAGCTCATAACGTTTAAATAAATCATGGCCTTCAAGCGCAGGCACATTTTCGACAAGCTTGCCGCGTTTGATTTCTATTTTTTCATAATCGAGCGGTTCGCAAGATTGTTTGCCTAGAGACAACTGCAGATCCGTCATCAAAATAACCGGTACCTGATATTCCTCTGCGAGGTTAAAGGATTCTAATGTGTCGTAGAAGCAATCCTCGATGGAGGCCGGCGCAATAACGATCTTCGGAATTTCACCGTGTGTACCGTAGACCATTGCGTTGAGATCGGATTGCTCTTGTTTCGTAGGAAGACCTGTCGATGGACCGCCTCGCTGCGTATTCACAATGACAAGCGGTGTTTCTGTCATGCCCGCCAAGCCGATTGCTTCCATCATGAGGGATAGACCTGGGCCCGCGGATGCGGTCATCGTACGAACTCCGGCATAGTTTGCTCCAATCGCCATCGTAACTGCCGCGATTTCATCCTCTGTTTGCACTACAGTACCGCCAAATTTGGGCAGCTTCTTAATCAAATATTCCATAATCTCGGAAGCAGGCGTAATCGGATAAGCGGCCATCAAGCGGCAGCCTGCCGCAATAGAGCCCAGACCAATTGCTTCATTGCCGATCATGAACATTTTTTGCTGACCGTCAGCCGGGTCAAGCTTGAACTCGTCGAGTGGTCCGCCTGCTTGCTCAAGAACAAACTCGGCACCGCGTTTAACTGCTTCGATATTTTTCTCAACGATAGCCGCGCCTTTACGTCCGAACTCCTCTTCGACCGCTTTATTGAATACTTCAATCGGCAGTCCAAGCAGTGCCCATGACGCTCCGGACGCAACCATGTTTTTCATCAAGGATGTGCCGAGCTCCTCGGCCATAGCCGTAATCGGAACCGAAAATAGTCTTGCATTAATGCCTTCCGGGATGGTTGGATTGAACTTCGCATCCGCAACAATCACGCCGCCAAGACGCAGTTCCTTCGCATTCAAATCGATGCTTTCCTGATCGAATGCAACTAGAATATCTAAATCATCGGAAATCGCACGAATCGGTTTCGTGCTTATACGAATTTTATTATTCGTATGTCCGCCTTTGATTCTCGATGAAAAATGCCGGTAACCATATAAATAATAGCCCAAGCGATTAAGCGCCGTGGAAAAGATTCGGTCCGTACTCTCTACGCCTTCTCCTTGTTGGCCCCCGATCTTCCAAGACAATTGACTAATCAAAATGCCCAACTCCTCTTTTTCTAGAACGTGCAAATATTCAATATCGTCAAGTAATTATATCGTAAAAGTCATAACAGTCACAACAATTTTAAAGCGCAGCATTACAAAAATCAAGATGTAAACGCTTAACAAAAACATAGTTTGTTTCGATCAATTCCATACCGCAAACAGATTGAACCATTTTTAAGAAAAAGGTAGATTTTTTCGGAGAAAACGCAGCGCGTTGCCGGACATAAATTGTTCGGTTTGCTGCTCAGTATACCTTTTCAGCAGCGCGTCCTGAAGAGCGATAAGCTCACCAGGATGTGTTAAGTCCTGCATGTATCGGTCAATGCCGTCAAAATCCGAGCCTAGCATGATATGGGATTCCCCGCCCAGCTCGCAGATATGCTCAATATGGCGCAGCAAATCATCGATGAGCACAACTTCTGAGCTCGATACAAACCAAGGCACGAACGTTATGCCAATCAAGCCTTGCTTCGCTATAATCTTCTCAATCTGTGAATCATTCAAATTGCGAGGGTGATCGCAAATCGCCTTAGCATTAGAATGTGATGCAAGAATCGGTTTTTGCGAAAGCTCAGCAACGTCCCAGAATGCACGCTCTGACAAATGGGACACATCTAATAGTATATCCAATTTATTGCATTCTTCTACTAATAATTTGCCTAAACTCGTCAATCCGCCGCCTCTCGGCTCCATCGCGCCGTCTGCAGCCCAGTTAGCATGGTTCCAAGTTAATCCCGCAGCGCGGATTCCTAATTGATGCAATATGCGAAGCAGGGGCATTTGCCCTTGAAGACCGTCAACACCTTCAAGCGACAACAGCGCTCCAATTTTTCCATTTGTTATACAGAAGTCCAAATCCTTAGCCGTCCGAATCCACATCATGTCCTCGCAAGTTAATACCATTTGGTGAAATCGATCCACGCTTTCCAGAATAGGCTCTAAACGCCCGTTCATCGATTGCGGAATATAGATCGCAAAAGTTTGTAGAATCGTCCCTGCCGCCTTTAAACGCTCGTATGTAACATCTAAACTGCCAGGCTTGCTGGCTTGAAAAGTAAGTTTTTCATTAATTAGCAGTTTGCAGAGCACATCGCAATGAAAATCTATTACTTTCATACACGCACCTCACCATTCGTATGACTCACAGCAAAAAAACCTGTCTACGACGTAAACAGGCGAATCATTTCATTTTATCCAATTGGCTTATTCATTTCCGCCTCTTGGACTTGCTACCGAGGTTCAACAATCAATTTGATTGCTGTTCGATCCTCCCCGTCAATAACAATGTCAGTAAAAGCCGGAATACAAATTAAATCCACCCCGCTGGGAGCGACAAATCCTCTAGCAATCGCAACGGCTTTGATTGCTTGGTTTAACGCACCAGCTCCAATGGCTTGCAGTTCCGCACCACCACGTTCACGAAGAACGCCAGCTAGCGCACCTGCAACGGAATTTGGATTGGATTTTGCTGAAACTTTTAATACATCCATAAAAAGAACCTCCCCTTGGACTGTTGGATGGATTCCACTTTTAAATAGTATTCGGGGGAGATTAAAAAATTCCTGCTTTTATTCCGTCAATTCACAAACAGTTCTGAATTGTCGGAACTTTTCAAAGATTCTAAGCGTTACATCAAAAGCCATTCATCTTCCGTAAGGCGTATTTTTTCGATTTTCCGCGCTTGCCCCGTTGCATCGTCAATTTGAACGGAAATCGCATGCAGATGCCATTTTCCTTCATCCACTACAAAACGGACAGGCAGCTGTGTAATGAATTTATGTAAAACAGCATTTCGCTCCATGCCGAGCACGCCTTCTTTAGGACCTACCATACCAACATCCGTGATATAAGCTGTCCCGCCGGGCAATATCGTATCATCATTCGTTTGGACATGCGTATGTGTTCCAAGCACGATTGAGGCTCTGCCATCCAGATGCCAGCCCATTGCGATTTTCTCAGAAGTCGCTTCCGCATGAAAATCAACAAGGATATTGTTCGTCTGCTCTTTTGCTTCTTCGATCAACTCATCCGCCTTGCGGAAAGGGCAATCAATTGGCGGCAAAAATGTGCGTCCCTGCAAATTGATGATCGCAAGCTGCTTTCCAGCGGCTTTGATAAAAGCCATACCTTGACCAGGAGCGCCTACTGCATAATTCGCCGGACGTACTAGACGCGGCTCCTCGTCAATCCACTCGAATATATCTTTATTATCCCACGTATGGTTACCCATTGTGATGCCATGGATGCCCCATTCGAAAAATTCCTTGGCAATGGTTGCTGTTATTCCGCGGCCTGCAGCGGCATTCTCGCCATTCGCAATAATAATATGCGGATTATATTTACTTTTAAGTGCAGGAAGCACTCGCTTTAAAGCACTTCTGCCTACGTTTCCTACAATATCTCCGATAAATAATACGTTCATGTGAATACACTTCCTTTTTTTATGCGCCTGCAAACAGAAAAGTGGCTAACAAGCAGCCACTTTTCTGAAAAGCTGATATTTTATTGTTGATTACTTCGCATATTCAACCGCGCGTGTTTCTCGAATGACCGTTACCTTAATATGTCCCGGATAATCAAGCTCGCTTTCGATTTTCTTCGTAATATCGCGTGCAAGACGGAAAGCTTCTGTATCGTCGATTTTTTCTGGCTGCACCATGACGCGCACTTCGCGGCCAGCTTGAATCGCGTACGATTTCTCTACGCCCTCAAACGATTCAGAGATATCTTCAAGCTTCTCCAGTCGTTTGATATACGTTTCAAGCGTTTCACGGCGAGCTCCAGGGCGCGCAGCGGACAATGCGTCAGCCGCTCCTACGAGCATCGCGATTACGGAAGTAGCTTCCGTATCCCCGTGATGAGAAGCAATACTGTTTATAACGACAGGATGCTCCTTGTATTTCTTAGCAAGTTCAACACCGATTTCTACATGTGAGCCTTCCACTTCATGATCCAATGCTTTACCGATATCATGCAGCAAACCTGCACGCTTCGCCAATGTAACATCCTGGCCAAGCTCTGCTGCCATTAATCCAGTCAAGTAAGCAACCTCCATGGAGTGCTTCAACACGTTCTGACCGTAACTTGTCCGATACTTCAATCGTCCCAAAATCTTGATTAAATCCGGATGCAAGCTGTGAACGCCAACCTCGAAAGTAGCTTGCTCACCGTATTCACGGATGCGCTCGTCCACCTCTTTACGAGATTTTTCAACCATTTCTTCAATGCGGGCAGGATGGATACGACCGTCAGCCACAAGCTTTTCCAAAGAAGTGCGGGCAATTTCGCGTCTTATCGGGTCGAAACCTGATAAAATGACCGCTTCCGGTGTATCGTCGATAATTAGATCGATACCAGTCAATGTTTCCAAAGCACGGATATTACGGCCTTCACGCCCAATAATGCGGCCTTTCATTTCTTCATTAGGCAATGTTACGACGGATACCGTCGTCTCAGCCACATGATCTGCCGCACAGCGCTGAATAGCTAGTGAAATAATATCACGGGCTTTCTTATCGGCCTCTTCTTTCGCTTGCTGCTCGATCTCTTTAATCATCTGTGCTGTTTCATGTCGTACTTCCTGTTCAACATTGGATAAAATGATCGATTTGGCATCTTCCGTTGTCAGACTCGAAATACGTTCCAATTCACTCAGCTGCTGCTTGTAAATGGAATCGATCTGCTCTTGCGTTTCTTCGATCCGTTTTTCTTTGTTGGCTACAGTTTCTTCTTTGCGTTCTAGCGCTTCTAACTTTTTATCCAGCGACTCCTCTTTTTGGAGTAAACGTCTTTCCTGACGTTGAGCCTCGTTGCGACGTTCACGAATGTCTCTCTCGGCTTCGGAACGAAGTTTGTGGACTTCATCTTTTGCTTCTAGCACGGTTTCTTTCTTCTGAGCTTCCGCTTCTTTCTTCGCATTTTCTACGATTACAATTGCAGCTTGCTCAGCGCTTGAAATTTTGGCCTCGGCAATCGACTTTCGAATAAAATAACCAATCCCAAAGAAAATTGCGCCAACAAAGAGACAGATCAAGATCCAAATGACCTCATTAGGCATCTTGTTCACCTCCTTGTTGCATACACCAAGGCACTGCTTGGGATGATATTAGGTTTTCAACCGGCTTCAAACCGTTTCAACAATTACTAATTTGACGAAAATAATCGTATTGAATCAACTTTTGGAAGGAAAATTGATTCAATAATGAAGGAATACAACCTCATTTTATCTTTTCGTAAAATCAATTGTCAAGCAAAAGCCCATCAACTTCCTCGAATGCGTCATCTTCACCAATCAGATCTATCGACTTTATGGCTTCCTTCACGATATCTCCTGGAAAGCCGCTGCGCATTAAATACCCCATAAGCTTGCGCTTTTTCTCAAACGGCTCCCCTTTTAAGGAGCGCCATTTCTTCTCTGCGGCCTTCTTCGCTGACGCTAATTCAACATTATGGTCCAATGCATCGATCGCCTCTGCAGCGGCTTCTTTCGACACGCCTCGCTGCGCCAGCTCTTGCTGGATAAAGCGTCGACCCTTCAGTCTGTTCTTAAGTCTTCCAGCCGCAAATTGACGTGCATATTGTTCATCATCCACAATATGTTCCTTTTCTAAACGGTCCAGAGCATATTGAATATTGTCTGACTCAAACAGCTTGCGGTTTAAATATTGCTCGATTTGTTTTCTCGTTCTCGGTCTAGCTCCTAAATAGGCGATTGCCAGCACGTAGGCACGGTAACGTTCATCTTCCATTCGTATTTCTTCGATTTGGACCTCCGTTAATAGTTGCCCCTTCGTCAAACGAAACCGAATTAATATATCTTCATGTACAGATAATATCGGTTCCTCTGACTCGGCAAAGAGATGATATAATTTTCTTTCCTTCTTATCAAGACGAACCGATAAGATCATCCATTCTTCTTCGTTTTTAGGGTCACTGTAAGCCACAGCGTACATCCTCTCTAAACACAGCTTCGCCGCCCCTAACAGGGCGGCGAAGCATGGATACGTATGCTATAAGATCATTTTATTCCAGATCTTCGAACTCTTCGTCGTCTTCATCAGGTTTKAAATTCGCCTGAGTTGCAGCTGCCGACAGGTTACTCGCATCGCGAATTTGCTTCTCGATAACCTCTGCAACATCCTTGTGATCCTTCAAGTACTGCTTCGCATTCTCGCGGCCTTGGCCCAGACGCTCGCCATTGTATGAGAACCATGCTCCGCTCTTCTGAACGATATCCATCTCTACGCCGATATCGACAAGAGTACCTTCTCTGGAAATACCCTCGCCGTACATGATGTCTACCTCAGCTTGTTTAAACGGAGGTGCTACCTTGTTTTTCACGACTTTAATACGAGTACGGTTACCAATCATGTCATTACCTTGCTTCAACGTCTCAATACGGCGCACATCTAGTCGTACGCTGGAATAAAACTTCAAAGCGCGTCCGCCTGGCGTTGTCTCAGGGTTACCAAACATAACGCCAACCTTTTCACGCAATTGGTTGATGAAAATAGCAATCGTCTTCGATTTGCTGATTGCACCCGAAAGCTTACGCAAAGCCTGCGACATCAAACGAGCTTGAAGACCAACGTGCGAATCACCCATGTCGCCTTCGATCTCCGCTTTTGGTACAAGTGCAGCAACGGAGTCAATAACGACAATGTCAACCGCGCCGCTGCGTACAAGCGCTTCAGCGATTTCCAATGCTTGCTCACCTGTATCCGGCTGAGAAAGCAACAGCTCATCAATATTTACGCCAAGCTTACTAGCATAAAGCGGATCTAGTGCATGCTCCGCATCGATAAAGGCAGCTTGTCCGCCAATTCGTTGAACCTCTGCAATCGCATGAAGCGCAACAGTTGTTTTACCTGATGATTCCGGTCCATATATTTCAATAACACGTCCACGCGGCAAGCCGCCTATTCCTAATGCAATATCTAGAGCAAGTGAACCGCTAGGCACGGTTTCTACCTGCATGTGTGTGGATTCTCCTAATTTCATGATGGAGCCTTTACCAAATTGCTTCTCAATTTGACGCAAAGCCATTTCTAGTGCAGCGCGACGATCCGACAAGAAACTCACATCCTTCTTTATTTATAATGTTATGATACCTTTTTTCTGACGGGTTGACAAGCATTTTTTCGAACATACATTCGCCTTTTCGCTTCGCCCCCTCAAATGGACATAAAAAAACCGCGGCAAAGTATTCTTCGCCACGGTTCTTCCGATAACTAACTTTAATTATAACGGGCTGGCCCGCAATTGACAAACATTATTTATTTTAATAAGTCGAAATTTCACGATACTTATTGAAAACTAAATCCTGACTATATTTGTCATTATGGAATGGCCCGCGCTTGGAGCCAAACCTCCCTCTCCGTTAGCAATGCCCATTTATTCGCCTTTATCCGCCTGAAGCGCCAGCCATAATCGGTACAATGCTGCTTTCACGGCGCGAAGCCTTATCATGCTTCTGCCGCCGCTTAAATTCAAAGTAAAAACTTCGGTAGCTTTTCCCCGCACCGAAATGCCTACGTAAACAAGACCAACAGGCTTGCCCTCGGATTCCGCCGGTCCGGCTACTCCTGTCAAGGATACGCCAAAGTCAGCATCCGAAAGCTCTCTTACCCGCTCCGCCATTAAAGCCGCAGTCGAGTCGCTGATCGCACCGGGCGCGCCCTCGCCTTCTAACTGAGTCATCGGTATGCTTAGCAAGTGATGCTTCATTATATTGGTGTAAGTGACCACTCCTCCTACATACTCTCCACTGCTCCCAGGAACGTTTGTAATAAGCTCGGCCAATAAACCCCCACTGCAGCTTTCCGCACTCGCCAGCTTGCGCCTTGAGGCTCTCAGAAGGTGTACAACCTCAACCTCGAGCGGTACGTCCTCCTGTGCATACAAGAACTCTCCAACTCGTTCCTTTATCTTTTCTACGCTTTCATCTATTTTCCGATCGGCATCGATGGCAGAGCTTGCTTTTGTCGAAACCCTTATGGAAACCTCGCCTTCCTTCGCGTAAGGAGCGATAGTCGGATCTACCTGACCGTCAATTAAATCAATTAGCTTCGCTTCAAGATTCGATTCTCCAATACCTGCGAACTTTAATATACGCGAATAAAGCGGATTCGCTTCTCCCAGCAAAGAACGAAGCCATAGCTCGCCCGCTCCATCCATCATCGGCTTCATTTCCATCGGCGGACCCGGAAGCAGCAAGTACAGCGTCCCATCTACGGATAAACCGTTACCAACCGCTAAGCCCGTTGTATTTTCTAATGGATCACTACCCTCGATCATCAAGGCTTGGCGACGGTTGCTCTCCACCATATGAATGCCGCGCGAGCTGAACATCTTCTTGATTTGAGTCATAGAAGGCTCATGGATAACGAGCTTGCGGTTTAAATATTCTGCTAAAACATCCTTCGTAAGATCATCTTGTGTCGGACCAAGTCCACCCGTAAAAACAAGTAGATCCGCTCGGCCTCGCCCAATTTCAATCGCTTCCCGCAGCCTCCCGGCATTGTCACCGACAACCGTCTGAAAATAAACGTCAACGCCTAATCCCGCAAGCTTTTGAGACAAAAACTGCGCATTCGTATTTACGATTTGGCCGAGCAGCAGTTCTGTACCGACCGCTATGATTTCTGCTTTCATTATTCGAAATCCCCTCTACGTCAAATGTAGATATGCCCAGAGCAATATAAGTAAAAGCATCCCTCCGTTGAACGGAAAGATGCTTTAACGTTATTCTACCGGAATCAAATGTTTGTTCTTCAAGAAATAATCGATGCCTGAGTATACCGTGATTGCGGCTCCTATCCAGCTTGCGATGACATCAAAAGGAAAATCAATGAAATTAAATGGGAAGTTGTTGATCAAAAGCGCAATAATCATTGTAATTTGAATCGCCGTCTTCCATTTCCCCCATGTGCTGGCAGCCATTACGGAGCCCTCTAAGAGCGCGATTTGACGAAGTCCCGTTACAGCGAATTCACGGCTAATAATAACTATTGCTATTAAAGCATTCAGCTTGTCCATTTCAACAAGTGAAATAAGGACAGCTGCAACAAGCAGCTTATCTGCCAATGGGTCGAGCAGTTTGCCGAGGTTGGTTACGATTTTGTTCTTGCGCGCTATGTAACCGTCTAACCCGTCTGTACTTGCCGCCACAATAAAAATGAGTGCCGCTGCGATTTGATTGTATGTAATGGAGAAGTCTGAAATGCTAAACGACCCCAAATCCACTTTGATAAGCAGAAAAAACATAATAATCGGCACTAAAAATATTCTGGCTAAGGTAATGCGGTTCGCCAGATTCACGCAATTCCCTCCTTAGATCGATCTAACTCATAGGTGTGCGTTACGCGAACCTTTTGTTCGTAAATGAATCCGGAATTGCGTTCCAGATGCGGACCATTTGCTAAGCAACCTTGAGTGACTGCATGTGTGCTTACTTTCATCTATGTATCCCCCAGATCCTTCTGTAAAGCTATCTCAACAAGTATAATACATGCCCATACACGTGTCAAAAGCAGCTATAGCCCCATTTTTCCCTCTATGCGCTATTAAACGAAAAGCTTCGTTTCTCGAATTCCGATGAAACGAAGCTTCGCTATTACGAGCGGTAGTTGGTAAATTGAAGTTCAACAGGCAGGTCCGCTTCTCTGAGAAGCTTCATAATGGCCTGCAAATCATCAAGGCTTTTGCCTGATACTCTAATTTGATCCCCTTGGATCAAGCTTTTTACCTTCAGCTTCGAATCCCTTATTAGTATATTGATCTTTTTGKAAACATCCTGCTCTATGCCCTGTCTAAGCTTAATCCGTTGACGTACCGTATTTCCGGAAGCGCCTTCGATTTTTCCGTAATCTAGGTTCTTAATAGGAACGCCGCGTTTCACCATTTTGGACAAAAGAATGTCAAGGACATTTTTCAGCTTGTAATCATCCTCGGATGCAACGACGAGTTCTTCCTTTTCGAGCGCGATGGAGCTTTTGCTCCCTTTAAAATCAAAGCGTGTTTCAATCTCCCGTTCGGCCTGCTTAATCGCGTTAGCCAATTCTGCCATATCCACTTTGGATACAATATCAAATGCATTTTCTGAAGCCATTAAAACCTCTCCTTTGGTACATTAATCATTATTCCGTTTGATTGCTTTCATTGTTTGGCGTTGGCGATGGCGTTGCTGTTGCGTCTGTGGGGGTTGCTCCATCAGCTATCGGCTGAAGCAGCAGCTTCTTAGACCCAGCTCGGTCTCCGTCAGGAACCGGAACGCCATCCACCGTTATTTCCGTTAGATCAGATCTTCCCACATTGATATAGATCGGGCCGATGAGATCGTAAGACTCTACCGTTCCATCCTCTGCATTCGCCGAATACAGCTTTTCGCCCTTGTTGCTGTTCGAACGGACCTCCAGCCAGCTTCTGCCGCCTACGATTTTCACTTCAACCTTATGCGTTTTTCCAGCAGGCCCAATATCGTATTGATCAGCTTTTCCTACCTTACTGCCGAATGTAACCGTGGTTGGCGCTTCAGTTGGCGTAGGAGCAACTGGTTCGTTTGTCGGCGTAACTTCATTCCCGGCTGTATCTGTTTCGTCAGTCTTAACCGGCGGTTCAGAAGCTTCCGTAATATCAGTGCTGTTATCGACTTGTTTGGGATCATCCGTTTCGTTATTAATGACATACACCCAAATCACGACAACGATTAAAATCAGGAAGGACCACATCATGACGTTGAAACCAATTTTGCCAAGCCTCTCGGACGATTGTGATTTGACGCGACGCGGCGATCTCACGACAATCGGTTCAGAAACTTGCTCAGCCGGCGCTGCCGGCACCTCATGCTGATACAAACGAAGTACTTCGTCCGGATCAAGTCCAACAGCCTCTGAGTAATTTTTCACAAATGCGCGCACGTAAAAGGGACCGGGTAAAACCGTATGGTCTCCGCTTTCGATCGCTTCCAGGTACCGTTTTCTTATTTTCGTTGTTTCTTGAATATCATCTAGCGTTAATCCGCGTTGGTCTCTCGCCTTGCGAAGCAATTCTCCTAAATCAGACATGAGACGGCCTCCTTCCGATTAGAAATCGTCTGTATAGTTAGCTGTGAAAGATTCGTACGATATTTCTTCATCTGGCGTATTGCGTAACTCAACAATTATGTCAAAATGGCTGTAATCGAAATTTGATTCCTTAATGAAAATATCAGGATGCTCAATAACCTTAGTTGAAGGCATCGCCATAATTTCTTGAAGCAATCCATAATGCTTCTCATTTGAGCGGATTGTACTCACAATCCCATCAATAATAAAGATATTATTGGGCTGCATTTCATCCTCTGAGAGCTGGCTTCTAACCGTTTGGCGCAGCAGTGTTGAAGATACGAACGTCCAGCGCTTATTCGAGCATACGCTTCCGGCAATAATGGATTCCGTCTTGCCGACACGCGGCATCCCACGTAATCCTATAACCTGATTTCCATCCCGTTTAAACACTTCGCCCAAAAAATCTACCAATATACCGAGCTCATCCCGCGTAAAACGGAATGTCTTGCGATCATCCGAATCCCGTTCAATGTACCGACCATGGCGAACAGCCAATATATCGACGATTGTTGGCGTTCTCAGTTTGTTTACAGTTATATTATCAACCTTTTGTAGCATTTTGCCAAGCAGCTCGATCTTCTCATCGTCATCCGTCTGGAGAAGCATTCCCCTCGTTCTATCTTCCACACCGTTGATGGTCATAATATTAACCTCAAGCATACCTAATAAAGAGGCGATATCTCCGAGCAAGCCAGGCCTGTTTTTATGTATTTTGTATTCCATATACCATTGTTTCGACTCCAAAGCTGTCACCGTCCTAAACCTGTTCTTATAGAAGTATGTAAATGATGGATACTACGTCATGAAACATAATTCTACAATTTTCGTCACAATCCTGCAAGCCAAAAAGAAACATTGCAGAAAAGCCTCCTATAAGGAGGCTCTCCTGCTTCTGCTTCTACTTCTACTTGAGGAAAATGTCGAATTAATAAAACAACTACGATTTTTGGACGAGCTTGACCATGAGGCTAGAAAGAGTTTTACGTTCTGCCTCGTCACCAACATCCCACAGCTGCTTTAAAATGCGTTCTTCCTCATTTTTCGGATCTACCTTCTCATCGAGAAAGGTACCGATTTCATAAGCCAGGCTTGAAATCGTTTCTTCCGTCATGCCGATCTTCTTTGCTTGAGATACACGGTCTGCCAAGAAATGCTTCCATGTGGCAAAATTAGAAAGGACAGTTGACATGTTTCTTCGCCTCCTAAAGGTATAGAAAAGAATCATCAACAGTCATATCATGTGTAAATGCATCACTAATTATGCATGGAGTCTGTCCGAAAAACATTCTTGGATCACGTGTGCCAACCGCCATTCGGACTGATGACCTGCCCCGTGATATACGATGACTCGGGCAAAGCAAGAAAATAAACAAGGGATGCGATTTCTTCCGTCGAGCCGAATCGGCCAACTGGAATCTCCTGCTCCAAGGCTGCCTTTTCCTCCGCGTTGAACCMGTCCATCATCTCTGTTTCAACAACACCTGGAGCTACGGCATTGACCGTAACCCCAGTTGGCGCAAGCTCCTTAGCCAGCGCCTTCGTAAAGGCGTTCATGCCACCCTTTGTTGTTGAATAAAGCACTTCGCAGGAGGCGCCAGACATCCCCCAAATGGACGAAACATTTATGATACGGCCATAACGCTGCGCAATCATATTCGGCATAAATAACTGTGAACAAAGAAACATGCCTTTTAGATTAACGGACATCACATTATCCCATTCTTCCTCCGAGACATCCATCAGCATGCCATAATGAGAAATGCCGCCATTATTTACCAGTATATCGGGAAGCATATTATGACTCTCCAGCTTCTCACGCATCCGCTCGAGCTGCTCCTTGGAACGCAAATCAGCAGATATCGTTAATACATTTGCACCAAGTGCCATGCAAGTTCGTGCTGTTTCGTTAGCTGTCTCATGAGACTGCAAATAATGAATAACGATGTTAACACCCTCAGCCGCAAATCGTTTGGCAATGGCTGCCCCGATCCCGCGGCCTCCCCCCGTAATTAACACCGTCATTTGCTGGAGCGTTTTCATTTTGACGGCTGTTCCACGATAGATACCGCAAGCTGATCGAAATCAAAATGCTCGCGCAGTCGCGCATTGACATCGTCAAGCGTACATTTTTCATAAAAATCGAGGACATCGAACATATCGCTGTCACGAAACCGATATCTTGTAAATTCACCGGCAATCGCTTCTGGGGAATTGAGCATCCGCAAATATCCGCCGATTTTTTTTCGCTTGGATCTTTCAAAAGCCGTTGGTTCTATTCCGCTCGCCAAAGTACCTTCTACAGCCGCACGGATTTGCTTGATCAGCTCATCCGGATTTGGCGTATCACCGCCGATAACGGAGAATGCGTAGCCCGTACTCGAATTGTACTCATGTCCGAAGGAATCGGAAATCAAATCATTCTCGTAAAGCTGCTGGTAAAGCTTAGAGCTAGGTCCAATTAAGGCTTCCAGCATGAGCTTTGTCGTCACTTCTTGACGCAGGAGCGCTTCACCGGTAAGACCCGTCTGCTTTTCTTTGAATCCGAGCATGCATTTAGGCAATGATACAGGAAGCTCCGTTACCTTTCGGGTAATTTTTACAGCTTCCGGCTCCTTCTCAAAAAACCTCTCGATTGAACCCTGAGGCTCAAATGATTTGCTGCTCTGATTATCGCGAACGAGCTGGAAAACTTCCTCTGCCTTCACGCCGCCCACAACGAAAAGCAGCATATTAGAAGGATGATAAAAGGTTTCATAGCAGCGATATAACGTCTCTTTATCGATTTGTCTAATGGATTCTACCGTACCAGCAATATCAATATGGACGGGATGCTCATGATAAAGCGCATCGATGAGTCCGAAATAGACTCTCCAATCCGGATTGTCTCGATACATATTGATTTCTTGCTCAATAATCCCCTTTTCCTTTTCTACATTTGTATCCGTAAAATAAGGATTTTGAACAAAGTTGATCAATGTCTCCAGGTTAGCATTAATTTGCTCCGTCGCCGAAAACAAATATACGGTGCGGTCAAAGCTTGTAAATGCGTTAGCAGAGGCGCCTTGTGAAGCAAAAACAGCAAAAATATCACCTGTCGGTTCTTCGAACATTTTATGCTCCAAAAAATGAGCAATCCCGTCGGGCACCTTAACTGGCGGCTGATTGCCAACTGAAAAACGATTGTCTACCGAGCCGTATTTTGTTGAAAATGTCGCGTAGGTTTTATTAAACCCTTCCTTTGGAAGCACGATAACCTCTAGTCCGTTATCAAGCACCTCGCGATATAGCGTTTCCTGCACATTTGGATAGCTAAGGGTTTGCATCGTTATGCCTCCTTCCGGTCACGCAAAAAGTAAATCGTATCGAGCTGCACGCGCTCGGCAACCTTCACAATATCTGCAGCAGTAACCGCCTGTACCTGCTCGAGCAGCTGCTCTGCACTTCTTTGCTTGCCTGTAAGAACGCCATTAAAATCATAAGCGATCATCTCATAAGCGGAATCTTGAAGCTCACGAAGATGATTGGATATCATGGCTTTCGTCTGATTCATCTCAAGCTCGGACAGATTTCCTTGGCGCATGCTTTCAAGCTGTTCTTGAATAATAACGACCGCTCTGTCGTAGTTGGCAAACTCAATGCCGGATTGTATGGTGCAAAGTCCTTTATGTCCATCTAGACGGGAAGCCGCATAATATGCCAAGCTTTCCTTCTCACGTACGTTTAGAAAAAGCTTCGAATGAGGATATCCTCCCAAAATGCCATTGTACATTAAGGCAGCTGGATATTCGTCTTCCGTATAACCTACTCCGGTACGCAAACCCAAATTGAGCTTGCCCTGACTGACTTCCATCCGCTCCGTCACCTTTTTCACTTCTTTGACTGGATGTTGCACGTTTGGCGTTGAATAGGAGGATGGCGAGCCGTTTTTCAACTTAAAAGTTTTGGATACAAGCTCCGTTACTTCCGCTAGCGTGGTATCGCCGACGACATACAAATCAAGCGCGGCTTGATCCAGCCATTGCTCATATTGTTTATAAAGCGACGAAGGAGATATAGAATCAATCTCTGCAAGCTTGCCAAGCGGGTGAAGACGGTAAGGCTCATCCGCGCACATTTCTTCCAAGCAGCGCTCTGCCGCATAGCGAATCTTATCATTCACGATAGCTTCTAAGCGTTTCTTAAGCGTTGTTTTTTCTGCATCGACATACTTTTGATGAAATCCGTTATTCTCTAACAAGGGGTCCGTAACGACATCGCCTAAAAATTGTAGCGACTCGGCAAGGAGCGGCGTGTTCGATGACACAAACTCATCATTAATGACATCCATACGAAATTGAACGATTTGGGAATCGCCTCTTTTATATACATCAAAACCAAAACCTGCTCCATATAAATCGTCAAGCTTTTCACGGAAAGAAATAGTTTCAGGCAAGTTAGCGGTTCCTCTTCTCAGTACAAACGGAATAAGAGCAACCGGCGTAACCGTTGCTTCATCGAGTGTGAGCCCCGCAAATAAGGAAATAGCAAACGTTTTGAATCGTTTTGTAGGCATCACATGCAGACGGATGCGCTGCAGCTGCCCTCTTTCGAATATGGACACTCGGTTTGCTCCTTTCATCGGCGTGTTATAGAGTAAATCTATTCCATTAGACAAATCACTATACCATTCTAACCTATAGGAAATGGAAGAAGCAACCACTGCTGCACAAGGCAGTAACGGCTGCTTCCTTTCGTGAAAGTCCTATTGTTACATACAAAAAATATGTTTGCCAATCGTTTTAATCTGCGTTCTCGTCCATATCCATTTCGAGGTAGCTGTCTCTGGATTAAAGTAATAGAGGCAGCCGCCGGATGGATCCCATCCATTGATTGCATCTTCTACGGCTTCTCTCGCTTTGGCATTTGGAGTGAGCCAAATTTGGCCGTCAGCAACTGCCGTGAAGGCACCTGGTTGAAAAATAACGCCGTAAATTGTATTCGGAAAGCTTTGCGATTTCAAACGGTTAATGATAACAGCCGCAACCGCTACTTGTCCCTCGTAGGGCTCGCCTCGTGCTTCTCCGTATACGGCATTCGCCATCATTTGGAGATCATTTTCTGTCAAGCCTAGCCGATTAGACTTAGCAATTGTTGTTTTGTTACCTGTGGAGCTTGCTGTTTCTTTGCCGCTTGCTCCTGCGTTCGATGATGGCGGCGCTGCTGCTGTGGGCTTCCAAGCTTTTGTGGCTTCCCATAACTTCAGCTTTGTTTTCGCACCGACAACTCCGTCCGACTTAAGACCGAACTTCCATTGGAACCAAGTAACTGCATTTTTAGTGCTCGTACCGAATTTCCCGTCTATTTCGCCTTTGAAATATCCGAGGTGCTTGAGTCGACCTTGCAGTTCATTAACGTCCTGTCCGGAAGAGCCTACCGTTAGGGTAGCATTGCTGAACGTTTCCGTTGCTTCTTCACGCTCTCCGTGCAGGAATGAAAAAGAACCGAACAACAACAGTACGATAATCGAAGTCACTAAAATCAAACGATTTCTCATGATAGGATCTGCCTTTCTCTTGCAAGTTAGTTCGCTTCAGGTAGCGTTACCTAACTTTAGTATGAGAAATTCATTCCGCTTCTATGCACATTATTCGGTTTTCTGTAATCAACTTCAATTATGAGCTAACTTTGCCAGCCTGGAATTGATCCATCGTTATAAGCACTTCTCTTGGCTTGCTTCCTTCATAAGGCCCCACGATGGAGCGAGCTTCCATCTGATCAATTAATCTTGCAGCTCTCGTATAACCGATGCGCATTCTACGCTGAAGCAAGGAAACCGAAGCCTGCTTCGCTTCCAATATAATTTGTACGGCTTGATCATATAGCTCGTCCAGGATCTCATTTCCTTCGGCCGATTCTTCCTCAACCTCAGGTACAAGATCTTCTTTGTATTCCGCTTCGGCTTGGCCACGCGCATAGTTGACCAAGGTCTCAACTTCCTGATCAGATAAGAACGCCCCCTGTACCCGGATGGGCTTGGACATACCAACTGGCAAAAACAGCATATCACCCCGACCAAGCAACTTCTCAGCGCCTACCATATCCAAAATGGTACGCGAATCTACTTGGGATGAAACACCAAAAGCAATTCGGGACGGGATGTTCGCTTTAATCACGCCTGTGATGACATCAACTGATGGCCGCTGTGTGGCAATGATGAGGTGGATCCCTGCGGCCCGTGCCATTTGCGCCAGCCTTGCGATCGAATCCTCCACATCATTTGCGGCTACCATCATTAGATCAGCAAGCTCGTCCACGATAACAACGATATAAGGAAGTACGGCTGCGGGATTATCCGCCATTAACGTATTGTAGCCTTCTATGTTACGCGTAGCGGATTTGGAAAACAACTCATAGCGGCTTTCCATTTCAACAACGATCTTCTTGAGCGCGAGCGAGGCTCTCTTCGGATTCGTCACGACGGGAGCTAGTAAATGCGGTATCCCATTATATACATTTAATTCAACCATTTTCGGGTCAATCATTAGAAATTTCACTTCATCTGGCGCAGCCTTATACAAAATACTCGTAATAATTCCGTTAATACATACCGACTTCCCTGAACCCGTCGCTCCTGCTACAAGCAAATGGGGCATTTTGGCTAAATTGCCCACAATCGTTTGCCCGGAGATGTCACGTCCGAATGCAATTGACAGCTTTGATGCGGCATTTTGGAAAGTAGCTGTTTCCATAACCTCACGCATCGTAACGACAGATACTTCCATGTTCGGCACTTCGATTCCAATGGCTGACTTACCTGGTATCGGAGCTTCCATCCGAATGTCTTTAGCGGCTAATGCAAGAGCTATATCATCCGTTAAGCCTACAATACGGCTAACTTTAACCCCTGTAGCTGGTTGAACCTCATATCGCGTTACTGCCGGACCCCGAACGACATCGAGCACTTTGGCCCGAACACCGAAGCTTTCCAGCGTAGCTTCCAGCTTTCTGCGTGAGTCGTACATATCCGTCGCGTCAGCGCTTTTGCCCATTAAGTTAGGTTTCGTTAACAATGAAAAAGGCGGCAGCAAGTACGGCTTGACTGTATTTACCTCAACCTCAGCTGCAGGACGCTTTGGAACCATTTGCGCTTGGCTTTCATCCACGATAAGCGCTTCAGAAGCATCGATAGCTTCAGATGTTTTTATTGCTGATGTTTGATCCTCTGGTTCCTCTTCGTCATCCAGTTCATCCAATGCCTCATCATCTGGTAATGGATCAAGCGGCTCAGGAACAGGATAAGAATCGTTCCATGGTGCCTGCTGACTTGGCAAAGACGCATCATGATCAATAATTAATCCATCGCCTGCTTTTTCCCATGGCGCAGTGTTACCTTGCAATAACTCTTCTTGAACAGAAGCTGTATGTAAATCGGCGCCTGACTTCTCCCAAGGCGGTTCAATATCATTTTGCCAAGCGGGTTTATTCCCAGCTGACGAATCTGTTCCATTGGGCTCGAATACCCACTCGTCATGCTCCTCGGCCTGTGTACTTGAATCCTCTTCATTGCTATTTTGTCTCCAAGAGAAAAATAATGATTTTCTTTTCTTAGGTGGAGAAACAACATAACCTTCATGGTCATCATCAATGGTATCATCATCATCTAAATCTAATGGATCAGAACTTGTACTGGCCGTGGCTGATGCACGCAAAGTGGCTCTCTTTGCCCATTTAGCCGCAAGTAATTTAAACATTCGCGTTGCCCTGCTGCTTATGACTCTTCCTAATTCCACATAAGACTTGCCCGTCATCAGCATGATAGAGATCGCGAACATTACAAACATAATAAGCTTCGCGCCATAATAGCCGAATAATGAGAAAAACAAAGAGTATTGAATAGCACCGACGTAGCCGCCGCTAATTTGCTTGTCTCGAATAGGCAAATCATTTTCAACAGGTACGCTTATTAATGATATTTGCAAATCACTGCTTAGCTGCCTGAATATCATCGTCCCGGTAAGGTCTACGGTAGGAGTTAACTTTTGGTCAATCTCTGATATTGAGCTCATCAGTGTAAACGCAAGCACCAAAATAAATAAGCCCGTACGCTTATTCGTCCATCCCTTTGGCCATGTTCGTTTAATCATGACTGCTAGTCCAATCACAATCCCTATTATTGCAAGCACGAAATAAAACTTGCCGAGCACAAGTCCAAATAATTTGGATAACGAGCGCCCGACAGCCGCTTCACCGGATAGTGCAATAATGGAGATTGTAATTAGCAAAATGCCATACACTTCGTATTTTAGGTTTGAGCCAATTGTTTTTTTCCTTCTTTTTTTCTTTGCCAAATCGGTCACCTCTGGTAAAAGATTATACCATAGGTGGGCAAATGTTCCTATGAGACATTCGTACGAACATCCGTTTGGCGTTACAGATTACTGATAGTGAACAATGGTTCCTGGCGATAAATTAGGATTCAGATAATCGTGCAAGTTGCATTCTATCAAACGTACAATTTTCCCCATTCCCGGTGCTACGGGCATGACCTGCATTTTCACTCCGTTAGACCAAACCTCTTGCAGGCTCTCCATTTCATCATTAAAGCCCTCCAGCACCAGCTCTAGAGGCATATTCGTATACAACGTCATTGAAGAGTCACCTCGATTTTGGCGCTTTTAGAAGCTTCAATACGTCGGTTTAATTCCTTGAGCGCTTCGCCTAATCCGCCAACCGCATCGATACGGCCATGCTTGACCGCATCTGCGCCAATGACCGTTGTTCCAATGTCGCGTGTCAGCTCACCAGTCTTGAACATGAGTTCTTTAAATATATGCTCTGTGACGTTAGAATGCGAAGTCACGAAACGTACAACACGCTCCTGCATTTTATCTAAATACTCAAAGGTTTGGGGAACTCCGATAACTAATCCGTTTAACCGAATTGGATGGATGGTCATCGTCGCTGTTTCTGCAATAAATGACATATCGCCTGCTACTGCAATGGGAACGCCGATTGAATGTCCGCCGCCAAGTACAAGGGTAACGGTCGGTTTAGTTAAGGATGAAATCATTTCAGCAATGGCCAGCCCTGCTTCCACATCGCCGCCTACCGTGTTAAGTACGATGAATATGCCTTCGATTTTATGATTTTGTTCTGCTGCAACTAATTGTGGAATAAGATGCTCATACTTGGTCGTTTTATTTTGCGGCGGCAAAACAAGATGACCTTCCACCTGACCAATAATAGTCATGCAAAATATATTTGATTCTGTCATTGCCGGCGTAGCTGTCTGCCCCAGCTGCTGTATCGTCTCGACGACAGCATTCGCCTTTTTTTTCTCATCCATATTTGGATCGGGTTGCTCCGATGTTAAGTCCATCTGTGACTGCCAATTCATGTACAATCCCCCTCTTATGATATCGCTCGTCATAGTATGGGGTCTGGCGTCAAATTTATTCCGGATAAGGTCATGAAACGACATGTATGCAAAAAAAGAGAATCGCTTGCGTCCGCCGCGGCAATTGCGGAATGGACAAGCGATCCTCTTCAGAAATGATATGTCGATTTATACTTCCATAATAATTGGCAAAATCATCGGACGGCGGCGAGTCTGCTCGTACAAAAAGCGGCCAAGCGCATCTTTCACGTTCGTTTTGAGTGATGCCCATTCATTTACTTTATCATTCATTAAGCGAGTTAATGTCGATGTAACGATACGGTTAGCTTCATCCAGAAGACCTTCGGATTCACGAACATATACGAAACCGCGGGATATAATATCCGGACCAGACAGGATTGCACCGTCTTGTTTGCTTAATGTAACCACAACGACCAAGATACCATCCTGCGATAACAGCTTACGATCACGCAATACGATGTTACCAACATCCCCAACGCCTAAACCATCAATAAGAACATTTCCTGCTTGTACTTTTGAGCCTTTGCGACCGTTTCCGTTTTGGAATTCAACTGTATCTCCGTTATCAATAACGAAAATATTCTCGCGTTCGATCCCAATAGCTTCTCCGAGTTTCGCATGCTGGCGAAGCATACGGTATTCTCCGTGAATAGGAATGAAGTATTTAGGCTTAATCAGGTTAAGCATAAGCTTCAGTTCTTCTTGGCTTCCGTGACCTGAAACGTGAACGCCGGAAACCGATCCATTGCCGTAAATAACGTTTGCGCCTAATCGGAATAATTCATCGACTGTACGACCAACATAACGTTCGTTACCTGGAATTGGCGTTGCAGCGATGATAACGGTATCACCTGGCAGGATGTCTACCTTACGATGCGTTGAACGTGCCATGCGAGTAAGTGCAGACATCGGCTCGCCTTGACTGCCTGTACACAAAATAACGACACGATCTGCAGCTAATTTGTTAACTTCTTCCGGTTCAATGATCATGCCTTCTGGAATATTCAAGTAGCCAAGGTCTGAAGCGATTCCAACGACATTTACCATACTCCGTCCGACTACGGCAATCTTACGGCGGGTAGCAATGGCTGCATTAATGATTTGTTGAATCCGGTGAACGTTGGAAGCGAATGTCGCAACAACAACGCGCTGTGATGATTTACGGAAAATATCTTCCAAATTGTCGCCAACTTGTGCTTCCGACGGCGTGTAGCCTGGACGCTCTGCGTTCGTACTGTCTGAAAGAAGTGCCAAAACGCCGCGTTTTCCAATTTCAGCGATGCGCTGCAAATCAGCGAATTGCTCATTTACCGGAGTATGGTCAAATTTAAAGTCACCTGTATGGACAACAGTACCTTCTGGTGTATCCAAGCTAACGCCTACGGAATCCGGAATACTGTGGTTAGTTCTAAAGAAAGAAGCACGGATCGTGCCTAATTGAATTTCGCTGTCTGCGTTTATGAGAATACGCTTAGTTTCTCCCAGCAAACCCGCTTCCTTCAATTTCCCCTCAATAAGTCCAAGTGTAAGTTTTGTTGCATATAATGGAACATTTAGGCTTTTTAGTACGTACGGCAATCCGCCAATATGATCTTCATGTCCATGCGTGATAATAATACCGCGAACTTTGTCGCGATTTTCTGTTAAGTACGAAATATCTGGAATTACGATATCAATTCCGAGCATGTCCTCTTCTGGAAACTTCAAGCCCGAATCGACAACAACGATATCATTGTTATACTGGATGACATACATATTTTTACCGATCTCGCCTACTCCGCCTAGTGCAAAAATGAGCAGTTTATCCTGGTTGTTCTTCTTAGACAAGTGTATCTTTCCTCCTTAAAATTTTGCGAAGCAGCTGTTGCTTCGTAAGCATTCTGTTAAATTTTTCGAAGCATAATGGCTTCTAAAGCATCTAATTATTTTTGCGAAGCTAGAATGGCCTCGTAAGTATTGTCTTCATATGGAAACGCAAATTTGATTTTGTACTGATCCATAGGTGTTGTGAAGCCGAGTTTGAAGATACCTATGCATTTGTTTCGTCAGATGCCGCTCTGACGTTAAGTTCATTTCCAAATATTTGCCGCACCCAATCACTTGAAATCATTATACATGAAGAAAAAGCTGGAATACAAGTGAAACACGATAAAGCTATTAACCAATATGCTTCCCAAAAAAATAAAACCGATGCTGGACGCACCGGTTGCAATAAACGATAACGTTTATTTATACCAATAAATTGCGTAGGAATGCGGCTTCTGCCTCGTTTACAGTAACAAGTGGCAGTCTTACTCCGCCCACAGAAATACCTTTCAAGCCTAAAGCAAATTTTACTGCAACAGGGTTGGGTACAGGATGAGGGCAATAAAACAAACCCTTGAAAACCGGATGTAAAAGACCGTTTATACGAGCAGCTTCCTGCACATTTCCACTCAGGTATGCATCGATTAGATCTTTCATCTGTGCGCCGACAATATGACTGGCAACACTGATAATGCCATATCCGCCAACTGCTAACGATGGCAATGTCGCGCTATCGTCACCGCTATAAAGCTTGAAGCCCGCAGGAGCGCCGCTAATAATTTGTGTTAGTTGATCTAAATTAGCGCAATCTTTAGTAGCGACAATATTGTCAATTTGTGCTAAGCGAAGCGTCGTCTCGGCGGATAGATTCACACCCGTACGTCCTTCTACATTATACAAAATGATCGGTAGCGCCGTTACTTCCGCAATTGCCTTAAAATGCTGAAAAAGTCCTTCTTGGTTAGGACGGTTATAATAAGGTGCGACAAGCAAAATACCGTCAACTCCAGCTGCTTCCGCATCTTTTGTCAAATGGATGGAATGGGCCGTATTGTTGCTTCCCGTACCAGCAATAATTTTGCAACGACCATTCGCATGCTTGACAGCAAATCGAAACAGTTCAAGCTTCTCTTCATCGGACAGCGTCGGCGATTCACCAGTAGTACCTGAAACGACAAGACTATCGCTTTGCTGCTCCTCAATTAAATAATCGATCAATCGGCCTGTCGTTTGCCAATCAATATGACCATCCGCATCGAATGGGGTTACCATTGCGGTAATTAATCTTCCAAATTCCATCTGAATTCCTCCCAAAAGTGTTGCTCTCTATCGATGAAGCTCGAACTTCGCGTGGAGAGAACGAAGAGCCTCAGCCATATCCGCTTCACGTACGAGCACCCATATCGTTGTATTAGAATCGGCAGACTGCATGATAGAAATCCCTTGTTCCGTCAGCGCTTCCACGATACGCGCCATAACGCCCGGCTCTCCATTCATACCTCCGCCAATTACGGAAACTTTTGCACAGCCATAAATTGCCGAAGGGGAAAAGCCAGCCTCCTGCAATACTTCGACTGCGCGTGTTGCATCATGATCAAATACCGTATAAATTGCGCCGCTAGGCGTTACATTAATAAAATCGACGCTTATATGATGTTTTGCCATCGATTGAAAAACCTGCAGCTGCACATCGTTTCGGCCTTCGATAGCTTTCACTGAAATCTGAGTAATACCGGAAACATGTGCGATTCCCGTGACATGCCGATCCTTTACCGAAAGCTCTGCTTTCAGCTCCGCAGAATCGGTTACCAGCGTCCCTGTTTCATTTGAAAAAGTAGAACGAACCCTCAGCGGTATGCGAGCCTGTTGAGCAATCTCTACAGCACGAGGATGTATAACCTTAGCTCCCTGCCTAGCCATATTACATATTTCCGCATAACTGACAACAGGCAGTGGTTTTGCCTCCTCCACGATGCGAGGATCTGCCGTTAATATTCCATTTACGTCTGTATAAATATCAACCATTTCTGCTCGCACCGCAGCACCTATTGCTGTTGCTGAAGTATCGCTGCCTCCGCGTCCAAGCGTGGTGGTGTCGCCATGTACCGTGCTTCCTTGAAAGCCAGTTACGATAACGACCGTTCCTGCACGCAAATGAGTGAGTATCTTATCTGGCCGAATTTCTTTTATTCTGGCATGCCCATATTGTTCGTCAGTCATCATGCCCGCCTGTCCGCCGGTTAAGACAACGGAAGAAATACCGTTTGCGATGAGTAAACTGCATAAAGCGGCTGCGGAAATAATTTCTCCGCAGCCTAACAGCATATCCCGCTCACGAGCCGGCAGACTGTTACCGTTGTCTCGAATAACCTGCAATAATGTATCCGTAGCGTAAGGATCCCCTTTACGCCCCATAGCAGATACGACAACGACAACAGCAAAGCCATTACTGCGTTCTCTGGTAATGTGATGGATAACGTGTTCTCTGGCGCGATCGGTTGATAAAGAGGTGCCCCCGAATTTTTGAATCAGGATGCGCATATTATGATCCTCCGTAATCGATCCCAGGAAGAAGCAAACGGCTACCCTTAACTTAATACATTAACCTTTTGCGATATGTTCAGCGATTTGAACGGCATTCCATGCAGCGCCTTTGAGCAGGTTATCGGATACGATMCACATATTAAGTCCGCGATCAGAACCTAGATCGCGTCTCAAGCGGCCAACGAATACATCCGGCTTACCGGCAGCATCGGTCGCAAGCGGGTATTGCTGGTTAGCAGGATCATCTACGAGTGTTATACCCGGTGCATCTGCTAACAGCTGCTTAACCTCTTCCAAATCGTAGTCGTTTTTGAGCTCAACATATAGAGATTCCGAGTGACCGTATACGACAGGAATACGAACGCAAGTGGCTGTAACCTGGATAGATTCGTCACCCATTATTTTTTTCGTTTCACGTACCATTTTCATTTCTTCCAACGTATAGCCGTTATCTTGGAATTTATCGATTTGAGGAATCGCATTAAAAGCAATTTGATGCTTTACTGGCAAAGCGCCAACAGGCAAAATAGCCGGGTTAACCTCTTCACCATTAAGTGCTGCTTGGGTTTGACGCAGCATTTCATCGATTGCACGGCTGCCAGCTCCGGAAACAGCTTGATAGGTTGAAACGATAATACGAGAAATGCCATAACGATCTTGAAGCGGCTTAAGCGCAGCTACCATTTGGATAGTCGAACAATTCGGATTAGCGATTATGCCCTTATGCTCGCTAACCTTCTCGATATTAACCTCAGGAACCACAAGCGGAGTGTTCTCGTCCATGCGGTATGCATTTGTATTATCGATGCATACTGCGCCATGCTCAACAGCATGTGGAGCTAGTGCCTTTGTAACGTCGCCGCCAGCACTGAACAAAGCAATTTCTATACCTTTAAAGCTCTCCGGTGTCGCTTCTTCAACCGTTAACTCTTGGCCTTTAAACGTAATTTTTGTGCCTGCTGAACGAGCAGACGATAATAGCTTAAGCTCTTTAATCGGGAAGTTTCTGGATTCAAGTAGTTTTAGTATTTGTTCTCCTACTGCGCCTGTTGCCCCTACTACTGCAACATTAAACAATTTCTGATTCGACATTTGCTGCCGTCTCCCCCTCTATCCATGTGTCATTAGTGACGTTCGACAAGCAGAGGCTGCAGCTGTTTGCCCTGTAAGGCAGCTTCGCATGCTTCCAAGACCAAATCCATTCTGGCAACAAGCGAATTAGGCTTCTGCACGGGGTTATCTTGGCCGAACGGAACAAAATAAATATGTTTAGCCACTAGTAGCTTCGCTATATTAGCGGCATTCAAACCAAGTCCATCATTAGTGGAAATGGCAAGCACCAGCGGCCGTCCATTGCGCATTTGTGCTTTGGCAGCCATAAGCACTGCGCTATCCGTTATTGCATTTGCTAATCTGCTTGTTGTGTTGCCTGTGCAAGGTGCGATGACGAGAACGTCAAGCAGTTTAGAAGGCCCTAGCGGCTCTGCCTGCACAATCGTTGATATAATCTCATTTCCAGTAATTTCTTTAAGCTGCGTTTGCCAATCTTCGGACTTTCCGAATCTGGTGTCCGTTGTCATAATCGTATTCGAGACGATCGGCACGACATTCGCACCTGCATCGACGAACCGTTTAATTTCCGGCATAACTTCAGCAAACGTACAATGTGAGCCCGATAAAGCATAACCCACCGTTATTCCAGTCCAATTCATATCCCATTCCCCCGCTTAATCGTATCGTCCAAAATCAACTGTGATAAGCAATCCGCTATGATACGTCCAGCTGTTTTCGGTGCGACGATACCGGGAAGTCCGGGTGCGAGCAGCGCCTTGATTCCGCGTTTCTCAGCAAAGCGGAAATCTGTGCCGCCTGGCTTCGAAGCGAGGTCAATTATTACGGCTCGCGAAGGTAAATTTGCGATAATTTGTGCTGTGACTATCATAGTCGGAATTGTATTAAAAAGCAAGTCAATATTGCTTACATGATGCAACAAACCACTGATGTAGAAAGGCTCAAACCCCATTTCTGAAGCTCTCGCAAAGTGCTCAGAACGACGTACTCCGACCTTGACTTTAGACCCTAAACCTTGAAGAGTTCGAGCCATTGTAAAGCCGGTTCTACCGAAGCCAAGCACCATAGAAGAGGAACCGTGAATCGTGATATCCGTATTCTGAATCGCCATCATCAGTGCGCCTTCTGCTGTCGGTATGGAATTGTATATCGCAACATCATCACGGTCAAACAGTTCAACTAATGATAAGGAATATTTCTCGCATAGCTGGCGTAAATAAGGTTTTGCCATCCCTGTATAAACCGTACAATGCTTTGGCAATTTTGAAAAATGATTATCTGTCACTTGCATCTGGCGGTCACTAAAAACAGCGTGAATTACACCTTGATCATCTGTACCTACTGCAGGCAAAAGCAGCGCGTCGACAGATTCAAACAATTGTTCCTCAAATTCCGCATGTACTGCTCCGTCAAGCGATGAATGCAAGCCATCAAAGCCTGATACGGTGACGGAAGCATCAAGCTCTGTCAGCTTGCGTATCACCTCAAGCTGCCTTGCATCACCGCCAAGCAAAAGCACTTGGACGCCTGTAAGCATTAAGCTTCACTCCTTTCTTGCTAATAGCTTTAGATCATCTTATGCTTGCGCCCAGAGCGGGGTGAAAAAGAAAAAAAAAGATCGGGCCATTGGCCCGATCTTTTTGAATGCTTATCATATTATAGGGATTCCCCGATTAAAGACCAGTATGGCCAAAGCCGCCAGCGCCGCGCACCGTTTCAGGCAAATCCTCAGCTTCAGTTATAATAACTGCTGGAACTAGTTGAAATACCATTTGAGCGATCCGCTCACCACGCGTGATGGTAAATGGCTGCTGGCCTAGATTAATAAGCAGCACTTTCACCTCGCCGCGGTAATCCGCGTCAATCGTTCCCGGAGAATTCAAGCATGTAATTCCATGCTTATATGCAAGACCGCTTCGCGGTCTAATTTGTGCTTCAAGCTCTCCAGGCATCGCCATAGCAAAGCCTGTAGGAATAAGCTGGCGTTCGCCCGGCTGCAGGATTACAGCTTCTCCAACGGCAGCCTGCAGATCAAAGCCAGCAGCCCATTCTGACATTTTTTTTGGCACCGCGATGTCTTCATTGCCTTCTAGCCTTTTAAACAGTACTTGATACAAATTGATTCCTCCCAAGTTGCGCTGCTGCTTTATCATTCGAGCCAACCATAGCAACGGAGAAAGGCACAGACAGCATACGTTTTGTAACCTCGACCACATCAGCCATATCCACCGAGTCGATTCGCTTCAATAGCTCGTCGAGCGTGTAATGTTGACCAAGCATGAGCTCATTTTTACCTAAGCGGTTCATTCTGCTGCTGGTGCTCTCCAAACTTAAAATCAAGCTACCCTTCAGCTGCTCCTTGCCCCGGTGTAATTCATCTTCTCCTAAGCCTTTGACAGACAGCTCGTTCAACTGTTCCATCGTCAAATCCAGTACCTCTTTGGTCTGCTTCGGTGCCGTTCCTGCATAAAGGGTAAACAACCCTGTATCCGCGTAGGAAGTATGATAAGAATAGACAGAATAAGCGAGTCCGCGCTTCTCTCTGATTTCTTGGAAGAGTCTGGAGCTCATTCCTCCCCCCAAAGCATTGTTGAGTAGTATCATGGCATACAAATGAGAATCTGTAATGGAGCAGCCCGGGAAGGAAATACATAAATGATTCTGTTCCGTTTTCTTTTTGTAGAACAAGTAATCACCGTGGAATGCTGGAGCCGTTACGATCGCTGACGCTGGCTTGCTATTTTTGAAGCTTCCAAAATGCTTCTCCATCAGAGCGAGCAGACTCTGCTCCTCCACGTTGCCTGCAACGCTGATTACTACATTCTCAAGCGTATACGTATCATTCATATATCCGCGAAGCGTATCGGAAGTCATAGCCGTTAAACGTTCCTCTAGACCCAAGATCGAATAAGCTAGCGGGTGATCGCCAAAGGCAGCTCGCGAGGCTTCGTCATGCACTTTATCATCGGGTGTGTCTTCGTACATGGAGATTTCCTCAAGAATAACGTTTTTTTCCTTAGCAAGTTCTTCGGGATCTAACTGGGAATTAAAAAACATATCCGAAAGCGCGTCTACTGCAAGCGGCAAATGCTCATCAAGCACTTTAGCAAAATAACACGTATATTCCTTAGAAGTAAACGCATTAACGTTCCCGCCAATGCCGTCAAATAAATCAGCAATATCCTTTGACGTACGGCTTTCTGTACCTTTAAACAACATATGTTCAATAAAATGGGAGATGCCGTTATTTTCAGGTGTCTCATTCCGGGAACCCGTTTTTACCCATATCCCAAATGACACGGATCTTACCGTCGGTATGTATTCGACAACAACACGTAATCCGTTACTAAGCGTGTATTTGTTCATCATTCGTCCTCCTTATGTGTTGTTTGGCAAAAAGGACCTTACGGACATTTTCCCGGCGTTTCGCCTCACAAAACTAATTTCTTATGCATGTGCCTATAAACATGAATGTTTTTACTATAGCAGAATCAGTCTGCTCGCTCAACAGCAGCCGTAAGACGCTTAGAAGAAAGCGTCTCACTTACCGTGCCAATGGCATATCCCTTCTCTTTGGCCGTTGCAATAATGCCTGCAAGCGCATCACGCGTGGATGATGTTGGATGCATTAAAATTAGGGAGCCAGGCTCAAGCTTCTGTGCTATTTTACGAACAATGGTGTCGGCAGGCGGTTTTTGCCAATCAATCGTATCGATTGTCCACAGCACTGTTTTCAAACCCATCTCCTCGGCGATTTGAACAGTTGCTTCATTAAAAGCTCCTGATGGAGGAGCAAACCATCTGTTATTCACGTTTAGAGAAGATTTTAAAAGCGCTTCTGTCTTCGCGATTTGGTTATACTGCGCCTGTCTGTTTAACGCACTCATATCAGGATGCGTATAGGCGTGATTTGACATCTCATGTCCATCAGCCTGTATGCGTTTCGCAATCTCTGCGTTTTTATTAAGCCAACTACCGTCAAGGAAAAAAGTAGCCTTTACCTTTTCTCTTTTAAGTGTTTTTAAAATAGAATCGATGTATTCATTACCCCAGGCCACATTAATCATAAGGGAAATCATTTTTTTATTCGGATTTCCGCGATAGATCGGATGCGGTCCAAGGTCGTTAAGCTTAATTTCAGGCTCCACCTCTTTAAATATGTATGAAATCGATTCTGACGGCGGAGCCAGCAAAGCTGCATCCAACGTTTTTTCTACATCAACTACCAAGCCGTTATACCCAGGGATCGCTCGCCACACACGATCTATCCTCGCATTTACAGGAAGGATGTTGCGCTTCTCGGCTTCAGCATTGATGAGCGAAAGCAGTCTTTCACGCTCTGGCTGTGAATCCGATAATTGCGCAGATGCCGTTTTTACTTCTCTATATTTCAATGAAGCAAGAAATTGTGAGACATCATCATTCATGCTTACGAACGCCAGCACCATGAGCATGCTTGCCGCAATAATCGCTGCTTTTCTTACCATCATAACTTCCACTCCCATTGTCGTCCTCGTATGCCTACTAAGCTTGACCTTATTCCAGCATGTTAATTCATATGTATGAAATGTTGGACGAGATTATGCAAGCAAATAGCGATGAAGGAAATGGAGTACGGTCATAAATAAAGCAAAAAAGAGCCAGATCAAATCTGTCTCTTTTCTTCTCTTGTAGCTATTGCCGTTTAAGCTTATCAAGGCTCATCACGATTATTGCGAGGAAACCTCAGGTGTCATCAATACTTTTGCAGACAAATTAATACGGCCTTGTTGATCAATTTCAGTTACTTTAACCTTAATTTGATCACCGATGTTCACGACATCTTCCGTCTTGGCAACACGTTCAGTCGATAGCTGGGAAATATGGACAAGTCCATCTTTATTCGGTAAAATCTCAACGAAAGCACCGAACTTCTCCACGCGCTTAACCGTACCTACGTAAATTTCGCCAACAACAACTTCCTTCACAATGCCTTCGATAATCGATTTAGCCTTCTGGTTCATCTCTTCATTAGAAGAAGCAATGAATACCATTCCGTCTTGCTCAATATCGATTTTAACGCCTGTTTCTTCAATAATTTTATTGATGATTTTTCCGCCGGCGCCAATAACATCACGGATTTTATCCGGATTAATACGCAGCGTCAAAATCTTAGGCGCATATTTGGATAAGCTTGTTCTAGTAGTCGGAAGGCTCTCAAGCATTTTACCAAGAATGAAAATACGTCCTTGACGGGCTTGTTCTAAAGATTGCTCCAAAATCGCACGGTTAATGCCGGCAATTTTGATATCCATTTGAATAGCCGTTACGCCTTCAGCTGTACCTGCAACCTTGAAGTCCATATCCCCAAGATGGTCTTCCATCCCTTGGATATCCGAAAGAATTGCGAAATGATCGCCGTCTTTGATAAGACCCATTGCGATACCTGCAACAGGGGCTTTAATTGGTACACCTGCATCCATCATCGCCAGCGTGCTTGCGCAAATACTTGCTTGTGAAGATGAACCGTTCGATTCAAGAACTTCAGATACGAGACGAATTGTATATGGGAACTCTGCTTCAGACGGAATAACTTTCGAAAGCGCACGTTCACCAAGCGCACCGTGACCAATTTCGCGGCGACCCGGCGGACGAAGCGGACGAGCTTCACCAACGCTAAATGGCGGGAAATTATAGTGATGCATAAAACGTTTCGTTTCTTCAGGTGAGATACCATCTAAGATTTGAACGTCACCCATTGCTCCGAGCGTACAAATGCTCAGCGCTTGCGTTTGTCCGCGAGTGAACAGTCCCGTTCCGTGCGTACGCGGTAAAATCGCAACATCACAGTCAATTGGACGAATTTCATCAAGCGAACGACCATCTGGACGAACCTTGTCATGAGAAATAAGGCGACGAACCTCTTCTTTCACGATGTCATAAAGGACTTCCTTTACATCGGATAGAAGTTCAGGGGTATCGATATATTGCTCTTCAAAATGTGCAACTGCCGCGCTATTAACCGCATCAATTGCATCTTGACGAGCATGCTTCTCTTCGACTTTAATCGCTTCAACTAAACCAGCGGAAGCATAAGCACGAACATCTGCATTGACTTGTTCATTTACGGTATGTAGCTTAACTTCCATTTTCGGCTTGCCGGCTACTGCCTGCAGCTCTTCAATTTTCGCGACGATTTTTTTGATTTCATCATGACCGAACATAATCGCTTCAAGCATTACTGCCTCTGAAACCTCGTTCGCTTCGGCTTCCACCATCATGATTGCATCTTTTGTTCCGGCTACTACGACAAAAATGTCCGTTTCCTGACTTTGCTCAACTGTTGGATTAATAACGAATTGACCATTCACGCGGCCAACGTTAACGCCGCCAATCGGACCGTCAAACGGGACATCGGAAATGGACAAAGCAGCAGATGTTCCGATCATTGCCGCAATTTCAGGGGAACAATCCTGATCTACGCTCATTACGATGTTCATAACCTGTACATCGTTCCGGAAACCTTCCGGAAACAACGGACGAATAGGCCTATCCGTAAGTCGGCTGGACAAAATCGCCTTCTCGCTTGGACGGCCTTCACGTTTGATAAATCCGCCAGGAATTTTACCGACAGCATACAAACGCTCTTCATAGTTAACGGTCAGTGGAAAGAAATCCAAATCTTTCGGGCCTGATGATGCTGTAACCGTACACAATACTACAGTATCGCCATATTGCACGGTTACTGCAGCATTCGCTTGCTTAGCAAGACGGCCTGTTTCGATGGATAGCGGTCTTCCGCCAACTTCCATCTCGATTCGTTGTACCATTATATCCCTCCTATAGGTTTTATATTTTTAGTATATTTCGTCGCAAAAGGCAGTTTTTTCCGAGGGTTTCCCTATTACAAAAAGCAACCCGAATCCGCTCATCCGATATTCCCGGACGGCTGGACAACCAGGTTGCTTTTCATTACGCATGTTTTAGCGGCGTAGGCCGAGTTTTTCGATCAATGCGCTGTAACGTCTAACATCATTGTTTTTAAGGTATGCAAGCAGCTTACGGCGCTGACCTACCATCTTGAGCAAACCACGACGGGAATGATGATCTTTCTTGTGCTCCCGCAAATGTTGAGTCAAGTTAACGATGTTTTCAGTCAGGATAGCCACTTGAACCTCCGGAGAACCGGTATCAGTTGCATGTGTCTTATGCGTCTCAATCAGTTCGTTTTTACGTACTTGTGTAATTGCCATCCTAATTCACCTCCTTCTTGATAATCGCCATTAGCCACGAAGCCGTCGGTGAGAACGGGCATCCAAGCTAAGGTTAAGTTAATGGATCAATCATGCAAGATGCATGACTACTCACAACGTTGTATAGTATAACACATATGTTGGACAAATGTCGAGAAGCATATCTTTTGACATTTGGATCGTTAATTATAACCGAGTATTTCCTTCGCTTGCCTTGAATCAGTTCCGATTTGCTCGATTAACTCCGTAATAGAATCGAACTTCTTCTCAGAGCGGATAAACGAAAGAAATTGCAAACGCAATTGCTCGCCGTATATATCGGAATCAAAATCGAACAAATGAGCCTCCATAACCGGAAGCAGCTCATGCTTATTAAAAGTTGGCTTTAAGCCAAAATTCATTACGCCTGGGTATGCTTTATCACCGATCCAAGCCGTTATCGCGTAAACGCCCAATCTTGGTGTTATGTATGGACCGTTTATTTGTAGGTTTGCAGTCGGAAAACCGATAGTTCGTCCTCTTTTGTCTCCGTGAACGACGCTGCCTGTCACTTCATACGGACGTCCTAGCAGTAGTTCAGCCAATTCGATGTCGCCTTGCTCAAGCGCTTCTCGGATATAAGTGCTGCTGACCTTAATACCGTTCTCGAACAGAGGCTCTATTACATGTACGGAAATATCGGGATGACCTAGCCGCTTTAATGCTTCCGAGTTGCCTAAGCCTTTATGACCAAAATTAAAGTCAAAGCCGACAACCACATTTTTAGCACGCAGCGTACGCAGCACCTCATCAACAAATCGCTCAGGAGATACTAAAGCAAACTCAGGATCGAATTTCATTATGAAAACAAGATCTACTCCAAGCTCAGCGAATAATGCTGTCTTGATATCCAGAGGCGTAAGACAACGATAGTATTGCTCTCCTTGTCCGAGCACTTCCTTTGGATGCGGATCAAAAGTAAAAACCGCCGATAGCATATCGGAGCCTTTTGCCTCATTAACGGCTTGGCGAATGACGTTTTGGTGACCGCGATGGACACCATCAAAATGACCGATTGCTATGGAAAGCGGTTTGTCCAGCGATAACGTGGACAAACCGTTTAAAGGAAAACTTAATGGGATAATTTCCAACGCTGAAACACCTGCATTTCCTTTTAACTTTCTACATCGATATGCTATGCTGAAAAAACCTTAATCGGCTTGAGTACGGCCGATCTCAGGTCTATCTGAAAAATACCGAGAAACGAGCTATGATCGTTATAAAGACGAATAAGCTGTTCATCTTGAATAGCGGCAGGATTAATGTCCGAGTGAGTGAGACTGACCTTTTGTCCCATTAGAGCAAGTTTACCTATGGATTCAGGCACGACTGTGCGCTCCAAATGGGTTATGGCTTCATCTGCGGCAATTAAATGTCCGCTTAATTCACCGGATTGCTGCAACTCCTCGATTTGCTCAAGCGTCAAGCAGCTTTCCTTCGTAATGCCTCCTGACATCGTTCTCGTCAGTTGAGCCATTGCTGCAGGTACTCCCAGGGTTTTGCCGATGTCAACACAAAGTGTTCGGATATATGTACCTTTAGAGCATACGACGGAGAATGTAATTCTAGGCTGATCAAGCTCCAGCTGCGCGTCCAGAAGTTCAATTTGATGAATCGTTACTTTCCGCGATTTTCGCTCGACCGTCTTACCTTCTCTTGCAAGCTCATACAACCGTTTGCCATCAATTTTGACTGCGGAATACATGGGGGGAACCTGTTCGATCTCACCAGTAAAACGAGCCAAAGCACGGCGAACCTCATCTTCCGATACCGATATCACTTCCTGGCGCTCAGTCACTGTTCCGGTTAAGTCTTCCGTATCCGTGGCTATACCAAGCTGTAAAACCGCTTCATAAGATTTAGGCCTTTCTTGCACATATTCAACAACTCTCGTTGCACGCCCGAGACATAGAGGCAATACACCTGTCACCATAGGATCAAGCGTTCCTGCATGTCCAATCCGCTTCATTTTTAGCAATCGGCGAACCTTAGCGACCACATCGTGAGAAGTCCAGCCCTCAGGCTTCCAAACTGCCAAAATGCCGTCCATCGTTTAAACCAACGCCTTTCTGACTGCTTCCACTAAAACAGTAATAGAACCCGTTAATGGACCTTCAAGTCGACAGCCCGCAGCCCGCACATGCCCGCCGCCGCCAAATGCTTGCGCAATAGCAGCAACATTTGCTTTCCCAGCGGAGCGTAAGCTTGCTTTAACTGCACCGTCTTCTGTTTCTTTAAATAAAATACCGACCTCAACCCCATCAACATTAAGGGCATAATTCACGATACCTTCTAGATCTTCAGGCACAGCACCCGTATTGCGTAAATCGTCCTTCCCGATATAAACCCACCCAATCTCCAGGTTATCCGTAAAGGTCAGTCGGTTCAACGCAATTTGGAGAAGCTTTAGCTTTGCCATCGTCATTTTTTCAAGCAGATGATCGGCCAGTTCATTACCTAATACTCCAAGTGCAAGCAGCTGCGATGCAATTTGCATGACGCGAGGACTCGTATTGGAATACCGAAAGCCACCTGTATCGGTTAATAATCCAGTATAAATGGCCGTTGCGCATGCCAAATCGCAAGAAATTCCCGCTCGTTCAATTAAATCAAACAAGATTTCTACGGTAGCTGCAGCCTCTGCCCGAATCATATTCACGGTTCCAAATCCATTATTAGTTGGATGATGGTCGATATTAAGCAGCTTTGCATCTGGTGCAAAGCTGCTTGATACCTCACCAATTCGTTTGAAATCCGCACAATCAATCGATATAATCGCATCGAATTTCCGATCTGGTACTGCTTGCTTATAGCTGATAATCGAATCGAATTGATCTAAAAAATTCAGTCTTGACGGGAGCTCGCTTTCATTGACCAGAACAAAGGATTTACCCAACTTCTGAAGAAGCCAACCTACGACGACAGTTGAGCTAATTGCATCACCGTCTGGCTGTACATGGGATACGACCAAAAAATCATCATAAGTCCTCATGAATGCTAAAGCATCATCCAGCTGCTTCAAATAGCTGCCTTGTTCCATCATCGAGCTGAGTTCCCGCTATTAATGTTTTCAAGCAAAGCCTCGATACGGCTGCCATACTCAATACTGCTGTCAAACTTGAACAGCAATACTGGAGTGTGGCGTAGGCGCATACGCTTGCCGAGCTCGGTGCGGATGAATCCTGTACCGCTCGCGAGAGCTTTAAGCGTAGCTTCCTTCTGCTCTTCGCTGCCTAGCACGCTTAGAAATACTTTAGCTTGCGAAAGATCGCTCGATGTTTCAACACCAGTAACGGTGATAAAACCGATTCTCGGATCTTTAAGCTCTGTCTGTATAATTTGGCTCAGCTCTTTCTTAATTTGCTCGCCGACCCGTCCTACCCGGATTTTCGCCATACTATACTCACCTCTCTACTGTTTCCATGACAAACGCTTCAATCGTGTCACCTTCACGAACATCGTTATAACGATCAAGCGTTATACCGCACTCGTAGCCTTGTGCAACCTCTTTGGCATCATCTTTGAAACGCTTAAGGGATTCAATTTTACCCGTGAATACAACAATGCCGCCGCGAATCAGACGCGCTTCTGCTGAACGAGTGATTTTACCGGATGTAATCATACAACCTGCAATTGCGCCAACCTTTGTAACTTTAAATACGTTACGAACTTCTGCGTGACCAATAACAACCTCTTTGTAGATCGGATCAAGCATACCTTTCATGGCTTGCTCAATTTCATCGATTACATTGTAAATGACGCGGTGCATACGCACATCGACTTTTTCTTGTGCAATCGTTGCTTCCGCTTGTGGATCAGGTCTAACGTTAAACCCGATTACGATCGCATTGGAAGCTGAAGCTAGGATGATATCTGATTCAGTGATCGCGCCAACACCGCTGTGGATGATTTTTACGCGTACGCCTTCGATATCAATTTTAGCAAGCGAGCCTTTTAGTGCTTCTGAAGAACCTTGAACGTCTGATTTAATAATTACGTTCAGGTCTTTAATTTCACCATCTTTGATATGGTTATACAGATCATCAAGCGTTACGCGTGTATTGGCACCCATATCCGATTGACGCTGTTTAATGGAACGACGGTCAGCAATATCACGGGCTTTACGCTCATCTTCAAACACCATGAACGGATCTCCGGCTTGCGGAACTTCAGTTAAACCAGTAATTTCTACAGGAGTCGAAGGACCGACTTCTTTTAAACGGCGGCCTTTATCATTGACCATAGCTCTGATACGTCCGAAACAGTTACCAGCAACGAAAGCATCACCGATTTTCAAAGTACCGTGTTGAACGAGAATACGGGCAACCGGACCTTTACCTTTATCTAGCTCAGCTTCAATTACTGTTGCGCGAGCACGCTTGTTCGGATTGGCTTTGTAATCATTTACTTCTGCAACAAGCAAGATCATTTCAAGAAGGCCTTCAAGACCAATTCTTTGTTTAGCGGAAACCTCGACGAAAATCGTATCGCCGCCCCACTCTTCCGGAACGAGCTCATATTCAGTCATTTCTTGTTTGATTTTCTCAGTGTTCGCATCCGGCTTGTCAATTTTGTTAACAGCAACGATGATTGGGACGCCTGCCGCTTTAGCATGGTTAATCGCTTCGACAGTTTGAGGCATGATGCCGTCATCAGCCGCTACCACGATAATCGTAATATCCGTAACCTGTGCACCACGAGCACGCATAAGCGTAAACGCTTCGTGACCCGGTGTATCGAGGAAAGTGATTTTTTTATGGTTAATTTCAACTTGGTAAGCACCGATATGCTGCGTGATTCCGCCAGCTTCTCCGCCTGTTACGTTTGTTTTACGAATCGCATCAAGCAAAGTTGTTTTACCATGGTCAACGTGACCCATAATCGTAACAACTGGAGGACGTGATACCAGATTCTCGTCTTCGTCTGTTTCTTCAACTGTCTCGAAGGAATCTTCCTCTACAGGAATTTTCACTTCAACCTCAACGCCGTAATCAGTAGCGATTAGATGAATCGCATCCATGTCGATTTCTTGGTTAATTGTTGCCATCACGCCTAGGAAAATCAGTTTTTTGATAACTTCTGATGCATCCTTATGCAGCAATTTTGCCAACTCGCCAACGGTCATTGTTCCGCGAACGATAATTTTCTTAGGTGTATTGTCAATTTTCTCGCGTGGCGGTTGCTGTTGGAACTTACCGCCGCGACCTTTTTGGCCTCCACGGTTATTGTTCCCTCTAAAACCACCTGGTTTGCCATCTTCAAATCTTTTTTGACCAGGTCTTGCATTTCTATTGTCATTGCCGCGTGCTTGACCTTGTGCCGGTTTGGAGTCAAAACGGCTTTGGCCGGATGAAGCAGGACGGCTAGTTGCATCTTGACGCGGAGCGCTTGGACGGCTTGCTGTATTCCCTTGACCGCCTTGCGCCGGACGGTTTTGCCCAGATGATGCTGGACGATTCCCTTGTCCGCCTTGACCTTGGCTTGGGCGGCTCGAACCTGCACCGGATTGCGCCGGGCGGCTTCCTTGTCCGCCTTGGCCTTGGCTTGGACGGCTGGAATTGTTGTTCCCTTGTGATGGACGGTTGTTGCTGGATGATTGCGCTGGACGACTGGTTTGCTGTCCTGCTGGTCTTTGTTCGGACTGCTGTTGGTTGGTTTGTGGTTTCGTATTAATAGAATTCATAGGCCCCTGTCTGTCTTGATTAGAATTTTTTACTTCTTGTACTACTGGCTGCGGTTTTCGTTCCTGCTGCTGCGGCTGCTGCGATTGCGGCTTGTTTACAGCAGGCTGTGCGGAGGAAACAGACACATTTGTTGTTTCCTGTGCTCGTTTAACGGCAGCATTTTGTTTAATGTTGCGAAAGAAACCTTCGACTTTATTCACCATTTCATTTTCCATAACACTCATATGGTTATTAACCGGCAGATCAAGTCGTTTTAGTATCGTTATAATTTCTTTGCTGCTCATATTAAGTGACTTGGCATACTCGTAAACACGCAGCTTATCTTTATTATCCTTGCTGTCTTGTTTATTGTCCAATATGATCCACCTCCGTATTATGGCTCAGATGACTCGCAATCATTTTTCCGAACTTCATATCGGTTACCGCAAGCACAACCCGTTCTGGCTTACCTATCGCCTTTCCTAGTTGCTCACGGTCGAATGCTTCGGCGAGTTGTATTCCGTAGGTGTTGCATTTGTCACGAAACTTTTTCTTCGTATTTTCTGAAGCATCTCCTGCAATTATAACGAGATGCACCTGTTTATTTCTTACAGCTTTGAGTACGATTTCGTCGCCTGTAATCAGCTTTCCCGCACGCATAGCCATGCCAAGCTGTGATAAGCTCTTATTCTGCTTCATCGCTTATCAGCTCCTTATTCGCGATAAACTGCTCCTCTACCGCTACAAAATCCTGTGCAAGCTGATCGTAAATATGCTCGCCAACATGCTGCTTCAGCGCTCGATCAAGCGCTTTGGATTTTTTCGCTAGTTTAAAGCAGCTCACTTTTCCGCATAAATACGCACCGCGGCCTGCCTTTTTGCCTGTCAGGTCAATCTGCACCTCTTCGGCCGGTGTCCGCACAATCCGAATGAGTTCCTTCTTCGGCTTCATGTCCTGACAAGCGACGCATTTGCGAAGCGGTACTTTTCTCGGTCTCATTGTACACCCCTCCTCTGCCAGCTGAATTGACGCTTATAACTATTGAGACAGCTTAATCGATGGAAACCGAATCCTGATGCATAACCGTAGTCAAGGATTTCGGACGGCCATACTCCTGCTCTGCTTGCGTCTCACTCTTAATATCAATTTTCCAGCCAGTAAGCTTGGCAGCAAGCCTCGCATTCTGTCCTTTAATACCGATAGCAAGAGATAACTGATAGTCAGGCACAATAACACGAGCCATTTTCTCCTGTTCGAACACAATAACCTCAAGCACCTTTGACGGGCTGAGTGCATTCGCAACATATTCGTCCACGCTTTCAGACCAACGAACGATATCGATTTTCTCACCTTTAAGCTCGTTTACGATCGTCTGAACGCGCAGTCCTTTTTGACCAACGCAAGAACCCACTGGATCTACCTCAGTATTACGGGAATGGACCGCAATTTTGGAGCGGAAGCCTGCTTCGCGGGCAACCGAACGAATTTCAACAACACCGTCATAGATTTCAGGCACTTCAAGCTCGAATAGACGCTTAAGCAATCCTGGGTGCGTACGGGATAATATAATTTGAGGACCTTTAGTCGTATTTTCCACTTTTGTGATATATGACTTCACACGATCGCCGTGTTTGAACTTATCTGTAGGCATAAGTTCTGTCAATGGCAATACAGCCTCGACCTTACCAAGATCCACAAATAGATTGCGGACGTCTTGACGCTGTACGATACCGTTTACGATGTCTTCCTCTTTATCGATAAAAGCGTTATAGATCAGTCCGCGTTCCGCTTCACGAATGCGCTGCGTAACCACTTGCTTCGCTGTTTGAGCGGCAATGCGTCCAAAGTCACGAGGCGTAACTTCAATATCAGCGATATCATCAAGTTGATAGTGGGGATTGATTTCACGAGATGCCTCAACCGTAATCTCAAGACGCGGATCAAGAACCTCGTCAACGACCGTTTTACGGGCATATACTTTTATGACGCCAGTATGACGGTTGATATCAACTCGCACGTTTTGTGCCGTATTAAAATTTCTTTTGTAGCTAGAGATCAGCGCCGCCTCAATGGCTTCCAGGAGTACGTCCTTCGTAATCCCTTTGTCTCTTTCTATTTCCTGTAATGCTTCAATAAAATCCATGCTCATTGGACTGGATTTCCCCCTTTCAATATAAAAAGCGAATATTTAGAATACGATAGCCAGTCTTGCTCCGGCCACCTTATCATAAGGAATCGTATACTCTTTCTTGCCCGTACGCACAACGGCATTTTCTCCATCAAATGAAAGCAGCAGCCCCTCAAATTCTTTAGCGCCGCTGATCGGTTCATATGTCGTTATGTAAACGTGTTTACCGATTGCTTTACGTACGTCTTCTTCCTTCCTAAGCGGTCTTTCAGCTCCAGGAGAAGAAACTTCAAGAAAATAAACGTCTGTAATTGGATCGTTTTTATCCAATTGCTCGCTCAAAAATTCGCTGATGCGGCCGCAATCATCAATATCGATGCCGCCCTCTTTATCCACGAATATGCGAAGAAAATAGTTGCTTCCTTCTTTGACATACTCAATATCAACCAGTTCAAATCCATTGCTGCTGAGGTATGGCAGGACCATTTCCTGGACAGCGGCTTTGATTTTGGATGTACTCAAATTCAGTTGACCTCCTGTTTATACGCACTATGCCATTTTGCCGATTACAAAACGTAAAGAGTGGGTTTCCCCACTCTTCTGCATCAAAGTCTTTATCATCATCATTGCCAGAAAAATTATAACATAACCGCACTATAGTGACAAGAAATCTTTTCTACATCAACCATATCTAGAATAGGGAAAGCTGGTTAGATTCCGGCAATCCACGGAAGCAGCCCATGTTTCCGAGCACCTCGATTATGGTCTTTGTCGCCTTGGATTTCATCTGGAAATCTTCGATGGAAAGATACTCGCCATCATTTCTGGATGCCGCGATGTTGCGCGCCGCATTATCCCCAATGCCGGCAATTGCAGCGAAAGGCGGAATAAGAGATTCGCCGTCCACAAGGAACTTCGTTGCATCGGAACGATAAAGGTCAATTGGCTTGAAAGAGAATCCGCGAGCTGTCATTTCAAGAGACATTTCCAGCTGTGATACCATGTTTTTCTCTTTCGGAAGCGCATTGAACCCTTTCGCTTCGATTTCGATCAACTTTCTCAAAATCGCGTCATACCCTTGGCAAAGCAGCTCTAAATCAAAATCATCTGCTCTTACAGTGAAGTAAGTAGCATAATACTCAATTGGATAATAGAGCTTGAAGTAAGCTGTCCGTACCGCTGATATGACATATGCGGCAGCATGTGCTTTCGGGAACATATATTCAATGCGAAGGCAAGAATCGATATACCACTGCGGTACTTTGCACCGCTTCATTTCATCGATCCATTCCGGTGTTAGCCCTTTCCCTTTACGCACACTTTCCGTAATTTTAAAGGCAAGACCGGCATCCATCCCTGCTTTGTAGATGAGGAAAAGCATAATGTCATCCCGGCAGCCGATTACGGTTTTGATGTTGCATGTCCCGTTTTTGATAAGCTCCTGGGCATTTCCCAGCCATACGCCCGTACCATGCGACAATCCGGAAATTTGAAGTAAATCCGCGAATGACGAAGGCTGCGTCTCTTGAAGCATTTGACGAACAAACTTCGTGCCCATCTCAGGAACACCGTAGGTTGCCACGGACGACCGGATCTTCTCACCCGGTATATTGAGTGCGTTCGTTGAGTTGAACATGCTCATGACTTTAGGATCATTCATCGGAATCGAAGTTGGATCGACGCCTGTTAAATCCTGTAGCATCCGCATCATGGTCGGATCATCGTGTCCGAGTATATCGAGCTTTAGCAAGTTCTCATCAAACGCATGGTAATCGAAATGCGTCGTTTTCCATTCAGCATTCACATCATCAGCCGGGAATTGTACCGGCGTTATGTCTTCAACCTCGATGTAATCAGGAACGACAACTATACCGCCTGGATGCTGACCCGTACTTCGTTTTACGCCCGTACAGCCGCTTGCAAGTCTGGCAAGTTCTGCACCGCGCCATTTCTTGCTGTGCTCTTCTTCGTACTTCTTCGCGAAGCCATAAGCCGTTTTCTCAGCAACCGTACCGATAGTTCCTGCCCGGAACACCGCTTTCTCCCCAAACAGTACTTTCGTATAGTTATGGGCAATCGGCTGGTAATCTCCGGAAAAGTTAAGATCGATATCGGGAACCTTATCGCCTTTAAAGCCTAGAAAAGTTTCGAATGGTATGTCTTGGCCTTCGCCCTTCATCGGCTTCTCGCATTTCGGACATAATTTATCCGGAAGGTCAAAGCCGCTTGGTATGCTGCCGTCCAGAAACCATTCGCTATGCCTACAATCCGAATTTTTGCACAAGTAATGTGCAGGAAGCGGATTAACTTCGGATATTCCGAGGAACGTAGCTACGACCGATGAGCCGACGGAACCCCTCGAGCCAACCAAATAGCCGTCTGCATTCGACTTCTTCACGAGCTTCTCAGATATCAAATAGTTCGCGGAAAATTTAAATTTAATGATCGGAATAAGTTCTTTCTCCAGCCTATCGATGACGACCTGCGGCAAATCCTCACCATACATTGATTTCGCCGTGTCATAGCAGGTGTTGCGGATCTCCTCGTCGGCGCCTTCGATATCAGGAGCGAACAGCCCTTTCGGAAACATATCGTACGGCTCGAATCGGTCAGCAAGCTCTACGGTATTCGTAATGACAACCTCGCGAGCCCTCGCTTCCCCTAGAAAAGCAAATTCCTCTAACATCTCCTCCGTTGTTCGGAAATGTGCATCGGGCTTTCTTATGCTTTTCAGCGGGCTAAACCCCGTAATACCATGAATCGTAATATCACGATACATTTTATCGCGCGGATTCAGATAATGAACATTGCCAGTCGCAATGACCGGTTTCCCCAGTTCGTCTCCGATTTGGCATATCCGACGGTGGGCCTGCTCGATCTCTGCCCGACTGCCGACAAGCCCCTTCTCAACTAGATGCATGTAAAAATCTATTGGTTGAATTTCGAGAACATCATAAAAGCGAGCTACCTCAAGAGCTTCTTCATACGATTTGTTCAATACCGTTTCAAAAAACTCGCCCTTCTCGCAGCCCGAAATGACGAGCAAGCCTTCGCGGTGCGCCGTCAGCTTCGTTTTCGGAATTGTCGCGACGCGTTTGAAATGTTCTGTGTGTGAAAGAGAAATGAGTTTGAATAAGTTTTTCTTGCCCACTGCATTTAAAGCATAAATATTGCTATGGAAAGGACGTGAATTTGATAAGTCAATGCCAACGTAATCATTAAGCTGATGAAGATTCGTTATATTGCGTTCAGCCGCATCCGCTATCAAGCCGTAGAGCACGCCGCCTAGGGCGAGTGAGTCATCTACCGCGCGGTGATGATTTTCAAGACTGATTTTGTATTTATCTGCTAACGTGTTTAATCGGTGATTTTTGAGCGTCGGGAAAATAAATCTAGCCAGCTCAAGTGTATCAAGCACAGGATTTTTGACCTCAGGTATGCCAAATGCTTTGCAATTCGCTTGAATAAATCCAATATCGAATCGCGCATTATGCGCAACGAGTACGTCGTCCCCGATGAATTCGATGAACTCGCGCAGCTTCGGCTCGATCTCAGGTTGTCCCTTTACCATATCATCATTAATATTAGTCAACTGCTGAATATGGTATGGAATTTTTTCATGCGGATCGATCAACGTCGAGAACCGATCGATTTCCTTGCCATCACGCATTTTAACACCGGCAAGCTCAATGATTTTATTATTAATAACGGACAAACCGGTCGTCTCTATATCGAACACGATATAGGTTGCTGTTGCAAGAGGCTCCGGCCTGGATTCGAGTACCATTGGTACTGCGTCGTTAACTACATTTGCTTCAACGCCGAACAGCACTTTGATGCCATGCTTTTTGGCTGACTTATTCGCATCCGGATAACATTGCACATTGCTGTGATCCGTTACGGCAATCGCCTTATGCCCCCATTTAGCTGCGGTCTTGATATAAACGTCAACAGGCGTAACCGCGTCCATCGCACTCATTGTCGTATGAAGATGAAATTCGACGCGCTTTTCTTCCGCTTTATCCATGCGGTCAGGAGGTGATTTGACCTCGTGCAAATCATTTGGCATCATCACGAGCTCCGGCTCCTGCATAAAGCGGTCATATTCGATTCTTCCGCGTGCTTTGATCCATTTTCCATTCGAAAGCTGACTTAATATCTTCACATCATCTTTCGTTTTAGCAAACATCTTCATTGCGATAGAATCGGAGAAGTCAGTCACATTGAACGTAAACAACGTACTGCCGTTACGGAGCTCTTTTACATCTAAGCCAAATACAGCGCCCTGTACGGTAATTTTCTTTTCTTCTTCAATAATGTTCATCAATGGAACAGGCTCTTCCCGAATATCGTAACCAACCGCAAGCTTAATCTCTGCGTCATCTACAAGGTCAGACTCTGATTGGGAACTCGCCATGAGCTCTTGAACATACTCACGTTCTTCCTGCACAATTTTAAGCGCGTACTCATCCAAAATTTCTTGCCTGGACTCGCTGACAATCATTTTAACTTTGCAAGCGCGCTGAAAATAGTCATTATAAAATCGGATAATTTCATCATCAAGACGTTTTTTCCGTGCAAGCTCCAAACCCGTATTATCGAGTAAGGACAAAGTTAATGTTTCGCCTTCTACCGCTATCGTTGCTTTCTGCAGCCATCCATTAACCGAAGCGATCTCACGCTGAGCCCACTCCATAAACAAGCCCCAATWTTGCAACACGATCGACTCTGTCTCAACGACAGAATCATATATAAATAGAAACTTAACAGCGGCAATGTGCTCAAACTTTACTCGGGTTGCTTGACAAAGGCCGTTATAGGCCTGTAAAGGCACCATGGACGTTTTGCGGATGCAAAACGTCCATTCACGGTTACTGTTGCTTACTATAACTTGCTCAATATATCCATCTTGGAAATAAGATTGTATAAGTTCTTGCGGCAGCCCCGACTGCTGTAAAAGCATCTCGAAGCGCTGCCGATTGTCCGCGGTTTGGCCCAAAAAACTCAACCCCTTAAGATCCGAACCGAACTAGCTTCAGTCCTTAATAAGCTCTTGCAAATACGACAGTATGCTTAGCTGAATCTCCGCATACGAGACATGTTCCTTTTTGAACAGTCGGTTCAAACGGAATGTTGCGACTTGTTGCTCCTGTTTCTTCCTTTACCTGCTTCTCGCATGCGGCAGATCCGCACCAGCCTGCTTCTACGAAGCCGCGCTGCTCTTCCAAGAAGCTCTTCATTTCATCAAGCGTATCCACCGAACGTGAATTATCGATACGGAACTGCTTCGCTCGGTTAAACATTTCATGATGCGTTTCTTCCAGCATCTTTTCTACCTCAGCAATAAGGTTCGCTTGCTGCACAACGCGTTTTTCACCCGTAATACGGGAAACGAGTACAACTTGTCCGTTTTCCATATCACGTGGTCCAAGCTCTAAGCGAAGCGGAACGCCACGCATTTCGTATTCATTGAATTTCCAGCCCGGGCTTACATCTGCACGGTCGTCTACGCGTACGCGTACGCCGGCTTTTTTGAGCTCGGCATAAAGTTCATCCACGCGACCTACAACCTGTTCGCGCATTTTTGCTGGACCGATCGGAATCATAATCACCTGAGTCGGAGCTACCTTCGGAGGCAGCGCAAGACCGCGGTCATCACCGTGAACCATGATCAGAGCTCCGATTAATCTCGTGCTAACGCCCCAAGAAGTGGTGTGTGCAAACTGCAAAGTATTTTCGCGATCAAGAAATTTAATATCGAAAGCGACTGCGAATTTAGTACCCAGGTAATGGGATGTTCCAGCTTGTACAGCCTTCCCGTCTTTCATCATCGCTTCGATTGAATACGTATCTACAGCACCAGCGAAACGCTCGGAAGGTGTTTTTTCACCTTTGATCACGGGAATCGCTAGAAACTCCTCAACAAATTGTGTATAGACATCAAGCATTTGCATCGTTTCTTGACGTGCTTCCTCTTCATTTTCATGAGCCGTGTGGCCTTCCTGCCACAAAAACTCACTCGTACGAAGGAATGGCATCGTGCGCTTTTCCCAGCGGACAACGTTTGCCCATTGGTTGATAAGCAGCGGAAGATCACGATAGGATTGAATCCATTTCGAATACATATGGCCAAACATCGTTTCCGATGTCGGCCGTATCGCAAGACGCTCTTCAAGCTTCTCCCCTGCTGCTTCAGTTACCCACGGCAGCTCAGGGTTAAAGCCTTCGACATGCTCTTTTTCCTTTTGAAAAAAGCTTTCTGGAATAAACAACGGGAAATAAGCGTTGCGATGACCCGTTTCTTTGAAGCGGCGGTCAAGATCCCGTTGAATATTTTCCCAAAGCTCATAGCCCTCTGGGCGGAAAACGATGCAGCCTCTAACAGGCGAGTAATCCATAAGCTCAGCTTTTTTTATTACATCAAGATACCATCTAGAGAAATCTTCGCTTTGTGGCGTGATTTCGGTTACGAACTGTTTATCCTTCGACATGAGCGACCAATTACTCCCCTCTTACCAATCGTAAAATATCATTATAGGTTACTACGAGCATGAGCAGCATGAGCAGCGCAAAACCAACAAAGTGCACCATGCTCTCGCGGTTTGGATCTATTGGACGGCGGCGAACCGCCTCGATTCCTAAGAATATCAAACGGCTGCCATCGAGTGCCGGTATTGGCAGCAAATTAAAGATACCTAAATACAAGCTGAGCAGCGCAGTCCATGATGTCAACTGCACGATGCCTTGTTGTGCGATTTGGCTTGTATATTCCATCGTTCGTACAGGCCCGCCAAGATCATCAAGTTTGAACTCTCCGAAAATAATCTTTTTGAAGCCGTCAAAAATGCTAATCGTCATATTTTTCATCAACTTGCCCGCGCCAGAAAAGGTTTCTCCGAACGTTGCTGGGCGAGTAGGTATCGCCGCGCTGATGCCGACCTTGCCTACGCCCTCTTCATTCGGTACTGGCGTAATAACGACCTGTTGGGTTTTGCCGTCACGAATAATATCCATACGGATGGGTACATTCGGAGATTTTCCGATAATCGCAATCATTTTGTCAAAATCGGCTCCGATTTTTTCTCCGTTAACGGCATCAATCACGTCGCCCTCTTTCAGGTCTACCTTAGCAGCAGGCATTCCCTCTGAAATCTGGCCTACGAGCAGCTTATCCGGCGACTCAACCGGAACACCAGCCATTTGGATATAGGCAGCAAATAATACGAAAGCAAGCACGAAATTCATGAGCGGACCGGCAAAAATCGCAAGTGCACGCTGCGAGACCGTTTTACTTCCGAATTGTCTGTCGATTGGAGCGATTTGGGTTTCTTTGCCTTTTGTTATCATTAAAGCGGCCGGGTGAACAGAGAACGTCTCACTCTCGCCTTCAACGTCTAATGTTACTGAAAGCTTATGCTCCAAATCAATGGTAACTATTTCACCGCGAATAACACCGCTCCGCTCATCAAGGCGGTCCAAATAAAGCCGTGTTACTTTATTATCTTTCAGACGAACCGCAATGGTTTGTCCTGGCTGGACATCGACAATTTCCGGATCCTCTCCCGCCATGCGAACAAAACCACCGGCTGGTATTAATCTCAGCGTATATCTTGTCTCACCGCGTTTTACCGAGAAAAGCTTCGGTCCGAAGCCTATTGCAAATTCGCGAACCAATATGCCCGCTCTTTTTGCGAAATAGTAATGACCCCATTCATGAATCGTCACAATTACGAAAAAGACGAGAATCGTCAAAAAGACAACCTGAATCATGTGCATTAAGCTAAAGCCTCCTGTTCGTTACGGCCTGTACATAGATTATCATTATTCTCCCGTCCGATACAAGAGAACCGGTTTTTAACCGATTTTATGCGGATTCAGCGATTCGGCGCGCCCATGCATCCACTTCTGCAATCATCTGCAAATCGTTTATATCAGATGCTTCATGTTGACCGACTACCTTTTCCAAAATCCGTTCAATGTCAAGAAACGTAATTTCTCCTTTTAAAAAGCGCGCGACAGCAACCTCGTTTGCAGCATTGAACACAGCTGGCGCCGATTGTCCAAGTCTACCGCACTCAAAAGCTAAACGCAGGCAAGGATATCTTTCAAAATCCATCTCTCGGAAATGAAGCTTGCCGATTTGCGCAAGGTTAAGCCTCTCAGTAGGCGTTACATTTCGCTGAGGATAGGATAAAGCATATTGAATCGGTACACGCATATCAGGCAGTCCAAGCTGCGCGATAACGCTATTATCGGAAAACTCCACATAAGAGTGAATGATGCTCTCCGGATGAATAATGACATCTATTTGATCGTATGTAACTTCGAACAGCCATTTCGCTTCGATGACCTCAAGCCCTTTATTGACCATTGTCGCAGAATCAATCGTGATTTTCGCGCCCATTGACCAGTTCGGGTGATTAAGAGCCTCAGCCACAGTCACGCCTTCGAGCTGCGCTCTCGTGCGGTCACGGAAGGACCCGCCAGAAGCCGTTAATGTAATTTGATTGATAGACTTGCGATCTTCGCCATTCAAACATTGGAAAATGGCAGAATGCTCGCTGTCGATAGGCAATATCGATACGCCTCGTTCCTTAGCACGTTCCATCACGATGTGCCCCGCTGTAACCAGTGTCTCTTTATTGGCTAGACCAATCGTTTTACCCGCATCAATTGCCGCTATCGTAGCTGGTAAGCCTCTGCTTCCCATGATGGCCGTAACTACAATGTCAGCATCCGTGCCCGCTGCCACCTCTATGAGTCCTTCTTCCCCATAAACAATCCGCGTACCCGCAGGAATCTGCGAACGAACGGTGTCAGCGTCTGCTTTAGATGCCAGACTGACGATTGCAGGTTTGAATTGGTTGGCTTGTTTAATAATTAAATCAACATTCGCACCGGCAGATAATCCCACAACCTTATAACGCTCTGGATCATGAGCAATGATGTCCAACGTCTGTGTTCCGATCGAACCCGTCGAACCTAAAATGCTTATTTTTTTCATGCACATCCTCCTGACTTATACGGGCAGCAGCTCTGTAAGCACTAACAGCGGAAATACGATAAGCCAGCTGTCGCATCGGTCGAGCACACCGCCATGTCCCGGTAACAACGTACCTGTATCCTTAATATCTCTGACTCGCTTATATGCGGATTGTATTAAATCACCAAATTGGCCAGCTACGGCAGCAATTAATCCGATTAGCAAAGCTTTTGGCAATGTAACAAAATCAGGCATAATGACTGCAAATGCAGCGGATACAATTAAGGAAAGTAATACGCCGCCCAAGGCGCCTTCAATCGTTTTGTTCGGGCTGATCGAAGGCCATAACTTTGTCTTGCCGATAGCTCGTCCCGTAAAATAAGCACCGATATCCGATGCCCAGATACACCCAAAGGACAAAAACGTCCATAACAAACCATGCGGCTCAATTTGACGAACCTCGCCCATAGCCGCAAAGCCATAACCTACATATAAAGCGCCAAGCAACATAAGTGCGGCGCCATCAATTGTCGTTCTATTTTTAGTAATCACGGTGATTGCCAGCAGTAAGAAGGCAAGTATCCAAAGAATAGTCAGTGCTGAAGGAATGCTAATTCCCCAATCCGACCATGGAAGCACAAACAGTAGCACGCCCGCATATCCGAGCAATGAAGACGGATGCGACCATGCTACACCATTCATGCGCGCATATTCAGTAAAGCCGATAATTGCGAGTAACACAAGAAGACTGCTGTATAACCATCCGCCTACTACTGTTAAGCCAATGAAGCCTGCCCCTGCCACTACGCCCGTAATAATTCGTTGTCTCAATGAAAAGTCACACTCCGTTGCTTGAAGCTACAATCCACCATATCTACGCGCACGGCGTTGATACTCCAAAATCGCTTCTTGAAAATGTGCTTCCGTAAATTCCGGCCAATACACATCCGTAAACCATAATTCACTGTAAGCAAGCTGCCACATCATAAAATTACTTAAACGCAATTCCCCGCTCGTTCGAATAAGCAAATCCGGGTCCGGCAGTCCACTCGTAAGCAAGCGGTCAGACATGACTTTATCATCAATATCATCGATTGTTAAATGTCCTTGCTGCACTTCTGCGGCGATGCTTTTTACTGCTTCAAGCATTTCCTTACGGCTTCCGTAATTTAATGCGAAATTGAGAACAAGCCCGGTATTATTAGCAGTCTTAACGATTGCTTCTTCAACTGCGCTTATCGTAAATGACGGTAAATCCTCTTTGTGTCCCATCATCCTAACCTGCACGTTGTTTGCAATCAGTTCTTCTAATTCAATCTCAAGAAATTGCTGGGGAAGTTTCATGAGAAAATCCACTTCAGCCTTAGGTCTCTTCCAGTTCTCCGTAGAAAATGCATATAGCGTCAAATATTTGACGCCAAGCCGATCTGCTGCAATGGTGATACGTTTGACCGCTTTCATCCCAGAATGATGACCTGCCATTCGTGGCAATCCACGATCTTTAGCCCAGCGACCGTTTCCATCCATAATAATCGCAACATGCTCAGGCACGTTTTCTGAGGCCACAGAATCAGTCGGCTGTAAGGACGATTTGCCTAATTTGGCCCAAAGTCGCTCGATCATCTTACTTCCTCCCAACTGAAATCAAAACCAAACCCCACCTGTCGGAGGGGCCCAGAGATCATTATACTTCCATAATTTCTTTTTCTTTAGCAACTAGCACTTTATCTACTTCAGCAATAAATTTATCGGTTGCTTTTTGAATATCCTCTTGGTGACCACGTGACTCGTCTTCAGAAATAGTTGTTTTCTCAAGCTTTTTCACGCCGTCATTCGCATCGCGGCGAATATTGCGGATGGCTACCTTAGCCTCTTCACCAAGCTTTTTCGATGTTTTCACAAGCTCAGCACGACGCTCTTCCGTAAGCGGAGGGATAGAAAGACGGATCGAAGTGCCATCGTTAGAAGGCGTAAGGCCAAGATCCGATTTCATAATCGCTTTCTCGATCGCCGACATTGACGATTTGTCCCATGGCTGAATGAATAACGTACGGGAATCAGGTGTACTGATGTTAGCAAGTTGATTGACAGGCGTCATTGACCCGTAATATTCCACTTGAATACGATCAAGCAAAGCTGAACTTGCTTTACCCGCGCGCAAAGAAGACAAATCACGTTTGAGCGCCGAAATTGCTTTATCCATACGTTCTTCTGCGTTTTTTTTCAGCTCTTGTGGCATTATTTCGCACTTCCTCTCACTATCGTTCCGATTTTCTCACCCAGCACGACGCGTTTAATATTCCCTTTCTCCGTAATTGCAAATACAATAAGAGGAATATTATTATCCATGCAAAGCGATGCTGCGGTTGAATCCATTACGCCTAAATTACGATTTAGCATATCGAGGTATGTAAGCTCCTCAAACTTCTCAGCCGTGCTATCCTTAAATGGATCTGCGGAATAAACGCCATCCACTTTATTTTTCGCCATCAAAATAACTTCTGCCTCGATTTCAGCCGCACGAAGAGCTGCTGTCGTATCCGTAGAGAAGAAAGGATTACCGGTACCAGCCGCAAAAATAACTACGCGACCCTTCTCTAAATGACGAATGGCACGACGTCTTATGTACGGTTCAGCGATCTGTTGCATCGCGATCGATGTTTGCACACGAGTTGGGACATCGATTTGTTCCAGCGCATCTTGAAGTGCGAGTGAATTCATAAGTGTAGCCAGCATACCCATATAATCAGCTGTTGCACGATCGATTCCTTTTGCAGAACCAGCAATGCCGCGCCATATGTTACCGCCGCCGACTACAATGGCTACTTCTATGCCAAGCGCTACGACTTCCTTCACCTGATCAGCAATTGAAGATATGACTGTTGCTTCTATGCCATAGCCTTCTTGACCTGACAATGATTCACCGCTGACTTTTAACACGATACGTTTATAAATAGGCTGCTCCAACGTTAATACCTCCATCATGCACCTCATTGGATGAGGTCCTTCAAATATGTTCTATTCATACAAGCAGGCGGGGCGGACGCCCCGCCCCGCCTGTGCGTTCGGATTAATGTTTAACTTGAGCCATAACTTCTTCTACGAAGTTGTCTACTTTTTTCTCTAGACCTTCACCAAGCTCATAACGAACGAAGCGACGGATGGAAATGTTCTCGCCAATTTTGTTGATTTTTTCATTAAGCAAAGTCGCGATTGTTTTGTCTGGGTCTTTAATGAACGATTGCTCAAGCAGACAGAACTCTTCGTAGTATTTCGAAATACGGCCTTCGACCATTTTTTCAACGATTTTTTCCGGTTTGCCTTCGTTAAGTGCTTGAGCTTTTAGGATCTCGCGTTCTTTTTCAAGCTCTTCCGAAGAAACTTCTTCGCGACGTACAAATTTAGGGTTCGCTGCTGCAATTTGCATAGCTACATCTCTAGCGAACTCACGGAATTGATCTGTTTTAGCAACAAAATCCGTTTCGCAGTTAACTTCAACGATAACGCCGATACGGCCGCCAGCGTGGATATACGATTCAACTACGCCCTCAGTTGCGATACGGCCAGCTTTGTTCGCTGCAGCCGCCAAACCTTTTTCACGTAGGAAAGCAATTGCTTTCTCGATATCGTTGTTTGTTTCGTCAAGAGCTTTCTTGCAATCGAGCATCCCTGCTCCAGTTCTTTCCCGTAGTTCTTTTACCGCGCTAGCACTAACTGCCATTGTAAGCCCTCCTATGAGTTTTATGAAGCCTTTATTAACTTCATAATAATTTGGTTAGTTTGAACCTAATCAAGCCGCTATACAGATAAACTATACAAGCTGCTTAGTTTTAGTGATTTACATTCGAAAAAAGGGCAGTGAGAGGTTTATCACCATCTGACCACCCTTTGTTGACTATCTAAAGTCTTTAAATTAAGCCGTTGTTTGCTCGCCTTGGTTAGCTTCAACGATTGCATCAGCCATTTTCGACGTCAACAACTTAACGGCACGAATTGCATCATCGTTACCTGGAATTACGTAGTCGATTTCGTCTGGATCACAGTTCGTATCAACGATACCAACGATTGGGATTCCAAGTTTGCGAGCTTCTGCAACAGCAATACGCTCTTTGCGTGGATCAATAATGAACAACGCGCTTGGCAAACCTTTCATTCCTTTGATACCGCCAAGGAATTTCTCCAAACGGTCTTTTTCTTTACGAAGAATGATAACTTCTTTCTTCGGAAGAACCTCGAAAGTGCCGTCCTCTTCCCACTTCTCAAGTTGTTTCAAACGATCGATACGTTTTTGAATAGTTTGGAAGTTAGTAAGAGTACCGCCGAGCCAACGTTGGTTGATGTAGAAGTTGCCGCAACGTTCTGCTTCTTCTTTCACGGAATCTTGTGCTTGTTTTTTTGTACCTACGAACAGCATAGTGCCGCCGTCTGCAGCAATCGATTTAACAAAGTTGTACGCTTCGTCAACTTTCTTAACCGTTTTTTGCAAATCGATAATGTAAATCCCGTTTCTTTCTGTGAAGATATAACGATCCATCTTCGGGTTCCAACGACGTGTCTGATGACCGAAGTGTACCCCAGCTTCTAGTAGCTGTTTCATGGAAATAACCGCCATTTCCTCAACACCTCCTGTAATGGTTTTTTTAGTGCTCCTCCGCTAGTCGCATCTTTCGTCAAAACTTCCGCCGGGCGGAAGCACCGTTTGACAAAATTGACCTGCGTGCGTTTTTAACACCGTGAATTAATATACCATAAATATATACTGCTTGCAACATTCGTTTAAGAAAAGATAGGTTAACTATTTTTTTTACTAGAGGTTAAAGCATCAGCTTGTTCTTTCGTAAGCGGTTCACCGGTTACAATAGCAATAGCAGCATCAGCCGTTATGTTTTCCTGAAACAAAAAATAACCGGCGCGAACCAGCTGCTTGGATTTTTTCATTTTATTAACGAACACTGCTTGGTCTTCAATAATGTTTTGGGATGCGAGCAGCTCTGCCGTTTTTGACAGACCTAAGCCTGCTTCTATTCTGATCACATGCTTAACAGGAGCCTTTTGTTCTTGTGAAACAGTTGGATTAATTTCGTTTTTGTCCGACTTGCTTGACTCTTCTTTCACTGGCACTGCGGTTGCAGTCGGCTTTGACTGCGAATCCTCCACCCCAGTATTGATCTCTTGGTTAAGCTGCATGGAATCGCGCTCAGCCTTTAACAATGTATCGACTTCAACTTGCGTGTACGATTTCTCATCTGCCGAACTATCTTTTTCATTCAGCCTTTGCCGGCTCTGTTCACCAGAGAGCATAAGCTGAAACAACAAGGCTCCAATAATTATGCCCGTGCCTAACCCGAATAAAAAAGTGCGATTTTTAAGCATGGGCGGCCCCCTCTTGCTTAGCTAGCTGAATAATAAGTTGTACTTCACCTTTGTTCATACCGAGTTTTTTGGAAATGATCTCAATCGATTTCCCTTGCTCATATAGCACGAATAATTCCTTATATCTTGATTGAATCGTTTTCGGTTCGGGTGCAGCTTCCTTTTCCAGCTCCGGCTRCTCGATTTCATGCTGTTGTTGTTTAAACGTATCTACAGTAGGTGCTGGTGCTGGAGTTTCCCCCTGCCTCCCTGTTGGTCCGCCAACGGAGTGAAACAATTGCAGCTGTTCGGTAAGCTGTTCACATTTTTTCTCCAGCTGGGCAATTCTTTGGTCTTTGAGTGAAGCATCCGTTTTTGATTCTAGTTGAGCGTTTTTTACTAAAAGGACTAGTTCTTCATTGTCCTTCTCCATATTTTCCATAAACTGCTCTAACGCGGTCTCCATGTTTTGCATGGCTTGCGACGGTAACGCTGTATCCTGCTTCTTCCGAGGCATTACAAAGGCACCAACAATTACAACCGCTCCGAGTAATACAATATATTGCAAGTATGGCTGCATCGTTCATAGCCTGCCTTTCAAATAAAGCCTTGTTTTATAACTTAATATCAACCCTATGCCCTTTAAATGGATGAGCAGGGGGATGCTCTTCCACATGATCCTCGGGTGCTGTTTCTAATTGTTTGCGCCTTGCCCTTTGATAGGCATTCCCCTGCTGCCTTTCTTGATCATTACGAATATGTGCTCCGTTTGATTGTTCCACGGCCGTATTCTTCCCACGCAAAAGATCGGTTTGCTTCGTTGTTTGAGCAGCTAACATATTTTGATCTACGACTGGCTTATGAATAGCTTGACCATGCTTACCGCTAAACTCTTGCGTTCGTGGTACTGACATTTGTAAATCAATGGATTTAAATGTCAAAATTGCTCACCCCTTTCGACCATTGACAAGGCGCGGCATTAATTAGAATATGGAACTAGAACGATATCGCCTTCGGAATATCGAAAGGATACACGTTGTGATGAATCCTTCACAAATTTCGTGTATCTGCCAATAACAATCTTTGTCCCGCCAAATACAATATTGCTAACGTCAATCTTCGAGCGATCCGTGTTCTCGAGCGTTCTCTCAATCTCAAGAATCCGAGTTTTTGTTGCATCATTTTCAAGCAGAGTCTGGCGCTTGGATGTCGTTAATTTGATTCTTAAAGCTAGCTTTTCAGGCGTGAGCTGTCCTGCCGCTGCCAGCTGGTCGAGGATAGTAAGCGCCTTATCCGTCTTGTCCAAATTGTCCATATATTGTTTCAGTCTTGTTCGCAGATCCTGCAGTTCTGTCCGGTATTCGGGATTAACTCCAACCTCTATCGTCGTAGCCGTTGACATTGAGTTTCCGATTGTCCGTGCGCTGACCATATCGCCAGCCTGCACAAGCCCACCCACTATTAATCCCTTTGCGCCAGAGCAAATAACATTTTTCCCCGCTCTTACATGAGAATGCATAATGCTTTGAGACACAAGAACCTCTTCGCCGGCTATGACATTTCCTTCCTGGATGAAGCTGCTTCGCACGTTGCGTCCTGCCTTTACAAAGCCCTTATTGCCTCCCAAAATGCCACCTGTTATCTCCACAGAGCCTTCTGATTCAATTTCTGCTCCTTCAACACCGCCAATCACTCGTATATCCCCGGATGCTTTAATGCGGAACCCGCTGAGAACATTGCCTCGAATGACTACCGTACCAACAAAATCAATATTTCCTACGCTGTAATCGACATCGCCGTTTACTTCGTATACAGGAAATACATTGATTTTCTCTTTTTCCGTCAATGCAATGAGACCGTCTATGGCAGAATACATAGCAGTCTGCTCATCATTCAAAACGACATTCTTGCCTACTTTAAAGCGAACATTCTTACCTGTCTTCGGAGGAATATCTTCACCCGTGACCGTTTTACCGAAAGGACCTGGCGTTGGCTCATAGCGTTCCGCAATCAATTGTCCCCGTTTTACATTTTTCAGCTGCACAACCTCTTTGAAATCGACCTTACCATCCTCAAGCTCGGTTGGGGCTTGGTTGTTCTTATTCATATCGTACGCTAGCTTCACATACCCATCCTTACCAGGTAAGGGTGCCTCCCCTTGAGCGATAAGCGTCTGCTCTCTACAATACGCGAGAGGATTAGTGCCAATCTGATTCAGAACTTCTTTCCGAAGACCATAAACGATTCCTTTGCTGCGCAAGAAACGCTCTAACTCATCGCCATTACATTCGAATTCATCTGACATCCTGCTAAATGATATAAAGGCAGACAGCTTATCGGCTGATGTCTGAATGCGTAGAAATGATTCTAATTGTAGATTATCCACCTGACTCCTCCTCTCTTAATGCTGCATGAGTTGATCTTTATGCTTAGCCAAAGCTCCTCGCAGCCGTAAAATAGCTTTTGAATGGAGCTGGGAAATTCTCGACGGTGATAGTGACATTACTTCCGCAATTTCACTCAATGATAATTCCTCATAATAAAACAGGGAAACGACGGTGCGTTCCTTTTCCGTAAGGCGGTCAATACCTTTAACTAATGATTCCTTTATATAAAACTCATGTACCTTGTGGTCCGGGTTTTTTGCTTTGTCATCGACGAGAAGAGACATTCTTGTTTCTGATTCCTCTTCACGAATGGGATCTTCAAGAGAGCAGACTGTCGTAACCGCGATATCCTGAAGCATATTCGTAAATTCTTTCTCAGACAAATCTAGATATTTGCTTATCTCAGCATCCGTTACGGAACGCAAATATTGCTGCTCTAAATGCTGATAAGCCTCTTCGACTCTTTTCGCCTTTTCACGAACGGAACGCGGAACCCAATCTCCTTGCCGTAGGCCGTCGATGATCGCACCGCGGATGCGCCAAGAAGCATACGTTTCAAATTGCAATCCGCGGCCGTAATCAAACTTCTCAATCGCATCAATTAGTCCCATTACACCGTTGCTTGCAAGATCGTCTTTGATGACGTTTTTGGGAAGACCGATAGCCATTCGATTCGTTACATAATCTACAAGCGGCAAATATTGTTCGATAAGACTTTTCTTAGCTTCCAAATCGCCCTGTTCTCTCCAGGCTTGCCACATCTGCAAGTTTGTCAAATGAGGGGGTTTCTGCTCAATCATCGACTCACTCTCCTGTCAGGTGACGAATGGCTTTAACCAATTCTTCAGGCTGTGTATTTTTTGTAGATAATAATTGTGGTGGGCTCAGTGGCTTAAAGCCGGCAGCATCTTTATTCTGAGCAAATGCTTTTGGAGCAACTGCCCTATCCTGCAGCTGTGATTTTAACATATCATTTAGATCATCAGACTCGTCTGGCGTTTGCAGATCAAGCTGCGTGCCTCTACTACTTTCATCTTCCGCTAAATCGCCTACAATTGAAGGAGGCTTAAGAATGTATGCCAATATTGCTCGCACTCCAAAAGCTAGAACAAAAAAAGCGATGAAAGCATACATACTTCTAAGCAGCATAACAATAATCGGATTGTTTCCGATTGAGAAAGCTACCGTCAGCACGGTGCCGAAAATTCCAAATACGACATTCCATCGCCATGTTCCCAGCATATCAAATCTCCTTTGTTCCAAACTGCACACTTCTTATCAATAGCATCCCGCTTACACTGCTAAATTCAATCGTCCGCCCGAAATTCCCGCCCGTATCTTGCGAAATGATTGGGATTTTAAATCTGCGAAGTACTTCTGTACAGGATTCCACGTTGCGAGGCCCAATTCTTAAAGAATCCGTATGCCCCGACATGGCAAACATTTGTGCGCCGCCAGCCATTTTTGCTTTCATGCTCACAACGTGTGCACCGGCTGCCAACATTCGATCAAGCAGCTCGGGTATGGCTGTATCTGCATACTTAGCCAAATTCATTTTGGTCTCACGGGCAATTTCTGAAGATGGCAGCATCACATGAGCCATTCCGGCTATTTTCCGTATTGGATCATACAAAGTAAGTCCAACACAAGATCCTAATCCGGTCGTTTTGAGTACCGCTCCATCTGTTGCAATATTTAAATCAGCCATGCCGACTTTGACCAAAGTTTGTTGTATCATTCGCTAACGACTCCCAAAGCCCTAAAAATTTTCTCAAACGACTCCGGATCTGGAATGAGGAAGAAGTGTCCTTCAAGCGATTGACGATCCTCCAAAAATGTCGTTTCGATTAATAGGGCCGAGTCTCCCATTTCACCGTACTGCATTAAGCCATAGCTCAGTACGGCTCCTGCCATATCAACTGCAATTGCAGGAACGGATGGTGCCATCGATAATTGCGTGAAGTCAGCCAAGGAGGAAAGATAGGAGCCAGCCAATATATTACCGATCTCGCAAAGCGCTGACAGCTCCATTTCCGAATATCCCTCTTGCTCTTCGATATTCATTGCCAGAAGCTGACGTAAAATGCGCCTCGCAGATTCTTCCTCTATAATGAAGAACATATTACCAGGCGCTTCCCCTTCCACTCGGAGAAAAACAGCAATGACGATTTGCTCGGAGCCGCCCACACGATCAGCGATTTCTTCAAATGGAAGCAAGCTAACCTTTGGAACAGCCATATCCACGGGTTTGTCCAATAAACGCGATAATGCAGTAGCAGCGTTACCTGCCCCAATATTGCCGACTTCTTTCAAAACATCGAGCTCGAAGGCTTCAAAGCGGCTAAATAGACTCACTTGCTAAACCTCAAGCTGTTCGATTTGAATGATTTCGTTCTTGTTCAATACCTCAGACAAATTGAGCATGATGAGAAGTCGACCTTCACCAAGCTTGGCAATGCCTCTTAAGTATTTAGCTTTAATGCCTCCGACAATTTCGGGCGGCATGTCGATGGAATCCGTATCGATGTCGATAACATCATTTGCGGAGTCAACGATAAAACCAACCTCGATGTCAGCTACGGCAACAACTATTATTCTTGAATTTTCTGTCGGCGTTGTTTCTGAAAGGCTAAACCGCCCGCGAAGATCAATGACAGGAACGACTACGCCGCGCAGGTTAATAACCCCTTTGATAAAAGTCGCTGTTTTTGGGACGCGTGTAATTGGAGATAATCTTTCAATCGTGCGGACCTTATCTACTTCGATTCCATATTCTTCGCTTCCAAGTGCAAACACGATAACCTTTAATTCTTCTCCCATCGTAAAAACCTCCCTATTTGATAAGCGCATTCGGATCAATAATTAGTGCGACATAACCATCGCCGAGAATGGTTGCTCCGGAAACCGCATCGATGTTTGTTAAATATTTACCCAAAGTTTTAAGAACGATTTCACTTTGACCGATAAATTCATCAACCATGACTGCAGCCCATTTTTCGCCTTTGCGCACCACGACAATTTCAGTCTCATTCTCATCGTTTTCATTAAAATCAGGAGAATCAAGTACTTTGCTTAGTGATACTAAAGGAATGATTGCATTTCTAAACTCAATCATCTTATTGCCGTGTACATTAATAATTTGTTCCCTGCGAATAATGCCTGTTTCAACGATTGAAGATAACGGAATCGCATATTTTTCCGAGCCCAGCTTGATCAGCATAGCCGAAATGATAGAAAGTGTAAGCGGCAGCTGTACGGAAAACTTAGTGCCTCTGCCAAAAGCAGAGTCTATCGTTACGTTACCGCCTAACGAAGTGATTTTGGAACGTACGACGTCAAGACCTACTCCGCGACCTGAAATATCCGAAATCTTATCTGCAGTACTGAAGCCTGCTGCAAAAATCAGCATATTAATTTCATCTGGAGACAATAGCTTCGCTTGCTCTTCGGTAACGACACCATTTTTAATCGCGGTTTTAAGCACACGTTCATGATGAATTCCGCGGCCATCCTCTTCGACTTCAATAAAGACATGGTTCCCGCTGTGATAAGCACGCAAGTAAATTGTCCCTGTCTCTGACTTGCCTGCTGCAATCCGCTCATCAACGGTTTCAATACCATGATCAACTGAATTTCTCAACAAATGAACAAGCGGGTCGCCGATTTCATCGATTACAGTGCGGTCGAGCTCCGTATCCGCTCCTGTAATAACAAGATCAATTTTTTTATCAAGCGATTTAGCCAAATCTCTTATCATACGCGGGAATCTATTAAATACGGAATCAACTGGCACCATGCGCAGCTTGAGCACGATACTTTGCAAATCCGAGCTAACACGCGTCATATGCTCTACTGTTTCTGTTAAATCATTGCGTTTGATTTCACTTGAAAGCTGCTCGAGTCTTACCCGGTCGATAAGCAATTCACTAAATAGGTTCATAAGTGTATCGAGTCTCTCAATATCCACTCGAATGGTTCTTGATACGTTGGCAGGCACAGCTTGAGCAGCAGGAGCTTGTCCCTTGGTAGCGGCTTCACGCGGCGTATCCGTCTTAACAGATGCCTGCGCAGCAGGCGCAATCTCCTCGACCGCTTCCACTGCAGCTGCGGCATTTGATTGGCTGAGCACAGCCAATGATTCAGCATCGAGCTGAGTCACAACAGCGGATTCAATTTCCGAAATATTAAGAAGCTGAGCTTGAAGGTCTTCCTGCGTCAAGCGGCAAATCGTAAAAACAGTGAAGGTGAAATCAAATTTTTCCTGCTCGATATCTTGTACCGACGGATCAGATTTAATTACTTCACCGTTACGTTCGAGTAGATCAAACACCATATAGGCACGTACCGCTTTAAGCATGCAATTATCACGGATTGCTATCTGAATGTGATATACTTGATGGCCAATTTCAATCGATTGCAGCAATATGGAAGATTGGAACTCATCCAGCAGCATCGCCCCTGATGCGCTTGGAGTTGCGGTATTTGGCGCTTTAGCAGCTACGGTAGGTGCTGCCATCGCATTGCTTGCACTATAGTCGCTCTTCAATATGATTTGAAGTGACGCAACAATGGCTGTGACGTCTGCTTTACCGGTACCACCGCCTACGATATCCTGAACCATCGCTTCGAGTGCATCTAGCCCTTTGAACAAGGTGTCAAAAATAAAGCTGTCCATTTTAAGCTTGCTATTGCGAACAAGATCCAGCACGTTTTCCATTTCATGCGTCAGTGCAGCCAAATCTTCAAAACCCATAGTAGCTGACATCCCTTTCAGCGTATGCGCTGATCGGAAAATGTTTTGAACGATACTAAGCTCCTCTGGCTCGCTTTCCAGTCGAAGCAAATTTTCATTTAAGGATTGCAGGTGATCATTAGATTCATCGATAAACATCGATAAATAGGCATTCATATCCATTTCCTAGCACCTCCTGTTAGTATGTTTAAGCGATTGGAGCCTATTTATTTCATCACTGCTTGCACGAGTTGTGAAGCAATGTCTTGAAGCGGCAATATTTTGTTGACACATCCTGCTTCAACGGCTGATCTTGGCATACCGTAGACGACACACGTTTCTTCTGCTTCTGCAATGGTCGTTTCTATGCCAGTCTCTACTAGAAGTTTCATACCCTTTGCCCCATCGCTGCCCATACCCGTCATGATAACAGCATGACGTTTAAGTTCTCGATATGGCGTCAATGATTCAAACAAAACATCCACTGATGGGCGATGACCGTTTCGTTGCGGTTGCTCAGTGAGCAAAATCGTGAAGCCTTTCGAATCTTTGCAAAGCTCCATATGAAATCCGCCAGGCGCGATATATACAACTCCAGCACTCACTCTCTCACCTTGCTCTGCCTCAACAACATGAAGCTCGCTAAAACTATCAAGTCGTTGTGCAAGCGATTTTGTAAATCTAGGAGGCATATGCTGTACGATAAGGACAGGAGCTGGGAAGTCAGCCGGCAAGGAAGTAATGACCTCATGCAGCGCTCTTGGGCCTCCTGTAGATGTGCCAATCGCTACGATATGCTTGAAAGTCGATACCGAAGACAATCCTTTTCTAATTATAGGCGGCTCAGTTTGCTGAGGCTTTACATCAGGCTGCACGGTTTTGCCGACTGATTTACGCGTTACAACCGTTGACTTTGCTTCGTTAGACGCAACTTTCTCAGGCTTAGTTTCTTTTTGTTTTGTATGTAAAGGGGGTGCCAATCGCTGCGGCCTTTGCTTGCTATCCTCTTTCGGAAACAATGGTTTGTCCCGATCTTTAATTGGAGTAAGCAGCGGTGCAAGTGTTGGCTCCACTTGTTGTACGGGCTTTTCTATGACTGCAGCTAATTCCTGTTTGGCTTGAATTAAAATATCGATGACCGACTCGTGCTTTTCACTGATAGTAATTGAAGGTTGATGCCGCTTTGTTAAAACGGCAATACGTAATTTTTCAAGTAAAAAATCGCCAACCTGGTGAATATCATTTGAAATCGCGCTAGAAGGTTTTCTAATAAAGTCAAAAGCTCCGAATTGCAGCGCTTTAATGGTTTCTCTCGTGTTATCTTCGCTAATTCCCGAAAGCATAATAACAGGAGTCGGATTTTCTTTCATAATACATTGCAATGCTTCGATTCCGTTCATCAAAGGCATTTCCAAATCTAATGTAACGGCATCCGGTTTCCATTCGCGAACCGCTTCTATGGCTTCTTGTCCATTGGCTGCGGTAGCAACAATCATAAACTGAGGATCTTGAACAATTAGATCACTTATAATCTTCCTCATGAATCCGGAATCATCAACAACAAGCACGCGATAAGGAACCATAATATTTCCTCCTCACTTTCAAAGGATTATCTTGAGAGTCTGAACATTTTATGCAAAAATCCTTTGACTCCGCCGCTTGGCACCGAGCTCTGTGGGATTTCCAGAAAATGCTTCGCGATCCGATCAATGGCGATCGAAGCTTCGCTCCCCGGGTATGCCACAGTAAACGGAATTTGTCGTTTTACAGCTTTAGAAACGTTCGGATCATCTGGTAAAATACCTAAATGAGGCAAATCTGATTGTAAAAATCGCTGGGATACCATACTGATTTTTTCCGCGGTCTGCTTCCCTTCCCGCGTATCGGTAGCACGGTTGACCACTAGTTTGAATTGAACGTCTACTTCCATGGTTTTGACCATTTTAATTAAGGCATAAGCGTCTGTTATTGACGTAGGCTCAGGCGTTGTTACCACAATCGTTTCCTGTGCGGCAGTTATAAACTTAACGGTTTCCTTCGAGAGACCGGCACCTGTGTCAAACAATATAAGATCATATTTGCCATGGAGCTTGTTAATCTCATCCGCAAACCGATCAAGCTGCTCCGTGGATAGGTCCATTAGATCTCGAAATCCGGAACCGCCTGCGATAAAATGAAGTCCCTCAGGGCCCTCCTGCACGATTTCCCAAATCGTTTTTTCTTGTTTAAGAAGGTGATACAAATTGTAAGTGGAAGACACACCCATAAGCACATCAATATTCGCCATGCCAATGTCTGCATCAAAGACGAGCACTTTTTTCCCTAGCCGCTGAAGTGACAAAGCGAAATTCAGGCTGAAATTCGACTTACCGACACCGCCCTTCCCGCTTGTGACCGTTACGACCCGAGTCATTCGTCCTTCTTCTTGCTGCTCTTGCTGCTTGACTAAATTACGCAACGCTTCAGCTTGATCCATCATGGGGCATTACTCCTCAGAAGCTGGCGGATGTACGGTTCAACTTGAAACTTCTCAATATCGTCTGGAACGGTTTGGCCGCTTGCCATATAAGTCGGAAGCAATTCGTAATTCATAATCAGATTAAATATGGCTCCATAAACCGATGTTTCATCAAGCTTCGTGAAAAGCACTTTTTGAACGCCATACTTGCAAAAATGTTCTGCGACCGCAGCCATATCCCGTGTTTTTCCGGTCATGCTAAGCACCAGCACCGTTTCACTTGGTTCTGATGTTTGAAGCAGGCTGTTCACTTCAGAGACATGAAGTTCGCTGCGGAAATTCCGTCCTGCAGTATCCATGTAAATCAGTTCACGCTCTTTCAGTTGCTTGAAGGCGCGTGGCAAATCCATTTGCGAAAATACAACCTCAAGTGGTACGTTCAAAATGTTGGCATAGGTTCTGAGCTGATCCACAGCCGCAATTCGGTATGTATCAGAAGTAATAAAACCGACTTTTTTACCATGCTTGATGGTTTGCTCTGCAGCCAGCTTTGCAATCGTAGTTGTCTTGCCTACACCAGTTGGCCCGACAAAATGAACCACCCTTACCTGATTGCTAATTCCGCTGCCGCTGTAGGGTTGAAGCCATTCTTCAAGCTGCGACGCAGCATGCTCCCAGACCTGTTCTTTACTAAACTCGCTGCCTGCTTCTGTTTGCTTGTCCATGATTGCTTGGAGCAGACGATCAATCCATTTCGTTTCCATCTCTTGCTCGATCAAGTGTTCGTTAAGCCTTATCAAATGCTCAGACATAGCTGCGGCTTGCGTTTGTTGTTTGGATAATTTCACCATATATTCTCTTAAATCTCTGATCTCATCAATGATAAACTGCTCACGTTCGCTGCTGTGCTTCGGATTCGCGACAGGAGGTGCAGCGGGCGCCTCCATTACGGCTGTGGCTGTCCGCTGTGCCGTTTGCAAAATTTGCTCAACCGCGGCATCTACTTGTGGGTTCGACACCCGCTGAGGCTGCGCTGGAATATTCGCTTGATTTGATTCAATGGCGGCTATAACCTCCATCTTTTTCTTGCGAAACATTCCCATAAAACCGCCAACCTTAATTTCTTTCGTGTTTAAGATCACAGCGTCTTTGCCAAGCTCACTCCTGATCAATGTCACAGCTTCTGGCAATGCATTCACCACATAACGTTTTACTCTCATAAATTCACCACCCCGACGCTTTGAACTTCGATGTTGGGTTCAAGCTCACTGTAAGAAAGCACAGGCACATCTTGCATGGTTCTCTCTACAATTTGTCTCAAATACATTCGGATTGTAGGTGATGCGAGCACGACTGGCTGTTGACCGGATTGAATTTGACGATTTACATGCTCGTTCAGCTTCTGATAAATCTGCTGAGTTGAAATGGGATCTAACGCGATATAGCTGCCTTGATCCGACTGCTGAACGGATTCAGCGATTTTCTTCTCAAGCTGAGGACCTACCGTAATTACGCGCAGGGTATCGCTGCCCGATGAGAATTGCTGCGTAATTTGTCTGGACAATGATTGCCTCACATACTCGGTTAAAATATCCGGATCCTTCGTATAATTCCCGTGGTCTGCTAACGCTTCAAAGATAGTAACTAAATCTCGTATGGATACCTTCTCACGAAGCAGCTTAGACAATACTTTCTGTACGTCACCGATCGTTAGAATCGATGGAATTAACTCGTCAATGAGTGCAGGATAAGATTCTTTTACGTTTTCAACAAGCTGCTTCGTTTCTTGACGACCTATCAGCTCATGGGCATGACGTTTAATAATTTCAGTCAGATGAGTTGCCACTACAGATGGAGGATCGACTACAGTATAACCGGATAGTTCAGCCCTCTCCTTCATCTGCTCATCAATCCAGATGGCGGGCAAACCGAAGGCGGGCTCCGTTGTTTCTATCCCCACTACCGAATCGTCCTCAAAACCCGGGCTCATCGCTAAATAATGATTAAGCAGCAAGTCACCGCGAGCAACGGTATTTCCTTTGATTTTAATCACATATTCATTTGGTTTTAATTGAATGTTATCCCGAATTCTTATGACAGGAACGACGAGTCCCAGTTCTAGCGCACATTGCCTCCGAATCATGATGATTCGATCAAGCAAATCTCCGCCTTGCTGCGTATCGGCAAGCGGGATCAGTCCGTAACCAAATTCGAATTCGATAGGATCGACCTGCAAGAGACTTATTACGCTCTCCGGGCTGCGAACCTCCTCAATTTGTTGTTCTTCAACAAGCATATCTTCTTGCTCCTGCTGCTTGTGGATGGCCTTCTGCATGTACCAGCCACCAAAAGCAAGCATAATCGCAAATGGCCAGGTTCTGATCGGTCCAATCGGTGTAAGACCGAGCAAAGCAATCGTCCCTGCGGCAATAAACAACAGCTTAGGATATTTGAAAAGCTGTGCGGTAACGTCTTCTGCCAGATTGCCATCAGATGCTGCTCTCGTAACAATAAGACCCGCGGCCGTCGAAATAAGCAAAGCTGGTATTTGGCTGACGAGACCGTCACCGATCGTTAAGATCGAGAACGTGGAAAGCGACTCGCCAAAGCTTAAGTCATGAATGGCCATACCGATAATAAATCCGCCGACTAAGTTAATGACAAGAATGATGATGGACGCTATCGCATCACCTTTTACGAATTTACTGGCACCATCCATAGCGCCATAAAAATCTGCTTCCCGTTCGATTTTGGAACGGCGTGCTTTCGCTTGTTGTTCGTTTATCAGGCCAGCGTTCAAATCAGCATCGATACTCATTTGTTTACCCGGCATCGCGTCCAGCGTAAACCTTGCTGCAACCTCTGCTACACGCTCAGAGCCTTTCGTAATTACGATAAACTGAACGACTACGAGAATGAGGAAAACAATGAAGCCGATTGCAATTTGTCCTCCGCCAACCCAGCTGCCAAAGGTAGCAACAACTTCTCCGGCTTCCGCATGAGATAAAATGTTTCTTGTTGTTGATACGTTTAGCGCTAGTCGGAACAGGGTAGTAATTAATAAAATTGCCGGAAATATGGAGAAATCGAGCGCTTCCTTTGTATTCATTGCGATAAGCAAAATCATCAATGCGATTGAAATGTTCAATATAATTAGAATGTCTAGTAGTAGGACTGGGATCGGGATTATCATCATGAGCACAATTCCAATTACGCCAAACAGTACTACAAAGTCCTTTGCTTTCATGACGCCGTCTCCTCCCGTGGTGTTATGATGATTTTACTCGGCCCTTCATTTTGTATACGTATGCTAGCACCTCGGCCACAGCTTGGAACAGGTCTGGAGGAATGACGTCTCCGATTTCGGCTCGTTCATACAGCGCTCTGGCCAGTGGTTTATTTTCCATTGTGACAACCCCGTTTTCTTTTGCTATTTCTCTAATGCGAAGCGCTACATGATCCATCCCTTTTGCTATGATCCTTGGCGCCTCCATTTTCGTTGCATCGTATTTCAATGCGATAGCGAAATGGGTTGGGTTGGTAATAATGACATCCGCTTTGGGCACCTCTTGCATCATGCGCTGCATAGCCATTCTTCGTTGACGCTCCCGAATTTTCCCTTTTATGAGAGGATCGCCTTCAGATTTTTTGTATTCATCTTTTATATCTTGCTTTGACATTCTTAGGCTTTTGTTATGCTCATAGGTTTGATAGAAAAAATCGGCTAACGCAAGAGCGGTAAGCACAGCTCCGATCTCAATGCCAAGCTTAACGGTCAGTCCTGCTGTAAAGGTGAATATTTGTTGTATAGGAAGGCTTGCTAATACTAATATGCGGTCCCAATCCTTAGAAATGGTCAAAAACACGAGAATGGCAACGATTAGGAGTTTAAACACGCTTTTCAAAAATTCCACGACTGTCCTTGCCGAGAAAATTTGTTTAAAGCCGTTAAGTGGATTTATCTTATCTAATTTCATTTTGAGAGGATCACCGGTTAATAGAAACCCGAACTGTACAATGTTGCCTAAAATGCCGATCAGAACGGTTATTGCAAAGATCGGTAATAAAATAAGCAGAAGCTCAATCGTAACATCGGTGAAAAGCGACATAATATTTCCCGTTGTTAAATCCATCAAAAGCCAGTCTTCAAACAAATTTCCAAACATCATCATGATATGTTCTTTGAAATAGCCGCCTAGCATGATGAACCCCATAAACATAAACAACAATATAAAAGAGCCTGGCAGGTCTGAAGATCTGGCTATTTGACCTTTCTTTCTTGCCTCATCCTTTTTCTTTGGAGTGGCCTTTTCCGTCTTTTCCTGACTGAAAAGCTGGAGATCAAGCTCTAGCCGGTAATTATGCACGAAAGCATCCTCCTATGGCCCTTCAGGCGGCGGTCCTTGCACGATACCGAATAACTGCTCCAAAGAATCAAACATTATGGAAAACAATCTTTCAAATATCCCAGCAAGACTTGGCATTAACAAAATAAGCAAAAACATGCCAATAATGAGCTTGAGCGGAATTCCGATTACAAAAACATTGAATTGAGGAGCAGTTTTAGTCAAGAAACCTAATCCCACATCCGTCAAAAACATGGCTACAATAAGCGGCGCTGCTACTTGTATGGCTAATAAAAATGTGTTTCCAACCATTCTCGTTAAAAAATCCGTCACGCTGCCACTCATCAACCTGCTGAACAAATCATTGGATAAAGGCATCCATTGATAGCTGTCCATGAGCCCTGTCAATAAAAAATGGTGGCCGTTCATCATCAGAAATATAACGATAATTAACATGTACTTGAAGTTGCCGAGCAGCGGAGCAGAAGTGCCTGTATGAGGGTCTACGATGTTTGCCATTGCAAATCCAACTTGTAAATCCATAAAGGCGCCTGCCGTTTGAACCACTGTGAAAAACAAGTAAACAACATAGCCCATCATTACGCCGACCAATATTTCACGAAACAGCACCAGCACGTACTCTGCGTCCGGAACAATCGTTTGCTTCATTCCATACGTTAAGAAAACGATAAATGAAATGAAAAATCCAAGTCCGATCTTGAAAACATTCGGGACACCACGTGATGAAAACACAGGCGCTACGACGAAAAACGCAGTTATTCGACAAAAGATTAACAAAAAAATAGGAAAACCTTGTACGATCGCGTTCATCCGCTCACAACCTAACCGATGTAATTATGAAGATTATTCAGCAGATTGTAAGTGAAGTCGATAACCGTATTGAGTATCCATGGGCCAAAAATAATGATGGACACGAAAACCGCTACAATTTTCGGAACAAAAGCCAGCGTCTGCTCCTGAATCTGAGTTGTTGCTTGAAATATGCTGACGATTAACCCTACGACCAAAGCAAGAACGAGCATTGGCGCACTGGCTTTCAAAACCACGAATACAGCCTCTCCGGCTAATCCGATAATGAAATCAGTACTCATCGAACGTCCCTCCCTGCTAGTATCACGTGTTGAAGCTTAACAATAAAGATTTTACGATCAAGTACCAGCCATCCACTAATACAAAGAGTAGTAATTTAAAAGGCAATGAGATCATAACCGGCGGCAGCATCATCATCCCCATCGCCATCAACGTACTTGCGACAATCATATCGATGACTAAAAAGGGAATGAAAATCATGAAGCCCATTTGAAAAGCCGTTTTGAGCTCGCTAATTGCATAGGCAGGAATTAATACCGTGATCGGAATATCTTCAAAAGAAGCTGGCTTCTCCGTTTTGGTGTAATTCATGAAGAGCATCAGGTCTTTTTCTCGCGTGTGAGAAAACATGAATTTCTTCATTGGCACGGAGGCTTCTTGAAAAGCCTCTGTTTGCGAGATTTGGCCTTTTAGATAGGGCTGAAGCGCAACCTCGTTTACTTGCGAAAAGGTTGGTGCCATTATAAAAAAGGTTAAAAACATGGCAAGACCAATGAGCACCTGATTGGGCGGCATTTGCTGCGTTCCAAGCGAGGTTCTTACAAAGCCTAGAACGATAACAATTCTAGTAAAGCTAGTCATTAGCACCATAATAGCCGGGGCGACGCTTAAAACAGTTATCAATAGAAGAATGGATAATGCGCTTGTATCAGGTGTTTCGCCATTCCCGTCACCGATATTGATGGATATGTCGGGCAAAGGCTCTGCAAAAGCCTGCGTATGTACGAACATCGCAAGAAGCTGTACAGCAACGATTGATATCCACCATTTATTTTTCATCGTCCATCAACCGTTCATTTGATTTAGAGTCATGCAGTAACGATTCCAATTGTTGTTTGCGGTCTGCTTGCTGACTAAGCTTGTTATGTAGCAAATCTTGAAAAGAGGATGCTTTGTTCCATTGCTCATTTGATGGCTCAGGCTCGTTCTTTTTGTTCCGATCCCTCACCTTATTCAGCAGTTGAGTAACAAGATCTTTTGACCAAGCTGACTCCTGCTGTCGTTCAAGTGAAGCGATAACAGCGTTCACTTGTTCAGGATCATCGAGTTTATCAATTAAAGTAATGTTTTCACCGACACCTACGATATATATCCGTCCCGCAATTTCAACGACTTGGAGCGAATTGTTTTGTCCAAGCGCAATGCCGCCGAGTGAACGAAGCGATCGATTCGTTCCCCACATGCGGTTGCGCTGAGACAGCCATTTAATAACAAAAATAATCAACACGATGACGATGGCTAGCGAGATGATCACCCATACTAAGCTGCCTGCCAGATCCTTCGAACCTGTAAACACCATCTGCTCATCATTGTTTGCGCTGCTGCCGTCTACAGCAGCAGCCGCAAAACGAGGCCATATCGCCATCCCAAGTGCAGACACCATTGAAATGCGCGAAGCTATGTTAAACATAATATCTAACCGTTATCCGAGTGTTTTCTTGATCGCTTCAATTACGCGATCGGCTTGGAACGGTTTAACGATGAAGTCCTTTGCGCCTGCTTGAATCGCATCAATTACCATTGCTTGTTGACCCATTGCTGAACACATAATTACTTTAGCATTGCCATCAAGCTTTTTAATTTCCTTCAACGCAGAAATACCATCCATCTCAGGCATTGTAATATCCATTGTTGTCAAATCCGGTTTTAGTTCCTTGTACTTCTCAACCGCCTGGGCGCCATCTTGGGCTTCACCGACGACTTCGTAGCCGTTCTTTGATAAAATGTCACGAATCATCATGCGCATGAAAGCTGCGTCGTCTACGATAAGAATGCGGTTTGCCATCTTTTTATCCTCCTAGGATGCTATTGTAATTTTTGAATGCGGTCCCATTGGCTTACGATATCCGTTACGCGAACACCAAAGTTTTCATCGATAACAACAACTTCGCCTTTGGCAATCAGTTTATTGTTTACTAGGATGTCAACCGGTTCACCAGCTAGCTTGTCCAGCTCGATAATCGAACCTTGTGACAGCTCCAAAATATCTTTTATCTGCTTCTGGGTCCTTCCTAATTCTACCGTGACCTTAAGCGGTATGTCGAGAAGTAAATTGAGGTTTGTTTCGTCCGGTTGAATAAAGGGCGCATTGCCAAAATTAGCAAATTGAACAGGTTGTACATTGACATTACGATTAGCTGCATGACCGTATGTATGCGGTCCTGGCGGCTGCATAGACATATCATAGCCAGCTGCCGGAGTTTGGTACTGTGTAGGCGGCATTTGCTGCATTGGAGACGCCATATTCATTTGCGGCGGAGCAGCGTTCATATAAGCCGCCGCAGCAGTTTCCTGCATTGCTATAGCTTGTTGCGCCACAGGCGCTGTAGGGGCCGCTTGAGTAGCTGTAACAGGCGCTGGTGCTGCAGGCTCATCTACTACACCCATTAAGATATCTACCATTTGTTTTGCAAATGGAATTGGAAGAAGCTGCATAATAGTAGAATCGATAAGATCGCCAATTGTCAAACGAAACGAAATTTTAATAAACAAATCTACCGGTGGCAAATGGTCCATGCCATCTCCGTTATTCACATCCAAAATATCAATGCCTGGAGGTGAAATGTTAACGAAACGGTTGAAAATCGTTGACATCGATGTGGCAGAAGAACCCATCATCTGATTCATGGCTTCTTGTACCGCACTGATATGAATTTCATTAAGCTCTTCAATAGTAATGTTGTTACCATCTCCGCCAAGCATCAAGTCAGCAATGATTTGAGCATCCTTTGTTTTAATAACCAAAGAGTTAATACCTTGGAACCCATCTACGTACTGCACGCTTACTGCAACATGCGGTTTAGGGAAAATGTCTGGCAGCTCTTCTTTTTTTACAATGGTAACTTGCGGAGTCGTAATATCGACCTTCTTGCCAAGCAAAGTCGATAATGCAGTCGCAGCGCTGCCGAACGTAATATTCCCAATTTCCCCGAGTGCAGACTGTTCCATTTCAGATAAGAAGTCTGAAAGCTGAGATCCGACCTCAGAGGTCTGTTCCGGTTCCGGCTCAATGGAGGATTGACGAAGCAATGCATCAATTTCCTCTTGAGACAAATAGTCTTTACTCATCATAATCTTCTTCCACTCCCTCAACGACAATCTCATCTACTTGAACAGCTATCCGATCCTTTACGGAGCCTGGACTGCCAATGAACTTAAGCTTATCTCCAACTTTAATTTTCAGACCATCATTGACCGACTTATTGAGTGAAATGACATCGCCGATATTCAAACCAAGGAATTCTTTTATCGTAAGCGATGATTCACCAAGCTCAGCTACAATCGGAAGTTTAGCTTTGTTTACCCGCTGCTCCAGAATTTCAACTTCTTCAGGCGCACGAGCCTTCTTCTGCGACACAAACCAATGATGTACAGATAGTCTGGACATTATCGGTTCAATGACGACATGGGGGATACATAGGTTAATCATACCCGTGGTGTCGCCAATTTTGGTGCTGAATGAAATCAGAGCTATCGTTTCGTTAGGAGATACAATTTGCATGAATTGCGGATTAGTCTCCAAAGCTTCAAGTCTCGGAGAAATGTCGATGATCGTTTTCCATGCTTCCTGCAAGCTTTCAAACGTTCGACTAAAAATACGCTCCATGATAATCGTTTCAATCTCTGTCAGGTTGTTGATCTTGGACGGCGCTACACCTTGTCCGCCTAACATTCGATCAAGCATGGCATAAGCCACGTTTGGATGAACCTCAAGTACCATTCGACCTTCCAGCGGCTCCGCTTCAAATATGTTCAAGATCGTCATCTTAGGAATCGAACGTATAAATTCGTCATAAGGCAATTGCTCGACCTGCACGACATTTATTTGAACAAATGTGCGAAGTTGCGCTGAGAAATAGGTTGTCAAATATCGCGCGAAGTTTTCATGAATCCGTGTCAAGCTCCTGATATGGTCCTTCGAGAAGCGAACGGCGCGCTTGAAATCATACAAACTGACTTTGCGTGTCGTCTCTTCCTTTTTTAAATCCTCTGCATCCATTTCACCGGAATCCAAAGCAGCAAGTAGCGCATCTATTTCATTTTGCGATAAAACATCAACCAAATATCTCACCTCCTTCGAGGAATGTCGGCGTAGTCAGTTAAATTTCAGTAATAATAAAGTTTGTGATTTCTACTTTTACCAATTTTCCTTTCGGAATGATTGGAGTAATAAGATTCAATAGCTTTGACTCAAGCGCATCTTCGCCTTGTGAGCCTTGAAGTTCATCAGCAGTCATATCTGCCAGGGCACGGTTAATAATCGGTCTGACTTCGATCTCGATAATCTTGTCAAATTCTTCCTTCGCTTTCTTGCCATCCAGCTGGAAAGCAAAGCTAAGCACAACGACATACTCCGGATCCTTCAGGTTTCTTCTGAAATCTTTTAATTCAGAAGTAACCTCCACTCGCTCATCCGCTGACAAAGCCTTGACCTCAATGGTTTTTGTCTCCGTAGCTTGCTCCTTCGGATCTGCAAAAAAGGATTTAAACAAGATGATGGCAACAATAGCGATTAATGTGATGGATAATAAAATAGTTATTAACCATGGAATCATTTTTTTCATGATGAGGGACCCTCCGTTTGCTCACTCTTCTGGGCCGCCGCAACGAGGCCAATTGCACGAAGATACTGTTGATTAAGCAACAACAGCTCTGCTGTCTTTTCTTTAACGACCAATTTCTTTCCAGTCGTAAGCGTTATAACAGTATCAGCAGCTTCTTCTATTACTTCAATTAATAATGCATTTATTGTGACTTTTGTTCCGTTTAAACGCGTTACGGTAATCATTAGTAACCCCCCTCGCACTAGGGGAGGCACTAAGCCTCCCGCTCGTTATGACTTACCTATCTTTTTAAATTAACAACCTCTTGCAAGATTTCATCAGAAGTTGTAATGATACGTGAATTCGCTTGGAAACCACGCTGCGCAACGATCATTTCTGTAAATTCTGCGGTCAAATCGACATTGGACATCTCAAGCTGACCAGCTATAATGGCGCCTGTGCCAAGCTCAGGATCACCAGCAAAAGTCATGAAATCTTCAATAGAAGCATCGGGATTAGCATTAGCAGTTACTCGGTACATGTTCCCGCCAAGCTTCTCAAGTCCGCTTGGATTTACGACCTTAGCCACTCCCAGCTGGGCAACGGCTTCGGTGCCGTCAGCCGTAACGCCCATTATCGTGCCATCCTGGCCAATTGAAAATGCCGTAATCGCTTCATCAAGCACGATTGGCTCCTGATCCACGCTAAGCACAAAATAGCCGTCGCCATTAACAAGCTGTCTATTCGCATCCAGCGTAAAGTTACCCGCACGTGTAAGCAGCATTTCAGACTCATCGCTTGCTCTTACGACAAAGAAACCATCTCCGTCAATACGCAGATCAGTCGGTTGGTTAGTCGTCATCGCGCTGCCAGCAGTATGTACTGTATCAATGGAACCTATGGATACGCCTAAACCGATTTGTTTTGCGTTCACGCCGCCGCGTACGCCTTCCTCAGGTGCGGTAACGCCCGCAACCGTTTGACTTAGAATATCCTTGAACATAACGCGGCCTGCTTTAAATCCAACCGTATTAACGTTCGCGATATTATTACCAATGACGTCAAGCTTTGTTTGAAAACCACGCATACCGGATACGCCCGAATACATCGATCTAAGCATTTTGGTTATTCCTCCTGGAATATGGATTAAAAGCATTGAGCATAAAAAGGATGTATGCACTATCATTAAGCTGCTTCATTCGGTCCACAGCTTGAGGCTCCCTGATAGGTCCAGCCTTACGATAAAATAATAGCGCTGTCGATTTGTGTGAATACGTTGCTCTTCATTTGACCGCCATCCATTGCTGTCACAACTGTGCGGCTTGGAACGTTCACAATCATTGCGATATCACGAAAAACGATTAATGAATCCTGAGCTCCCTTTGACGCAGCCTCTTCCACAGCGTTTATAATTTTGGTGAGCGATTCTGGCTGCAATTTAATGCCTCTCTGCTGCATTCGTACCTCTGCATGATGACTAAACTTAAGAACCTTGGCATTAAGCATTTCTTGAAACTCTGTTGACTGCGTTGTACGGCTTATGGGCGATTTGCTAGCCTGTAGTGGCGTAGACTTCACTGGAAAGATATGACCGATTTTCACTCCATCGTTCATTAGCTCTCAGCCCCTTCCCCAGCACTTGCCGAAGAAGCATCTTCCTCCGCCGAACTATGGTCCTCTTCTGTTTCTTCTTCTATTTCGCTATCCGTTTCCGAGATAGATGTGACATAATCGAGTGCAATCTCGGCCCCGCCTACTCGTGCATAAAGGATGCCTTCCTTCGAGATTATGGAATCGACAATCCCCTCAACGGTAGTAACTTCGCCGGCATCGTCATATTCATTCCACTCAATCGTTTTACCGATCAGGCTCGATGCTGAACCAATGTTTTGACGCATTAATGTAAGCTCGGTGGACATGTTCATAAGCTGCTCGACAGATGTAAATTGCGCCATTTGTGCGATAAAATCCTTATCCTGAAGCGGCTGCATGGGGTCCTGATTACGCAGCTGTGTGACGAGTATGCTTAGAAATTGGTCTTTTCCAAGTGTATCTGTACTTTTTTTGTTAGCTGCGGCCTGCACGTTCGTCTGACTATAGTTAGGCCAAACAACGCGAGTAGAAACGCTATCTGTCATTTCCGATCACCTCCGATCATTTTAACGATACATCTGATCAGCTATGCCTTAACGTTTATTCCCCTGCCAAATCCAAGACCTTGAATCGTCGCTTGTTCAATGATCTCAGCTTCAAATATACCGTCGTTTGAGTTCTCTTCGATATTGAATCCTTCTCGATTAGAACCCTGCTGTTGACTGCTGCCTTGACCTTGATGCTGCTGCGAAAGCTGCGAGGTGGATTGCCCTTGTGAAACCTCCAGCTTATCTACCATTAATCCCTGCGCCTGGAGCGCCGAGCGCAGTTGAGCCATTTGATTGTCCAGCATATCTTTGGCCATCACATTATCGGTTTGGAAGATTGCAGTCAATAATCCGTTTTGCATTGTAATCCGAACATCTACCTGACCGAGATGCTCTGGGAATAACATGATCTTCGCCTCGGAAACACCGTTAACCGTTGTCAAATCAAACTTTTGAATGATCATGCCTGTCATAGATTGTGCAAACTCATCCGCAGCGACAAACGAAGTCATTGCCGTTGCATTCACAACTAGCGGAGTAATGCCGCGCGTCGTTTCTGGATTGCTTCCGATCTGCAGCTGTGGACTTATCTCAAGTGAGGAAACCGCTGCTTCCGATTCTACAGTTTGCACAATACTATTTGCCGCTGTAGTGGATAAAAAGGCTGGGTGAACCGTTTGCTGTGATAGACGCTGCAAAAGTGTCCCAGCTTCAGCTTGTGGTGCTTGCTGCACGGTAAACAGTTGTTGTGTAAAGGCCGTCGATTTCGTTTGTGACTTTGTTGTATCCACCGTCTCGCCTTCCAAAATCGCTGTTAACGTATGTAGCTGCTGTGCAACCAAAGCGGATGGTTCCTGTTGTTGAATAAGCTTCGAAGTGCCCTGCTGGAGCATGACCTGCACTTGAATCAATGTATCCTGCAGTTTTGACTTTATATTCGCTGCATCTGTTATTGCTTGTGGTACCGTTAGAGTCCCATCCTCTAAGGAAGTTTGCTTATTCGACTGTTGGATGACGGGAACCGGTAATCCGAGAAGCGCCAGCAATGCATTCATTTGATCCAGTACATCGGCTAACTGTTGAAGCTGCTCACTATCTTCAGCAGGAGTTTCGGTCTCATTTGAAGTTGGAGCTTCAAGTTGCTCTAGCAAACCGTCAATGATCGACATGAGATCTGATAACGTAGGAGCAATTTCGGCAGCGCCGCCTTCGATTACTGCTTCTTTATTTACAACCGCTACTAAAGGCGCGGTTTGCGCAATTCCTGAATTAGAAGCAGTTTCACCGTTGATTTGTTGAACTAATGTTTTTTGAAACACAGCACCGCCAGCACTTTTTCCTGCTTGTGTATTTGCGTTCGCCTGCGCTTGCGGCTGCGTTGAGGCAACCTGCGGAACCATCATTTCCATTTTTCTCACCTCCTTTCAAATTGGGGGTATAGATGGTTAGGATAACGATTAGCTTCCTGTCATTAATTTCGTGACCATTTGAGCGGTTAGCTTTTCATCAATCCCAGACATTTCCGCTATAATGGCCGATCTGGTTTCATTATCCACCGCGTTTAGAATGCGAAGGACTTTGCTCGGGCTTACTTCCACCATTTTGATTAACAATTCCCCTGCACTCTTAGCATCCATCGCTGTAAATGTTGCGCTCAACTGCTCTTGATCAAGAACAGAGGATGCGGGTTTTGTCACAGGCGTTTTTAGGGATTCAAGTTTGGCTTGAAGCGCAGCAATTTGCAAATCCTTTGCTTTTACATTATCCTTCAGCTTCATTGCTGCATCCGCAGCCGTCTGAGGATTCATTTTCTCCATAATGCGAACCCGGTCATCAGGCCGCATATTCGCGAACACGAGCACCATTTCATCCAAAGTCATGCTTTGCAGAATCGGCGCAGCCTTGCTTGGCGTAATTTTGGAGAACATGCTGGCTAACTCTTGAATCTTGGCTTGGTATTGCTCATCCTCAAGCGACTGCTCATCATTCGCGCTCTTCAATTGAGAGTTATCGTTCTCGAGGTTCTTAACCTCTTGCTCAAGTGAAGTCTTCGTTTGATTGGCTGCAGCAAGTTCACTTTCAATCGCCGTTAGCTGGGCTTGCAGATCAGCAATCTTAGCGGACATATTCGATGTCTTCAATTCATCATCATTTGTTAACCAGCCTGCAACCTTTGGTTCAGGAAGCACGTCTTTAATGAAAGGAATTGAATTTCCGGCCTCAAGCATTTTATTGCGAAAATCATTATTGAACAAGGTATACAATACGCCTAGCAGCACGATTGCAAATAATATAGGCGTCATCAAAAACATAATTCGTTCAAGCGTGCTGTAGCCTTGCTTCTCGTTTTCCGTACCCGCCAATTCCACTCACTCCCTCTAGCCGGTGTCACGCATCACTTTATGGGGTTGGTATCATGAAACGGACGCTTGCCAGCTCATCCAACTCGTTCTGCTCTTTTATTTGCAAAGCATACTGGAACCGGTCACGCGCATGATCTTTTGCTTTAAGCCACACTTTCTCATCCTTCATCTTGTCAGAAAGTTTAAGTCTGCTTTGCTCAACCGCTTTTTGTGCATGTAACACATCTTTCAATTTACTTTTTATGCAATCAACTAAATAATCCAAGTATTGCTGGATAACCTGAAGCTCGGATAATGGAACTGAAATTTGAGTAGCTTCTTGTAATTTTTCTTCCCAATCCTGTTTTTTCGCACGCAATAGCTCAAGGGACAACTCCTCGGCAGTTAAATCGCCTATTGCAGATGAAAGCATCCATTCTGCTTGCGTCTTCTCGCTGCCCTTCAAATCGACAACCCTCTGGAATGTGTAACGAAACGCTGCCATTTAAAGGTTCAACTCCTGTAGAAATGATTAATTAAATGAGATTGTGCTTCCTCTAAGCTTACTTTTTCATTCGTTTTTTGCTTAGTGTAGCTTTGAATAGGATCAATAAATTGAAGGGCCAAATCAATTTCTGCATTTGTTCCTCGTTGGTACGCCCCTATATTGATCAAGTCTTCCGAATCTTTATAAACAGCAAGAAGTTTCTTTAATTCATTAGCGGCATCCTGTTGTTCTTCGGTTACGATTTCCTTCATAACCCGACTAACTGAGGCTAAAACATCAATCGCAGGAAAGTGGCCCTTATGAGCTAATTGGCGACTCAAAACAATGTGACCATCCAGAATTCCGCGAACGGCGTCTGCAATTGGTTCATTCATATCATCACCATCAACAAGAACGGTGTAAAAAGCAGTAATTGAACCTGACGGCCCCGTTCCAGCACGCTCTAGAAGCTTAGGCAGCGCTGCGAATACAGATGGCGTATAACCGCGTGTAGCCGGAGGCTCGCCGATTGCTAATCCTACTTCACGGAGGGCCATCGCATATCGCGTAACTGAATCCATCATCAGCATGACATTCAAACCGCGATCCCGAAAATATTCAGCGATGGAAGTTGCAATCAGCGCACCCTTTATACGAATCAGTGCCGGCTGATCTGATGTAGCCACTATGACGACAGAACGAGCTAGACCCTCTGGTCCAAGGTCTTTCTCAATAAATTCCAGCACCTCGCGGCCGCGCTCGCCAATTAAGGCAATTACGTTTACATCGGCCGATGTATTGCGGGCAATCATGCCGAGCAGTGTGCTCTTACCGACACCAGAACCTGCGAATATCCCAACGCGTTGTCCACGCCCTACGGTAAGCAGGCCGTCGATTGCTCTCACGCCAATACCGAGCGGTTCAACGACCCGAGGTCGCTTAAGCGGATTACTAGGCTCATTATGGGTTGAATAATGAGGCATTCTTCTAGGCAGAAACGAGCCGTCTAACGGATTTCCTAAACCGTCTAACACTTTGCCTAACAGCTCAGATCCAACCTGGACAGTTAAAGGTTTACCAGTACCAACGACATCGCAGCCTGGGCTTATAGCGTGTAAATCGCCTAATGGCATCAAAATAACCTTGTTTTCTCGAAAGCCTACGACTTCTGCTTTAATCGGCTTTGCGCCCTTGGATGGATAGATGAAGCAAACATCACCTATACTAGCGTCCGGTCCTTCTGATTCAACGGTTAGACCGATGACCTGCGTAACTTTCCCGTTAACTCGCACGGGATCAAGCGGCTGCAAATGCTCAATGTATTTGAGGACATCCAGATTATTCACTATCATCGAAATGACCTCGATCTTCGCTGCTGTGATGAGCAAGATGGATTAATTCCCGCTTTATCTCAGCCAACTGCGTATCAATGCGGGCATCGATGCTGCCAAAAGCGGACCGTATAACGCATCCGTTATCCTTCACAGTCGAATCAGGCAGAATCTGCAATTCTGCTTGTGAATCGATAGCGAAATGAAGCTCTTCCCTGGCAGCTTGTACAAACGCTAGCTGACCTGGCGCGACACACAGCGTAATAACGCCTTGTTCTCTTCGACGGGAGAGAGACTTCAAAATCAGCTCGATAGCCATATCAGGTGCTAAAGTTAGTTGTTGTCCTATAATTTTTTCTGCAATTGCACAGCTAAGCTCGACAAGAAAAGGCTCTGCCTCTTGAATGATTTGCTCACGCATTTCAAATGCTGTTTTGAGCACATCGCTTGCTTCGGCAAGCTTTTGCTCCCAGATTTCCCGCAGTTCTGCTTCAGACTGCGCTGCTCCTTCCGCATAGCCAAGCTCATAGCCAGCTTGTCTAGATCGTTCGGAAGCTGCTTCGTCTTCTGTTCGCTTTTGCAGCCACCACACATCGATCTGCTGTTGTGTTTCGGCAAATAGCTTTTCGCTCTCTATTGCGGCTTCACGCAGTCTTTCTTCCGCATAGAGCTGGGCATCATTCAAAATTTGATCTCGCAATGTAATGGTTTCTTCATCAGGACCAGGCGGAACCTCCTCTTCCTGACTAAGTGTTTCATTGATTTCAAAATTCCGTTGATGCAGCCACTCCAGCTGCTTCAATTGGTCAAGAGTAATCACACTCGATGATTTGATCAAATTAGACAATGATATCGTCTCCTCCACCACGGGCGATGATGATTTCACCAGACTCTTCTAATCTGCGGATTGTTGCTACGATACGTGTTTGTGCCTCTTCCACGTCACGAAGCCGCACGGGACCCATGAATTCCATTTCTTCTTTGAAAGTCTCGGCCATGCGCTTGGACATATTTCGGAAAATCGCTTCTCGAACCTCTTCGCTCGCCACTTTAAGCGCAAGCTGAAGATCTGCGTTCTCGATATCGCGTATAATCCGTTGAATGGAACGATTGTCGATATTGACGATGTCCTCGAATACAAACATCCGTTTTTTGATCTCTTCTGCAAGCTCTGGATCTTGTATTTCAAGCGCATCGAGAATCGTACGCTCTGTTCCACGGTCGACGCCATTCAAAATTTGAACGATGGAATCGATACCGCCGGCATTTGTGTAATCCTGCGTAACCGTTGCGGATAGCTTTTGCTCCAAAACGCGCTCTACCTGAGAAATAACCTCTGGCGATGTACTATCCATCAAAGCAATTCGTCGTGCTACCTCTGCTTGTTTCTCTTGCGGAAGCGAAGAAAGGATATGCGATGACTGTTCCGATTGCAAATAAGATAATACTAGAGCAATGGTTTGTGAGTTCTCGTTTTGAATAAAGTTCAAAATCTGAGTTGGCTCTGCTTTTCTAGCAAAATCAAAAGGTCTTACTTGTAGGGTTGCTGTCAAGCGATTAATGACTTCCAACGCTTTTTGTTCGCCAAGCGCTTTCTCTAAAATGTCCTTAGCATAGGAAATACCGCCTTGCGTAATATATTCCTGAGCCATGCATATTTGATGGAACTCACTTAGAATGGTTTCCCGGTCCAAGCTGTCTACTTTCCGGACATTTGCGATTTCAAGCGTTAGCTTCTCAATTTCTTCCTCGCGTAAATGCTTGAATATTTGTGCGGAAACTTCAGGTCCAAGCGTAATTAGTAAAATGGCTGCTTTTTGTCGACCCGATAAGCCCTGCATGGATTTTGACACATGAACCACCTCTATTCATCCACAAGCCATGTGCGAAGAAGATTAACAAACTCATCTGGTTTTCGTTTGGCGAGTGTTTCAAGATTTTTCCGAGCCTGACTGTCGTTGTTGACACTTTCCAAATCAAGAGTAGGGTATTCCACTTTAGCAGGAGCAGCCAACTCAATTTCTTCCTCGGCAGCCTTTTTACGTCTACGCGACAGCATTACAATTAAACCGCCGATGATTGCAAGAGCTGCAACACCGATACCGATTAACCAAGGCATTGAAAGTACGCTTGATTGATTATCAGAACTACTGCCAGAGAAAGTGCTTGCAATAAGAGCTACTTTTTTCGCCATTAGTTCATCATTCGTCACGTCTTGGCCTGAATCCGCAAGCTGTGCACGTACCAACGCGGTCAAATAAGTCATTATAGCTGTTTTACTAGCCTCATCTTTAATTTCCGACTCTTCGATACCGATACTAATAGAAAGATCTTTTAATACGAAGGGTCCGGAAACAATGTTGCTGCTAATCCGTGAAACATCATAATTTCGAATTTGAGAACTCGTTTCAGATGAGCTTTCACCTGTCGTCGCTGCTTCATATCCCGGAACATCCGTTTCCCCAGTACCAGCAACACCGCCAGCTTCTCCAGAGGAACCCGTTGATGTGCTGTTGTTTATTTCTTCACTAATAATTATCCCGTTATTGTTATTGTTATCTAACGGCTTTACAAGAGATTCTTGCGATGTCTTCTTATCGAAGTTCATGCTGCTTGAAACTTGGATAACTAAGTTATCCACACCAACAATTGGTCCTAAAAATTGTTGAATGTTTTTCTTCAATTCCGTTTCATACTTCCGTTGAATAAGGAATTGTGACTCAACAGCATCTGAATTGTTAGCTATACCGCCGTCTGTCTCCGAAAAAGTCAATTCCCCTTGCGGACTGGAGATCGTAATATCTTTCATCGCTAAATTGGGAACAGCAGTCTTTACAAGGTTGTAGTAGCCATCGATTTCTTTCTGGCTTGGTCGGTAGCCTGACATAAACTTCATCATGATCGAAGCAGATGCTTGTTCTGCGTCTTCAGGTGAAAGGAATACACTTTCTTCAGGCAAGTTTACCAAAACCTTTGAACTGTCGACGCCTTGCATGGCATTAAGCAGCTGCTGGATTTCGCCATTCAACGCATTTAGATACTTTACGTTAAATTCATTTTCCGTTGTACCGAATTGACTTGAGCTTGAATTAAATGCTTCAAACCCGATTGAACCGTTTTGGACTAATCCTTGAGACCCCACGTCAACTTTAATTCGTGCAGCTTCTGTGCTTGGAACCGAGATGCTTTTTCCATTGTTGCTCAGCTCGTACGGGATCCCGCTCCCGTCTAAGTAAGTCATGATGGCGGCGGCGTCTGTTGTATCCAAATTTTGAAAAGCAATTTCGTATTCCGTTCTCGTAAATACGATTGTTAACAAAATAATTGTTAACAACAATCCACTAATGGAAGCCCCCAACCAAATTTTTTGTTTTCTGCCCATTTGGCCCCAAAATTGAGTAAGCCTACTTCTAAATTGGGCGATTCTCTCGTTCACGTTGTCACCTCACCCAAATACTATGCTAGATCAAAATTATGGTTAGATTTGCATCCGCATCATTTCTTGATATGCTTCAACCACTTTGTTGCGGACTTGTGAGGTAAGCTGTAAACTCAGCTGTGCTTGCTCCGAAGCGATTAACACCTTTGTAACATCAACTTGGCCAGTTAAGTATTTGTCATTAAGCTTATGAACGTTCTGCTCTTGATTGCTAACATTATCAATCGCCGTTTGTAAATATTGACCAAAAGATTGTGTTAATTGTGCCGGAGTCGCTTCTTGCACCGATTTATTTTCTAGGAGTTTGGCAGGTTGAACCGGATTAAGCGACATCGATTGTATCATCAATATTCCTCCAATTCATCACATGATATTTCCGTACATTTATTTACCTATTTCTAATGCCTTTACAAACATTGATTTGGTTGCGTTCAATGCGGTTACATTTGCTTCATAGGAACGTGTCGCAGCTATCATATCCACCATCTCTTTGGTGACGTCCACATTTGGCATATTAACGTAGCCATTGGCGTCAGCATCAGGATGCGTCGGATTATAAATAAGCTTGTTTGGCGATTGATCCTCTTTGATTCTTGTAACCTTCACGCCTTGAGCAGCTGAGCTCCCGTTCATTTGCTCGGAAAGTACGCTTGAAAAGGATTGCTGCAGCGGTTCCATAACAACCATTTTCCGCTTATAGGGCTGGAATTGTCCGTTTACAAAACTTCCACGCGTCGTTTCTGCATTAGCAATATTAGAAGATATCACATCCATTCGCAGACGCTGCGCTGACAATGCCGATGCACTGATATCAAATCCTGTGGACAACTTCATCGTTAGGCTCTCCCCTCAATTGCTGTACGCATCATTCTCACGTCATGATTAATTTGTTGGACATAAAAGTTATAGCTTAGTTGGTTTTTTGCTAGCAAAGACATTTCACGATCGATATCAACATTATTTTCATTGTTGTTCATCGAAGTTGTTTCATCGGTGATTAGTTTGGGTATAGGTACATTAGATGAAGCTAATCCAATAGACATATGCTTTTGATTGGTCCGTTTACCGACCAAATGCCCTTGCGTATTGCCCATCGTTTGCTCTAATAATTCCTCAAACAGAACCTCAGACCGTTTGAAATGCGGCGTATCACCGTTTGCCACATTGTTTGAAATGACGCGTTGCCGCATTTCTGCTGCCTGAAGCGCACCTTCCATCCTTCCAAATGCAGCGCCATTCAACAAATTCACGTAGTTTCACCACTTTCACATAGGAGATCTCCTTAACGTATTCAACAGATTACAGCTCATTCCTTCTTTGTTCGACACTAAAAATTAAAAAAATGAGATTACTGTGTCGATTTTTGCCGACATGATAATATTCAACAATTTCCTAAATTATTACAATAAGAAAAAAGCCCTATCTTTGGTAGAAGATAGGGCCAAAATGGTCTATACGACCTATTTTATGACTTCATTTTATCCAATTCTTGCAACAATTGGTGGTTTAATATCTTAATGTATGTGCCTTTCATCCCTAATGATCTAGTCTCGATCACTCCTGCACTTTCCAACTTCCGCAATGCATTCACAATTACCGATCTTGTAATTCCTACCCGGTCCGCGATTTTGGATGCGACGAGCAGTCCTTCCTTACCATCCAGCTCTTCAAATATATGCTCAACAGCTTCTAATTCACTAAAGGATAAAGAACCTACTGCAACTGACACGACAGCGCGACTGCGTACCTCTTGTTCTATTTCCTCAGTACGCTCACGTAAAATTTCCATGCCTACAATAGTAGAACCATATTCAGCTAAAATAAGATCATCGTCATCAAACGTGCCTGACAAGCGGGTCAGCACTAATGTTCCAAGACGATCTCCACCGCCGATAATAGGCACTACGGTCATAATTTCTTGATCCCCTAAACGTGGAAAGGTTTCATAAATACCTGAATCCGGCTTCACGTTCGTCATCGACTCCTGCATGTCAAGAAATCGGACATTGCTTTCTTGAGGGAAACGAAGCTCATCAACGGATAAGGACCGCATGAATTCATGATCATAAGCATCAACAGCTGAGCAGCCTAATATCTTACCTCTGCGGCTAACGACGAAAACATTCGTCTGAATCGTCGTGCACAGCACCTCCGCCATTTCCCTGAAGCTAAGCGCTTTGCCGGCCGCGCGCTGCAGCAGTCGATTCAGTGTTCTTGTCTTTGTTAGTAAAGTCATTCTCTTGCCTCCCAAAACTCATAACAACTACAGTATATATTGACTCAAATCGCGATTTTGCGCAATACTTCCTAGCTTTTCTCGTACGTATTCCGGTGTGATTGTCATTTTTTCAAGCGACAGCTCGGGTGCTTCAAACGATAAATCCTCCAGCAGCTTTTCCAAAATGGTATGCAAGCGACGAGCGCCAATATTTTCAGTATTGCGGTTCACATCGGCAGCGATGGACGCTAGCTCATGGATCGCTTCATCCGAAAACTCGATTTGTATTCCTTCTGTTTCAAGCAAAGCGGAATATTGTTTTGTCAAAGCATTTTTCGGTTCTTTCAAAATACTTACAAAATCATCCAAGCTGAGGCTGGTCAGTTCTACCCGAATCGGAAAGCGTCCTTGAAGCTCTGGAATCAAATCTGATGGTTTTGCGACATGGAATGCGCCAGCAGCGATAAACAATACGTAATCCGTTTTAACTGGGCCGTATTTGGTCATAACAGTCGATCCTTCAACGATYGGAAGAATATCTCTCTGAACACCTTCTCTGGACACATCCGGTCCTGAGCCGCGCGATGGGCTAGCAATCTTATCAATTTCATCTATGAAAATAATGCCGGATTGCTCCGCCCTTGTGATCGATTCCGTAATGACATCATCCATATCGATGATTTTGTTGGCTTCCTCTTGCGTTAACACCTTGCGCGCTTCCTTGACGGGCAGCTTGCGTTTCTTCGGCTTCTTAGGCATTAATTGCCCAAACAGCTCTTGCATATTCATGCCCATACCTTCCGGTCCTTGGCCTGACAGCATATCCATCATATTTGGAGCAGAATCCTCTACTTCAATTTCAATGATTTCATTTTCGAGCTTCCCCGCGGCTAACTGTTCTTTGATTTGCGAACGTTTTTGATGCAGCGCATTTTCTACTTCCGGCTCTTCTTTAGGTTCATCGGTCTGCTGCTGGTTGCCAAAAAGCATTTCAAACGGGTTTTTTGAAGATTTCGGTTTAACTGCAGATGGAGCCAGCAAAGCCACGATACGCTCATTTGCAAGCTTTTCTGCACGATCTTTAACCTTTTCGGTTTTTTCTGTTTTCACCATGCGAATGGCCGTTTCAACGAGGTCGCGTACCATCGATTCAACATCCCGGCCGACATAGCCTACTTCAGTAAATTTAGTGGCCTCAAGCTTCACGAACGGCGCTTTCACGAGCTTCGCCAAGCGGCGCGCGATTTCCGTTTTACCTACTCCGGTTGGTCCGATCATCAAAATATTTTTCGKAACGATTTCATCGCGCAGCGTATCATCAAGCAAGCTTCTGCGGTAACGATTGCGCAGCGCAATGGCTACTGAACGTTTCGCCGGTTTTTGTCCAACGATATACTTATCAAGCTCCGCTACAATCTGACGAGGTGTCAGTGCATCATTTCCCATTATAAAATCCCTCCGATTTATATATCTTCACTATGACTTCCCGAAGCTTGTTTTACCATTCTAGGCCGTATCGTTCAATTTATTCGATTTCTTCAACAATAATATTGTGATTAGTGAATACGCATATTTCCGCGGCAATCTCGAGTGATGAGCGCGCAATATCGCTAGCTGCCATTTGAGGCGCATGCCTTTGAAGCGCACGTGCGGCAGATAAAGCAAAGCTTCCGCCTGAACCGATGGCTAAAATCCCGTCATCAGGCTCAATAATCTCGCCATTTCCGGAAATTAGCAGCAAGCCCGTTTTATCCATTACAAGCATCATGGCTTCAAGTCTGCGCAGCACGCGGTCAGAGCGCCACTCCTTCGCAAGCTCAACGGCAGATCTTTGCAAGTTGCCATGATGCTCCTCCAGCTTAGCCTCAAATTTCTCGAACAGTGTAATCGCATCTGCAACAGAGCCTGCAAATCCTGCGATAACTTGACCGCGATAAAGTCTTCTTACTTTTTTCGCAGAATTTTTCATGACCATGCTGTTCCCAAAAGTCACCTGTCCGTCCCCGGCAATAGCGCCCTTACCTTCATGACGAACGGCACAAATCGTTGTAGCGTGAAATTGCATTTCCATTGCATTGCCTCCTCAAGGTTCCATATTGAAAATAGATTGCGATGCCTACACTACGAAATATTACTGCATATGTTCCTTTTTAAATTGCGCAATGCCTTCAAGCGCACGATTTGCAATCATTTCATTTTTCTCTTTTTTGCTCTTCATTCTTTTCTCAAGAGGCGGGAACAGACCGAAATTGGCATTCATAGGCTGGAAATGCTTAAAATCTGCTGTTGTAATATAATGAGCCATACTTCCAAGCGTAGTGTGCTCAGGCAGCACTACCGGTTCAAGGCCACGAGCCAATCTTGCTGCATTCATACCCGCGATCAAACCCGAAGCAGCAGATTCCACATAACCTTCAACACCAGTCATTTGGCCCGCAAAGAACAACGTTTCGCGATTATTAAGCTGGTAAGTTGGTTTAAGCAGACGCGGTGAATTAATAAACGTATTACGATGCATTACGCCAAACCGAACAAACTCTGCATTTTCCAAACCTGGTATTAAGGAGAATACACGTTTTTGTTCGCCCCATTTAAGATGCGTTTGGAAACCTACCAAATTATATAACGTACCTGCAGCATTATCTTGACGCAGCTGAATAACAGCATGAGGAAGCTTGCCCGTATGCGGGTTGATAAGACCTACTGGCTTCATCGGTCCGAACAATACGGTTTGCTTGCCTCTGCTCGCCATAACCTCGATTGGCATACAGCCTTCAAAATATACTTCCTTTTCAAAATCTTTAACTTCAGCTTTCTCGGCTGTCGTAAGCGCTTCATGGAAAATTTCAAACTCTTCTTCTGTCATCGGGCAGTTCAAATACGCCGCTTCCCCTTTGTCGTACCGAGAAGCTAAATAAACCTTATTCATATCAATTGAATCTTTTTCAACGATAGGCGCTGCTGCATCGTAGAAATAAAAGTATTCCTCACCAAGCAGCTCTTGAATTTGGGAGGATAAGCCAGGCGCCGTAAGCGGTCCTGTTGCAATTACCACGATCCCATCCGTAGGAATTTCCGTTACTTCCTCATTGCGTACTTCAACTAACGGATGGTCATGCAGCCTGCGCGTAACTTCACCGGAAAATCCGTCACGGTCGACCGCTAGAGCTCCTCCGGCAGGTACTGCATGCTGATCGGCACAGCTTAAAATTAATGAATCGAGCTGACGCATTTCTTCTTTCAAGACGCCAACCGCGTTAGCAAGACCATTAGCACGCAAGCTGTTGCTACACACTAGCTCCGCAAATTGATTGGTATGATGAGCAGGTGTTTTTGTGACCGGACGCATCTCGTACAATACGACAGGGACTCCTTGAGATGCAATTTGCCAAGCTGCCTCGCTGCCTGCTAATCCTGCTCCGATGACGGTTACTTTTTGTGGTTGTGACAAAATAAGTTCAATCCTTTCAAGATATAATTCACCTAGTTGGCCCTCGAGGGCTTCTACCATGCCTTCAAAGGTTTCAAAACCTATATTAACCCTTAATATTAAAAGCCTCCGAACCCACCCAACCCCTCCCTTCCAAGGGAGGGCCCCAAGGGCGCTGCCCTCTGGACATCCGAATCCGTAACACGTTGAATGTTAAAGAGACGCCGATATGTTTGGTTGGTGCTTGGAACGCTTTCGTCCCTCCGGGACACGCTTTACGTTTGAAGCGAATAGATTGTTAATTTGATCATTTCTGATTATTTGTAACAATCCAATGCCCGCAATAGAAAAATGATCATGATATTGAGACTCTACTTATATAACCTATTGTATCAAGCTGCAAGGATAAATCTCAACTTTTGCTGTTCTTCAGCGTATTACTTCCTCATTTTAAAAGGATACCCGTAAAAATAACTTGCCCGTTTAACAACGGTGTCCTCCCTGGTTAGAGGGAGGACGGGTTCGACTCGCTTCATTAGATTGCGGTTTATCTGTGAGTACTTAAGCTAATGCTTAATCGGTATCCGTACCCTGTTCGTCTTCGTCAAGTACCTCTTCTGAATAGTCGCAGGTTGGACAAAGCAGCTTTACACCGCTCCGGTTTCGCTTTTCTACGAGCTTTGATTGCTCGCATTGCGGACATGGTTTGTTTGTTGGTTTGTCCCAAGATACGTAATCACAGCCAGGATATTGGTCGCAGCCATAGAAAATACGTCCCTTTTTACTGCGCCGCTCAATGATTTTTCCTTCAGCGCATTTCGGGCATGTAACGCCAATATCTTTGACAATTGGTTTGGTATTACGGCAATCAGGAAAGCCCGAGCATGCCAAAAATTTACCGAAGCGTCCCATTTTGTATACTAAATGTCGTCCGCATTTTTCGCAAATCTCATCTGACACTTCATCCTGAATCTCGATTTCTTTCATTTCATCCTCGGCCACTTCCAGCCGCTTCTCGAAGGACTCATAAAAATTCGCAAGTACCTTTACCCAATCTTCCGTGCCTTCCTCCACATGGTCGAGATTTCCTTCCATGTTTGCTGTAAATTCAGCATCCAGTATTTCCGGAAAAAATTCTTCCATAAGCTGAATAACTAAATCGCCAAGCTCAGTAGGCATGAATTTTTTCTCTTCCATAGCAATGTATCCACGCTTTTGAATCGTTTCGAGCGTAGGCGCATACGTACTTGGCCTTCCTATTCCGAGTTCTTCAAGCGTTTTGACCAATCTAGCTTCCGTAAATCGCGGCGGCGGCTGTGTGAAATGCTGCTTAGGATCTACCGATTCCGAGCTGATTACATCACCTGAAGCGAGAGGCGGCAAAAACTTATGCTCTTCTACCGTACCATCATCATTGCCTTCCACATAAACCTTCATGAATCCGGCAAACTTCACTTTAGAGCCCGTTGCTCTAAACACCGTTTCGCCTGCCTCCAAATCAACCGTCATTGTATCGAGCACCGCGGATTGCATCTGGCTGGATACGAAACGTTCCCAAACCAGCTTATATAAACGGAGTTGATCTCGGCTCAAAAACGGTTTCATCGATTCCGGATCCCTTAGTATGGAGGTCGGCCGGATCGCTTCATGCGCATCCTGGGCGTTGCTATTTTTCTTCGTATATACTCTAGGCTGTTCAGGCACATAGTTCGCACCGTATTTTTCCGTAATATATTCTTTGGCTTCCTCTTGCGCAATTGGAGATATGCGAGTGGAGTCAGTCCTCATATAAGTGATCAAACCGACTGTACCTTCTTTGCCAAGCTCAACGCCCTCATACAGCTGCTGCGCGACAGACATCGTCTTAGAAGCCCGGAAACCTAGTTTCCTTGCCGCTTCCTGCTGCAGGGAGCTTGTAATGAATGGAGGGGCTGGGTTGCGAAGACGTTCCTTCTCCCGCACTTCAGAGACGGTAAACTGGCTGCCTTTCATCGCGCTGAGTACTTCCTGTACTTCAGCTTCCTTGCCAAGCTCCCGCTTCTCGCCATTGATCGAATAATATTTGGCATCGAAAGGAATGCCTGAATGACTAAGTTTCGCAGTAATCGACCAATATTCCTCGGGCACGAATGCATCGATTTCATTTTCGCGATCAATAATGAGCTTAACCGCAACCGATTGAACTCGGCCAGCAGACAAACCCTTTTTCACTTTCTTCCATAGCAGCGGACTTATCTTATAACCAACCAATCGATCCAAAATCCGTCTCGCCTGCTGTGCGTTAACTAAATCCATATTAATTTTCCGCGGAGTCTTAAATGCGTCCTTTACCGCCTGTTTCGTTATCTCATTAAAAACAACGCGGCATGTATCTGTCTCATCCAGTTCCAAGTAGTGTGCCAAATGCCAGGCAATCGCTTCTCCTTCGCGATCCGGATCGGCTGCCAGAAAGACATGTTTTACTTTTTTGCTGGCATCCTTTAATTCCTTAAGGATGCTGCCTTTACCGCGTATTGTTATGTATTTTGGATTAAAATCATTATCAACTTCGACGCCGATCTGGCTTTTGGGCAAATCGCGAATATGTCCCATTGAAGCTTTAACGATATATTTGCTTCCAAGATATTTACCAATCGTTTTGGCTTTTGCTGGTGATTCGACGATAACTAATGAATCTGCCATGTAAGGCGCCTCCTCTCTCCATTGCAAGCTATAAAGCAATATATATTGATCCGGGCTGCAATTCAATTTTTCGTTTTATACATAAATTTAGCAGAAGTGCGTTCAAATGTCCAAACGGTATGGCTGAGAGCTCATGCAGCTCATTGATTGACAATGGTTGATCTCTCAAATAAGCGATCAATTTACTTTCCTCTGCCGTTACCGGAGATCCGATTTCTTCTGGTTTGGATAGGTTCGTTTTTTCTGCTGTTTTGAAGGCACTTATCGCGGCTGGCAGCCAATCCAGCTCATCAATAATATCGCCTATGCCTGTTATCAGCTTCGCTTCGCCGCGCTTGATGAGTTCATTCGGTCCTTCGCTCTTAGGCGATGAGATCGGGCCGGGTATCGCGAACAATTCACGAGACATATCTGAAGCATGCTGTGCTGTGATAAGCGATCCGCTTCTAGTCGCTCCTTCCACCACAACCGTTCCTACTGTTAATGCCGCAATAATGCGATTACGCTGAGGAAACTGACCTGGGTGCAGCGGTGTCCCGATCGGGGTTTCTGAGACGAGCAACCCTTGCTCTGCAATTTTATGAAATAATGATAGATTCTCAGGCGGATAACATTTATCGATCGGAGTCGGCAGAACGGCAATCGTCCCGCCCGGACCGTTCAGCGCGGCTTCATGAGCCTTGCTGTCCACCCCTCTCGCTAGACCGCTCACGACCGTCAAACCCGCATGGGAAAGCTCTTTTGCCAATGTCGTCGCCGATTGCCTTCCATATGCCGTTGGCACCCTTGTTCCAACAATCGCGATAGCAGGTCTTTGCAGCAGTTCCAATCTTCCTCTAGCATACAAAACCCATGGCGGCTGCGCTATTTCTCTTAATATTTTTGGATAGGCGACATCGTAAGGCGTCAAAGCAACCGCATTCGCTTTGGCGACCGCTTCGGATGGATCCTCTGTTAAGATCCAAGGCCGCTCGGCATACCGCTCCGCTGCAGCTTTCGCTTGGCCGCGATGTAAGCCTATTGCTAGTAAATCTTCTATGCTCCATGATCGTTTATTCCAAAACTGATGCTGAACGGCCTTCTGAATCGCATGCCATCCAATACCCGGAATTTCGTGAAAAGCAATGACCATTTGTCTACGAATATCTTGAATTTGAACCATTTGATCCAACCCCTTCTTCCCTCGGGCTGGCCTGCATTCTTATCTATTGTGCGTTACGCGGCATAAGATTGCAAGTCAACCGCTAAAATAATGACAGCGGATAAATAAAAAAGCAACCTTCCAACTCCCGTTTTCGGGTGGTTGAAAGGTTGCTTACCTTACATCATTCGATTTAATTATTTACGCGTAATACATTTTTCAAGCAAACCTTGCTCTTCAAGAACACTCACAAGCGTAGATCCCATCTCAGATGGTGTCGGAGCTACTTTAATGCCGCACGCTTCAAGCGTTGCGATTTTTTCAGCAGCTGTTCCTTTACCGCCTGAAATGATTGCGCCTGCATGTCCCATCCGTTTGCCTGGAGGCGCTGTTGCGCCGCCGATGAAGCCGACAACCGGTTTTTTCATGTTCGCTTTAATCCACTCAGCTGCTTCTTCTTCCGCTGTACCGCCGATTTCGCCGATCATGATTACCGCATAGGTATCTGGATCTTCGTTGAAAAGATTCAAGATATCAATGAACTCGGAACCTTTAACCGGGTCGCCGCCGATCCCTACTGCAGAAGATTGACCAATGCCGCGAGTCGTCAATTGATGAACCGCTTCATAAGTCAAAGTTCCTGAGCGAGAAATAACGCCTACGTGACCAGCTGTATGAATGTAACCCGGCATGATGCCGATTTTGCACTCATCCGGCGTAATAACGCCTGGGCAGTTTGGTCCGATAAGAACGGTTTTGCTGCCGTCCATGTAACGTTTTACTTTAACCATATCAAGCACCGGGATGCCTTCAGTAATACAAATGACAAGATCAAGCTCAGCATCTACAGCTTCCATGATCGCATCAGCAGCAAATGCTGGCGGTACATAGATAACTGAAGCGTTAGCGCCTGTAGCGGCTTTTGCTTGAGCTACTGTATTAAATACAGGCAATGATACGAGCGTGCCGTTATCAAGTGTAATGTCAACGTTCGTGCCACCCTTGCCAGGTGTTACGCCGCCTACCATTTGCGTACCGTATTCCAGTCCGCCTTTTGTATGGAACAAGCCAGTAGCGCCTGTAATCCCTTGGGTAATGACTTTTGTATCTTTATTAACCAAAATGCTCACTCTTAACTCACATCCCCTGAATGAATTCGTATGCGGCAATAGCCACACAGCAAGTTATCTTATTTCACGAGAGCGACAATCTTCTGCGCGCCGTCCGCCATGGAATCCGCAGCCACGATGTTCAATCCCGATTCTTTCAAAATGTTTTTGCCGAGGTCTACGTTCGTACCTTCAAGACGTACAACGAGCGGACGGTCAAGACCGACTTGCTTCGCTGCTTCGACAACTCCATTAGCAATAACGTCACAACGCATGATGCCGCCGAAAATGTTAACGAAAATACCTTTAACCTTTTCATCCGACAAAATGATTTTGAACGCTTCCGTTACCTTCTCAGCAGTCGCACCGCCCCCTACGTCTAGGAAGTTGGCAGGGTCGCCGCCGTAATATTTGATAATATCCATTGTCGCCATAGCTAGGCCTGCACCGTTAACCAAGCAACCGATGTTGCCGTCAAGCGCGATGTAGCTAAGGTCGTATTTGGATGCTTCGATTTCTTTAGCATCTTCCTCTTCCAAATCGCGCAGCTCAACGATATCCTTGTGGCGGTATAGCGCATTGGAATCAAAATTAAGTTTCGCGTCAAGCGCAATAACTTGTCCGTCGCCAGTTACGACAAGCGGATTGATTTCTGCGATAGAAGCGTCTTTCTCTACGAAAGCCGTGTAGAGTGAAAGCATAAACTTAACCGTTTTGTTGACAAGCTCATTAGGGATGTTGATTGCGTATGCCAATTTGCGAGCTTGGAAAGCTTGCAGACCGACAGCAGGATCAACGATCTCTTTGAAAATTTTCTCCGGGGAGTGTTCAGCCACTTCTTCAATTTCAGTGCCGCCCTCTTCCGAAGCCATCATAACGACACGACCCGTACCGCGGTCCAAAACTACGCCGATATAATATTCTTTTTTGATGTCGCAGCCTTGCTCGATCAGAAGACGTTTAACTTCTTTGCCTTCCGGACCTGTTTGATGGGTAACGAGCACTTTGCCTAAAATTTCGCTGGCGTATGCGCGCACCTCGTCGATGCTTTTTGCTACTTTAACTCCGCCCGCTTTACCACGGCCACCTGCGTGAATTTGCGCTTTCACGACAACTACCGGTGTTCCGAGCGCTTTAGCCGCTTCAACAGCTTCGTCTACGGAGAAGGCTACTTTACCTTCTGGTACGACGACACCATACTGTTTCAGGACCGCTTTCCCTTGATACTCATGGATATTCATTGTTGAAATCCTCCATTTCACAGACTGAAATCAGTCATATGTACACAAACCTCTATTATTGTAGCACCTTTCCCCATCCGTTACCTTATTTTCATTCATAATAAATACGGCTTTTTTGATATGGGTTTCATCTCAATTTGAGATTAAATAAATAAAACCTGCTGGATACGGGCATTTAAGAGTCTGGTAACCACGCCATCTAGTATGACCCAATCGCTGTTATCATACCCGAATTTTTTAAACATTGACAATTAGTTGAGAACTAATCTATGATATTGGCAAATTCATAAATACGGATCAGAATCGTAAGGAAGCACCTTCATTCTCATACATGGAGGTGCTTTTTGTTATGTTCAATATCATTCAAAGTGCAAGCGTACACGGAGTAGATGGCAAAAGCATATCGGTTGAGGTTGATATTTCAAGCGGTTTGCCGCAAATTAACATCGTCGGGCTCCCCGATCCCGCGGTTCGTGAATCGGTCGAGCGCGTGAGGGCAGCGCTGAAGAACAGTGGTTTTACTTTCCCCATGGACAGAATAACGGTTAACCTAGCTCCAGCCGACTTGCGCAAAGAAGGCACATCGTTTGATTTGGCCATTGCAGCCGGTATCCTGACCGCAAGCGGACAAATAAGCGCAGCTCCCTTTGAAGGCACACTCCTTATAGGGGAGCTTTCGCTAAATGGCAGTGTCCGGCCGGTTGCAGGCGTATTAGCCATGATCGAACAAGTGAAACGACTTGGCTTTAAGCGTGTTTTATTGCCTAGCGGCAACGTGAATGAAGCCGTTTGGATATCGGATATGGAGCTTTATGCACTGAATCATTTGAATGAGCTGGATTTACTCAAGAAGAAACAAGCAGACTGGGATTACATACGTGTTGTTCAAGGAAGTGATTCTGCATTTGGTTGTATGCAGAGTAAAGATATTTTAAATAAACAGAATGAAATCGGTGATTACGGCGATGTTATTGGTCAGCATCAAGCCAAACGCGCTATGCTCATTGCCGCATCCGGCAAACATAATATTTTGCTAAGTGGACCGCCAGGCACTGGAAAAACGATGATGATACGGCGTTTACCCGGTATTTTGCCGCTGCTGAACGAGCAGGAAGCGCTGGAGGTTACCAAAATCTACAGTGTTGCAGGTAAGCTCCTCGAAAGCTCTCATGGCCTGATTACGCAAGCTCCCTTCCGCGCTCCGCATCATACAATCTCTTCGGGCGGCTTAATCGGAGGCGGCTCTATCCCCAAACCAGGAGAAGTAACCCTTGCACATCGCGGCATTCTCTTCCTTGATGAATTGCCTGAGTTTCCAAGGCAGGTGCTTGAGGTTATGCGGCAGCCGCTTGAGGATAAAATCGTGACCATTTCCCGTTCGAAGGCTGTGTTTCAATTTCCGGCAAATATTATGCTGGCCGCCTCTCTCAATCCTTGCCCCTGCGGTTACTTTGGCCATGAGTACGGCGACAAGCGCTGTACCTGCAGCGCAACTCTAATTAGTCGTTACCGGTCAAAAATTTCGGGCCCGCTTCTTGACCGGATCGATTTGCAGCTCGAAGTGCCCCGTCCGATTTCATTGGATCAGCACTTATTCGGCCCATCTCTGAATACGGCTCAGATGAAGAGTATGGTCATACAAGCTAGAGCCTTCCAGCAATCACGAGCAGCTGAAACCAGCTTCAAAAGCGCTGGTGAACTTACTGGCGCAGCTTTGCGTAAGGCCATACTCATTAAGCCTGAAGCGGTAAGCCTGCTGGAAAATGCTTTTGAAGCGCTCGGCATCAGCATGCGTGCTTATGACCGAATGCTGAAGCTGGCACGAACGATTGCCGACCTAGAAACAAGCGATTACGTTGAAGCAGCGCATATTGCCGAGGCTATTCAATTTCGCGGACTTGACAAGCCGGTACCCTAAGGACGAAGAGAAGGACTCTCACGGCGAGTTGATAACTCCAGTGAAAGTCCTTCTTAATTTGTCCCGCTAAAAGGCTCCTTGATAATGCTTGCATTCAATTATTTTGTCATCTATACGATCTATCGTTACAGTAATGACATCAAACCGCAGGGAGGCATCTAAGCGTCCAATGCTTCGCAAATAAACTTGAGCCGTATTTCTTACCTTCTGCTGCTTACGGTAATCGACGGATTCAGCTGCTGAGCCGAACCTTCCGCCTTCCCTTCTAGCCCGCACCTCAATAAATACAAGCCTGTTCTCTTGTTCTGCGATAATGTCGATCTCTCCGCTGCGGCAGCGCCAATTGCGTTCTGTAATGGTATAATTCGACTCCATTAAATATTCGCAAGCTGACTTCTCGCCAAGCTCACCCGTTAGCTTCCTTGTGTCTCGCTTGTTCTGCGCGTAAAAGTTGCCGGTTTCTTTATCCGTCAATCATATCCCTCGCTTTGCGGTCTGAGCGATAGACAAAGCTCAAAATTTCAGCAACTAATGTGTATAGCTCTGCCGGGATCTCTTGATCTATATCAAGCTTGGAGAGGACCTCTACAAGCGAGGAGTCCTCTTGAACGGGAATGCCATTTTCCTTTGCCCGTTCGAGAATGAGATCCGCCATATGGCCTTTTCCTTTGGCTACCATGACCGGAGCCGTGCGTTCTCCAGGTTGGTAGCGCAGGGCAACTGCTTTTTTTACTTTTGCTGGCTGAGGCTTGTTCTCTTGGTCACTGCTCATATTCGATAGTCCACTCCCTTGTACCGATTCGAAGAAAAAGCGGATATATCAGCCATCTGGTTATTCTTAACAGCTAACGCGGAGGCCGATGTATCATCCTGCTTATTTTCGCCCGCCTTTGGCAGTGGCGTAGTACGCAAAGAAAGCAGCTGATAGCCTGCATTCTGAAGGCTGCCGGCGATTTCGGATCGAGATGCCTCGGCTAGCGCAGAGATTGCCGGATGATCATTCCATAGGTTCAAGCTTACGATTTTATCCATGACATTCACATCAACCATCGTATCGCCAAGCGTATTCATGGACAGATTGAAGAGCAGTCTGCAATTTGAAGAGTCTAGTTCCCCTTTGCTTCCGCGCCTCGTCTGAATATGTACGGATGCGGTTTGTTTTCCATCTTCACTGTTAAGAGGGATATACATCGTCACATGTGTAAGAACCGAGTTATTTCGTTCAGGCGTCAAAAGAAGCTGCTGGCCCGTTATTTGTTGAACAAGCTGCTGTGCTGTCTCTTTGACCGCTGGCGGCGTATTATCCGCCGAAACGAGTGCTAGAAGGGCGCTTTTTAGAGATTCTTGCTGTACTGGGGGCGATGAGTCCGGCAATTGAATCCCGTCTGCTATCCCTGAGACTACGGCTGCTGCCGCTCTCTCGACTCCCAGCTTGAAGTCTTGTAACCTTATGTGACGTTGTTCTGGGTTTTCGTCATCTCCCGGCTTCACTGCTTGATCAACATCAGCTGATTGAGCAGCTTCTTGCTTAATAGTCGCCTCGGGTTGAACCGCAGGCATAACTGGGGGGCTTTGAACAATCAAAGCTGGCTTGACTGTTCTTTCTCCGGAAGCCACCTGCTGTGATAATGCCGCAGCTGCCGGTTGATTTTGTTGGCTCGGTTGAGGATCATTTGTTATTGTCTTCGCAAGCTGAAGCTCATGATCCACTCCCATCCATTTCATCATCTGTCCAAGCCAATTGGGCTGATTGGCAGCTCTGACAGCTTGCGGCATGGATTTTTCTGCGGAACCGTCTTCGGCAGAATCGTCCATTGCTACATTCGCTTGCTGTGATTCTATCTTCACGTTTGATGCATTCTGGATTTTGGCAGCAGGCGGCTCTTTTCCAGCGTCACCCTCCAAGCTTGAGGTTTCGATCGCAGCCGCCGCCCCGCGAAGGAGTTCCATCCCTTCCGACAAAAGGGCTTGTACACGAACTGCCGCGTGATTTAAAGACTTGGTCTCCGTATCCGTACTTTTTAATCCGCCCAATTGCAGCGTTGTAAACTGCTGCTGTAAAGTATCCAGCAGCTCATGTGCGCTTCGTCCAAACATAACCTGCTGCATGGCTCCCACCGTAGCTCCTGTCATAGGCAGTCCGCGTTTAAAAGTAGCGGAGGCGGCCTGCATCCATTGCTCTGGATCGCCGCCTGGTGGCATCGCCAAGGCGGCCTGCTGAAATGCTTGCGCGACCTCGCGATTTAGGATTACGCCTTCTTTGCGCAAATCCTTTACCAGCTGAGCTGCCCACTTTTGTTCAGGCAATGCCAGCTGCTTCGCCCATTCCTTGAACGTATCCTCTGGTAAGCCTACTTGACCAGGTTCAATCTGTTTCAACATCACAAGCGCTCCGCTTGATTGCTGCTGCACCTGCAGCATTGCTGTTTGACCCGCTTGTAAGGGCTGCTCCAGCTTTGCCCGGACCTGCACACCGTTAATTTGGACGAGCGCTTCGTTATTTTCCATTACCTGCAGGATGACTCCCCGTACGATCTGTCCAACCTTAAGCTCTACCGCTCTTGTATCCGCACTTGAAGCCTCGCCCAAGAAGCTTCGCATCATTTGACTAATATTCATCTGTTCATCCGCCTCCGCTGCTCTTGTGCCAATTTGCGCGTACCTTAAAGCGCTCCTTGCTGTCCCCTATGTATCTTCTAACGACTGCGTTAACCTATAAGCCTTATATCGGTCATCATGTGCAAAGCTTGAAGCTATTCATTCCAAAAAATCCTTCTACGAACAAAATAACGCCCGACAATTACACTAGGCATCCTTTGCCTGGTACAATCAATCGAGCGTCATATTACTTCATTATAATTGCAAGGAGCCGTTAAAAAAGCAACAATTGCTCCTCCGTAAACAAATTGCCTAGAAACGATCTGCGATGCAAAGGGCTTGGCCCATTTTCTAACAATCGTTCTCGGTGCAGCTTAGTTGCATAGCCTTTATGAATCGCGATCCCGTATGCCGGGTAATCCTGCTCCCATTCCGACGCGCAAAGCCTATCGCGTGTAACCTTGGCTACAATTGATGCGGCTGCGATGCTCTGGCTCGTTGCATCCCCTTTGATAATGGATTGCTGAGGCAGAGACACATCCACCTTCTCCGCATCGATAAGCAAATAATCAGAAGGAATTTGCAAGGACTCTACGGCAATTTTCATGGCAAGCCTAGCAGCCTGCTTTATATTGATACGGTCAATCGTTTCCGCATCAACGCGAGCGGCCGACCAGGCGACACATTCCTGCAAAATAACATCATAAAGCTGGTCACGCTTTTTCTCAGAAAGCTTCTTAGAGTCATTGACTCCCTCAATCACTAACCCAGGCGGAAAAATAACGGCAGCTGCGACAACATCTCCGAACAAACATCCCCGCCCTACCTCATCTACGCCCGCAATTGCTTTATAACCTTCCTGCCATAACGACTGTTCGTATTGCAGCACGTTACGTTCCCCCGTTTCACATCAATAAGGTGGAGCTTCCAGCGTAATCCGTCCCAGCTTTCCTGAGCGCAAATCACGTAAAATAATGCCTGATGTCTTCTCCAAATCGACGTGGCCGCCGCTAATCAGACAGCCTCTACGACGCCCTATATCTTCCATTACACGTACGATTTCATCCGAATCCGACGCATCCTTCGGCGGAGTTTCAAGTTCGTAACGCTCTTTTATGTTAGGCCAGTAGCGATCCAGCAGCTCACGCATTGCAAAAAAAGCAATATCGTCAACGTTCAAGATTTGCTCTCTAATCGCGCCTGTCATCGCAAGCCGATAGCCGACAAGCTCGTCTTCAAACTTCGGCCACAAAATGCCTGGCGTATCGAGAAGCTCCATTTCCGTACCGATCTTTATCCACTGCTGCCCCTTCGTCACGCCTGGACGGTCGCCTGTTAAAGCAATCGCACGGCCGGCGAGTTTATTGATCAGCGTCGATTTCCCGACATTCGGTATACCGACAATAAGGCCGCGAAGAGCGCGCGGGTTAATTCCTTTGTTGATCTGACGGGCAATTTTCTCATGTAAAATCTGCTTCGCCTTTAACGGAACCTCGTTTACTTTCGTCCCTGTAGACGAATCAATCGCAATCGATTCATGACCTTCATTACGGAAATAGGCCATCCATTGCTCCGTTGTCTTAGGGTCAGCCAAATCGGATTTATTCAATACAATCAATCTTGGCTTTCCGTTCAAAATTTCCTCAATCATCGGATTGCGGCTTGAAAGCGGAACACGAGCATCTAACAGTTCGATGGCAAGATCGATTAGTTTCAGCTTGTCTTGTATTTGCCGTTTCGCCCGGGTCATATGTCCCGGGAACCATTGAATGGTCATTTACTCACCTCATTTAGTCCAGTGCTTAATAAACTCTAATTTGTTCAGCGGCCAAAAAATAATATCAGCGCGGCCCACAACCTCTTTATCGGATACAAATCCGATCACCCTGCTATCCGTGCTGTCGCTCCGGTTATCGCCAAGAGCAAAAATCGTATCCTCAGGAACTACAAGTTCAGCTACATCGGATGTCGATCCTTTTTCATTATAAAGCCTGCCTTCAGCATGTGCTGCCTCAACGGCTTCTTTAATATATGGCTCATCAATTTTTTTATCATTAATATAGAGGTCATCGCCGTCGAGCTTTATTTTGTCGCCTGGTACGCCTATAACCCTCTTAATAAATTTACGGCCTTGCTCTGGAACATCGAATACGACGACTTCTCCAAATTTAGGCTCGCGAATCGTATACAATATTTTATTTACAATCAATCGTTCGCCAGTCTCAAAGTTCGGCTGCATCGAAGGTCCGTCGACGATGAATGGGGAAAACAAAAATTGACGTATTAGAAATACGAGAACGACTGCGATCACTAATGCTTTGATCCATTCTACGATTTCTTTATAAGCACCGCCTTGCTTGCCAGAGCCGGAAGCATGGACAGCTGCTCGAGTAGGTATATTTTGCTGAAAATCCGCATGGTCCTGCGTATCCTTTAAATCATGATCATTGCCTGTCCCGTCATTTCGCTGCTGAGAGTCCACTCTGCCCGCCTTCTTCCCATATGCTGTAGTATGTAAATGACCTTTGAGAAAAAACGAAAAGGAGCTTGTTTGCGCAAGCCCCTCTTGTCGTTTGTTCTTAACGAATTTCTTTAATACGAGCAGCTTTTCCGCGAAGACTACGTAGGTAGTACAATTTCGCGCGACGTACTTTACCACGGCGAGCCACTTCGATTTTTTCGATTTTAGGCGAGTTAAGCGGGAAAGTTCTTTCCACACCAACACCGTAGGAAATTTTACGCACTGTAAAAGTTTCGCTAATACCACCGCCGCGACGTTTGATTACAACGCCTTCGAACAATTGGATACGCTCACGAGTTCCCTCGATAACTTTTACATGAACTTTTAGCGTGTCACCAGGACGAAAGTTCGGTAGACCTTGACGCAGGTTTTCTTGCGCAATTGTTTGCAAAAGATTCATTTGATTCACTCCTTCCGCCATAGACGTTCTTATAAGCTCACCGAATTCCTCTGAACCGGGTCATCGCTGATAGCGGACCGTCCGACTTTTCGAACAACATTAAAAATATTACCATAGTCAGCCCAATAATACAATACGATTTTTTATTCCTATTTCATGTATACTGAAATATGACAAACACCGACAGAAGAGGTGACTGATTTGCACCAACTTAATAAATCTGTTTCAGCGATTAAAAAAGGGGGAATAACGGCTGTTCTTTTACTGTTAGCTTTCTCTGCACCTACTCAAACATTTGGTGAAGCAACCGCTTTCAAGGATACGAATGGTCACTGGGCAGGCTCCTATATCTCCTGGGCTGTCGATCAAAAATTAGCACAGGGCTATGGCGATGGCTCCTTTAAACCCAATAATCTTATTAATGAAGCTGAATTTTTAGCAATGCTGTTAAGAACATATAACCTAGCAGCTGAATCACCGTCAACTGGCAGTGTTTGGTCAAAGCCATATTACGATTATGCAAATAATCATGGCTGGCCGCTTAGTCCTTCACCTCAAAACAAGGAGTTACGCCGAGGCGAGGCGGCTCTCCTGCTTGCTTCAGCAGCGAACGGGAAAGCTTTCACGGAGCAAAGCGCCATCCAATGGCTGCTCGATGAAAAAATTTCTAACGGCCGAACTTCAGCGACAGTTACGGGCTTCAGCCCAGACGGCAAGCTTACCCGCGCAGAGGCGCTAACCTTCTTTTACAACCTAAAGCAGCACTCAAAAACACTATCGGATGCAAAAATTATAAAGACAAATCATTCACTCGGCGGCATTTCATTAAATGATACGCTGGAGAAACTCCACAATACACTTGGCAAACCTTCACGCATTGATCCAAGTGAATACGGTTTCTCCTGGCATGTTTATAACAGTAGCTATAGTCATTACATGATGTTCGGCGTGCAAAACTCCCGAGTTGTGGCCCTCTTCTCGAACGCAGGCGACGACTGGGTAAGTCCGTCCGGAATAAAAATCGGACAAGCGATTGAAAGCGCCAAGAAACTTGTGAAAAACGCAGTTAGCCCCGAGCATAAGGATGACTATTACGCGTATACCATAGTCGGCGAACGAATCACCCTTTTCTACGACAGGCAGGACGCAAATAATATTGCAGGTATCTTGCGAATGAATCAATCGGTCTCCAAACCTGTTAAATCAGCTTATACAAGCAAGCTTGAGTCGGCTTTTGAACAGCAGCTCTTCGATCTTGCAAACGCGGAGCGTTCCATCCGCGGCATACCTCTCTTGCAATGGGACAAGCTCGCTGCCGCTTCCGCACATAGTCACAGCAGCGATATGAATAATCGCGACTTTTTTGACCACATCAACCCGGACGGTTCCTCACCGTTTGATCGCATGAAAGCAAAAGGGGTTATCTACCACTCAGCGGCAGAAAATATTGCTGCTGGCTATTCAAATAGCATATTCGCTCACTATGGTTGGCTCAATTCCAAGTCAGGACATCGCGAAACGATGTTGGACAGCAAGCTCAAGCGACTTGGTACTGGCATTTCCGTTGGTGGAAGCTATCAAACCTATTATACCCAAAATTTCTACACTCCATAATACAGCTAACACAGTTAATATTAAAATAAAAGCAGCAGCGAAAGTCCGCTGCTGCTTTTATTCTCATCTGGACTAGTTACTTGTCCTTTTTAGACGTTTGCTGCCTCTGCTGAGCAGTCAGCCACTTGCGTTCCTTGTCAGTCAGCTCAGCGCTTTCCAGAAGGTCTGGTCGCCGCTCCAGCGTCCGCAGGAGCGATTGCTCGCGGCGCCATACCTCGATATTCGCATGGTGCCCGGAAATTAAGACATCGGGAACATCCCAACCGCGAAATTCAGCAGGACGGGTGTAATGGGGATGCTCCAGCAGGCCCGTGCTATATGAATCCGTTACGGCTGAAGTCTCGTTCCCAAGAACCCCTGGAAGCAGCCTTACAACGCTATCTATAAGAACCATAGCCGGAATTTCTCCGCCAGTAAGCACGTAATCTCCAATTGAAATCTCGTCGGTTACGAGATGCTCTCGAATACGCTCGTCATAGCCCTCATAGTGGCCGCAGATGAGTACCAAATGCTTCTCTTGGGATAGTTCCTCTGCTTTCTGCTGCGTAAACTGCGCGCCTTGAGGACAGAGCAGAATGACACGAGGCTTTACGTCATTATCGAGTTTAAGATCCTCAACGGCAGCAAAAACCGGCTCTGGCTTTAATACCATGCCGCCTCCGCCACCGTATGGATAATCATCAACCGTATTGTGTTTATTGCCTGAATACGCTCTGAAGTTGATCGCTTGAGGGGAAACAATCCCTTTTTCTTTCGCTTTTCCCAGAATGCTGGCGTTAAACACGCCATCGAGCATTTCCGGAAACAGCGTTAGTACATCTATCTTCATCGGTTAAATCAATCCTTCCATCAAATGGACCGTCACGATTTTCTCTTTCTTGTCTACATTTAACAGGACATCGTCTATGACAGGCAGCAGAAGCTGCTTGCCAGAGCCTTTTGGACGGTCAACGACCCAAACATCATTGGCGCCAGGGCTTAAAATTTCGGATATAACGCCCAGCTCTTCGCCCTCATCAGAAATAACGCGGCAGCCAATTATTTCATGATAGTAATATTCGCCTTCGTCAAGCTCCTGCTGCTTGTCCTCGGACACCTTAAGCACCCAGCCTTTATATTTCTCGACTTGATTAATATCCGTGAAGCCTTCCAGCTTCAATATGTATACGTTTTTATTCGCTCGTGAGTTAATTATATTCACTTCTAGCGAAGCTCCGGATTCCTCGTTCAGCATAAGCAGTTTGCTTCCTGCTGCGAAACGATCCTCCGCGAAATCCGTTTGCGATAGAATTTTCAGTTCGCCTCGAATACCGTGCGTATTAACAACCTTCCCGACCGTAAACCATTTCTCGTTCATGACAACCAGCCCTTCATAATGTGTATTGCCTTATTATACATGCAAAAACGGCATCGTTCCATGTTGGAGAACGAAGCCGCTATAATGAGCATAAGAATCGTCGTTAAAAGCTCGGTTCACGGTGCTATATAAGCAGATTTATAAGTGAAATTACAAATTCTTATATAATGAAAAAAAGGCTAGGACATTCATCCTAACCTTCTCCCCGTACGTGCATCATGACATAATGTCTACGATGACGCGCTTTTGCGATTTGACGGAAGCAGAAGTCACTACCGTACGCATAGCTTTCGCTATGCGTCCCTGTTTACCGATGATTTTACCGATATCCTCGGGGTGAACCGAAAGCTCGTATATCGTGCCACGGTCATCATCCTTCACATTGATTTGCACCTGATCAGGATGATCAACCAATGCCTTCGCTATGACAAGAATCAATTCTTTCATCTCAAGGCCCTCCGCTATTCAACAGTTATTTCTGTTGCCGAAGCTCATGGAACTTTTTAAGAACACCAGCTTTGGAAAGCAAGTCGCGAACTGTATCAGAAGCTTGCGCTCCTGTTTGCAGCCATTTCAACGCTTTTTCTTCATCGATCTTAACTTGAGCCGGTTGTGCAACCGGGTTGTAAGTGCCGATCTCTTCGATAAAACGTCCGTCACGCGGCGAACGGGAATCCGAAACTACTACGCGGTAGAAAGGAGCTTTGTGAGCACCAATTCTTTTCAAACGAATACGTACTGCCATGAAAATTCACCTCCTTCAAAGAGTAAACGATTGTTAAAACGGGAATTTCATATTTTTGCCGAGCATGCCCTTCAGGCCTTTCTTGCCGCCCTTCGGTCCTTTCGGCCCCATCATCGATGAGAATTGCTTCATCATTTTCTTCATGTCATCAAACTGCTTAATAAGGCGGTTAACCTCGACAATCGTCGTACCGCTTCCTGCAGCAACACGCTTGCGACGACTATGGTTAAGCAGCTCCGGCTTTTGCTTCTCCTCTTTCGTCATGGAGCGAACAATAGCCTCGACACGGCCGATCTGTTTCTCATCGACCTTCATATCCTTCATGCCCTTCATCTTGTTCATGCCGGGCAGCATATCCATGATTTGATCAAGCGGTCCAAGGTTGCGAACCTGCTCCATCTGCTCAAGAAAATCATCGAACGTAAATTCTGCCGTACGCATTTTACGTTCCATTTCTTTCGCTTTGTCCGCATCGATATTCGATTGTGCCTTCTCAATCAGCGATAGCATGTCGCCCATGCCGAGTATACGAGAAGCCATACGCTCAGGATGGAACGGCTCCAAGGAGTCGATTTTCTCACCCATCGCTGCGAATTTAATTGGGCAGCCTGTTACGGCTTTGACGGAAAGCGCCGCGCCACCGCGAGTATCGCCGTCAAGCTTCGTTAATACGACGCCAGTCAGAGCAAGCTGCTCGTGAAAGCTTTGGGCTACGTTAACCGCATCTTGCCCCGTCATTGCATCCACAACGAGCAGCACTTCATCCGGCTTCGTCACCTGATGGATTTGCTTCAGCTCTTCCATCAACTCTTCATCGATATGCAGGCGGCCCGCCGTATCGATAATGACGTAATCATTTCCGTTCTCTTTGGCATGCTGAAGTCCCGCACGCGCAATTTCTACAGGCGAAGTCTGATCACCAAGCGAGAAGACTGGCGCATTGATTTGTTCACCTAGCACTTGAAGCTGCTTGATCGCAGCGGGACGGTAAATGTCACACGCGATTAGGAGCGGCTTGTTGTTGCTCTTTTGAAGCAGCTTGGCCAGCTTTCCGGTCGTTGTTGTCTTACCGGCGCCCTGCAAGCCTGCCATCATAATAACGGTCGGCGGCTTGTTCGCTTTTGCCAGCTTGCTTTGCGTACCGCCCATCAGCTCGGTCAGCTCTTTATTTACGATATCGATGACGACCATGCCGGGCGTGAAGCTCTTGGATACATCCAAGCCGATTGCCCGTTCCTTCACCTTCGCGATAAAGTCCTTCACGACTTTAAAGTTAACGTCCGCCTCAAGAAGCGCCAAACGCACCTCGCGCATTGCTTCGCTAACATCTTCCTCGGAAACCTTTCCTTTGCCCCTCAGCTTGCTGAACACATTTTGAAGCCGACTCGATAAGCTCTCAAATGCTGCCATGTACCGTCACCTCCATTCTTTATGTATTATTCGGCTAATTTAAATTGTGCAATAACATTCATGAGTGCCTGCCGATCCTGCTCGGCAATGGCAAGCTCATTCACGCTGTTTACAAGCTGCACGGTTAATTGTTGAAGTGAATCATGCCTAACAAGTAAGCTTAGCTTGCTCTCGTAGCTCTCCAGCACCTGCTCAGCACGCTTTATATGCTCGTACACGGCTTGTCGGCTAATCCCGAACTCGGCTGCAATTTCCCCAAGGGAGAAATCGTCGTGAAAATAATATTTGAGAAACGTCCGCTGCTTCTCAGTCAAGAGCGGCTCGTAAAAGTCGAACAACAAGTTTATTCGGGTTGTTTTGGATAAGGCATCTGGTTCATTTGCTTTCATCCCCTCAGCCCCTCCTGTTATTTAGCTTGTTTCGCCGACAAGGTAAACACCTTTACACCTGACAACGTCTTTTATAATACATGACGCCATAGGCTGCTGTCAAGCATTTCCCCTTGTCACCTTTACGAACGGTTCTGACTGTCTGCTGCTTTTGCTCAAATCGGCATTATTCCGCCTTTTTTTCCGTTTCCTCTGCGTCCTCGCGTTGAATCAATCCCGCAAACAGCGCATGGATAAATTGCTCTGAATCAAACTGCTGAAGGTCGCCCATCTTCTCGCCTAATCCAACCAGCTTCACCGGTAAGCTCAGCTCATTTCGAATCGCAATAACGATACCGCCCTTAGCCGTCCCGTCCAGCTTCGTCAGAACAAGGCCGGTAACGCCGCTCTTCTCGCCGAACAGCTTAGCCTGGCTAAGCGCGTTTTGACCAGTCGTCGCATCAAGCACCAGCAGAACCTCATGCGGTGCTTCCGGCAGCTCGCGCTGAATCACACGAAAAATCTTGTTGAGCTCTTCCATCAAGTTCGTTTTATTTTGAAGTCTTCCCGCTGTATCGCATAAGAGTACATCTACGCCGCGCTGCTTAGCCGCTTGCACTGCATCGAACATAACGGCTGCGGGATCTGAGCCAGATTGCTGCTTGATTACATCCACGCCTACCCGCTGACCCCATACCTCCAACTGCTCGATCGCTCCTGCACGGAACGTGTCGCCTGCCGCCAAAAGCACGCTTTTACCCTCGCTCTTGAACTTGTGCGCAAGCTTTCCGATTGTCGTCGTTTTGCCGACACCGTTAACGCCAACGAACAAAATAACGGTGATACCGCTCGGTGCCATGCGCAAGCCGGAATGATCGTCACCCTTCATAAGGTTTATCAACTTTTCCGATAAGATTGGCTGCAAGTCAGATGCATCCTCGATCTTGCGTTTTTTGACTTCGACACGAAGATCGTCAATTAGCTGCATAACCGTGTTGACGCCAACATCCGCGCCGATTAGAATTTCTTCCAGCTCCTCGTAGAACTGTTCGTCAATTTTTTTGCGGCGCGTAATAAGCTCTTCAACCTTTTCTACAAACGCCGTACGCGTCTTCGTCAAACCTTCTTTGAAAATATTCGTTACCGCTTCTGTTTTCGTCGCGATGCTTTCCTTCAGCTTCTTAAAAAAACTCATCGTTTCCACTCCCATCCTCACATTGCCGGCTTTTCTTTTCTTTATGCAGATACCGGCTCTTCATCCTCTAGACGTACGGACACCAGCTTCGATACGCCGCCTTCCTCCATGGTAACACCGTACAGTACATCAGCTTCTTCCATCGTGCCTTTGCGATGCGTCACGACGATAAATTGTGTCAGCTCAGAGAACTCGCGTAAATATTGCGCGAAACGCGATACGTTCGCTTCATCGAGAGCTGCCTCAACCTCATCGAGCACGCAGAACGGAACCGGTTTTACCTGCAAAATCGCAAACAGCAAAGCAATTGCCGTCAAAGCGCGTTCTCCGCCGGAGAGCAGCTGCAGGTTTTGCAGCTTTTTGCCTGGCGGCTGAGCAACAATATCGATGCCTGTGTCCAAAACGCGGTCCGGCTCTACGAGCACCAGATCCGCCCTTCCGCCACCGAACAGCTTCGCGAATACGACGACAAAGTGACCGCGTATCGCTTCAAAGGTCGCTCTGAAACGCTTCGACATCTCATCATCCATTTCGCGGATGACCTGATAAAGCGTCGTTTTCGCCTCGATCAAGTCATTTTTCTGCTCGGACAGAAATTCAAATCGTTCACTGACTCGCTCGTACTCCTCGATTGCGCCTAGGTTTACATCGCCAAGCGAAGTAATTTGGCGCTTAATGTCCCTGACCTCATTTTGTGTACCCAGAATATCCTCTGGAATCGGATACTCTTCCTTAGCAAGCTCATAGCTCAGCTCATACTCCTCGCTAAGCTTGCGAAGCAAATTATCCAGCTCCACATCGAGCCGGTTCGCGGCAATTTCCGTTTGCCGCATTTGCTCTTCGACTTGTCTTAGCTGAGCGCGCTGCTCCTTCGTCTCACTCTCGCCAAGATCGAGCTCCGTAATACGCTGCGCGCGCACTGAACGCTTCAAATCCGTTTGTTCCGCGCATTCTTGTTTCTTTATGCGCAGATGATTAAGCTGTTCAATCTGCTGAACCGACTCATTCGCGTGTCTGGCGATCTCTTCTTCCTGCTGCGCAGCCAAGGAGCGCAAGCCTTCCAGTTCCTGCTTCGCCCGCCCAATCTCGGCGCGAACCCGTGCCGATTGATCCTCAAACGAAAGCTTTTCCTGATCTGTCTTCGCAGCTGCGATCTTAATATCGGTAAGCTGGCCTTGCAGCTCTTCTTTGGCCGATTCGCTCGCTTTGCGACGCTCCTCCGCCATGCGAATCGCTTCCTGCAGCCTTGCCTCGTCCACGACAAGCTGCTCTAAACGCAGTTCAGCCGCCGCTGCCGTTGCTTGAACATCCTTCTGCTCGGATAAATGCGAGTTGCGATCAGCAGAGTATAGCTGTCGCTGCTCATCCAGATGCTTCGCTTCATTGTGAAGCTGCTGAAGCTCAGCCCGGATTTGCTGTTCTTCGATACGGCTTTTCTCGCCTTCCGCACGCAGCTCTTCAATGTTATGAGTGCGGATGGAATGCTCCTTGCGCAGATCGCTTAGCTTATTTCGCAGCTGTTCAACCATCCTGCGCGCATCGGTAATTTCTTGATCGAGCGCATCAATCTGACGTTGACGGCCAAGCAAGCTGGCTCCCTTCTTCTGCAAGCTGCCTCCCGTCATTGAACCGCCGGCATTAACGACATCCCCTTCTAGGGTGACAACGCGGTAGCGGTACTGACACTTCGATGCGATTCGATTCGCCTGTTCAAGCGTTTCGGCAAGCAAAACATTGCCGAGTAAGCTGTTTACAATCGCGGAATACCTAGCATCAGAGCTCACTAAGTCAGCGGCAACGCCTACGAATCCTTCAACGGATTCCGCAGTGCGCTTATCATGCTCTGGCACCTGCCGGCCGCGAATAACGTCAAGCGGCAGGAACGTAGCCCGGCCAAGCTGGCGCTGCTTTAGGAAAGCAATTGCGGTACGAGCCGTTTTTTCGTCTTCCATGACGATATGCTGCAAGGCCCCGCCTAGCGCAGTCTCAACGGCAGTCTCAATTCTTTCCGGCACGCGAACGAGCTCTGCGACCGCACCATGGACTCCGCTAATGCCGCTATTCCCGCGTCTCGAAGCTTTGAGCACCTCTTTAACGCCCTGCATAAAGCCGTCCAACGCATCCTGCATTTCCTTCATCGTGTCGCGCCTCGAAATATGGCTGTCGAGCTTTTGCTCCCACTTTCGAATCGCTAACGTAACTTCTTCCAGGCTTTGCGAAATTGTTCGTGTTTTCTCCGACTCGGTAAGCGTTTTGCTTCTAGCCTGTTCTAAGCGAGCCAGCGTCGCTTCAAGCGCCGTTGCAAGCTCCGAACGTCTCTCGTCCAATTTCGTTTGCTGCTCCAGCCACTTGGTTTCATCCTCGCTTATCCGTTCCATCCGACGTTGCAGCGTTTCTTGCTGTTGAGCCGCGTAACGAATTTCGTTCCGATGCTGCGCCATTGCGCTGAGCACTTCTAACAGCTCGCTCTTCAGTGTTTCTTCTGCATCAGCGACAGCGCCGCCAGCGACGCCTAATAAGCGAGCCTCCTCTTCCGATATCTTAGAGCGAAGATCAGCCAGCTGAAGCTGAAGCGCCGCTGCACGGCTGCGGAATTCTGCTTCCTCCTGCGTCATCGTAACGATTCGGGCGTCCTGCGCTGCAATCGATTCCTCGAGCTTTTGCTTGTTTTGTTCCAAATTGCGCTTTCGCTCCTTCAGAACCTCGCCATAACCCTCACATTTTTCAAAATCCTCGCTTATTTGAAGCATTGCCTCATGCAGCTGGTCGAGCACCAATTCCAAATCGCGAAGCTGCTGACGATCTTTCTCTAAATGGGCATCATGCTTGCTGACTACAGTGGAAAGCTGAAGCTGTTCCTGCTGCAAGCGCTCAAGCTTACCGCTTGCTTCGGTCCATGAACCGTGAATCTGTTCAATGTTATGTACGTACATTGAAATTTCTTTCGTTTTCAGCTGCTCCTTAAGCGCCTTGAAATGGATCGCTTTCTCTGACTGCTTGCGAAGCGGACCAACCTGATCCTCCAGCTCCGTAACAAGGTCGTGAATACGCAGCAAATTTTGCTCAGTTTCGTCGAGCTTCCTCTGTGCTTCGCGTTTACGCGACTTGTATTTGACAATACCGGAGGCTTCTTCAAAAATACCCCGCCTATCCTCCGAGCGCGTGCTTAAAATTTCTTCGATTCGGCCTTGTCCAATAATAGAGTAGGCCTCTTTACCGATACCGGTGTCCATAAATAGCTCGGTAATATCTTTTAGCCTGCATGGCTGCTTATTTATCAAATATTCGCTATCGCCGCTCCGATGTACGCGTCTTGTTACGGTAACCTCGTTATATTCCAGAGGCAGCGCATTATCCGCATTATCAAGGGTGAGCGAAACCTCGCTGTAGTTCACAGCTTTTCGGGAATCGCTTCCCGCAAAAATAATATCCTCCATCTTGCCGCCGCGCAGGCTCTTCGCGCTTTGCTCCCCGAGCACCCAGCGTATGCCGTCAGATATATTACTTTTACCGCTGCCGTTCGGACCTACTACCGCCGTGATGCCGGTTACAAATTCCATTTCAGTCCGATCAGCAAAAGATTTAAAGCCTGATAATTCTATCCGTTTCAGAAACATGTCTTGGTTTTCACCTCACCCCTCATTGTACCACATCTTATGGGCCTTGATAACCATTTCAGCCGCTAATTGCGACCTAGGGGCGTTAGTCTTACACCTTCATACAACACGATATGCAGCTATTTTCAAAATATAGGATTTATAGTATTTAAAAGGTGTTATTTTCGTTAGTCATGTACTAAAAAAAGAGAGCATCCCTTAGGCACGATGGCCGTACGGATACTCTCTTCGTTAATTAAGCTTGTTCCTGCGACAGCGTGCGCCATGCTTCCGCGGCAGCACGCTGCTCGGCTTCCTTCTTAGTTCTTCCGCTGCCAACGCCAAAGCGCTCTTCACCGAGATAGACCTCTACGACAAACTCACGGTCATGCGCAGGTCCGCGTTCTTCGATTATCCGATACTCGACTGCTCCAAGCCCATGATGCTGAGAACGCTCCTGAAGCTTGGATTTGGAATCCTTCACAAGAAGACCGTAATCATTAGATTCAACAAAAGGAAACATATGCTCGTTTAAAAATGCTCTAGTCTGCTCAATCCCTGCATCCAGGAATATTGCACCGACAAACGATTCGAACAAGTCGGCTAGCAGCGCTTGGCGCTGCCTGCCTCCAAGCTGTTCCTCGCCTCGCCCCAGCAATACATGCGAACCTAGCTCCAAACGCTCCGCAAACTGCGCTAAAGACGGCTCGCAGACGATTGATGCACGCATTCTCGTAAGTTCACCCTCAGGCCGCTGCGGATATGTCGCAAATAAATATTCCGACACCAGCAGTTGAAGAACAGCATCGCCCAAAAATTCCAAACGCTCATTATCCTGAGCAGACCCGCGCTTATGTTCGTTTACATAGGAGGTGTGGGTGAAAGCCTGCTTGAGCAGCTTCGTCCGTTTAAAGCTGAGCTGCAGCCGCTGCTGCAGCTCATAGAAGGAATCACGCTTCATAAACTTTCATCACGATCGATGCATTATGACCGCCAAAGCCAAATGAGTTGGACAATGCCGTTCTCACATTTGCTTCGCGCGGTTTGTTCGGAACATAATCGAGATCACATTCCGGATCTTGATTATCCAAATTGATAGTCGGTGCAATGATGCCGTTTTTGAGCGTCAAGCCGAGTATAACCGCTTCTACGCCTCCAGCAGCGCCAAGCAAATGACCTGTCATCGATTTTGTCGAGCTAACCGCTACTTTATAAGCATGGTCTCCAAGCGCTTTCTTAATCGCCTTCGTCTCGGAGCGATCACCCACTGGCGTGGATGTGCCATGTGCATTGATGTAGTCGATGTCAGATGCTTCGACTCCAGCATCCTTAAGCGCCTTTACCATGCAGCGAGCAGCGCCGTCCGGATCTGGCTCAGTCATGTGGTGAGCGTCGCCGCTCATGCCGTAACCGATGACCTCAGCGTAAATTTTTGCACCGCGCGCTTGTGCATGCTCAAGCGATTCCAGTACTAGAACGCCGGCACCCTCACCCATAACAAAGCCGTCGCGATCGATATCAAATGGACGACTTGCCTTTTCGGGTTCATTGTTTCGAACGGACATGGCCCGCATGGAGCAGAATCCCGCCATTCCCGTAGGTCTGATCGTCGCTTCGGCGCCGCCCGCAATCATCACGTCGGCATCGCCGCGTTGGATTAATTTGAACGAATCACCAATGGAATGCGTTCCTGTCGCACAAGCGGTAACCGCTGTGCTATTCGGTCCTTTAGCACCTGTAAGCATCGACACTTGGCCGGAAGCCATATTAGCAATCATCATCGGTATGAAGAATGGGCTCACGCGCTTAGGGCCTTTTTCCAGCAGGATATTATGTTGATCCTCCCAAGTGCCAAGTCCCCCGATCCCGGAGCCGACCATAACGCCAACGCGTTCGGGATCGGCATTTTGACCAATTTGCAAATCCGCATCTTTAACCGCCAATTGGCTGGCTACTGCCGCAAATTGCACAAAGCGGTCCATTCTCCGTGCTTCCTTTTTATCTAAACCGTAATCCTCGGGATTGAAGTTTTTAACTTCTGCCGCAATATAAGTTGGGTAATCGGAGAAATCGAAAGCCTCGACAACCGATACGCCCGACTTTCCTTCCAGCAGGTTACCCCAGAATTGCTCCAAATCGGAACCTAGCGAAGTAATAACTCCCATACCAGTAACAACAACTCTTTGTTTCATTCGATTCACCTCTGTATCCAGCAGTATTGATGAGCGCGTGGCATCATCTCGTTATTCTAAAGCCATGGTGCTGTAATTCGTATACCCTGCTTATATTTCTCGGTAAATACAAGCAATGCCGTTCAAGGACGGTGAGCCTTTACACTTGAAATATAAGGAGGTATAAATTCATTGCGCTTGAAACCATTTACCTTGTGTATATAAAAGCTGTGAAGCCTGCATAATTAATTTCACGAAAACGGTTTAGATGGAGAGAAGTCCCGTTTATTAAAAACGGGACTTGTCCTTCTTACGTATGAGATTGTATGTATTTAACTACTTCTCCCACAGTGGTGATAGTCTCTGCGTCTTCATCAGAGATTTCCATATCAAACTCGTCTTCTAGCTCCATGACCAATTCAACGACATCAAGAGAGTCAGCGCCGAGGTCATCTTTAAATGAAGCTTCTAGTGTAACTTCCGCTTCGTCAACGCCTAGTCGGTCGATGACGATACGTTTTACGCGATCTACTACTTCGGACATCCGGTTCACCTCCTCCATGGTATTATACGAGAATTAAAGATAAAATGCCATACGTAACCGTTTTAATTCCGTATCAGGGAATTATTTGGCGTTACATATACATGCCGCCGTCCACATGAATCGTCTGTCCAGTCATATAGGCTGAGGCATCGGAAGCAAGAAAACGGACCGCATTTGCGATGTCGCTCGGATCACCGAGACGGGCAAGCGGAATTTGACCAGATAAGGATTGGCGTATTTCTTCCGGCAGCTTGTCCGTCATTTCGGTTTGAATAAATCCTGGGGCAACACAGTTAACTGTAATGCCACGGGACGCAAGCTCGCGTGCACTAGCCTTAGTCAAACCAATTACGCCAGCCTTCGCTGCGACATAGTTAGCTTGCCCAGGATTTCCGAGCACACCAACGACAGAAGAAATATTGATGATGCGCCCGGAACGCTGCTTCATCATGGTGCGAGTGACCGCTTTAATGCCATTGAATACACCCTTGAGGTTCGTCTCAATGACTTGGTCAAACTCGTCTTCCTTCATACGCATGATTAAATTATCTCTAGTAATACCAGCATTATTCACTAAAATGTCAACCGATCCGAATTGTACGATGACTTCCTTGACCATCGCTTCAAATTCATCTGTTTTGCCAACATTTGCTTTAATGACAATTGCGCGTCTCCCGAGTGCTTCAATGGCTTCCGCCGTTTCAGCTGCCGCCGCCTCGCTGCCGGAGTAATTGATGGCAACATCTGCTCCAGCCTCAGCTAGCGCAATGGCAATCGATCTTCCGATTCCCCGCGACGCACCCGTTACGAGAGCTTTCTTGCCTTCCAAGCTAGCAAACATGGTATCCCCTCCATCCTAAAATTCATTCACCTGCAGCGCTTCAAGCGCAGAAATACTGTTTATTGAAATGACACGAAGATTTTTGTCGACTTTCTTAATCAAGCCGGCAAGCACCGTTCCAGAACCGATTTCTACAAATGTATCAACGCCCTGTTCGATTAGGTAACGAACGCTGTCTTCCCATAGAACAGGAGAATAAACCTGCTCCACGAGCAAATTACGAATCTCGTCGGCTGAAGTAACAGCCTTTGCGGTTACGTTAGCTATAACCGGAACGCTTGCGTCGAGCATTGCGATGCCAGCCAGCGTGGTCTGAAGATTGTCGGCTGCCGGCTTCATGAGAGACGAGTGAAACGGACCGCTTACTTCAAGCGGAATAACCCGTTTTGCGCCAGCCTCTTCCTTGCCGCGCTGAACAACCGCTTCTACGCCCGCCGCAGTGCCCGATACGACAATTTGTCCGGGACAATTCACATTTGCAAGCTCAACTGCCGTACCTTCCGCCGTAATCGATGCACATAACGCAGCCAGGGTTTCACGCTCTGCACCCAGCACGGCAGCCATTGCACCCTGACCGCTTGGAACAGCCTGCTCCATGAATTGACCGCGTGCGCGAACCGTTCGCACGGCATCCTCGAATGAAAGAACACCCGCTGCAACAAGGGCGCTGTACTCTCCAAGACTGTGACCAGCTACATAATCCGGTTTCAATCCTCGAACCTGCAAGGCTTCTAACAGAGCAACGCTAACGGTAAGCAGCGCAGGCTGTGTATTGGCTGTTTGCTTCAGCACCTCATCTGGTCCCTCAAAAATAATATTACTTAAGGAAAAGCCAAGCGCTCGATCCGCCTGTTCAAAAATTAAGCGTGAATGATCGAAAGTTTCGAAAACATCCTTACCCATTCCGACAGCCTGTGCGCCTTGTCCTGGAAAAACAAATGCAATTTTACTCAAACGCGTTCCCTCCTTAACATTTATTACCACACAAGAACGGAAGCGCCCCATGTCAAACCGCCGCCAAAACCAACAAGCACGATGCGGTCGCCTTCCTTCACGCGGCCCTGCTCGACTGCTTCCGCAAGAGCAACCGGAATGGAAGCCGAAGACATATTTCCGTATTTATCAAGATTGATCATTGCTTTATCTTCTGACAGGCTCAGCCTGTTTAACGCGGACTGGATAATACGAATGTTCGCTTGATGYGGCACGAGAAGATCGACCTCTTCCTTCGCTATTCCCGCTTTCAGTAAAGCCTCTTCAGCAACGCTGCCCATAATTCTTACCGCGAACTTGAATACATCATTACCGGCCATCTGGATATAGTGCTGTTTGGCTTGAATGCTCTCTTCCGTTGCCGGTACGCGTGAGCCGCCTCCATTTACTTTAAGCAGTTCTCCTCCGCTGCCGTCTGCGCCGAGCTCAAACGACTGGAATCCGCGGCCCTCTTCAACTTGTCCTAGTACAACTGCGCCTGCACCGTCACCGAACAGAATGCATGTATTGCGGTCTGTGTAATCAGTAATGCGCGACAGCGTTTCAGCCCCCACAACGAGTACGTTCTTGTACATGCCGCTAGCAATCATGCTCGAGCCTGTCGCAAGCCCGTAAATAAAACCAGAGCACGCTGCAGACAAATCAAATGCCGCAGCTTTCTTCGCGCCAAGCTTATCCTGAAGCAGGCATGCCGTCGATGGAAAAAACATATCGGGCGTTATCGTCGCTACGATTATTAGATCAATATCTTCCGCTGTTAGACCTGCCGCGGCAATTGCTTCACGCGATGCATGCAGCGCAAGATCAGACGTCGCTTCCTCTGCAGCAGCAAGGCGGCGTTCTTTGATGCCAGTGCGCGTTACGATCCACTCGTCATTTGTTTCTACCATCGCTTCGAGCTCTTTGTTCGATAAGATACGTTCAGGAACGTATTTGCCCGTTCCGATAATCCCTACAGGATGTAACCCCATTTCGCACACTCACTTCCCGTTTATTTCGGCTGAAATCGTTTCAATCAGCTGGCCTTGAATCGCGCTTCTTGCTTGTCTTACCGCATTTTTGACGGCAAGCGCATCCGATGATCCGTGGCATTTCACAACAAGCCCGTTTAGTCCAAGAAGCGGCGCTCCGCCATGCTCCTTATAGTCCATTCTTTTCTTCAAGGGCCGCAGCTTAGGCAGCATAATCGCCGCAGCCAGCTTCGTCAGTAACGATTGGCTAAAGGCATCTTTAAGCGATGTAAAAATCGTTCCCGCCGCGCCCTCCATCGCCTTCAACATAATATTGCCGGCAAAGCCGTCGCATACGAGCACATCGCAATTGCGATTAAGAACATCCCTTGCTTCGACGTTGCCAATAAAATGAACAGGCGCTTGCTCCAGTAAAGCATAGGCAGCTTTAGCCATTTCGTTACCCTTCATCGCTTCAGTTCCGACGTTCAAGAGCCCAACCCTTGGATTCTCAAGCCCGTGCACCTTAGCCCGGTAGATACTGCCCATAATAGCATATTGCAGCAAATGCTCCGGTTTGGCATCCATGTTCGCTCCTAAATCAAGCGTTAGAATACCGACATCATCCATTGTAGGCATCATAGGCGCAAGAGCCGGTCTCTCAATGCCATCCATTCTTCCTACTACAAGCAAGCCAGTGGCCATCAAAGCGCCAGTATTGCCTGCTGAGAGCATTGCGTCCGCTTGTTTCTCGCGAACGAGCTGTCCGGCAACAACCATGGACGCTCCCTTCTTGCGGCGCACTGCCTTTACCGGCTCATCATCAGGACCGATAACCTCGTCCGCATGACAAATCGTCACGTTAGCAGGTTTCTGCCCTTTCATGAGCGGTTCAATCACAGACGTATCACCAACGAGCAGCAGCTCCGTATCCGGCCACTCCGCTGCAGCATCAAGCGCCCCTTGCACAATTAGGCCAGGAGCATTATCTCCGCCCATAGCGTCAATAGCGATCCGCACGTTCGTCTCCTCCTTCTGTATCTGTATCTCCCGCGGACCGATAAATCACAAAGTTTCCTTGGAACACCATTTCATCGCCCACATACGTGAAGAGTTCTACCTTTGCTTTGCTTCGTTCTCCCGAAATGGAGCGAACATAGGCCTTAGCGATGCACTTTTCTCCAAGCTTAACGGGACGAATGAATCTAATATCAGCGGTTACAGTAAGTGCAATTTCATCATCTATAATAGCAACGGCAAGTGAGTTTGCTTGGGCAAACACATGATGTCCGCGTGCAATGCCAGTCCTCGAGAACACATGCTCTTCCCGAATCTCAAACACCGAGATACCGCTCTTGTCCAGCTCCAAATCGACAATATCACCGATAACCTCATGCAAAGGCAGCGATCGAACAGAGTCGTAGGAGCGTTCGGCCATTAGCTTCAGGCGTTCTCTCAGCTCCGGTATTCCAAGTTCCATGCGGTCAAGGCGAATCGTCTGGATGCTTACTTTGAGCAGTCGCGTGAGCTCCCGATCGTTTATAAAAGGATTTTCATCAATATATCGGGCAAGCTGCTGATGCCGCTGCCGTTTGGGCATTCGTTCGATGTTCGGCACCACCTTCTACCTTAGAGTAACGGTTAGACCTCATTTACGCACCGCGGACTCCAAGGGTCATCAGTACGATTAGTATATGTATGTTGCTTGATATTATCACCAGGTACTAATTAAGTATATAAAAAAATGCGCCCGAGCGCAATGTTGCATCATAAAAATAGCACTCCATCAAATGATGAAGTGCTACCTCTGACATCAATTCACTATTGGGAAATGATCTCTTTTGTTTTGTAATATCCACAAACTTTGCATACGTGGTGAGCCAATTTCAGCTCGCCGCATTGCTCACATTTCACCATGCCCGGTACTGCAAGTTTGAAATGCGTACGACGTTTATCACGGCGAGTCTTGGATGTTCTACGCTGAGGTACTGCCATATTTAACACCTCCTTCAAAAAATCAATCGGCACTACGCTTATTCCTTAAATAGATCCTTTAGCGCCGCAAAACGGACATCAATCTTCTCCGTTGAGCAGCTGCATGTGTGCTCATTTAAGTTCTGTCCGCAAGTTTGACAGAGACCCTTACAATCATTGCTGCAAAGCGGTGCAAAAGGCATGAACAACTGAAGCGCTTCTTCCACATAAGGCCTCAAGTCCAGTCTGTCCGCATCTACTTCAATGAAGTCACTCTCTTCCTCTTCCATATCCTCATCGCGATCTACGTCAGACGCAGCCCGCTTGAATACTTCCGAGAAACGAATAACCGTATGATCCTTCACCGGTTCTAGGCAACGCGAGCAGGCAAGATCGAGGTCAATGGCAAGTTTGCCATCCACTTCAATGAAGCCTTCGTGCCCAGTCACCTGAAGCATTACATGAAGAGGTCCCGTACGATAAACATCTTGGCGTCCTTTAAAGAGGTCACTAACATCCAACTCTTCGTCGATTGTCGTTTTCAACCCTTTGGACATTGTTTCTTGAATATGAAACTGCATCAGATCACCCCAAACAAACAAAGATTATTATATCTATCAGACTACTGTTTTGTCAACATTTTCACACTGTTTTTCCTTAATGCTTTAAGCAGGCCGTGATTGAGCTTCTTCTCTATGCTATAGTTAAACCACCAACATTTAACAGAGAGAGGACCCAAACGAATGCGTACAGTCGGACTTATTGTCGAGTACAATCCTTTTCATAACGGACATTTGTATCATTTGCAACAATCGCGAAAAATAACGCAAGCCGACGCAGTCGTTGCCGTTATGAGCGGCAATTTCCTGCAGCGCGGCGAGCCTGCCCTGCTCGACAAATGGTCTCGGACACGAATGGCGCTTGAAGGCGGCTGCGATCTCGTTATCGAACTGCCCGTCGCATACGCCACGCAAGCTGCCGAATGGTTTGCTTACGGTGCTGTGTCCTTGCTTGAGGCTACAGGTGTCGTTGACAGTTTCTGCTTCGGAACGGAGAACGGCGAGCTTGAGCCGCTGCTCTTGGCTGCAGATATCGTAGCACATGAGCCCCCTGCCTTCAAAGCTTTATTAAAACAGCTTCTGCAAACGGGAATAAGTTACCCCAGCGCATACAGCAGTGCCATTACTGCTTATTTAGCAGATTTGGGACATGCTTCTGCTGCAAATTTCCCGTTTGCTCTGCCGAACCACACGTTAGGCCTCCATTATTTGCTTGCCTTAAAACGGCTGCAGTGCCAAATGGCGCCTTACACCATCACTCGCGAGAAAGCGCAATATAATCAGGAAACACCGTCAGACAGCCAGATCGCTAGCGCGACTGCGATTCGTAAGCTGCTGCTCGAACAACGCTCACTTGAAGACGCGCGCGCATACGTTCCTGAGACTACGCTGCGTATCCTGCAGGAGGAATGGTCTTCAGGCCGCTGCCCGATCAGTTGGCAGCCCTTCACGAACGCCTTGCTTCATGCGATCGTAACCCGTTCGCCAAATGAACTGGCGGATTTTCATGAGATTAACGAAGGCTTGGAACACCGCATCCTCAATGCCCTGCCTAGCCTTGCCTCTAGAAGCTTCGACGACCTGCTGGCAGCATTGAAAACCAAGCGCTACACGCGGACAAAGCTGCAGCGGTCACTTCTCGCTATCTTGCTAGGACATCGCAAAGAAGATTTCAGCTCGGATAAGCTCGCTGCGGGTGTTGAATATATAAGAGTGCTTGGTTTTACCGAAAAAGGCAAGCATTTATTGCGCCGCATGCGAAATTCAGCCAAGCTTCCCGTGCTGCTTAGCGCTGCAAGACCTCCAAAACCGTTTCGATTCCTCGAGCTTGACACCCAGGCCAGCAGTGTTTATATGCTTGGCGTTCCAGGAGTTGCGAATGTCCAATCGATGTTCCGGGATTTTACGGAAAGACCGGTCGTGATTGAATCTTCGTTGAAGTAAAAATCTGCATGGCTGCTACTTCCCGGCCTCTGACTGGAAAATTCCAATTTGTTCCACAGCTTCCTGGAGCGAAGATACGCTTACAACCTTTGTCGAGGAGCCAAGCGATTTCACTTTCGCCTCGGCTTCCTCGAAATTGTCAGAAGGCACCAGAAACAGCTGGGCGCCTTCTTCGCTTGCGATGACTATTTTTTGCTTAATGCCGCCGATCGCCCCAACCTTGCCATCAACCGCAAGGGTACCCGTTGCCGCGATGCGGCTGCCGCCCGATAAATCACCCTTCGTAAGCAAATCCAGAGCTTGCAGCGCAAAGACAAGTCCAGCCGACGGGCCTCCGATCTCATCGGCCGTTATGGTAATCCGGTTATCGCGATTCGCCGGCTCCAGCACGTGCAGCTCCGTTATACTCCGTATGCCGAGCGCATCCAAAAGCTTCACGTTTGTCTTCACTGAAACAAAGCGATCCGCCGAAACGACTGCTTGAAGTTGCTTGCCATTTCTTACAATATCGAAAGCAACGGATTCAGCAGCACCGCTAATCCCTATCAGCGATTGAAGCAATTCATTTGTGCTACGTGAAGGTTTTTCACCATGGATCCCTAGCAGCAAATCACCAGCCTGAAAGGATACTTCACCCGCAGCCGCATCAGTTAGAACTTCGGAGACAACCATGCCATTCGGCTTGCTCTCATAAGACACACCGGCAAAACGATACGCTGCTTCAATAGCATTATTTTGAGACCCCTGCATGATCACTTGCTGCCTTTCTGCATATTGCTCCTTCGTATATCCCCTAAGCACATCCCGTTTTGGGTGCACCTCTTTATTCGAGTTCAACATAGCCGAGATGGCATTCAGCAAGTTCGGCTCCGTTAGCTTCACTGCTGTGAGCAAGAAATCCCCATCACCAAGCTCGTCTCCCGCTTCAATCGCCAGCATCGGCTTAACGGGGACTGCAATTCCAGGCTCATAAACCACATAAGGCGTTGGAGCATATAACAGCACCCACATCAAAGCTGAAGTCGCTGCAACGACCATCGCTATTCTGCGCAAATCTGTTCGTTGCTTTCGCATCCGCCACTCCCCGATCAAGCAATTTATTCATTTCTTATTGAGTTCTCAATCCTGCTGTCCTGCCGGGCAAAACGTGACACTTGGTCTATCCATGGACAAACATGCGTACTAATTAACGTATACGATTGTCCATTTCTTCATGACATTCGTCTGCGAACCATGTGACCCTACACTTATTTTCCCAATAAAATAAAGGAGTTGTGTAGCATTGGCTAAAACGGTTATGTTAGCGTTCCTGTCCATCCTGCTTGTCGTAGCCATCATCCTTCAGCCGGATGCTTCCTTCCAATCCTCCCTACAAGGACTTACCGTGTGGTGGAATATTGTTTTTCCCGGCCTGCTGCCGTTTCTAGTATTATTCGAGCTTATTGCCTCGTTTGGCCTCGCTCACGCTGTCAGCTCTTTGCTGCAGCCGCTCATGAACCGGTTGTTCAAGCTTCCTGGGGAAGCGTCGCTTGCTATTGTCCTAGGCTGGATGGGAGGTTATCCCGCTGGTGCAGATGCGGCATCCTCCCTGCGCAAAAGAAACCTCGTGACAAAACAACAGGGCCAACGCCTGCTCGCCCTTGCCCATATGCCTAATCCTTTGTTTATGCTCGTGGTCATCGGCGCAGGCTTCCTGCATAAGCCAATAGTCGGTGTTATCATTGCAGCAGCCGTATGGCTCTCAGCCCTGTGGGTGATGATTTTCATGACGCTGGTTCGGCCCAAAGATGACACAGAGAATAACCAAGCTGTTGAAATTAAGTCGGAAGAGAATCGGAGCAGTATCCTGCAGCGCTCAGCAGAGGCGCTTCGCCTCGGCAGGGAGCAGGATGGCCGAAGCTTTGGGAAAGCGCTTGGCGATGCCGTTACAGCCAGCGTTCAGAAGCTTATGATGATTGGCGGCTTTATGATCTTTGCAGCTGTTCTTGCTAAATTATCGGAACCGCTTCTCTCTCCGCTGCTGGATAAGGCTGGGCTTAGTTTTATAAGTCAGGCTTTTTTCGAAGGCCATCTGGGAGCTTATTCGGCTGCTATTTGGGATGCACCTGGTACCGGAACGCTCAGCAATGCCGCTGCTATTGCTGCCGTCCTTGCATGGAGCGGACTTAGCGGCATTTTTCAGGCTGGTTATTCCATAACAGGTACCGATCTCAAGCTGTTCCCTTTCGTCGTATGGCGCGTCGTACACGCCTTGCACGCCTTACTGTTCATGCTGCTCCTTTGGAAGCCCGCTCTATCGCTTCTGCGTCCTATTCTGGCCCCTGGGGCTCTGCCAGCCTTTGTCAACGCTGAATCATTCTTGCCGGAACATACGGTCGCAGTCGTCATTAAAGCCGGCGAGCTTCCGTTGTTATGGCAATTCTCGCTCTCGGCTTGTCTCCTGCTTGCACTGCTCGGGTTATTTGTTTCTATAATCCTTCTTCCGTTTCGCAAACCAATAAATCGGTATAAAGCTTAATTTGAAAAATGGAATATTCCGGAGTTAAGTTATGCTCTTTGTTTTATATTTCTCACGCAATTGCTTCTCAACGACGGGCGGTACCAGCTCATGCACAGCACCGTGGAATTGTGCAATCTCCTTCACGATGCTGGAGCTTAAATAGGAATATTTTGGATTCGTCATCATGAACATGGTATCGATTTCAGCATCGAGCAGGTGGTTTGTTGAAGCTAGCTGCAGCTCGTATTCGAAATCGGTAACCGATCGAATCCCCCTAATGATGACATTCGCCTGCCGTGATTTCATGAAACGGACGAGCAAATCCCTAAAGCTGTCAATTTCCACATTTGGAATATCACTAGTCACCTCAGTAAGAAGCGCCTTACGTTCGTCGACGCTGAACAGCGGATTTTTGCTTGAATTATTTAAAACGGCTACAATCAGCCGGTCAAATTGCTTAGCAGATCTGCGAATGATATCCAAATGACCATAGGTTACAGGATCAAAAGTACCAGGATACACCGCTACGCGCTCTTTTTTATTCATGAACATCGGCCTCATTTCCGTCATGGCTTTCTAAGCTGTTAAATTGATAGATTGTAACTGCCGTATCGCCGTATTTTGCATACTTTAATTGGTCAAAATGCTCCATCTGCTCCGGGTAACGGTGCGAAGCATCATGCTCGACTACAATAATGGCGTCAGGTTCCAGCAGTTCATTCTCCATAAGCTGAGCCATCAAACTGTCCATCGTGATCATTTTGTATGGAGGGTCAAGAAAAACAAGCCGGAACCTCTGTCCCCGCCTCGCTAGCGCTTTCAATGCGCGCTCCGCATCATTCCTATAAATTTCAGCAGCGCTCCCCATATTCGCCGTTTGAACATTGTGACGGATAATGTCGATGCTTATTTTCTCACGATCAATGAAAACCGTACGCTCTATTCCCCTGCTCCAAGCCTCAATACCCAAACCACCCGTACCTGCGAACAGGTCCAGCGCCATTCCGCCATCGAAATAAGGACCAATCATGCTAAAAATAGCTTCTTTTACCTTGTCCGTTGTCGGTCTCGTATTCATGCCAGGCACAGCCTTAAGCGTGCGGCCCTTGGCCTCGCCCGCAATGACTCTCACTGCAATTGCCCCCTTCTATCTCATTCCCGCCTATCGTACCATAGAATCCCTTTCATAATAAAGTGAAGACCCGCGTAAAAATTGAGAGTCTATTGCTGCTTTAAGTACAACATTAAATTTTTTATCTCAATCGTGTATATTTACCATATAAAAGGACAAAATAACCTTATCGGCGTCGCAAGATGTCGTAGACAACCGCGGAGAAGACTTACGTTTCCCCATAAGCTCTTCGTCCGGTTTCTCCTCTCCCATGAAAAGGGCACCCCGCAAGGGGTGCCCGATTTTTTGTTTAAAGCCTTATATACCAAGGGTATTTAGTTATCTCGAGTCTCTATAAAATTAATTTGTCGTTCATTTGTCGTTCTGTTTTTTGAGATCATTCCTCAATTATTTATAATGTCCCCCTATTTTGGATGAACGATCACGCGCTTGGCCCGCCTCGGTAAGTGATGCTGCTCTTAATATTATAGAATCGCCATACTTTCGTTTTATCGCATCTGTAGCCTTTTCTAAAGCCATTACCTTTTCCCTATGTGGATCGAATAAGGACACTTGGTACTGATCATCAGGTACCAATTGAGAGAGGCTGATACCAATTTTGCGAACTGGCTGCCCATCCCAATGTTTATTCAGTACCTCCACAGCAGCACGATACACCTGATTTGTGACGTTTGATGGATCGTCCATTTTCATTTGGCGGCTAAACCCCGTAGGACGTTCATAATCCGCCCCCATGCAACCTACCGAAACAACATGGCCCATATAACCTTTTCCCCGACACCTCTGGCATACCAATTCCGTTAGCTCCAGCAAAACAATCTTTATATCCTCTAGCCGCCAATAATCTCGAGGTAAGGTCATCATATGACCGACAGACTTTGGTGCAATTTCATGTGTGCCCGGCGTAACTGGACTGTCATCTATACCATTTGCTATACGCCAGTACATTTCTGCGTTAACATCAGAGTTCTTCCCAAATTTCCTTTGCATCATTTGCTTGAGCTTATCTAGAGGCGTCGTAGCTAGCTTTCCGATTGTATCCAGTCCCATTGAATTGAAATGCCGGTTCATCCGGCTGCCTACCATAAACATTTTCTCAATAGGCAATGTCCACAGTGACTCATGTAGCTTATCTTTCCTTAATATATACAAACCTGATTCATTTTTCTTTGCAAAATTATCACAGGCTGTCTTTGCAAGAATCTTATTTTCTGAAATTCCAAACCGCGTATATATTCCTGTTTCAGCCTGGACTCTATATTGTATGTGATGAGCTAAATTTTCAGGAGAACCATACATCCGCAACGATCCAGTCACATCTATAAACTGTTCATCGATCGAGTATGGCTCAACGAGGTCTGTATAAGATTGATAAATGCGCGTAATGAGCAACGAGATGTCGATATATAATTGCATTCTCGGTTTAATTATTATCAAATTAGGGCATTTGGCTAGAGCATCACCAATCCGTTCTGCAGTAGTAACACCAAACGATTTTGCTATCGGACAGGCGGCTAATATTATTCCGGATCGTCGCTCAGGATCACCTGCAACAACTAAAGGTCTATCGCGGTACTCGGGATACTCCATCTTTTCTACGCTGGCATAGAAGGATTGGCAGTCAGCTAGCATGATTACTTTTTCACGAGGCATTAGGCTTCACCAATTCCGCGTCTACAATGTTTTCTACATTAAAAATACGTAGGGCCTTTGCAGTAAAACAATAAGCCTTAAGCCTCCCGTCCTTAATTGAACGAATTTGTATCGTTCGAATGGATATATTGCGATTACGATCATTATAGATAATCTGTACTGTCTGGCCTAAATAATTTTCAAGCATGACCTTCACCCCTGTGCGAATGTATGTTCTTATATTTATACCAAACAAATGTTCTTATTTCAATTGTTTTAAATTTTATAGTGCATTTAACCAGTGTCTTATATATCTCGGTGTATCGCCAAAATACGACTTTTATAGTAGACTTGTGCAAATAGTCTAAAATAGGAGTTTGATAGCATGGAGATCTATCTCCCCAATAAATTTACAAAAACATCAATGTATAGATTTATTGATGAGACCATCGACGCAGATATGAACCCCCGTTCAAATCATATTATCTTTGATTTCACCACCCTGAAATTCATTCTCCCAGTTGGTATAACTGTCTTAAGTAACCTTATTGGTAGACTAAGACGAAACGGGACAAGAGTCACTTTCAAATATGATTTCCCTGACCGCTCAAAAAAAAGTTGTCCAATGGCATTTTTAGATGATTCCATGTTTTTTCATCATTACTTACACGAAACTTTGGATCCTTCCTCTAAATTACGTCCAACAACATTACCGTTAGCGAACGTTGCTTACTCGAATAGTTTTCAATATTTAAGTAATGCTATGACTTGGCTCTCTAAAAAGTTATTCCTAACCAAAAAATCTCTAGCTGATATAGAGACTGCACTGAAAGAAATTTTTAACAATATACAGGATCACTCAAGCGAACATGAAGGTAGTGTTTTTATCCAACACTATCCGAATGAAAATAAAGTAACACTCTCCATTTCCGACTTTGGTGTAGGCATTCCGTTTAACATTCAAAAATTACACCCTTTTTTATCAGATGGTGAGGCCATTAAGATGGCTATACGTGAAGGCTTCACTACTAAGACCACACCTCGAAATAGAGGTGCAGGCTTAGATTTGTTATTACATAATGTGGTTAAAAATAACTGTGGCGAGGTTTACATACACTCTAATCATGGTATACTGTGTTGTAAGAATGATGGTTTTGGTAATATGGATATTTCTTACGAAAACGTGGAAGGCTTTTATCCAGGAACACTATTAGATATCCAGTTCCGTACTGATACCATCGAAAATGTAGAGGAGGAATTCATATGGGAGTGATTGTGGTACTTGATCACATCGATCGTTGCTATTCCAATTCAGACGGTGACGTAATAAGAAAATTAATAAATGACAACTTAACAGCTGGAAATTCCACCGAGGTTTCTTTTAAAGGAGTCGACAGCGTCTCATCCTCGTTTATTAACTCGGCTTTAATTGATCTTTTGGAGACGTACAGTTTTGATGTTATTAAAAAACATATCACTTTTGTGGATTCATCGCGATCGATTAACGATCTGATTAAAAAACGTTTTTCTTTCGAGGTAAACGAGAGAAAAAAGTTAATTAGTGTTTAAACGAAAAAAAGCCCTCGACCAATTAAGGTCAAGGGCTTTTTTTATTGGACGGGTTGTCCGCTAGCAGCACGTAGTTCATTCGCAAGTCGGCTATATTCTTTACGCGCTTCCTTGTCCTCAGTAGTTCCGTAAGCGGCTTTCAAGAAGCCAATGATTTTGTTCGCATCTTCTGCTTTCATTTTTGGTTTCACCTCCTCCACTTGCGACTGCATCTTTGTGGCTACCATTTTTTTAAATGCAACCCAGCCCAGCCATGTACCGCCGTCATACATCTTACGCGGGCATATCTTTCCATTCCAATCGTAATGACGTTTCAGTCGATCCACTCCCCATCCTCGCTCCTTAAGCTTGAGAGCCACTAGCTCAACGGCATTGTCCATCGTCTTGGCATAATTGCCGCCCTCACATATCTCGATTCCTATTGAGGTTCGATTACCGCTAGTAGCTCCACTGCCATCACCTGAGTGCCAAGCGTTCTCATTTAATGGCAAACATTCAATTGCTCCGTTTTCGTCTACGACAATATGATAAGACGCTGTACGGTCATTAGCTGCGTTTGTGAGCCAAGATCTTTCGTTTTTTGCCGTGCTCGTCGGATTGGCCGTGTTGTGAATCGTAATAGAAGTAGCATTCATTTGTATCGCGGGTCGACGACCGCACGCCGTCCCTTTTGGAATGTGGTCCTTTACATAATTAATTGACATCTCTGTTCACCTCTTCTGGTACTACTGTCAATTCAGGCGTAACTGCTCCTCGCTGTGTCGCTCTCTGTAATTTCTTATTCAGCTCACTGCCTACCCAATTAAGCAACACCTCTAGCACGTTGAGCGGAATCCATTCCCCCCATCCCGCACGAATCGCATTAGCGACCATGGATTGAATAACGTGGTAAAGCAGTCCAGCTGTCAGCGCACCAAATAGAATGCCAGGTAGATTAAACACTAGATCAAGAAAATGACCGCCCGCTGGTAGAGCCAGCATGAAAAACGTTCTAAATATGCCGTCAATTCCATAGGAGCTGCCATAGCTTTTATCTTTCATGGCTGCGCGAATCCCACTGATCCAATCCATCAAAATGAAAAATGCTAATGTGATCATAGAAGTAAACACCGCTTCACCTGCTCCGTATGCAAATTCAAATACTGGTACGATTATAGCTCCGACTGTTGTGATTATTGTTTGGCCTTTATTCATGTTGTCATCCCCCTAAATGTAAATAGCCCCGCCTGAGCGGAGCTACTTTTTCGCTTGTTCTTTTTGTTTTCTTTTTTCAGTCTCTGCTTCTCGTATCTTCATAAGTGCGTCGTAATAGGCTGCTCCATCCGCTGAATTCTTAAATTTCTTTGTTTGTTTTCCGCTTAATGGTCTTCGCTCCTTGCCTGTATACTCTTGTCCCTTTTTCGTTGCGTAGGGACTAAATAGAGTTGCCCGGATGATATCCGCTGGATTTTGTGAATCTACCGGAAATTTCAGGCTCGGTTCTTCTATCTGTGGACCCGTTGTGAGAATGTCCTCGGTATATGATCCTCCTCTTACTAAGGAGTCTACGCCTTGAATCGTTTTCTTCAATTGATTCCCACCAAACGGCAAGAGTAGTTTGAATATCGGGTCCTGTAACCCTTTTGCTGCTATTAGCCCGCCGCCAAAACGTGTTGGGTCTTTCTTTCCGAAAAATTCTTCACGAGTAGGCCAATCCAAGCCAAACCAATTTGCACCATATTCAGGGTATGCAGCGGCAATTGTTTGACCCATTGGCATATTTGACATACCTTCTCCAAGAATACGGCCCCCACGTTTCAATAGGCTAACATCTTCAGTTACCGCATCATAGATTGCATCGATCGGATCAAGCACCACACCACTACCCGTAGCAGCAACAAACGCTTTGTTTAGTAGGAAATTAGAAACGAATAACAAAGCCATCGATCCGAATTGTTTTTCATCCACGAAATCCTTCATTACGCGCCATAAGTTATTTACTTCTAACTGAAAAGGCGCTAGAAGATTAAACGTCTTTGATTTAATTAATAAGGGTTGCTCCCCGACACCTCTACCAGAAACAAGTCGCCTAGCTTGCTCATCAGCAAATCGAATCGGATCTTCCAATCCTTGTTTTTGGCCTTTGACGTATGCAGTGTTCCAAATAAAAGAAGTTCCAACCCGGTCACTGATCTCCATGATGGCCTCAGCAAAACGTTTCGGTTGCTGCCACCAGTTATCATTAAATCTTCTAAAAGACTTATCAATGTAACGTTCCTTTAGAAAATCCGAATTTCGCATTGCTTCATTGGGTGAATAAATACTTTCAATTGTGCGTAACGCTCCTAAGGGAGCATCAGTTCCCCCGAATGCAATACCATTCGGAATATTTGCTAATTGAGACAGTGTTGAGCGAACATTCCCTAATATTACGTTTGACTTTACCCTGTTATTTGCCATTGTCATTAGGTGTAGTAGATTTCTACCACTTTTAAACGGGCTTACAGCCTCAGCCCATCTATCCAGCGGCGATGTTTTACCCGCGATATCATTCGCATAGTTATGGACAAACGCAAGAAAATTATTAATGTTTTTAGTCTGATCCGTATCCTCGGCAAGCCGCTTTGCAAGATTACGAAAGGTTGAGATCTGAGGATCGATATGAATCGCATAAGAAGCAGCTGGGATATAATCAAGAAATCCACCAACAGCATCATTCTTAAATTCGCCTAAGCCGCGAGACTGTTTAAAGCTAGCCCACTTGGTTTTAGGTTGAACGAAGGGCGATGTTCCTGACAATGTTGCATTGATCTTGCCAGATGTTGAATCAAAGAGATTTACAAGACCTTCCCAGCCCTTGAGTTCTTGGAAGTGACGATAGTAATCAGACCTCTTGGGCACTAGTTTATCGGCGTTATTCGGATATATAGAGGCAATAGATGCATTTACTCTGTCTAAAATCGAATCATACTGTCGTCTGAACCACTGATCAGCCTCTACAATCTTCTCCCAGTTATCAGATTTAGCCTGTAATGCGGCTAAGTCTATTTGGTTTTCGCCGTACTGTTGTACAAGAGCAGAATCAGCACTCCCCTTTCTTATTCCGAGACCCTGAACAATATCTTTATAAAGTGCGTCGGTTAACGTTTTTTGTTCTTCTGCATAGCTGCCTTTAGCTCTATCAAAAGGATCAATAACCGCTGCTTTAACAGAAGGGTAATGTTCACCAAATACCTTTTTAAAATTACGGTATACATCCGCGGTATTTAAATTTAAGCTTGATAAATCTTTAAGCTCTTGAGCTTCAAATCCTGATAAGCCGAGTTCCTCCGATTGAATCTGTTTGTTCATGCTTTGATAGATCGGCTTCGCTTGTTGAAATATCTTACGAACATGCGGCCGGATCTCTTCGCCAAAATCCTTAACAAGCTGTTCGGTAATATCAGCGAGTTTCACAGTTCCTTTTAACATATATCCCGCTGTCAGCTTTGCATATTGAGCATAGATGTCAATCGGATTACTGCTTAACCGATTCACACCTTTTGCAAGCTCAGCCTTAGATGAATTAATTAGATCATCCGCGAAACTTGATAGCCGGCTACGCACTGAAGGTGCAATAGTCTCGTCTTCCGGAATGATGATGTCATCTACATCATCAGACATCGAAAAAGGAATATCCGGATCATTTCGGATACTCAATTTTTCTTCTGCCGATAGATTTGCTGAATTGTACTTCGGCGGTGCGATTGATTCAACTGGTACCTTAGGATTTCCCACAGGTCCAGTAACCTGTGATGCACGACTTACCCTTGGATTTGGATTGTTTATTACAACAGTAGTTGTGCCATCAGAATTCTGAACAATCACTTCGTTTCTCCGTAATGGTCCGCTCGTCGATACTGGAAACCCCGGAGCGCGGCCAGCTACCGTTTGTGGAGATGCTGCAGGTGCAATAGGGCCAGTAACATAACGCTCGTCCATTGTCTTAACAGGTAGTGGAGCCCCGGCTACTTCTCTTGCTGCCTGATAATTCCTAGCCCGATCGACTAGATCAGGAGCTATAGGCCGCTTTGCAGGATACGCTCTTGAGATAAGCTCGTCCAAGCTGACGCCATCCGATGGTGCCATCTGTGTCCACAACGATTCAAGATCAGCGTCCTCTCTACCAGGCGTGAATCTGCCCTCTTGCTGCATACGTTGTGCAGTTACCATAAGGTTTTCGAATTGCTCAAGATACGGATTGGAAGGTTTAGAAATTCGTGCAGTAGTTGGCGAACTGATATTGGGCTCAGGTAATGCATTGATAGGACCAACATAACCTGTCATTATTTCATCATTCACAGCATTATTAGCATTTCCACGAACACGAGCAGGCTGAGGTGCAGGCAGTGTAAGAACCTTCTGCACTTCTGCTTCCGGAACACCATTGCGCTTAAATAGCCTGCTCAGTCCAGCGCCCAGCCCTGTTAATGCAACATCACCGACACCGCCAAGTGCTGCACCTATACCTATATTCATTCCAAGCTGATCTAAATCTGTTTCCCCTCGTACTCCACTAATCACGCCGCCTTGAATTCCTCCGGCCACTGCACCGGTCAATGCCCTTTCTGCTAAATCCGATGTTAAATTGCTTCCGATGTTTATACCGGATTTGTTAAGCATAGGATTAACTGCATTAACACCTTTAGTTACACCTGACTGTGCTGCATTGGTCAACTTGCTGCCCAATTTCGTACCTTGCACTGCTGTATTCGCAATTTTGTAAGGAGCAGTCACGAGGTTTTGTCCAATATTCGATGGGTCAGATAGAGCCCCAGCCAGCATTCCGGCAATCTCAGCTGGCTTATTAATTATCATCGGTCCTGTAACAGGCGCTGTCTCTGCCTCAACGTTTAGCGCGGAAGCCGCGCCTCGTTGAAATGACGAAAGTCCAGGTATATAGGCTTGAGCAGCGTCGATCGTTGTTGCGATCGGCTCCCATAACCCTGTGGCAAATTTAGCCACAGGGTTATCCCCAGCTGTTTGTTGACGATTAGCACGCTGATCGTCCATCCACTGTTGCCTGGTCGGGACAGGGTTATCCTTGAATACGGAGGTCGCTGTACGCAATTGAGTTTCGACGGACGGTAAGGATGTTGGCACAGGTTTCTTCGGCGGGGACGGTTGTTGCATCTGTTGGAAAAAGTCTTTATTGGCTTGATTCTGCTTAAACGGATCAAAAGCTATAGGACCAAGCGCACGAATATCAGGTTCTATACCAACAAGATCAGATGTACGATTACGTACTACATCATATTTACTGGTAGATGATGCAGCTTGTTGTTTGTATACACCAGACAACACACGTTCTTTTGCTGCAGAACCTTGTTGAGTTCGTTGCTGTCTTACAACATCATACTTTGACGCCATCTAATCGCCTCCTACGTCAATAATATTTATTTTTATCCCAGAAGGCCAAAGCCTTTTCAGGAGTTCCATATCTGTCTTTTACGTATTTTAATCCCGCGATCGCCTGTTGGTAGGGGTCTGACCAATCCACCTTCGTACCACCATAGTTACTGCGTGTGCTGTCTAAAAACTGGAACAACCCTTTTGCTGATGATTTTGGATTTGATGCATTGCTGTTAAATGATGATTCACGTGCCACTAGTTCCATTATTGGTTGAAACCACGAATTATCGTAACCGCCATCTCTTAGTGCGCGGGAAACAGCGGAATTTGCAGTTGCATATGCCTTCGGATTACCTTTAGCGTCCTGCTCAGCTTTGTAATAGTTGGAGTATGCTCCCCCGCTGGAGCTCGTTACTTTCCCGGCGTGGCTGCTACACCGTATTTTTTATTCCATGCCGTTAGTTCAGCTTTGGTCAGCCCCAACAGACTCATTAATTGCTCTATTTGTGCATCAGGCAAGCCAGAATCAATTGCGGATAAATACATCTGTTCACGTGTTGCCGCGTCTTTCGGAAGACTTTTTACTGGATTATCGGGATCATCAGTGTTTGTTACTGTAAACCGGCTACTGAGCGCATCATATACCTGGTTCGGGGTCATGCCATTATACTCAGTACCTGCAGATGCTTGATTAGCCATTTCAAAATCCAATCCAGCCCATCTGTAATCGCTATTGTCCTGCTGTTCCAGCTCTTGCAGTGCCAAACGATACTGGTCAAGTGATAATTGACCGTTCTGATATGCTTGCGTGATAGCCGATTGTTGAGCTCTGAATTGGTTATCTAGACTGCGCTGATCTTCACTTGCTACAAAAGATTGACCTGCAAGATTAAGTGGTGTATTACCATTCCCCACTTGCCTAAAGAGACCACCCCAGTCTGAAGTAGGCGTAATCAATCTCCCTGTTGCATCACCAACGTTAAGAGCTGCCGCAAGGTTTGCTTGTTTGCTTTGTAGATCCTGCGCCTGTGCCGCAAGTGTTCGAGTACCAGCTGATCCATAGTTGCCCATAGCACTATTCGCATTCACATTTGCACCAAACAGTGTTGGATCAACGCCTAATCCTCTTAAAGCGGCTCGATACGCGTCCGCTTGTTTGCTAAGTCCTGACCTCGCAGCTGCTGTTATGCCTGACGCTTCAGCTTGTTGTTTAAGACCAATGATTGCATCCATATATTGACGTGCTTCACCGGATAGGTATTGCCCTGTAATTTGAGATTCTGCCAGCGGATTCTGGAAGTCCTGCTGATTTTGCAACCCATATTGATTAGCGAGATTCGATAATCGATCCTGACCAACACCATAGTTAGCACTTTGAACTTGCATGTCACGGTTAGACTGATCAGCATATCGTTCATATGCTTGACTGATAAGCTGTGGCAGCACCTCTGTGCTTACTCTCCCCATCTCTTTTGCGCTAATTTGGTTAGCGACCGATTCCGAATAGCTTGACTTCCCCTGCCCGCGCGCACGTAATGCTGCTCCTGTATCCGCTTGTGACTGAGTAATATTGGATCTGGCTGATGCCAAAGCAGATTGGTAAGCAGGGTCAGTATTGTAATCATATTTGAATTCCTCTGGACCTTTGAATTCAAATTGAGGAGAACTGTTCAAACCAGCTATGGAATTAAGAGTTTGGTTTGTTCTGCTAGTCGGCTGCACTATCGGAGTTGTTACAGACGATGCTGGGGAGACACTAGCTTTTACACTTGATACTGCAGCCTTGTAAGGCTCGAGAGCATACCCTGCTCGTTTAGAATCCGCCTGCAAGCGACCAATTAAATCAGTGTCGCCACTCTTATTAGCTTCTTGCCAACGTTTATTTTGACTTGCTGCATAACTGGATGATGCCGCCATATTAACCCTCCTTCAAAAATAAAAGAGCCGCCCAGTGGACGACTCTTTTATTTGTTATTTTCTTTTTTATTACTGCCGATATAATATCCAATTATTAAAAATACAAATGAAGATGCATGAAAAAACATTACTTTGTGACCGATATTTTCAAAATCCAATTGAGGTAATATATACATCCAAGGGAAAGGGTTGTCTTTTGCATCTGTAGACATTATCCAACCAATAACGATACCAGATAATAGCCATCCTGAAATTAATCTAACATATAAGGGATTTGTTCGACTCATATTTGAGAATTTAATGATTCAATTTCAGCGTCTATTACTCTGAGCTGAGCATTAAGATCAGCAAGGTTTGTTTTATGTTCCGAAAGAGCCAACTTCAATTCGTCGATAACTGCCTGAGATCCAGCTTTTTGAGCGTCTGTTACTGCTGTTTTAAGGCGCTCTTCTCTAAACGGAATAGTTTCTTCTTCGAGTCCTTTGATGCTTTTTTCCACAGATGCAATCTTGTCTTCAATAATTTTCTTTTTTCCTTCTAACAACGCAATTTTATCCGGTATACCAATGTCTGCCTGATTCTCTTCTATTGTAATCACGCCCTTTGTATAGGAAGCTGATGCCCCTAACGCCTCTGCAATGTCACGAACAGGCGCATAGCTCTTGCCTTCGCTTATCACGGCATTACTGAGTTGTTCGCCGTTAAGTACGACCTTTGCTTCACCGTCTATTTTCTGGCCGATCTTTGATACACTGTCAGCTAAAACTTGTCCCGAAGCCATAAGTAGCGCCCCTGACACTAATCCGATCATAAACTTTTTCATATATTCAACTCCTGCAAGGTAATATTTTCTAAGAGTATACCACATTGCAAGATTTGTCGGAATCTATGGAATGTTTACGATAGCTATTTGTGTTCCATTTGCATTAAACATCTTTAGATTTCTTGTCACTGTATCAAAAGTTAAATTCACACCTGCATCAGCAATATCAGCCTTATTATCTAGATCTTGCTGCAATGTGTTTAACGTAGCTATATTTTTCAAGGAGTTCCAACTAGGCACATTCGTTTCGCCAGTTAAATAAATTCCACCGCTAGCTTCTATTTCAAAATCGCTGTTCGCTTTAATTCCCATTCCTAGCAATGAAGCAGCTCCATGACCGATTAGTAGCTTAGCTGTACCTTGATTCATTTCTATTCCAGGTGCTGAGCTCAATCCACTTACAGGGACCAAAATTACATAATCAGACGCGTTTCGATAGGCTCCAAATAAATTACCCGTCGATGAAATCTCGCAGCGCGGATATGTACCGTCAGCTGTCGCAATATATGAACCAATGATCGTAACCGCTTCGATCAAGCCAGCAGTGATATGCCCTAAGTTTGCAGTAATTGCAGATAATTCATTTACCATTATCTTATCAGCCGTAACACTATCTGCTTTAAGGTTCTTCGTCTCAATGCTGTTCGCTCGAATGTTATTCGCATCTAGATTCCCATTAACGATGAAATCTAGATCTTTTGCTAAAATCGCTACTGTGTCATTCAGTTTAGCTACGAAATCTCTCAGACCTTCTAAATCGATCTGACGCGGCGGAGCCTTCATCCTTGTTGAGACTTGATTTAATTGAGTCATATTGCCCTCCTAATACAGCGGAAGCGCCCGCTGTTTCCTCGTGTGATCGTGCAATCTGATCCAGCCGGTGCCATCGATCTTAATTCGCACATACTTAGCTAAAGTGATTTCATCTACTGGAACCAGTACGCGCTGCACTCCCATGCTGCCATCACCTACGATACTCTTTACCAGCGTCCAATCGTTCCCGGTCACGCTAGGAGATAGAGAAACGTTAAGCGTACTTCCCTCTGCCATCTCAACTGCAAACCACAACTTAAGCCAGCGCATCATCTGAGCGATTGTAGAACTGCTAAATGCCTTTGTTATAGCGAACCATGTTATAGGTGCGCCTGCGTCCGTCAAACCGCCTAGGCGGAGCACACGGCCCACAGAATCGCCTACATACATCATGCCTTGCATGACTGTAAAAAAAGAAGCATCAATCCCCTGCCATATGCTCCATGCGTTGACCCCTGACCTTGGATCGTAGGCAAGGATTGCATTAGACACCTTGAAATATATTTTCGTACCGTCCGAGCCGGCCGCACTGTCCGCGTTCACCGTAAACGGATAATCACTGATGGTCTCCGAGAAATCTTTTGAAGGTATGGCCCCGCCGGCATATTCGTATATCCCTGTTCTATGCAGCAAGCGCATGATGCCATCATGTGTGACGGCAGCCTGGTTGCTGGCAAAGCCCGCATCCTCGGTAATAAGCCGATCTGCAAAATCAGAAGGAACACCGCCGTATAACTCCCGGATCGCATTTGGCATTCCGATCGTCAGCTTGGTTAAGCTGCCCGATAGCATGTTAATGTTCTCGCCGCGGCTGCTCTCGATATCTTTAACATAGGAGTCCTCTTCGGTACCGGAGAAGTCCGTCCAATCTGTGGGACGATCAAGCGCACAGGAATGAAGTTCTTTACCCACGGCACACCACAACCTATTTTGGTAAGTTGTAATGTAGTTGCCGCCGCTGGGCGCGCCTGTGAGGTTCTGAACAGTTGCTCCGTCATACCTCTTTACTGGATCAATTCCGTTGGCCGCAATCAAGTTTATATCGGTCAAGCTGCCTTGAAAATTCGTGAACGACCACATTGCGGCTGTATTAAGCCCGCTTGCTAGAGTCGTCCAAGCTGCCCCGGTCCACTTCCGCCAACTGCCGTCATTAAATACAACATGCAGCTCCGCGTCCTTCCATATCCCCATGCCCAGAACCTTAGTCCCGATCGCGTTCCCCAGCACCGTGTAACCCGGCCTGACAGACGCGGCAGGATAATCATCGGTTGTAAGATTCGACATATCCGTCCAAAAGCTATCCGCAATCGATAAAGGATCAAAGCTATTAACCCCACGAAAGTCCCTGACAGTTGCGACCGATATCCCTCCGAGCTCCTGCGGCTGAGTCACTTGATACTGTATAGGTCCCATGCCTAGGCTCCTTTCTGATAGTTCTGCGCGGCCACATTCCAGGCTGCCTTGTACTGCCCCTCATACAAGCTGGCTTTCATCCCATCGTCCTGCGTATTAGCGAGGAACGAGGCTAAAGCTGGGATAAGCGTCCATTGATATTCATCCGGCACATCCGGTATCGCCGCAAGGTTCCCGCTTGTGAATGTCGTTGTGCCGATCCTATGGTAACGAACAATCCCCTGCAATCCACTTTGATACGGTGCAGGGGATAGTGTGAGGACATGAGTATTATCATCGAAGCTAAAATTATTCTCTAGCGGAGTAACACCATCCGTCTGCAAATCCTTATACTTCAACAGCCCAACCTCAACCAAGTCAATGTTCTTCGCCCGCACATCCGCAGCGAGCACATTACCCGCCTGCCCCAGCACGGAAGTGAAACGACCAATCTGCGGTATCTTAACCACATTAAAAAAGTCCTGATTGACTTGCGTCAACTGCAGGACCTTATCCGATACGGCAACGACATTCGGAACAAGAATGTCTGCTTCCGTTATGATTTGTTGCAAAGTTAATGGCATTAAACGTCCTCCTATCTATGCATAAAAAAGAGCACCGCTATGGGTGCTCGCAGTTTGTTATTTCATAACCTTTTCTGCAATAGTGTAGTAAAGTGGCGTCATTTCAAAGGTTAGTTCTAATTCATTGCCGCCCCCTTTTGCCGCAAAGGTCATTTTATTTCCTCCGGTGTTGTAGTCACTCATCCCCATGCTCTTAAGAATATCAAAGTGTGGGCGCAGCTTATCAACAGTTAGCTCACTCATATAACCTGTTATGCGCGTAGCTTGCGGAGTAGGTATTAAAATTTGCTCTAATTGTGGCTCGATTTTGATCATTGCTTTCACGGACTGTTTTACGACTTCTACTACGCCATATTCTTTCTCAAAAACTTTGATTTCATCGATAATCCGATCATAGTCCACATTGGGAGTGAAACTAGCCCCTAAAAATTTACCCACCATTTGAAAAACTTTTTCGAGACCTTGTTTACTTGTGGCCTCTATACCTTGAAGCATGTTAATCGGAATAGGGAGCTCAATTGGACGTATATTTGTATGGCAAACTGGAATGATAGGTATGCCCTTAACCCAGCCTGCCCCTGCTTCAAAGTTAATCCATGGCCTTGTCACTGAACCCTTGCTACACAAAAGCAATATAATCTGTGCTTCTTTAAGTGCTTGGTCAATCTCATCCAACCATTTCGTTCCCACAGATATGCTCTCTCCGTCAGAAGAAACAAATATCTCGGGTAAGCCTAGAAACGCTTTTTCGATTTCCTCTTTTAATATTTTTGCTAAATCTTTTTCTTCAGTGATGTGACTAATAAAAATTTTTGGCTTTTCCACTGTTCTGCCCCTTTTCAATAAATTGGATACTAGTTATTTATACATTAACTGTAAAGGGGCAGTAAATCGTTTTTTTATTTTTTTACACTAATGGCGAGAATTATTAGCTTCAATACGACTTGTGTATCCTCTAGTGTTTTTAGTTCATTTCCGTTTAAGAGAACCTTACCCTCGTCATTTACATGAACCGTTTCTATCACTTCACCTTTGCTATGAAGGATTAAAGAGTTTTTCATATCTCATGTTACTTCCTTTCTACTGCACAGTATATTCCTTAAGCGTCAATCGCTCCTGAAAACTCTTCCAACGACTTAAGATACTCGTATCCCTGCTTGATAAAGTTTGCCGCACTTTCTTCTACAGAAGGTATAAAGGTATATGGCGTTTGTCTTACATGAGCCTTACCTTCCACAGCCGCTTCCTGTGAGATGTATAATCTAAAACCTATTTCCGCGCCTAGTTTACCACCGCTTACCGATTCAATTCGACCGTATGCATTTTCTACAGTTATTCCTGTTTCTAATTCGATTGATCCAATAATTACTCCCATTGTCTGCCTCCCTTTTTTAAACCCAAGCTGAACCTGTCCAAAATATCTTCGTGGAAGTTGTGGTGTCATAATAGAGATATCCTGCATCATTTGTTGTCAATGTTGGTCTATTTGCCGTTGTCCCTGTACCGCATCCATGGGCTGTCCATGTTCCTGATCCACTTGCATTTACACATGTCCAATGTGAAATATTTTTTATTAAAGTTGGAGCAGTATTGAAGACTCTATCCCCAACAGCATAAGTTCCTGTCGTAGGAGCTGCGGTTCCCGAATACCATTTTTTATTGGAATCCGTTATTAAAAACATGTCGAAACCTCCTTTTGTTTAGAATCCGTTACATTATTATATTATTTGATTGGACTGCAGTCGTATCTAAACTATTTACTGCTCCAGATGGCGCTGTTCCGTCGATTTGTTTATTTACTTGAATGTTATTTATATATATAACATTGGTTGCTGTCAAAGCTCTCGTAAAATAGGAAAATGAACCTCTTGCATAAAAAGTATTACCGTCTATTAATACCTTATCGCCAACCACATAAATGCTGTAATCGTTTGACTTGAAGGTGCAATTTTTAATTTTTATATTTTCATTCGTTCCTACGCTTAAATCAATTAACTTACAAGTGATACCTTCCGCTACTTCGAAATGACAAGATTCTATAATAAGATTTTTGATAGATGTTGCGAAGATGCCGTATATCCCTCTTCCTGCAGATGTATCTGAAATGGCTTTAATTTCTTTAATTGTTACTCCATCTAAATTACCAAGAAGTTGAATTCTGCCTTTTAACTTGTCTACAAAAACATCTGTAATTTTACCCGAATCTCCTCCATCAAACTTAACATTTGTCGTTACTCTGCATTTAGAAACTTTTACATTATTAACTTCACCAGTACCTAGACCAGCGGTACTGCCATTATGAGAAATATTGATTTCCAGTGCGATACAATTATCTATCAAAATGTTCTTAAATGTTCTAATGTTTGCATCTGTTGATTCAGTCACAAACGTAATGTCTTTGTCTGTGTAGCAATCCCTAAACACGATGTTGTCACAATTCCCTGGCCTAATGTCAAATCGAAAACCATAAGTATTATTTATTGATTTACACCCTTCTATAATCCTATTTTTAAAAGTTTTGTTATCGTCCGGTTCACAATGGTATCCACTTTCAGGAGCAGATCCATTTGTATTGCTGAATTCGCAATTTCTAACAGTCATGTTATCCAGTGTGTTGTCTGTGAAACCATTTCGAGTGTTGTTATCGAATAAGCAATTCTCTACAGTTGCCCTCTGTGGTGTGATGGTTCTAAATACCATCCCATCAGATTCGCAATTGTTAATCTTGCATTTATTTATATGAATGATTCCTGTAACGGAACTAGTCGTATTGCCGTACAACCTAACCCCGTGCATGCCTCCGTCCTCTCGCGCTTCGGTATGCGTTTGGTTGTCACGGTTTCCGTCAATAGTTACATTCTCAAGGGTGACATATTCATCACTACCTGAGTAAATGTTAATAACCGTTGTAAAGTCCGCGCATGCATCTTTCAATTTAAAATTTATATTCCTCATTGTAATAGAGCCAGAAATATATAGCCCATAGTCATCTCGATACGATCCTGCATCGGCCGGGATTAATCCCATTACATCCGACACAAGATACGTTTTACCTAGCCCATCTAATATAGCTCCTGTCAATTCTGCGTGTTCTATTGCATTTTGTATACTTTGTGTGTCATCGGTTATTTCATCGCCTACAGCACCAAACCTTAAAGGAGAAACAATTAGTTTCGCAATATCCGCCAACTGCGCATCAACATCTGCCTTAAGAGCATAATCCTCAAGTCCATAATCCGACTTCAAACGGAAGCCGCCGACTGGACCGCGAGTGTCGGTTATCGATGCAATGTTCATGCTGCCGTTGGTCGTTACCGTCGCGATCGTTAGGTAGTCCGTCCCGATCAAGCCGTCAGGATGCGAGGTTCCCCAATACCAATCACCATCGCTGGTGAAGTCCAAGTAATAATTCGTGTTGGCGATCTTGGATCGGAAACTCGTGCCCTCACGGGCCATGATGTCATCGTTTAAGGAAACAACGATATCAGTAATATCAATCGTATCGTTTCGCGTTATGTTCTGCGTGACGGCGCCGCCGCTAACAACATACGCCAATAAGAAGTAACCAACGTCCTCGAATCCTTTGATCTTCTTGTAATTCTCATAGGTTGTCTGAGCTTGTGCTGCTATTGGATCTGTATTAGACGATGAATCATCAGGCGGATAGTATCTTGTCGTCAAGGACGGTACACCTCACTAACTTGAGTAGATTCAGGATCTCGTGTAGCAAATACGTAATCTTGAAGCAGATCATCGTATTCAGCTTTATAAAACCCTCTCATGCTTGGTTCTGCTATATCTATTAAAACACCATATACAAGGAGCATATGATAATCTTCTTCAATTTCAGGCGGTACATTGAGAGTGCCCACCTCAAGCGCGGTGGGCACATGTTTATGAAATATTTTAAGCCCCTGCAATAAGTCCTCTGCAGGTGACAGGGATTGATTTAAGTGAAGCCCGATCGTTCCATCTAGCAAGTAATAATAAGTACCCATCATGTAATTGTTCCGCTGCCTGAGCGGAATGCGTTCATTGTTCACATATACGCTTGTAATATTTCCTGGGGCGCAGGGCAGAGGGTACTCTCCAATGCCCGCTAAAATGTCCAAGACGGCGACGTCGTCATTGTTGTATCCATACAGTCGCAGGATTTGTTTTTGCTTCTGGTCCACTTTACGGATAATCGATGGCATAGAGAGTGACCTTCCCGGCCCTTCTCCAACCTTCTCCAATATCTCTTCTACGATTTCAAGGAGCAGCATCCTCTACCCCTCCCTTCTTAGGATCTAATTGTAATGTCGAGATCTTGCTGTACTTTAATCCGGCGGTTTGCTGCGGCCGTTTTCGAATACGATTCATGCCAAATATCCGCGATAACATCAGGTACTTCAAATTCTTTACCGCGTGGAATGGAATAAATAACACCATTTACGCCGATAGGAACCACCAGATCATCCGGATTTAGCGGATCTTCGGGAATTAAAATCGTTTTTGTCGGTCGGTCCTGCAGACGCTTAAGCGTGGATCGCTGGTCCTTTGTTAACTTGCTTGAGCTTTTTTTTTCGGCAGCCGCTGCCTCTTTCTCATTTTGTTCAAGATCTTTCACATTTTCATCACTCATGGTGATCCTCCTTCAAGCGTAGAGGACCCAATAGGGGCCCTCTCGCATGTCATATACTAGATTGCTGTTGCTGAGCTTTCGTAACGAATGATAGCCAATTCTTGCAAGCGAAGAGATGTAAAGGTCGACTTCCAACCAACGGTATTGAATTGGTCGAGTGGATCCGCTGTGCCTGCGCTACCGGCTGCTTTGACTTTAATATCAGGGCTTCCCGATCCGTCCACATCAGGAACACCGTATGCCCCTTTACCAATGCAGATATTCAAGTAAATCTCTGCACTCGCTGCGCCCGCATCCGTCAGGATAGTGTTATTGACCGACTCGAGGAAATAAACGCCATAGAGCTTACCTACAACGCCAGCTTTCCGGTTGTCAGTGCTGACGTACGTGTTCTGGTCCTTCCATTCCTGCGTCTTCATTAGATCCGCAGCTACGTCTGGGTGAATGAACATCAGATAACCCATAGATCCGTCCGGCAGCTTAATCTCACGTACTTTGTTCCGCTTCATAATGGTGCGGACCTTGAGAATGTCAGCAGCTGTAATAAGATCAGTCGCGGTTACAGTAATCCGAGATAAACGACTATTCGCATAAACGACATTCGTGCCGGCAGTAATAATATCTCGGACAATAGTGTCCATCGATTCAGCGGCATTCTCACCCATAAGCTCAGATGTTTCAGTAATAATTGGATCGATACCCACCATGTCAAGAAATCCTGAGATTTTGGTAAAGTTACCATAATCCTTTACAGTGGCTGTCACAGCAGTCACGCTCAAGTTTACGCCATCAGGCGTTACCCCTTCAGTCAAAGCGGTAGTGACTACAGCTAGGTTATTCAGCCTGCGCCACTGCGCCGTAGCGCCACTACGTTTTGGAATAGGTTTCTTCTCTCCGTACTGCATGTAGTGAAGATCCGGCAGCAAGCGGTCAAGCATAGCTGTTTTATAAAAAGTTGCGTTCTCAGCCGAAAGCTGGTTCTGGCCGGCGCCGGCGTTATAGCTGTTAACATCGGTTGGAAAAAACATTGGTTGGCGCATAGCCGCGCCGAATCGTGAACCTGTAAACATAATAAATGTCCTCCTCTAGCGAAGGCTTTTAAGTTCCCCGCGCTTCGCTCGTTCGTAATATTTTTGTCTCTCATCTTTAGAGAGCTTAGTGAAATCAAAACTTTGATCAGGTGCATCGCCGCCAACTGCACCGGGTGATGCCGCGGCATTAGCCTGCAGCTTCTGAATCGCTTCTTGCTGGCCTGCTTGCTTAGCAGCATTAACACGTTCATCAAATACAATGAGCTTGTATGCTTCTTCGAGTGGATAACCTCGTTCGGATGCAAGATCCAGTACTTTATCCTGTACAGATTCAAAATCAGGGTGAGCGCTTCTCAAGCGGTCAAATTCAGCTTTCACCGTTCTTTGAAGTTCGCTCTGTTGCAATTGTGCAAGCTGCTGTTTCGATTGATTCAAATCTTCTTTAAGAGGCGCGAAGTATTGTCGATAGGTCTCGGGATCAACCTGTAGACGCTGAGCTTCAGCAGCATCATGTTGTTGTTTTGCATGTGCTTCAAGAGCTGATAGATATTCGCCCGGATCTTCAAATCCGGCAAGCTTGGCCACTTTCTCCAAATTGGAGTAATGCCCTTGAATCGGCTTATACCGTTCCTCAATCTTCCCTGTCGCTTCGCGAAGGCGAGTAGCAAAGGATTCTTGCTGGGAAACATCAGGCACAGTTCCGCCATCCACCGGAGCTGCTGCAGGGGCGCTCCCTACAACCGGAGCTTCTGCTCCTGCCGCAACGCTAAGCGGCTCCGCACTTCCTGCACCATCACTGGATGCAGCACCAATAGCCCCGTCCATTTCGAACCGGGGCATCAACCATTCAAATTCAAACATATGCATTTCCTCCTTGGTGGTCGGCGCAACCCCACCCTTAACGCCGAAAATTTAAGGCCCTACGCTGCTCTGCGAAGGGCCTTTTAAACAATTCGATATACATCGTTTGTAACATCAGACTCGATAGCTTGAAGCTCAACTACACCATGCTCTTCATTAGCGATCCCAATCTGCCAGTCTGGATTCAGTTGTTGCAGTTGCTCGATCAACACTGATACTTTCATTCTACGACCTGCCAATCCTCCGCCAAGATATCAGCTTGCGATGCTAACCAACCAGGTTGCCATTGCTGAGCCGCTGTCCACATTGCGATGTATGGCTGTGAATCTAGCGGTGTATCGACTCCAATATGCTTAGCAGTACGATCGTTAACCTTTGCGCCCGGCTCTTGTGTAGAGTGTGCTGGAAGTTTCAATGAGGGCATTAGTACCACCCACATTCCCTTGCCGTTCCAGCCTTCACGAGCTACTTTCTTACCATCTTTCAAAGCCTCGATTGCTGCACCAAAGGACATACCGGATATCGCAGGATCATAGGATTTCATAAAAATATCAGCCTTGCACGGATAAAACTCACCCTTGACGCCTTTAATGATATAATCGCCAAAGCTTGCAAGCATAATCCCTTCAAGCGTTCTGATATTAATTCCACCAGATCCAAGTACATTATTTATACATACATCTCTGCCAATAACACTCGTCGACATGTCAATACCATTCACCCATTCAATAACTTGAGCTATGCTTTCTTTATCTTCTTTTAGCAACATTGCTTGAATGACGACTGGCTTCTTTCTGTAATTCATCCTTACACCTCCGCTGGATAATCAACATATTTTACTTGCACCCAAGGCACAAATACCGCTTTTTCGCAGGACTCATACCCTGTTACCACAATGCCGAACGTATCAAGCGTCAGCAGCTTACGGTTTTCCATTGGGTTGCCGTCCTGCGTCCATACAGTAACTTCACTTCCGACCTTATCAACAATGTTATTAGTCATTCATACGCTCCTTAATTCGCTAAGCGATGATAGATTTCATCAAGCATGCGTTCTATTTCTACAGTGCTACCAAATGCGTATCCTGCTAGAGATCGAACATTTGTATCAGGAGAAGAAACAACAGAGTCACACAACATTGGTTCTACGCCAAACAAATAGCCATGAAGCCTAGTGAGCTTGTGCTCAATCGTTTCCAATCTACCAGCTGTAATTACCATCGTTTCAAGGACAGATCGTTCGCCCTGACAAGCGATAGCGTCTTCTTGAATATGTGCGAGCTCTTTAGCGCCAAGCAAGCCTTTTAACCCTGCTTCAGACCTTGCAATGTCTCCGATTTGTCTTTGTTCCTGAAGACGAAGTTGATTCATTTCTAGTTTCATTTTCAGCTCACCTCTTGCATATTATTAGCCCATTTGCTGAGCTTGTTGTAATATTGCCTGCTGTTCCTCAGGCGGTAATGAATCGAACTGCGCTCTCTGCTCAGGTGACAATGATGCGAGTGGATCCGCTGTCGGCATAGCTGCTGCCTGGTCCTCGCGTTGCTTCTCTAGTTCTCGAAYCAAACGAGCTTTAAACGGCACAACGTTGTTTGGAGCGTATTTCAAATACTGATCGAACGTAATGAACTTCATGTCAAGGAAGCGATCAAGCGAGCTCATCATAAGCGCTTCTGAGAACATCGAAGACGGTCCTATATCTATTTTCAAATTCAGATCAGTATCCGCGTACTTGCTTCCGTCGAATTCGGTAAACTCTTCTTCACCGTCATCGTCCTTCACCATTACTTCACGTGGTAAATTGTATCGGACCTTAAAGAACTCTTCCCAGATACGGCCAACATCCTCCATACACTTATAAAACCGACGTTTAACCGATTCAATCGGTACACCGTTAGCTCTTTGTAGCTGGATGAGTGCGGCAGCGCTCATATTCGCTCCTGGCGCTTCTCCTGTAGAAGCATCATTTGCGCTTGTCATTGATCGTGTCATATCAACAACAGTATCAACCAGCTGCATGACATGAGGACTGATATTGCCGGGATTCAGATAGGCTACAGCGTTGCTTAAGCCCTTCTCTGCGTTCTTTACTTCAATGATTTCGCCTGGCGTGTTGGTTATCTTTCGTTTGTCTACGCGCATCGGGTCGATCGCCATCTTCGGCCAACCAGTTAACTGACCAGACAGCAGACCCATTGCGATCATGAAGTTAATCGATTTCTGATTCTCGATAATGGCCTGTGTGTCTCCAATGCCATTGATCGACTTCCTCCGGCGCTTCCACGGCATGAGGGCAATAGGATACTTCTTCATCTGCATATTCGTGTCAGGCTTGATCAGCATGCCAGAAGCTACCTTTCGGAAATGGATGTAACCATCCTCATGACGGTAATAACAGAGTAGCGCGGTTGTTTTATCATCATCACTAATCTCATGCTGTGCCATATCGTATCCTTCATCCGCTGTGTTCTTATCGGGTCCAATCATGCTGATTAAGGTTTTGCTGAGCCCATTCGCTCTAGCCTCATTACGGAGGGTCTTGGTCATTTCACGATAAGAGATCAGGATATACGGTTGTTTCTGGACAACCCTGCACTGCGGATTCCCAAAGATCACGTTGATAGCATCTAACACTTCACCGCACATTTTACCTTCATACTTTAGTTTATTACCGCCTTTGATTGAGCTATCCCAGTAATAGTGGAGAATGCCGGTACCGATGTTTGCTGCTATCTCCAACATTTGTTCATTCAAGTCATTCTGCTGGATCTCTTCCCAAACGGTATCCGAGTATTTCGTAAATTTGTCTGCAGCTTCAATTGCCAGTTCGCTGCCCGAATCTGATGAGCTGAAGCGCATCATGATTTGTTCGTTCATAACCGTACTGACCTTAAGCGATTCAATCAGATCGATGATATTAAACACTGGCCGCGGTAGGTTGCGAGTTCGCTCTGTAGGAGCCGGCCATTGATCGCCTGCTTTAAAGCGTTCATATTTAGGCCAGTTAATTAAGTATCCCATTTGCTTCATGTAGCTCAATCCATCTTGATAACGCTTCTGATCAGTACTCACGATCTGTTGAATGCTATCTATGTTTCGTTTTGTTGTCGCCAATCGTTATTCACCTCCCTGTGCACCATTAACCCATTCGTTCATAATGTCTGGTTGCGTCAACACGTCCGCCACATTTGCTGGTGCAGGAGCCTTCAATTCTGAACGATACAGTTCTACTTGCTCCCGGATCGCCAGGTTAATTAAAGCGGAGGTTTCAACCTCAAGACCATCTGTCTCGAGCACTTTGGCCAATTGTTCAATCTGATCTACCAACCATAACCCTCCTCTTCTTCAGGCTCATCACTTCGAAGTGCAAACGGCAGCGGTTCACGTTCTACAATCGTTTCAGAAAGCGTGAATGATTGCTGTGTGCGGATCTCTGCGGCAATCATGTCGCTGATGAGCAAATCATCGTGTTTACCGCTCTCTGCATCAGGACGACCGTTCTTGTCGTAAATAAACGTCAAGCATTCGCCAAGGAATGTTATGTCCGTGAAAAGATCAATGTTCTTCTCGATCAGACCAATTTCCTTATCGATGATCAGCGGCCGCGTATTGCCGTCCGTCTTCCAGCCGTATTTTTTCTCGGTTTGTTTTGTGAAGTCATCGTATTTTTGACGTACATATTGATTCGGGTACCGAAGACGATCAAGCTCCTCGATCGGCGCCGTGTTGAAGTTCATTTCAATTCCGATCAGTGCGTCATTGTAGTAACGTCCAAGGCAATACATCTGATAGGTGTACGGCTTACTGTTGGTAGCCTCCAGATGCAATGAAGCGCAGCGCTTGCCTGTTATGTTGTTGATTACGGTCGCTGCGTACTTATCGCGTCCCTCGCCCTTCGTGTCACCACCGATAACGTAAGGGTACCGTTCTTGTGGCATATCATAGATCGTTATCGATCCTTGCGGGTTGTCCACCCACTTAATGCTCTTATCCTTAATAAAGTCCAGCTTCTCAGGATCGTTCCACTCAAAGCGGAAATTCCCGCGGCGCGGTAGATTTGCTTTGTACATACGCTTCAAGTATTCGATCCGCATAACAACAACTTCTTGATTAAAGACGCACTTACCAGACGCCAGAAACGCTTCAAGGTCGCTACACGGATATTCCTGCTTGATGAGATCCTTATTGATGTATCCGTCATATTTGACGTAATACCAATAGACCTGTTCGATCTCAAGGCCGATTGTACCCGTCAGCCAGCGGCAGCGCTCCCAGATCCACTCTTTGCCGGCAGTAAGCTGCTCCTTGAACCATTCCTTCTTGCTCTCTGATTCAAAGTGCATGCGGTACTCAGGCGTTCGCCACCATTCGTAGAAGCATTTCTCCCAGTTACCCGAATCCCAAAGGTCTTTGTACTCGTTATAGCCGTTAGCCGTGCTCTCGAAGATCTGAATAGAGTCTTTCGTTAGAGCTTCACCAATACCAGCCTGCGTCCCGCTGATGCCTTCCTTCCAGAAGGCAGCTTCAGAGCCATGAAAGAAGTTAATCGTCCGAGAACGTCCCATGTTTCCGCTAGCAGTCTTTACTTCCCAGCTGCTATGGAGGTTTTCAAACAGGAGCTGCTTCTTATTGTTGTATTTCTCTGTCGGCTTGATCGCACCCGGCAGTGCTTTATAAGGATACTTAGCCTTGTTCTCGAAGATTGTGGCCGAGTTTGAATCATCATCGGCTGCCGTAAATCCTTCAAAGTTCTTTCTCGTGATCGTACATGCCAGTTGGTAAGCCGTGATACACGACGTAAACCCCTGCTGTCTGCCCTTTAAGATGATGAACTTGAGGGATAACCGCCTACCCGCCCTATAATCGCTTACAGCGCAATTTAGACGGTCTATGAAATCATGCTGCACATCGTTCAGAAAGAATGGTGATGTCCGCTTTTCCTTGTCGACAATTATAAAACACATCTCAATCAAGAGCTCGGGATAGTCCACGATCTCCTTCCGGATGTGTTCATGTTGAAGAATATAGTCAGCAACAGCGTCACGAAATTCAATGTCCTGCTGAATATCATGTGAGTCTTCCCACAGTTCTCGCCTTCGCTCGATGATCTGCTTACAAGTTAATAGCTTCATAGGAAGCTCTCCAGCTTCTTAGCCTTTTTATCTCCGCCAAGCGCATTAACCTGTATTTTGAGCTTCTCAATACGGAGTTTCTGCTCTTCATCCGCCAATCCTTGACGACACATGTCCTCGTACTGCTCGATCTTAGACGACAACGTACGCATGGCCGCAGATTGTGAAGTCAAGACCGTTGCCTGCTTATCGAGCCTGTATTTATCCCGTTTGGTCACATGCATGAGGTTTTGAGACAGTATGAGGTTCGTTAAACATATTCGAATGCTTGTCCATAAAATTTCAATTGGATCAAGTTCATTGGTTGCGTCGAATATTTCCAAGGTGTCTGGGTCATCAGGCAGGAATTTGCGAAATAAACCATGCTTTACGGCTTTATCATTGCCAAGTGGTCCGCCGCCTTTATTTCCCTTTGCATTCTTATTTCCTTTTGGAGCTCCACGACCTTTGGGCTTAATTTCTTCCCACTTATAATAGCTTTTCCATTTGCGGACAAGCGCTGCACTCAAACCTAATTGTTCTGCAATAGCTGCTGGCTTCATAGTTTTTTCACTATCGATCCATAATTTATAAGCGCGTTTTTGGTCTGGACTTTTTTCCCTCGCCATTAGTTCATCACCGCCACCTCCGAATGAATTGAGTGGTTTTCCTATTTTGGCTCTTGGACGCTTTCGACGGCAACTGGACGCTTCCAATTCCTAGCCATCAACATTTAACGAATCAACAGCTATTCCACTAAAATATGGAACTAGGGTGAACCACAATCAATATTCTGTTGCACTCGTTGTTTTATGGTTTTCCCAGCTAAATTCTAGCTTTGTTTCGCTTTCTGAAAATGACTGCCACATTCAGCAATTTGTGATGCACTAAAAGTCACCTCATTCGTGCTATGGCCGCATCCATCATGTCCTGAGTCATTCCAATATAGTCTAATGTATAGGCCGGATCCCGATGGCCGAACATCTTCATTAGTAACGCTAGGTTACGTGGATCCTGATTATAAAGCGTATAGCCCCATGTTTTCCGAAGCGTATGGCAGCCTATATCTTTAAGCCGAAACTCCCGCGCTGCTCGGTTCAACATTCTGTATGCAGTGCTGCGGTCGAACGGCTGCTTACGAAGCCTGAGTTTCTTCTTAACTTGCCGACTCGGGAATAAAAACTCATGATCCTCTTTGCTGGCAATGAAGTAATTAAGATCATCTCGGATACTAGGATGAATGATAAAAACCTTATCATGAACGTTTTTCTTTTCGGTCATTTTGACATGAGTTCCTCGAACCATCCCCACACGCAACTGAAGCAAGTCAGAAACCCGTAACCCGCTATAAATGCCCATACAAAAAAATAGATAATCACGCAGGTTCCGTACCTTGAGATACATTTTAATGCCGTCAATGATTGCTTGATCTCGTATCGGTTGAACCGTATTCATAGCGGCTCCAGTAGATTGATGCGATCTTTATTTTTCCTCGACCAGTTGATTGCTTCAGGAATGTCCATATTCGTTCGTCCATAGGTTGTCACGAAATGAACATTATCAGATTCAAACCGGATCACCCACCATACACCATCAACATGGATGAATTCTCGCTTGATGAAATACTTATCATCATGCAAGAATTTCTTGATCTGGTTCAATAGAGTGTCACGGTTTGTTTCTTCTACCCGGTCACAATACTGCTCGAATCCGTGATCGGTTAAATGGATATTGTACTTCTCAAATTTCATAACCCCTTTCTCCTTTTTAAAAAATAATGACTCCGCAAAGTGTGTTACTAAGATAAAGGCGATTCCCCCTTATCAGTAGTGCGGTTGCAAACCGCCGGTGCGGAGTAAGCTGTGTATTTCGCAACGTCCACAAAAAAAGACGACCTCCGCTTTGGAAGTCGCCTTTGATAATTTTTTACAAATAAAGCATAGCATACGATTTGCCCCAAGTGTCCACCAAATTACCCTCAAGTTACCCCCACTTTTAATCATTAAATGACTCCCCACATTTTTAATGTGTTCGCCACAGAAATGAGGCCTTCATTAAGCCTGCGGTCAAGTGTTGAGGACTTCTCACCTCGCTTGAGAAAAAGCAAAGTCTCTGTGTAAGAATGTCCTTTGAGGTAACGGAGCGTAATGGCCTGCTGCGCCTCATTATCTCGAATGATATTCACGGCGCGATCGATCGCATTCTTTAAGGAAATGCATTCTTCTGCAGCTTTCTTCTGATTCATCGCAATTATAACGGCGTTGGCTGTTTTGTTGGCGTAAAGGTCATCCTGGTCAATCCGCCGCGCCAGCTCGCCCTCAATGATTGTCTGCTTGAGCTCTTCCTCATATTTAATATAATCTTCCACCACAATTTTTAATTCGCTGTATTCAGAAAGTATTTTCTTTGTTTTCTTAACATCATTAACTGATGCTTTTGGTAACCATTCCACTTGACCGTATTCTGATGCCATTGCCAACATTCCCCTCATCCTCTCTATTTTTGTGTATAATAGAAGATGAGATTATTAGAAGACCTCCGGCGTGCGTTCCCCAACACTGGCCGGAGGCTTTTTATTTATTTCTATTAATCATGCTATACTTTGCTTCAACTTCAGTTCCGTTATCCAGTAAAACCTGATATACATTCGCTGGACGACAGTTAATCATTTTAGATCGTATCTCTGTTATTTTGCCTCTATATGGACCTTTCCTAGATTCGCTGAGTCGGCCAATGTAGTCTATTAATTCTACAAGCTGCCCTTTCTGTGGACGCCGGCTTGAAAATGTCATGTTGTATCCATCCTCCCAAGTTCTTCTGTATTCAGCTAGTCGTCATACCCAAAGTGAGTATCAACGTCATCCATATCGACGATAATCTTAGAGCCAGCTGCGTGCATCCGGAAAAACTGTTCGCCAATGCTATCAATAGCCCAAGTGGTCTTTACTTCTTTCAGTAAATCATGCGACTTCCAGTGGAGTGCATAAATCGTTCCGTCCTTATTGATCCCGGCACGCAGATCGCATTGATATTTTTCGTTATCCTCATCTTCGTCAATATACAACCAGCCGCCACCACTGCTGTATGTCGATGGTTCCCAAATAACGGTGATTTCTTCTCCATCGCGTTCATGATCGTCGTTCAGCGCTTCCTTCCAGCTTTCGATAATCTTTGAAAGCTCCATCTCCGGTTCAACCGTCTTGAAGATTTCATCCATGCGGGCTTTAAGCAACTCTATGCCTTGGACATGAACCAATTGATCCAAACGTTCCCGAACTACGTTTCGCACCAGGACGTTGTATGTTGGAAGCTCCATCTTATCAACGTCGATAGCCAAACTTTGCTTCACAACTTCTTTGACTTGTCGACCAAAGTCCGAATACGATCCAAGCACTTCATCGACGATGCTCGCGACAGTCTTCGTCATCTTTTCTTCAACGATTTTTTGGATCGCGCCTTCTTCGTGCATTTTCACCATTGCCATATTTACCATCGCCTGAAGATCAACTACATACCCTGCATTTGTCATGATTTTACTCTCCCTTTAAATTAAATTTGATGTATTTCCGTATTCATTCAGATACTTAATCAATGATTGAAACGCACAGCGTTCCGCCGCACTCCGGGCATGCTGGTTCTTCCAGTTCATTGCCCTCGACTTGCTCTATTGCAAATCCACGAAGGCAACTCTCTTCTTCACACCGATAAATATCCCATTTTGTTTGAGTAATCACTTTTACACCTCACATTTATTGAGATACCAAATCGAAAAGATCGATTTGTCCATCCAATTCCTCAACCCATCCGTTATCTACCCAATGCTTAGGAGCACGCTTGCGATATTCAGCGGGAACAGGAGTTGAAAGACGGAACCGATCGATTGCAATCTCCGAATAAATCCATTCCGATAAAGCCTCAACCAGTGCTGGCACCTCTCCCGCATAAGTTTTTGCTGTTTTACTGCCAGGGACCATAGGAACACTTAGTGCCTTAGCCAATAGAAACCCTCCAATCGTTCTTAATCAAAGCATTCATAACCCTTATGAGGCTTATCAAGCTCTTCATCCTCTGCTGGCTTAATTACGAACTGACGGCCTTTAATAAAAATAACCGTCTGCTCGCCCGCAGCCAGATTAAGAATCATTTCCTCAAATGGCATTTTCAAATTATTCACTCTATCCCTCCTTTCAAGAAGACCGCCTATGCATGTCAGGAATTCGCTTTCCATTGTTCTCGGCTGCTGGTAACGCAGGCTGATCATCATGATGTGAACGATCGAGGCTAACAAATTTGTTAAATTGCTTCATAAACGCCAGCTCTACCGTTCCAACAGGCCCGTTCCGCTGTTTAGCAATGATAATTTCGATGATATTCTTCTTCTCGGATTCCTTGTCGTAGTAATCATCCCGATACAAGAAAGCCACAATATCCGCATCTTGCTCGATAGATCCGGATTCACGGAGATCTGACATCATTGGTCGTTTATCCTGCCGCTGTTCAACACCGCGGCTAAGCTGAGAAAGGGCAATCACCGGTACTCCTAGTTCCCTGGCAAGATGCTTAAGCGTCCGTGAAATCTCTGACACCTCTTGCTGACGGTTAACTCCGTTACGCTGAACGGAATTAATAAGCTGTAAATAATCGATAAGAACAAGTCCAAGCCCCTTTTCCTTCTTCAGTCGCCTGCATTTCGCTCTGATCTCCATGACCGTTAGTCCTGGGGAATCATCAATATGTATGTCAGCGCTGGAGAGATTTCCGATCGCTTCGCTCATACGTTCAAAATCATCATTTTCGAAGAATCCAGTCCGTAATCGAGAAGCATCAACATGACCTTCTGCGCTGATCATCCGCATAACCAATTGCGAAGCGGACATCTCAAGACTGAATACGGCTACCGTTTCCTTCGCCCTGATTCCCACGTTCTGAGCTATATTCAGAGCGAAAGCAGTCTTCCCTACCGAAGGCCTTGCAGCTACGATGATTAAATCTTCACCTTGGAATCCGGCTGTAAGGCGATCAAGATCCGTGTACCCGGAAGGGATACCTGTAACACCGCGGTTATTGCTTCGGTTGTTATATAGCTGCTCTGATTTCTCCCATACGTTCACAAGCACCTGACTGATCGGGACGAAATCCCTTTTTGTTACTGCTTGTTCCGATAGGTTCGAAACAGAGTCACTAGCTGAAGCAATAAATGATTTCGCATCGTCTGAATGAACAGCCTTCACGAACATGTCATAGCCGGCTAAAATGTTTTGACGCTGCATAAATTTCTCGTACACAAGATCGACGTAATACGATACGTTTGTCGCTGTTGGTACGCTGTTAGTCAAATTGGTCAGATATGCTACACCGCCAACAGCTTCGAGCTCCTTGCTGTCCTGTAGCCTAGCCACAAGCGTAACAAGGTCTACCGGATTTCCTTTGTCCTGAACATCTGTCATGGCTCTGTATATCCGACCTAGTCCAGCATCAAAGAATTCTCCTCCCCGCAGCGTCTCCCGTACAATATCGATAGCCTGTGTGTCTAAGAGAATCGCACCGATCACTGCCTGCTCTGCGAAGATATCCGAAGGCATTTCAATTCCTAATTGCTGTATGCTTATCATGCGATATCCCCCGTAATGTTCCGTCTTACCCTCTGCCAATATCCATCCGGTGGCGGTGAGCCAGTTGTTCTCCAAAGCTCCAGCTGAGCAAAATATGATTCCGTTTCTGCCTTGCTTTGGTCTTGCTCGATCAACTGCCCCATCTTGCCGCGGATGTCCGCGATCGTCGGAGGGAACTTTTCAACGGCTGCATGCCGCCTGAGATTATCGACCGCTACCGTAAGTGGTATGTCCCGCAGGAGGTCGTGCCAATTCTCACGCTTTTCTTTTTCGGTAGTAAAATTAGCATAATAGCGTTTGATTGCTTCAAAAAGGTCAATCACTTCCGATAGCTTCAAGTCGTTTTGCCTCCTCTCTAGCTTGCTGAAGCTCGTCCATTTCTTGCTCATATTTGCTTCGCCGGGCTGGCTGCTCTCCTACCCCAATGGACGTATTCGCCTTAGGTATGAAAGGTGTGACTTTATTTTGATTTGCTTGCTGCCGGCTGCTGATCCCTTTAAGGATCCAATCCTCAGCGAGMTTCCGCATGTATCTCTCATCTGGCCCAATTCCACGGGCACCCATATCTAGGAAAACCTCACGAACGAATGAATCAGGATATCCTCTTTTAAGAAGCTCGGATACATATCCCTGAATGAACCCGGTGTACATGAATTTATTGAATGAAAATCTGTAAGCATCTAGCGCGGTTTGTGGTTCTTCTTCTTCTTGATAATCTTTAATATCTTTAATACTGTCTTTAATACTATCTTTAGACAGCCGTTTTGCCTTAGAGCCATAAGGGTTTGAGCCTCTTCCGACTTCTCGTTTTAATAAGCGGAAACTTATTGTTTTAATAAGTCTTAACTTATTGTTTTGATAAGTGACTACAATTTTGGGACCAAATAATTCAGAATCTGACTTATCGTTTTGATAACCGTTTTTGTCGAGATTTTCATGAATTAATTGCTTGAATCTTTTCTCGTTCCAGCCTTTAACCGGACTGATCTGCCACCGCTCATAGTCCTTATTAACGGTGAAAACGCTCCCGACTTTGTCCCAATTTATGACTTTGCAAGAGACCAAATAATGAATCTCCTTAGTCACATTCGTCTGGCCTACGCCACATAATTCGAAATCCTTCAGCTGCGGTATATAGGCTGATTTCTTCTTACAGCCGTATGATAGTCGCCAAATGAAAAGAATGATGTCCTTCTGACGCTTCGAAAAATCGCGGCGGATGACCTCATTCCATATCTCATTGGCTATTCTCAAAAAACCGTTTCCTGCTTGCGGATTCGCCATCGGACGACCTCCTACTCCGCATTAATAGATTCAACGAGAAGCAGCGATCTGCCGCTTCCTGCCTTCATCAGCCTTGATTAAAACAGCTTTACATAAACGCCTGAAGCGCTCATCTGTAACTAAATCAGCATTGCGGCAGTGCTTACCATTCGCTAACGTCTGGCGGACCGCATCGTCAACGCTGAGCCCCTTGAAACACATGCGGGCGTATGCCATGCACACTGCCGCTTGCTCCGAGGACTTACTTAACCATTTGAAACGCATTGGTCGTCCCCTCCATCCTCAGATTTGCTGATTTACCTGGGTGAATCTATTCTGTTTTCAATGTGCAATGATGCCTGCTTACCCTGCATCGTCGGAGGCCCCCAGCTGACGCTCAGGACACCCGACGATAAAGGCAATCGCCTATATCGTCGTTTCACTTTCCTTCTTTGAAATAATCACTTTCATCGCATTCATAACATCCATTTGTCCAGCTCTATACAGAGATATGAATAGAGTTTCCGCAGCAATGCGTGTATCGTAATCCCAGCCCTGCAGCCATTCGATATGTCGCTGCTCCTCCGGATCGAGCTCTCGTCCGAGAATGATTTCAAGTCGTTTATTCATGAGTCTTTCCACTAGAGATCATCCTTTTCCTAACACGAATTATGTGATATAATGTCGATAGATAGTTTTTACTTGAATGATCACTTCGGGCCCTAATCCGTAGTGATCATTTTTCATTTCTAGACTTCTTAACTAAGTTCTTCACGATTACCCCATGCTGCATTGGACTCTTGTTGAACCAGATCCGTGCCATTGCCTCGAGTGTCACAAACTCCAACCTCCTGTATAAATTAATTTTCTTAAGCTACAACTGGATCCTGAAGAATATTTTTAATTAGCGATACACCATCCAAACCATAAATGTAAGCGACAATGACTTCACGTGAATTTGTGATTTCTGCCCATTGTAAAAGAATATGTATGTCTGGGGACTTACGGTCCTTTTCAATTTGGGAAATACTCCCTTGTGAATAATCCAGTAAATCAGCCATTTCTGCTTGTGTGTAGCCCTTCCTTTCGCGACATGCTTTCAAAATTGATCCTAATTTCACGTTACCACCCTCCATTTATTTCAAATTGAAATAGGTGAGGGAAATGATTCGTTGTACAATTGGCGTATACCATTCTCGATTAACTATGCTGCCGTTTACCAACGTTCCCCTCATCTTGCCCGGCATCAGATATTCCGATGTCGGGCTATTTTTTAAGGAAATGGATCATACTGCAGTCTCATTTTCCAATGCTGCTGATTCTTTGTCAGACATCCATTGCATAAGTGTTTCTTTCCGGAAGAATATGCGAGTGCGAATTCGTATAGCCGGTATTTGTCTTAAACGAACCATGTCATAGATTAACCAGGAGGATACGCCAATGAAGTCAGCAGCTTCTTGCACGTTAAGAGTTTGACGTTTCATATTCTCACCTCACGAATTAATAGTTAGATTGTCAGCAAGAGTCTTAAAATGGTTTGCAACAAGCTTCAACTCAAGTCCTGAACAATTATGAGCGACTGTTGTGTGATAAAAAATTTCGTTAACTATTTTATTCAACTGGGATGCTCGATTGTTGCTGATTGGAGGTTGGAACTCCGAACCAGCAGCAATCATATCAAAGGAATCATCAGGTGTTCTCAATCAGACAACCTCCCTGCGTGTATTGTGGTTCAACACACTTGGATTAAAAAAAATTTCACCAATAGGGAGATCGAAGAAGTCTGATATTTTCATCATTGTCTCTGTGCTCGGAGCATAAATTCCGTTCTCTATTTGTGATAGAGAAGTTCTCTGCATTCCGATGCCATTAGCGAGTTCTTGTTGTGTCACCTTTTTTATGCGACGTATCTCTCCAATTCGATTACCAATTATGATTTCACTAATAGTTATCACCACCATGTATTGAATTTATATACAAACAATACACCATATTGTTTTGCAAGTCAATACATATGTGTTGTAATCAAGAACATAATATTGTTGTATTGTTGTGTTGTGTAATACTAAACATTTAAAATGATTGTAGGTGGTGAAAATATGAAGGATACTATTGCACTAGGCAAGAAAATAAATGAATTGCGATTAAAAAACAATCTGTCTCTTCGTGGATTAGCTGAGAGATCTGGAGTCAGCTTTTCTTTTATTAACTCAATAGAAAAAAATCGTTTTAACGGTTCTCGTGAGACTATAATTGCTCTCGCTGATGCTCTCAAAGGTGCTGATAAAAACGAACTTTTGCTGCTTGCTGGGTTATCACCAAGTGATGAACTGATTGCAGAAGAACAAATCCTGTATGATCCTGACGTCCAATTTATTGCTCGTTCAAAAAAAGAATTATCCCCGAAAGCTTTTCAAAAGATGATGGAGCTCGCAAAGAAAGCTAAAGAAATGTTTGATGATGAGGATAAGGATTGAAAAACCTGCACATAACATCCGCAATGCATCGTCCGAACTTTAAGCGAGCAAACAAGATTGCTGACGAAGTTTTGCGGAATATGGGCTATCCCACAATCCCTATTCCTCTCAAGGAATTAGTCGATTTATATGGTTGGAAGGTTGAATTCGACGAACTGCACGGACCCGATGGGTATACCGCTAAGATAAATCGAGGAGAAAAAAAAGAATATGTAATTTATATTGCAACAGATATAAATATTCAAAAATATTCTCCGATTACAATACAATACCGCCAGAGATTTACTACAGCGCATGAGATCGGGCATATCTTATTACATGGACATTTCAACTGGCATAATGTAGATGAGTCATATGAAGCAATTTTAGAGGTTGAGGCACATTGGTTTGCATCAAAACTACTTATGCCTGATTATATTTTCACACATATCAATGATCTCGATCCGGACCTTCTTGCTCAGAAATGTAATGTCAATTTTACTGCCGCACAAAAGAGAATTAAAAATATCTCTGATTCCGTGCGTAAACGTTTATTGTTTGATGTTGCCCAGTGGGCTAGAGATGATTCATTGGATCCAATTAAAGAACTCCATATGAGTGATGAAGAAAAAAGAGATTTGGATATGTTCATTGAATCATTATCATTTAATGAAGTTGCAGTTATGAATGAATACAATGAAATTGAATGTTTCGTTTGTGGACACGCATATTGGGTTGGATTTAGTGAAATCGTCCCTTTACAGTGTGTTAACTGCGGAGCTGACTTGTTTGATCTGGGCTAATGGCCTTTTTTTATGTCTAAAATTGAAAACTCATTTTATTTTTTATATCCTGTGGCCTACATCGATGTTTTCGGGAGGGAATCAGAATGGCTAATATGCGTAAGCGCGGTGAAAATTCTTGGACTTTTACAGTGGATATTGGGGTAAACGCAAACGGAAGTAAAATTAGAGAATTCAAAACAATTAAAGTGACTGACCCTACCCTCCTGCGAGCTCCAAAACGGCTGCAAGATTATTTAGATACGGAATTGGCTCACTTTAAGGTCCAGGCATTATCCGGGTCTTATAGAAAGCCTGGAAAGCTGAAGCTTAGCGAATTTTTAAATGACTGGGAAAGCAGCTTTGTTAATGTTCATCTCGAGGAAAAAACAAAAGACAATTATAAATTCCATTCTAAAACAAGGATTACACCTTATTTTGGACATATGACCATGGATCAGATAAAGACAATCCATATCCTCAAATTTTTAGAAACGCTCAGAGGTCCTAATGCAAGGCTGGATGGAAAAGGTCCATTGAAATCAGCGACAATCGTATACAATTATAGGGTACTCAAGAGTATATTTTCAAAAGCAGTTGAATGGAAAGTACTCGTGGAGGATCCTATGACCGGCGTAAAGAAGCCTAAGGAAGACGATATCAAGGAAATGGAAATATACGATGAGAAAGAAATTAAACAACTTTTCACTGCTTTAGAGACCGAATCCTTACAATTACGCACCTATGTCACCTTAGCGGTTACCACTGGCATGCGCCGCGGCGAGATCGCTGGACTCGAGTGGAACAAGGTAGATACTATCACGGGGCATCTGGTTATTTCTCAATCAGTCCCAAAACTTAGCGACGGATTGCCTGTAATAAAAGCTCCGAAAAATAACAAAACAAGAAGAATTGCACTTTCGGAAACTGTTTTAAGCGAGTTGCGCTCACTTCGTGCAGAGCGCGAATCAGAGCTGGCTGAATTATTAGATAAGCCAGTTGGCTCAGAAGATTTTTTCACGCTCCTGCAGTCTACTGAGCTATGGGCAGACGGAAATCATTCATTCATATTCTGCCACCCTGACGGCAAACCATACGACCCTCAGACATTTACTGATTGGTGGATTGATTTTCACCGCCGTCATAAATTAAAACCGATCAGGCTTCATGATCTACGTCATACCTCAGTATCTTGGATGATCTATAAGAAAGTTCACTCAGAAGCGATTGCTAAGCGAGTCGGGCATTCGAACATAAAGATGCTTGAGATTTATGGACATATATTTGAATCCGTTGATCAAGCTGCAGCGTCCGTATTCGACGATATGAAAGATTGAATGAACGACAGTTGTCGTTCGATTGTCGTTCAAATTTTCAATATCATGCTATTTCGAGCCCTTTTACACATGAAATACAGCAGAGAATTCCCAGCAATAACGCGGCATTCATCACTTTACCATAACGATTCGTTCTCCTCTCCCATGAAAAGGGCACCCCGCAAGGGGTGCCCGATTTTTTTGTTTAAAGCCTTATGTAGCAAGGGATTTCAGGTTTCTCTTCATAATCATTGATTAGATTGTCGCCCGTTTGTAGCCCGAATTAAAAATGAATCAAAGATCTCCAACTCGTCCAGGCAAACTCCACTTACTAATCAACAACGCTCTCACCGAATTGGGTAAATGTACATATATTGAAATATATGATTCGGGAGGGTACGGCTTATGGAGAACAATAAAGACTTACGAGATATTGAAATTGCCAAGCTGGCATTTATCGGCGCATCAATTACCGCGTTAGGTGACGGGATAGGCGCACTAGCAGCCGGGCTTGCTTTAGAATCTTTAGAAAAGGACTACTATACTCAAAACAATAGTCGTCATGCCCCTCGTGTAGAATCAACTAAAGTTCAACTTGATCATTTTATAAACGAGCTTCAGATTAGAAATATCGTTAAATGATTAGTTTGAGTTGTATCAGATATTCATTTTGTTACGCTCAAACATAATTTGTTACATCGTAAGTACTATCAATGATTTTTTGAATTTCACGATCAAACCTTTGTTTGTCTCGAACGGCTAAAGTGTTTATCCAGACTAAATGTTCGCCAATAATCTGCTCTTTATCAGCTTTCCAACTACGTTCCCGTTCTTAGTACATCAAATCATTCTGCTTTTCAAAAGTAACAAAATCATATATTCCAATCGTTTCATACGGATTGTGTGATCTTTAGAGATCTTACTGTTGGAAGCCACGCAGTCTTCGTGCCTCCGGAAAAATAAAAGGGGGTGAAACCGATGAATATATTCTAATCTACCTTAATATTTTCTAACTGGCACTGTGCGCACTAATTGTGTACTATACGTACATAACCTTTATTTCTGCTCCTCTAAAGTGGCTTAGTGAACTGCTCTAGAGGCGCATTTTTTTGAGATCTCATTAGCCCCCCTCTATCGTCTATTTGTCAGCTTTCCATCCTTTATAATAATTAATACTTTTTATTTTGTCGCCCAATTGTCGCCCAAATTCTCAAAAGACGCCCATTTCCGGCTATATGTAGCATGTTGATGAGCTGAAAAAATCCAGTAATGCCGCGGAATTACGTTCTGTACCTAAAGGATAGACTTTCCTCTCCCATGAAAAGGGCACCCCGCAAGGGGTGCCCGATTTTTTGTTTACAGCCATGTATATCAATGGAGTTAGAATATCATTTACAAACTACTCATAGGTTATCGCCCACTTGTCGCCCAAATTAAAGTTAAATATAAGATTAACTTTTATTTATTTCATGAGATACTCCAAAATTATTTTCAAAAAATTATGCCTATAATATTTTCATGAATAGTACCAAATAGGAGACGGATAAATGAACACCGTTCCAAAGTTCCTTATAATAGTCGGTACTGTGTTAGTTGTTATTGGGTTGATTTGGGCGGGGCTAGGAAGGTATATCAACCTTGGGCGATTACCTGGTGATCATAGTAATTAGCGTTGTTTTGTCATTGGTCGCCTACATTGCGAGATGGTTTTTCAAGTGATTCGAAAATCAGATAACAGATATACCTATGAGTTTAAGACTTGAGTATAAAATGATGCTCTGTGACTAAAAATAAGCTTGATTTCAATCTAAATTCGAATGGAGCATGCATCTATGAAGAAAGTAATATTAATGATTAGTTTCATCGCATGTTTAATTATGTACACAGCTATACCTGCATCCGCAGATCGTTCCCATAACGGAACAACGGTGAACGCAAACAATTACAGAACAACTGCAGCAACTGATGATGATGGTTTTGATTGGGGATGGCTTGGTCTTTTGGGTCTGTTCGGTTTAGCAGGAGCGAGAAATCGCAATCGTGAACGCGATCGTGCTTAACCATTGAATTCAATACACAAACACCCCCAGTTATAACATGGGGGTGTTTGTTCGTTTTTCACTCCATACTGTTTGTCAGTCCGCGCGGCCCGCGGCGCTTTTCGGATTCTTCTAATTGTTCAACAACCACTACTAATTTGCATCTTTTTTCACGTAACCTTACAACATCTTTTTCAATTTGCAGCTTCTTTAGTTTTAAGTTTCTTTTCTTCGTATTTCCGGAAAATTCCATTCAATTACCTCTCCTATTAATGCATGCACTAAATCTTTGGTTTTCAAAAGAGTGACCCATTACGTCCTTTCTAATCGCGTATCGTACTCCTTCTCATATATACACACAAATTTACGTCTCATTTACACTTGTCCAATCCAATCTAGTATTTTTCGAATATAGTAGATTATCTTCTAAGAGAGGAGACGATATGAATGATTCAAAAGAGCCGCAAGCACAAAAAATCAGTTGTTGTCGTTGTTGTTGTTGTTGTCGTGATCGTGAAGAAACGTCGTAAATTCAAACATTCTTGCTAATTTTTACGGAGAGCCTGATCCTTAAGGCGCTCTTACATATGGTGATAGCAATTCAATGTTTTCTGAACACTTTCCTAGGCTCTGGTTTTCTGTCCCATTCCCCTCAAAGCGCCCCATCATTATTTCCGCCTTAGCCATTCTTCCAAACCTAATGGCTTCCAATCCTAATAGGCTGATGACACGGATAAACTGTCGTGGTAACAAACACCCAATCAGAATCCTTTATCCCAACATAATCTACATTGTACTCAAGACGTAAGGAGGTGTAATGAACAATGTCCGGATACGTTGGTGGTGCATTTACGAATACTGGAACCATTCTGGTCCTTTTCATCTTATTGGTGATCATCGCATGCAGCTGCGGAATTTTTGGCGGCTATGGTAAAGGTTACTAAAAATAAGCGTTTAGCTTACTCAACATATAAGGAGGTGCAATGAACAATGTCTGGTCATGTTGGCGGTGTTTTCACAAACACGGGTACAATCCTGGTCCTTTTCATTTTGTTGGTCATTATCGCTTGTAGCTGCGGTGTTTTCGGCTACTAATATAAATTGATTTAATGTTTACGTAAAGGGCCCCGTTTGTGGGCCTTTTTCGTTTTCCCCTTTTCGGTGCTTTCTAGAGTGTAGTATGATGATTTCAAATACTGGAATGGAGATACATCATGAAATCATACTTAGCCGCAATTCTTATTTTGACAGTAATCCTCTCCGGCTGCGGCGATTTATTAGCCACTACTGCTCCAAAGAGTACCATATCGGAAACGGACTATGATGAAACCATCCTTTTACCGACCGACCGCTACCCCGAGACGATGGCGCATATCGCTGCGGCGATTAAAGCGGGAGCTTCGGCTGTCTGCACCATCGATAGAAATGGCGCTGAATCCAACCGGGATGCTTCTTTAAACGGTATTCCGCTAAAGAAAGGTTTTGATCGGGATGAATGGCCGATGGCTATGTGCAAAGAAGGTGGTGAAGGCTCGGATATTGCTTACGTGACGCCAAAGGATAATCGCGGGGCTGGCTCATGGATTGGAAATCAATTGGCAGATTTAAAGGACGGCACACGGGTTTTATTCGTAGTTAACGGTGAAATTCAACAGATTCCGGCGGATAAAGAAGAGGTTTATTATGCCAATTGTACAGCCGCAAAAGAAGCGGGCGCAGCTCCTTTACATAAGGGAGAACCCGGCTACAGCGATAAATTAGATCGTGATAAAGATGGCGTTGCTTGCAGTTAACTCATTCGTGAAATAGCTTATGTAATCAGTGACAGTGTTTCTAAATCAGAACCGATTAAACATAAAAGGTCACCCCATGCTTGTCAGACTAGAGCTTGGGGTGACTTTTTTTTATACAGGATCTCACTTAAAACCATATTTACATCTGCAATAACTTCAGCGGTTCTTCCGCAGGACCCTCAATGACATCGCCGTTAATTGCAAATCTAGAACCATGGCATGGACAATCCCAAGTCCGGTCCCCGTTATTCCATTCAACCTCGCAGCCCATATGCGTACAAGTCGTATCGACCAGAAACAGTTTACCCTCTTCATCCTTATATGCTCCCGCACGTTTGCCATGAAGCTTAACAACGCTACCTTCATCCGGCGCCAAATCCTCAGGACGCTTATGAACCATTTCAAGCTTGCCTGCGATAAGATGCTTCGCTACATCCGCGTTTTCTACGATAAAGTTCTTAATCGTCCCAAAGGAGACGGAGCGTGATGGCGCATAGAGGTTTTCGAATGCATTTTCCTTCTCCATAATTAAATCTTTAATGAGCAGAGCAGCCGCCGTACCGTTCGTCATCCCCCATTTTCGATAGCCGGTAGCTATGTACACATTAGGGGAAGAAGAAGTGATACGACCGATATACGGTATTTTGTCGCCGGTGACCAAATCCTGAGCAGACCAGCGATAGGCGATTTCTTGCACTTGAAAATGCCCTTCAGCACATCTCTGCAGCTCTTCATAATGATTGATCGTACAAATCCCCTGACCGGTCTTATGGCTTTGGCCTCCGATAAGCAGCAATTTGCCATGCTCCGCCGTTTCTGCATAACGAAAGGAGCGTTTAGGATCCTCGGCGCTTAAATACATCCCTTCCGCAAACTCATCCGCAATACGAATGCCAAGGACGTATGAGCGGTCCGCATGCATTCTTGCGAAATAAAAGCCGAGGCCGTCATAGAACGGAAAGTGGGTACAGGAAACAACATGCTCACATTTTACCCGATGACCCTTATTTGTAATGACCTCCGGCAAGGCGCCTTTCTCTACATCAACCGCCGTTGTGTTCTCGTAAATAGCTCCCCCTGCATCTATGAACTTCTCTACAAGGGCAGACAAATACTGCAATGGATGAAACTGTGCTTGATGCTGCATAATGACCGCTGCTTTAGCGGGTACTTGCAAGGGGATTTTATCGGCGTAGGCTCCGGGAATGCCAAGCGCCGTATACGCAGACATCTCCTTCTCAAGCTTTTTTATGTAATCATTTGAATTTGTATAAACATAAGCATCTTGTATTGAAAAACCGCATTCTATTTTGTGCTTTTCTATCGTTTGCTTCATAAATTGCAGAGCTTCGTTGTTCGCTTTGTAATACAATGATGCTTTCTCTTCTCCTTCACTTTGAATAAGCCCGTCATAGATCAGATCATGTTGCGCTGTTATTTTGGCCGTCGTATGTGCCGTTGTACCGCCCAGAAGCTTGCCCGCTTCAAGAAGTACAACTTTAAATCCTTCCTGAGCAAGCAAAAAAGCCGTTGTAATGCCGGAAATCCCGCCTCCGACAACCGTAACATCCGCTTCAATATTTTGCTCGAGTGAGGGATAGGATGCAAGCTGACTCGTTGAATCAGTCCAATAAGACTCAGGAAATTTCGGCATGCCGTTCGGTTTCATTTTGTTGATCTCCTCCTAGGAATAATACTCTTTAATTTGTACCATTTGCTTACCCTTCATTCTTAACCTCAAAGCTTACGAACAGAAACGATACAGTGATTAGAATAACCTCCCAACATTAGGACAGTTTATAGAGGTATGTCATACAAAGGAGGCGGTTTACGTTGGAGAGCTCGTTTGAGGATACTTTTATCCCTATTACGACCTTTGCAAGCGGTGAGGGACTTGCATATCGGCCTGATATCTATTGCTTCCCTATCCAAATCGTAAATGTGTGTTTCATCGGTGATCCAAAGGATCAACACGGAGGCTGGGTTTTGGTTGATGCAGGAATGCCCAGATCTGCGAAAAAGATTATAAAAGAAGCGGAGGAGCGTTTCGATTTTGCGCCTAAATCGATTATTTTGACCCACGGACATTTTGATCATGTCGGTGCCGTCATTGAGCTGATTGAACATTGGAATGTTCCCGTTTACGCACACAAGCTGGAGCTGCCATATTTAACTGGCAAGTCCGACTATCCGCCGGCTGATCCTACGGTTCACGGCGGACTCATATCAGAGATGTCCCCCTACTTTCCGCATGACGGAATCGATCTCGACGACCGTGTACGCCCTCTGCCTGAGGATGGAAGCGTTCCTGGGCTGCCGGACTGGAAATACATTCATACGCCGGGCCATACACCAGGCCATATCTCTCTGTTTCGCCAAGATGACGGCACTTTGATTGCCGGTGATGCTTTTGTAACCGTGAAGCAAGAATCGCTCTATAAAGTCATGACGCAAGAGCAGGAAATAAGCGGCCCGCCAAAGTACTTCACGACCGATTGGGTTAAGGCCGAGAAATCTGTAAAGAAGCTCGCTGCACTGAACCCTTATTTAGCGATTACAGGGCACGGAGAGCCGATGTTCGGCGAGTTCCTGAAAGCAAACCTGGATTTGTTAACACAGAAATTCAAAGAGATCGCAGTACCCGAACAAGGAAGATATGTATCTGATAAGCCTCATTGACCAATCAAAAACCCTGCCAGAACTGGCAGGGTTTTTGTAATTTCAGATAACCAATTACGTGCGCTCCTGACGGCGGTTTCTTAAACCGGCTAATCCGATCAGACCCAATAAACCGAGCCAGCCCCAATCCATACCATTATCGTCATCCACTGCAGTTGTTCTGTAATTGTTAGCATTCATATCGTTACGGTCATCTACGTCCAAAGCACGGGCCGCTTTATCGACTCCTCTTTCTACTCCTCTTTCGATATCAGAGCGCATGCCGGTATCCGGGACCGTGTTGCTCATACCTCTATTGTTGTAGTTCTCCATCGTTCCTGTCTTCGAATTATCAGCGAATGCAGGTACCGCAAGCACAAAAGTCAAGCATGCTGCTAAACAGAAAATCGACCAAAACTTTTTCATTTACTCGTCCCCTTAATTGTGTAGTTTTTCGTTCCGGATTATTGTTTCTCCGCCGCATCAAATCTATACCGAACGATAGCGATGAAATCATCTCATCAAAAAATTGATCATTTGATTTTATCATTTCAATATTCCGACAAAGATTTTTAAGGTCAAGTTAAGGTTCCTTATTTATACTTAAAGACATCAACCCCACTGTTGATATATAGATCTAGGACACAGGCCCGCAGCGATGCGGGCCATTTTTTTGTCTCCGTTACTAGAATTACTTTTCTTCAGGTTTACCTATCCCCGCCGTAAAGCTTATTTCCCCTGTCCTGCTAATTACTCCATTTTATTTGGAACCATACAACCCATAAAAACGTTATTATCGAATATACTTTCAGGAAGTGGATGCTTGCGAAGAAGGCATTGCATGGCAAAGCCTAAGCTTTAGGAGGCGATTGAGTATGGAAACATTCGGTAGAGGCTGTTTGTACATTATTCTCGGCGTCATCATCGTGATGGCTCTGGCATTTATTGTAGGAGGCACCATTACCATTCCGTGGTACATCCTGATTCCCCTCATCATTCTCGCCTTTTGGGCCGCATCCCGAAAAGGTAAATGACCTTTCCATTTAAGCACAGCAATGAAACCGGCACTCGAGTTAGTCGATTGTCGGTTTCACCTACTCCTTTTGGTCCGTTCCCTACCCCAGCAATATGATTCTAGCTAAGGGGTCCCAGCTCGCCGTAAGCCCCAGTTCTGCCGCCAATGCCCGAATGGGTACATACCCCGTTGCTTCGGACAAAATGGACTCCAGCGCCCTCTGGTTGACGGTTACCTGCATTCCCGTCCAATCAATCTCTGCGCCGAGTGCTTCTCCCAGAAGTCTTGCTGGCACCCAGGTCACTCCGCCAAGCAGATAGCCATCCGAAATTACCAGTCCTTGGTGCAATACAACAATTTGCTCTGCACCCTTCAGCTTCTCCGGCAGAGGGAATTGTTTGCTGCCTAAGGCGTCATATCTCTTTAAACCATACTGGTTAATAATCGCTTTTAATTTAACGGGATAAGCTGGATCTGTCGCATAGCCGCATGCAAAGAGCATGTCAGCTTGCCGCTCTGGCGTCAAAGCCTTCCGAACCCGTTCATAGCGAGGGGTTGCCAGTAATAAATCCAAATCTTTGTAAAAATGATAAACGCTCTTGTAGGCGCGGAATGCGGCCCGGGTATTTTCGCTTCGCCCGTCGAAAACCTCCCATGTCCCCTTCACGACTGCTTCTCCCTGCCAGTACGCATTTGTTTGTCCGCTGCCCACCTTGATGCCGCCTAAATTGTACCACGAATGAATAACGCCGCCGGTTTCAAGCAAATTTTGCGCCAAACGGACGGATGGAAACATCATTGACCCCTCACGCCTAATCCTTATGACTGTAGGGGCCAGAACTGCAAAAAATTGATTCCTAGTCAGATTTGCCATTGTCTCACTCCCTTCTGCCGCTTGCCGCAGCTTGTGATCGCACCCTGTCCATATCTTTGTATGCAGCAGGCTAGCAAATGGCAATGGACATTAGGGTACGAAAAAGCGGGTTCCTGCATTTCCGTTTCTTAATTTTGATACGAAAATAAATGCAGCGGCAGCCAGGACGGATTAAAAAAGCCCCAGACTGCCGCTGCATCAAAACATTCGATTGCAAACTTTGCTTTCACTGCGTTTATTCAATGGCTCCTTTTTCTATTAGACGGGCGGCCACTTTGGAATTGCCTTTTTCTTCTGCCAAGGTTAATGCCGTTATCCCGCCTTCGGCCTTCGCCTGGATGTCTGCTCCATGCTCGATCAACAAATCGATTAATTCAATTTGGTCATCATGGAATGCTGCTGAATGCAAGCTGGTATGGCCATTGCTGTCCAAAATGTCCGTCTTCGCATCATGCGCGAGCAGCATTTTTATGACCTCCATTTCCCTTTCTCCGGCGATAGCCGCATGCAAGGCCGTATTAGATGGGATATAGCTTATTTTGGAATGGGATAAAGCATTAACATCGGCGCCATGCTCGAGCAGCAGCTGAACGGCATTGGTTTGACCGTAATGCGCCGCATAACCTAAAGGTGTCATCCCATCGTCATTCTCCATATTGGAGAACAAAGGATTCATTTCTAGAAGCCCCTTTAATTTTGTCGTATCTCCCTTACTGGCTGCCGTAAAAACCTCATTAATCATTTGTCATTGACCTCCGTCATTCCCCTTATTTCATCACACGTATCTCGTTAGATGATAGGTATCTTTTAATAATGGTTACAAAATCATTTTGTTAAAGGATTCGCTGTCATACAAAAATTTCCTGCTTCGAATGGAATCAACTGCAAAGCAAAAAAAAGCCCCGCTAGAGAATTCCTCTAACGAAGCGACGCTCGGCAACCCTTATTAAATACCGTAAAATCGGCGAGTATTCGCAAGCAAAAGTTCCGTAACCTGCGGAGCAGGCAGCTGCTTAATGCGCGCAATATGCGTCGCTGCGTCTGCTGCCATTTGCGGCTTTGTCTGATGCCCCTCATACGGCCCTTCGAAGGGCCAAGGCCCATCTGTTTCGACCATCAGCTGCTCGATAGGATACTGCACTACAAGCCGCTGGATTTCTTCCTCGTAAGCAACATCTGGCGTTACAGACACCATATAGCCGCTTGCAGCCATTCGGCTAATAACGTCCGCACTGCCCTTGAACCAATGGAAATGCGCTTTACGAACGCCGTGTTTCTCTAAAATATCACAAGCCTTTTCAGCATCCTCATACACAGCATGTAGAATAATCGGTCGATCCAGCTCTGCAGCTAACGCGGCGAACCGCTCAAGAAGCTCCAAATACGGCTTTTCGTCAAAGGCTATACCTTCCCGGGCCGCCTCTGCCTCCGACCGTGTATAATAGGGAAGTCCTACCTCCCCAATCGCGAACTGTTCACCCTCGGCATGGCGCATACGAATCCAAGCGAACAGTTCATCTACTTCCGCGCCGGAAGGTATTGGCTGCTCGGGATGGAAGCCATATGCCGGATGTACGCGTCCAGCGTAACGATCGGCGATTTCCCGATTTATTTTTGACGATGCCAGATGCATCGAGACCGCAACCACCGCTGCAACACCTTCTGCAAAGGCATGCTCAAGCAATGCTGCTCGCTTCTCCTCCGCATACAGATCCACATGGATATGTGCGTCAATGCATCCGTCGGTTAGCAAATTTGACTCCGCAGTCTTCTGTTTTCTATCCAAATCGTTCACCATTATCCGCTCCCTTCCCTTGTGCCGACCTTAAGGAGCTCATAAATGCGCTGCTTCAGCGCATTGAACCGCGGATCCGTCCATAAAGCCTCATGGCGCGGTCGCTCGAAGGGAACCTGAAATTCTTCCAGTACCTCCGCCGGAGACGCAGATAGCACAATGATCCGATCCGACAGAAACAAGGCTTCCTCTATGCTATGTGTGACGAGCAGCACCGACCTCCGGTTCTGCTCCCATATTGACATGAGCCACTGCTGCATTTGCATCCGGGTTAAAGCGTCCAAAGCGCCAAACGGCTCATCCAGCAGCATCAAACGCTGCGGTGCAAGCAGCGCGCGCAGAAAGGAAACTCGCTGCTGCATGCCGCCGGAGAGCACATGCGGATAATCATTCGCATATTCATCCAAACCGATTCGCTCCAGCCACTCTTTCGTCTTAAGCTTCGCCGTCTTGCGGTCAACGCCCGAAATCTTCAGTGATAGCTCGATATTGCCTGCAACGGTCTCCCATGGCAGCAGCGACGACTGCTGCGGCATATAAGAGATATGTCCGCGCTCACCGGTCGTATGCTTCCCATTGATCCAAATTTCGCCTTCCGACGGCTGCTCCAAGCCGCCAATGACTTGGAACAACGTCGTTTTCCCGCTGCCGGATGGTCCCACAATGGATACGAATTCTCCATCCGCTACAGCAAAGGACAAACCAGCAAGCACCTCTTTGCTTGACGCTCCCTTGCCATACTTCTTCCGGATGTTCTGCACCTGCAGCGTAGCCGAATGCTTTCCTTCTGTGAAACCCATCCGCTACCTCACCTCTTTCTCAGGGCGCCAACGAATGATGAGGCGCTCTGCCAGTGTCACTAGACCAAACAGCGTTAAGCTGAGTCCGACGATAATAAAAACAGCCGCAAACACCCGGTCCGGCATAAAGCCTTTGGACGAGATGAGCATAAATGCCCCAAGACCTTTGTTTGTGCCAAGCCATTCAGCTACAATCGCGCTCAGTACGCTATAAGAGGCAGCAATTCTTAAGCCGGAAAATAAATGAACGATCGCATGCGGAAGCTCCAGCCGCCAAAACAGCTGCAGCTTGCGAATGCCGATCATTTGCAAATAATTGCGAAGCTGCGCATCGGTATTCATGAGTCCGCTCAGCATAGCCACCGTAATCGGGAAGAAGCAAACCATGATGACAAGCAGTGCCTTCGGCAGCAATCCATAGCCAAGGAGCATCGTCAAAATAGGCGCAATCGCGATAATGGGAATATTTTGCGACAGGACAAGCAGCGGATATACCGCCGTTCGTACGCCGGGAATTAAATGCAGCAAAGCGGCGAGCACGAAGCCCACCGCCGATCCTCCCGCGAAGCCGAGCAGCGTAAGCCGCACCGTTGCTTCTGTATGTTCCATTAACCGCGGCCAAATTTCAATCGTTTCTTCTATGATAGAAATCGGCGATGGGATCAGCCATTGATCAAATAATTCAAGCCATGCCGCAGCCTGCCAGCCAGAGAGCAATACGATAAGCAGTACGGCAGGCGGCCATATTTTCGTCCAGAAGCTTCTCTTATTGCCCATCTGGATATTTCTCCAGCAGCCTGCCCATTGAAGCGCCGTTTGCCGGATTATAATAAATTTTAATTTGCGAAATAACGGATGGACAGCCCATCTCTGTCATGGCCTCGCTCATCGACTGCACCACGCCAAGCAAATGGCTAAGCTCGCCTTCCATCGTGGTTTCGAGCGGTGCAACGCGGTACGGCACTCCCGCTGCCTTAATGATTTCGATTGCCTTGTCTACATAAGGAATGACGCTCTCGCCGCCTGGCGTTGTCGGTAAAATTTGAATGCTTACTAATGCGTTTGCCATTTGTATTCCCTCTCTCTCATCGTTGTCAAAGTCAGCGGTCGATACCGCCTTCCCATATTGCATTTAGCTATTATTCCGGCAAAAACTCATTCGTAAATGCTTTGTCCGCTTCAAGTTCTTTCTCCAGCAGCTTGTGCTCGAACATCCAGCTTGCGTAATTCTCCCAAACGCTCAGCTTCTGCTCACCCCAGCGCGGCGCATCATCCTTGTATTTTGGACTCAGCCATTTTTGGCTTGCGCGCACAAGTTCTGCGTTCAGATCCGGTTCTGCTTTGATCAAAATCTCCGCTGCATCGTCCGGGTTGTCGATCGCGTATTGGTAGCCTTTTGCCGCAGCAGCCGTGAATGCTTTAACGATCTCCGGCTTGTCCTTGATCATCGCCTCGCTCGTAGCAAGAACTGGCGTATAATAATCCAGCTTGTCGCTGTAATCCGTCAGATAAAGCATGTTGATTTTCTCGCCGCGAAGCTCAGCCTCCACGCCTGTCCACGCATAATAGATCCATGCAAAATCAATGTCGCGTTTTACCGCCGTGAAAAAGTCGCTGTCGCCGATGCTGATCATGTTCACCTTGCTAACGTCTGCGCCCTTTTCCTGCATAAGCGATTGTATAACCGCCTCCTCAACGGGAGCTCCCCAGCCGCCGTAGGTTTTGCCTTCGAATTTCTCCGGCGAATCGATTCCTTTGGCTAGCGGCGACGCAAAGCCTGAGGTGTTATGCTGGATAACGGCCGCGATCGATACTAACGGAACCCCTGAGATACGCGCCAGCGTAATCGACTCTTGGTAGCTTACGCCGAATTGCACGTTGCCCGAAGCGACCATTTGATCAGCCCCGCTTTGACCCGGTTGAATAATTTCTACGTCCAGTCCTTGCTCCTTGAAAAAGCCTTTATCTCTAGCGACATACAGCCCGGTATGGTTTGTGTTCGGCGTCCAGTCCAATACGACCTGTACCTTCTCAAGCGGCTTATCCGCTGCTCCCTCTTGCTCTTGCGGCTGCTCAGTCGCTGCCGGCGCGGTATTGTTTGCACCGCAGCCTGCCAGCGCCATGACGAAGACGAGCATAGCGGCTGTCAGCCTCCATGACATTTTCCCTGCTTTTTTCGGATTCATGATGTTTTGTTCCCCTCTCACTGCTTCTATTTGTATAAGGCGACGAGTCCTCGTAATATCCGGAGTCAAGCTGCAACCTTCGCGCTGCAACAAGCGTAAACGGCTGTCGCCGTCCTCAGTGGCAAAAGCTATCGTTTCGCGGAGATATATAAGCACATTTATAAGTGAAAACTTATAAATTCTTATATATTAAAAAAAACGCCCTCCTAATCCGGAGGACGCCATATAATCGGCTTTGCAGCTGTTTGAGCCAGCAGATGCTTGATCGAATCGACCAGCCGGCTTTCTAAACAGAGCTTCTGTCCCTACGCTGGCATTATCCAGATCAGGTTTAACGGGTCGGAATTGTACTGATAACTCCCTCTCAGCCGGCCTAACCAGCTCCCCGGAACATATTCGGTTTTCGTCAACAACACCAATTGTATAGCAAAACCCAAGTATAATGCTAGTTTTTTTTTGAAAATGATTATCATCAGGTCTGTAACGTTGCTCTAAGCCACCATCCAGCGCCGCCTCCGCTCCAGCAGGCTCTTCGTTTTCGTCTTCATCCTGCTCACTGGCTGCAAGCGCGACGCGCCCATATACAAGGAGATAGGCGGCGGTCAGCTCCTTCGTAATCACTCCATCCGTTAGCTGCTCCAGCAATCGAATATAAGCCAGCTGATCCTCCGGTTTATTTTCGGCGAGCGTGACCTTTACATAGGAGAAGCCGGCCTGCGCAAATAACCGGCTGACCTGCTGCATCGTGTACTGGATAACCGTTTGGCGCTGGGCTTTAACATTCGAAGGATCTAAATACTGCCTGATGTTCTCAAAATAAAAACGGTTCGCGAAGCAGCCGATAATCCAGCCTCCCGGCTTCAGCAAACGGACAAGCCGATTCATTGCTTGCGGCGTCCCGTAAGCATGGGCATCACCGATCATAATCCCGTCGAGACCTTCGGCTGGAATCATCCATTGTGCCGGGTCGTTTGACCGGAATACTGTAATGCCCGATGCCTCAGCCACTTTAGCCGCCAGCTCATTGCCTTCGACGCCGAACCATTTGGCAGCTGGGAACTGCTGCTTCAAATGGAGCAGCGTCGCTCCGCAGCCGCAGCCAATTTCCAGGATGGAGCAATCCTCGCGCCTGTACCCATGAGATTCCCGCCCGATGACGGTATTGAAATCCATCCGTATATGCGTAGCTTCTTCTGGATGAAAGCCCCATTTCTCCATAAAAAGATTCTCGTTTTCCTTGAAGGTTCGTTGAAACAGCTCCGGCTCTGAGCCAAAGGTAATGCTGCCAAAATGATGAATAAAGACATCCCCGCATAACATGAGCTTATATCCCGCCAAGCGCAGCCGCAGTCCGTAATCATCATCCTCAAAGCTGCCGATGCGGAAGCTCTCATCAAGCGGTCCGACCCGCTCCCAAGCCTCGCGACGCATAAGCAGGCAGTAGCCCGCCAGCTTCACGCGTTCCTCCCATCTCGTACGGTCGGGTATCGCGTGAAGTGCAGACGCGAACAGCTCCATCTCCTCCACCGTTTTATACGTAACCGGAATTGACGTCCAGTAGGAGGCCGAGTTCGTAACGGGGCTTACTGCTCCGATTCGATCGTCGCTGAACAAGCAGCGTTTTAAACCGTCAAGCCAGCCCGGCGTAACAATTGTATCGTTATTAAGCAGCAGCAGGAGATCGCCCGAAGCCGCTGCAATCCCTTGATTGCAGCCTTTCGGAAAACCTGCATTGCTTTCGGTTTCAATAAATATGATGTCGCTTTCACTTTTTGCCCAATCCACCGTGTTATCCGTCGACCCGTTATCTACAATAATCAGCTCATAGCAGCCCCGCTGCGTATGTCTCCGAATGCTCTCCACGCATTGCTTCGTGTACTCGAGTTTATTGTAGGTAACAAGAATGATGCTTGTTATGCATCCGCTGGCATCGCTCACGCGCGTATCCCCCTCAAGCAAGCATAAACGGCTCACGCAGTCCTTTGGCGGCAAAAGCTCGTTTCGCGATAAAATATAAGCAGGATAAAACACACTTCGTTTTATAAAGCCAATATTTCAAGCTGTACCCATAAAATATGTCGGCACAGTCTTTTCGGTGAGAAATGCATGATGACGACGAGCCTATCCAGCTGATTTATATTTCTTCCGTATACCTACCACAAGCATAAGAAATGGCAGCACAACCTGAAATAGGGGAACGATCTTCAGCGTAATATCGAGCCCGATCCAGATATGGTACGTGTTATTTGGCTCCAGGAATGAAGCCCCATAAATGGCGAGACCGATCGGCAGCACGCAGTAGCGGTACGCTATGCCTGTTACCGTCTTCAACGTGAAGACAGATGCCATGTACAGCGCCGTCATTTTCACGTAGAGACCGATAAACAAAAGCAGCGTCACAATAACATCAAGCCGCTCCAAAAAGTTAGCGAGCCTAATCAATTGGACGACCTCAAGCAGCGGCAGTGCCATAATGGAGGCAAGCTCCGGGCCTAATACGCACATGGTGAGTGAATTCATCAGGATAAGGAATGCAGATACCCCGATAAAAGCCCAATAGGAGGCTCGTCCGATGATTTTTTTCTCGCTCACATGCTTCCAAAAAACAAGAAAAATGACCATTTGCCCAAAAGGAAAGGACAATAAATCCGGAAATGCCGCCTTTACGACCGGACCGAAGCCATTTTCTAAGATCGGCATTAATTGCGATAATTTAGGCAGTCTCGAAATGAAAAGCAGCATAAGAATGGAAGCATAGCTAATGGCTACGACCGGAAACAACAGCTGCACGACGCGGACGAATACTTCAATTCCTTTGCTTACGGTATAAGCCGCAGCGCTCAGGATGAGCAGCATAATAATCCACTTTGGCGTAAAGGTCAGAAGCGCCATCATCGTAAGCTCGCCGACATCCCGTACGTTTCGCATCGATTCGTAAGCAAACCATATGGCGTGTAGAATTCCGATAAAACCGCCGATCCACCGTCCGAAATGCATGATGTAAAGCTCGGCAAGCTCCGATTCAGGAGAACGCTTCTGTATGCGAACGTACATCACGGTAAGCAGCAGTCCGGCAAACGCAGCAAGCGTCATTGCCATCCAAGCATCCTGTTTTGCCTTAATGCCGAGCTCGAACAATGGCGTGCTGCCGATCAAAAAAACGACGATCAGAATAGAAAGCTGATTTTTCCCGATCTGCTGCATACGTTCTCCTTTCCGCCTATGAGCTGCTCTTTTTCTGTTCCTTTTTAAATCCGCTTCCGCTCATGCCTGCGGAATTCAGCTTCACCTTTACCGAAACCTTTACTTCCGTGTTCGGAAACAGCTCCGGCCAGCTGTCGCTTACTTTTGACCATTGCTTCGGATATTTTTTGTGAATTGCGCTGCCAAAGCCGATGACATCGGTCCGGTGCTTGCGAACGGCCTTCCAGCCATGCTCTATTATGGATTTTATTTCACCTTCAATGAGCCGCTCAACCTCCTCTACTTGCTTCGGCTTTGCGAGGTCGCCCTCGCAATTGTATTCCATCAGCATACCGTCCGCATTCACATTCACATGCATAATCCACTTGCCGCTTGAAGGTTCGGGACTCAGCTTAGTCTTCGCATGGATAATGCGAACAGAGGAGCTCTTCTCCTCTCCGTCCTCCGAGCATGCAAAGGCGATTGTCGTTCTCTTCACATGATCGGTAAGCAACATAACGCCTTGACTCTCCTCATTGTTAATCCAGCCTACCAGCTTATCGCCTGCAATCAGCGCCAAATCATACAATCTAACCTTGCTGGGCGTGCTGGTATGCGTCAGCTGCTCAGCCCTGTCAATATTTTCATTCGCTCCTGACACAACCAGGCCAGGTATGCTGGTCGCGTGTGTCGTACCCAGCAAATCGAGCAGCACTTGATGGATGGTCATTTGACGGAAGGTGGAGCTGTTCACTTCTTCATTCGTAATCATGCGCTGAATGGCTGCGCCTGGAATCTTCTCCAATGGGATGAGCTGCTCCAGCATACGGCGCGCGCTTCCTTTCGCCATATAGACGCTTACGGTCTCGCGGGAGTCATGATTGCGCATATAGGTATCGAGGAGCGGGCCCAGCCCTTTGCGTGCAGCCTCTTGACCTATGATGATGATTTGAGTGTGAGAGAAATAAAGACGGCGCGACGTCTCCTGGCTTGCCTTGCTGACCGCGCTTCGGAAGCTCTCGCCTTTCGTTGAAAATACATTGACCGCGGCGGAGTTGCCGGCAGCGCTTTGACTGGAAATCGCCTGCGGAATAACGACCTGGTACGAAATCACCCAATTCCCGTCCTTCCAGTCGAGGCCGGTTGCGGAAATAACCGCTATATCGTTCAGCTCCACGCGGTTCCAGCAGCCCGTTGCCAGCAAGCATACAAGCAGCGGCAGAAGCAGCCTCCATTTATTCATTGCCGTTCCTCCTCCCGTTAAGCCTTATCGGAATGACGCTGAGCCCGCGGCTTTTTCCCGTTCGGCCTCCGTTTTGGATTTCGCAGGTTTAAATCAAGCGGCCGAAGGACGATCGCCCACCATGGCAGCCTTATGAATACGTCTCTCCATGGTCCCTGCTTGGTTGGACCGGGCGCCATCGGAGACATATACGGCACTCCGAAGGAGCGCAGCGACGTCAGATGAATCAGCATAAACAGCACCGAGATAAAAATACCGAAAAAACCAAAAATACCGGCCATAATCATGAACAGAAACCGGATAATACGTGAGGTGGCCGCCATATTGAATTCCGGCATAACAAAATTCGAAATCGCCGTAAAGGATACAATGATAACCATCCCCGCAGAAACAATGCCCGCCTGTACAGCCGACTGCCCTAAAACGAGAGCGCCGACGATGGAAATAGCAGGCCCGATGGCCCGCGGCATTCGCAGGCCCGCTTCCCGCAGCACCTCGAACGTCAGCTCCATCAGAAGCGCTTCGACTAGGCCGGGGAACGGAATGCCTTCGCGCTGTGCTGCTAGACTAATAAGCAGGGTTGTCGGAAGCATCTCTTGATGATAGGTCGTTACCGCGATGTACAAGGCTGGCAGCACAATGGAAACGACATAGGCGCCGTAACGAATGAGACGGACGAATGTTGCAATATCAAATCTTTGATAATAATCCTCTGGCGACTGAAAAAAAGTGAAAAAGGTAGTGGGGGCCATTAAAGCCATAGGCGAGCCGTCGACCATAACCGCTACTCTTCCCTCGAGCAGCGCTGCCGCTACCGTATCCGGCCTCTCCGAATTCAACATCGTTGGAAACAGCGTAAAGGTCTCATCTTGAATGAATTCTTCGATATAGCCGCTCTCGAGCACGCCGTCGATCTCGATATCCGCCAATCTGCGGTAAACCTCTTTCACGATTCCTTCATCCACTATTCCGTGCAAATACAGTACGGCCACGTTGGTATGAGTTTGCTGGCCAATCTTATGCATCTGCACGTGAAGATCAGAGGAGCGAATAATGCGTCGGACCAAGCTAATATTCGTATGAATGCTTTCCACAAAGCCGTGCTGCGGCCCCCGAATGACCGTCTGTGTCTGGGGAATCGTGACGCTTCGCACCTCTCCTCCGCACACGTCAGCAATCAATGCCTCAGCGCTTCCGTCTGCCATAATTACGCAGAGCCCTTCCACCATAAATTGCAGCGCCTGCTCAAATGTATTTATCGTTTGCACCGATCCGATCGAAACGACGCAGTTACGAAGCGCATCCAGCAGCTTGCCGCCCTTGACGTAAGCATGCGGAGGAAGTTTCATTGACATTAACGGCTCCATAATGCTTTCGTTAATCGTCTCCATATCTACGATTCCATCCACATAGAGTATCGCAATCTCACGTTCTGGAGCCGCATCGCTGCGAAACATCCGGATAACGATATCTGAGCTGCCGCCGAAGCGTTTACGAATCGTATCGACGTTCGCATGCAGCGATGGGCTAAACGGCGTACCTGCGTTTTGTTTGTTCATAACGGCACCTTTCGTTTCCATGTTGCTTCTATTTTGGCGCATTATGGGTTTAAATATGTACGGTATTATCCATGGCATACAGGAAAGAGGACAGTCCGCGTTGAACCGCCCTCTTCCCTGTATGATTAATTCGCATCCGGCAGCATTCTAATTGCATTCTTACTCGCAGGGAACTTTCGCGCATCGGAGATCGAATACAGCTTTATATCCCTCGTCGAGTACGCAAATTGGCTTCCTGATGTCCCGATGAACCAACAACCAGCCCTTGTCAAAAATAACCACAAAAATCCTGTAGTATAAGAACGCATGTTCTGTATATAATAAGAACAAACGTTCTTACCTTGAAGGAGGAGCATCATGGCATTGGAAAAATGGTTCAATACGATCGGTTGTGTCGTTGATGTCATTTATATAAGCAAAAAAGGAGTGTTTACGAAGCGGAGAATTCGGGTCCTCTCTGTCAGAGACGGCTATATCAGAGCCTTTTGTCTCGACTCCGGCGCGCAGCGCGTCTTTCTCGCAGCAAATGTATTAGCGGCAGAGCTGGTGAGTCGAGATGTCTCCTAATAAAGTTATTATGCTTGCAGATTGCCAATCCTTTTATGCATCCGTCGAGAAGGCGGAGCATCCCGAGTACCACGATTTGCCGCTTGTCGTTGCGGGGGATCCCGAGCGCCGATCGGGCATTATTTTGGCAGCTTGCCCCATCGCCAAGTCATTTGGGGTAACGACTGCCGAACGGCTCGGCGATTCGCTTGCGAAATGCCCGAATTTAGTCATCATCCGGCCGCGAATGCAGCTGTACATTGACATTTCGATGACGATTACGCGCATTTACCAAGCCTATACCGACCTCGTTGAACCCTATTCCATCGATGAGCAGTTTCTCGATGTGACAGGCTCGCTCCATTTATACGGCTCGCCGGAGGAGCTGGCGCATCACATCCAAACCCGCATTCAAGCCGAGCTCGGCATATACACCCGCTTCGGCATTGCGGAGAACAAAATGTTAGCGAAGACGGCCTGTGACAACTACGCGAAGAAAAACGATTCCGGGATCTATATTTTGACAAAAGAAAAGCTTCCTGAAACACTATGGACCCTGCCCATTTCCAAAATGTTCATGGTCGGCAGCCGGATGACGAGGCATTTTCAGTTCATGGGGCTGGAAACAATCGGCAAGCTCGCCGCGACGCCGCTTGATAAGCTGAAGCTGATGATGCGCCGCAAGCTTGGTAAAAACTCTGATATCAACGCGGAGTTATACTGGAATATCGCCAATGGGATCGATAATAGCCCCGTTACCCCGGGGACGCATGAGGTCGCTCCGAAGGCGGTAGGGCATATGATGACGCTGCCGCGCGACTATGGAACGCTTGAGGAAATCAAGGTCGTGCTGCTTGAGCTGACTGAGCTCGTCTGCCAGCGCTGCCGAGGCAAAGGGTATATGGGGCATGTCGTTTCGGTTGGCTTGATGGGCGCCGATTATGATCGGCCGACCGGCTTCAGCCGGCAAATGAAAATGGACGATCCAACGAACATCACCAATCAGGTTTATCGCGCCGCCATCCAGCTGGTGCTGCGGCACTGGGACGGCTATCCGGTGAGGAAGGTTGGCGTCAGCCTGTCGCAATTTTCCCAGGATGACGAATATCAGCTTTCTTTATTCGACACGCAGCGCGAGAAAACAATGGCGCTTGAGAAAGCGACGGATGCCCTGAAGCAAAAGTACGGAGACGCCGTTATTTTGAGAGCGGTGTCCGTTACGCCGGCCGGTCAAGCGCTCCATCGCTCGGAGAAGATCGGAGGACATTACAAATGAGAAAGAAGCTTGTAGGAAACGGGCTTTGGGAATCCAGCCGCATGATGCTGCCCGAGCACAAGGTCGCGATTAATGAGCATGAGAAGAGTTTACGGCTGCGGGAGCGCGTGGAGCTTGACGAGCAGGAATGGGAGCATGTGGCCCGCTCCGTGACGGAGTCGCTGCAGCAGCGGCAGCCGATTGCGCTCCGTTTGTTCCACCCGCTCGAAGAGCTCGCGGTCATCGGCATCGTAGAACGGATTGACCAGCTGAAAGGCCGCTTCATGGTCGATGGCGAGTGGTTCTCGATTCAGGATATTGAAGGCGTGTCTGTTCAGGAATAATAAGTCTGACCTATTTTATAAACAAAGCTGCAGCCCTCGGCCTGATTAATGGGGCCAAGGGCTGCCGGAATGAATGGAGTATTATGGCTACAAACTTTTATCAATAATTTTTTTTTGACGCAGCATAAGGATGGCGGGCACTAATGCGGCAAGGAAACAGCCAGCGGCAAGAACGGGAAGCAGGGACCACTCAAAAATAGAATTTCCAAGATACGTTTGCCAGCCGATCAATGCTAATCCAAGCAAATAAGTGGCACCGGTTATATGAATCGACGTTCGCCGAACGGGAGAAGTAAGCGATTGGCGTTCAGTCAGCCAGGCGACAAAAGGCAGAGCCTGCAGCGCATGGAAACCGAGCCCATGGAGCCAAATAATATTTCCGTGCAGGCCAACAAGCCGCCCTTGGTTAAAAGAAATCCAGAGCCCTGCCGCAAAGGAGACCATGATCGCAATCATCGCATAACGAATACTGAGCACAAGCTCCGGACGGATCAAGTAAGCTTTTTTACGGAAATATTGAATAGCCAAAAAGCAATAAAACAATACCAGCAAAAGTGCAACTAATGTAAAGATTGAACCGACAGCTACATCAAAAGCTGTTCCGTTCTGTACGAACCTCGGATTTACTCCGCGGAAATTTTGAACGGTTTCTGCAAAATAGGAATAAAACGCCAGTACAATATAGGACAATCGAAAAAAACCTTTACTCTTCTTCCCCATTGCCGAAAATGGAAGAACTGCCGCCGTGGATAGCAAAAATATGCCCAGAGCAGCATTAAAGGAAAATGCTTTCAAAACATCCCCGTCCGGGGCTACGGCTCCCCCGTTCAGCATTCCCCATACCCCGCATATCCCCGCAAGCAAAAATCCGAGAAGTCCGGTAAGCACCAAGGACTTCTCTCCTTCAAAAAACTTGACTGCCGGATGCAGTCCGCTACCTGTTTGATTATTCAATTTAAACACCCTTCCTGTCATGAGTTGATGACTCTCACTTTACAGGAAGGATATTACATTTTTAACGGACGCAGGTTTGATTTCTATTTGAACCTGCAGGATGGTTTTGTACTCGACTTAAGTATAGGGCTTCATTTTCCCCGCTGCATCGCGAGCACCGCCAGTTCGATCTTGTTCAGCATGAGACCGTATTCATTCGTAATCTCGAAGGAATGGGGCAATGGCAGCTTTTGAAAATACGGCCACACCTCGTTTACCGATTTGAACCAATCGCCAGGATCCGGGGCCTCTAGCGGCTGATCGCTCCACGCTGCGCCCAGCTCCGGACTGTACAGCGGTTCCGCCCCCAGCCTCAATCGCCCGCCAAGCAGGCGCTCCTTATAGATGCTCTGAGGAAGCTGATGGCGCACGCGTGAGAACATATGCGGCGCATAGTCCGCACGCGATCCTGTATGCTTTACGGCGCCTGCAAAGCATCTCGCGCCTTCATACACACGCGGAATGCCAAACAACATCGCATACAGGCGCTTGCCGAATTCAATCCGCTCCGGTAAACTTTCGAACTGTTCCAGAATAAGACCCGAGAGCTTTAGCACGGAGACTCCTTCACCTCTTGCTTGCCCTGTTCCATAAGGGAAAATAACGCCGTTCAGCTGAAGCAGGGACTGCAGTCCAAAAAATAACGTATGCAGCACTTTTTCGCGATAATACGGATGCTGCACGACCCGCTGCTCGATATAATGCTGCTCATTTACGATTAAAGCAATCGTAAGCGGCACTGCGTCTCGATCTCGCCAGAACTGCTTCCAGACAGGTGCCATGAACACCGATACGCCAAAGGCAGGCAGCAAATGGAACAAGCTCCTTCCCTCGCGCCGGCTCCACTCGTACAACAGCAGCTGAGGATATGCATCTTGAAAAATCAAAGCGTTTGCCTGCTCTAAAAATCGGAACACCGCCTCCCTCTGCTCTGCATTCAGCAGCCAAGGAAGCCACTCTCCTTGCAAATCTGTCATATTCCAGCCGCCATTGCGGGATACCATATGGGCAAGCAGCGCCCAATGCAGCTCTGGCGTACGGAAGTATACGTTACGGTAAGCTTCTGTACGCGTCACATTATTACGGTTGCAGGCAGCCGTCTCCGCGCGGATTCGCGCAACGAGTGCGTGGTCCCGTTCATTCCAGCCTTCTGCCGCCGGAGGGTCAGGGAATACGCTCTGTTTAGACCATGCATGCTTTAGCTTCGCGGCAGTCGAGGTCGAGAGCTGAAGCGGAATCGCCTCCGCCATCATCGCATGTGATGCACTCATGGCAGCCCATTTTCCCGCCGCATAGTCAAACGCCGCGCCAGGAAGCGCCAGCAGCTGCCGGAGCCAGTAGCCGAATGACCGGCGGTATGTTCTTACCCCATTATTTTTGCCCATCATAAGCGCCCCTGTTCAACGTCATTGACTATATGAAGCTTGATGCTCGCATCATCCTATATAACCAGTATTTGCCACCTTGATGATCGTCATACCGTGTATGCAACATATGCGCCGCAGCTGACCGCGTTGTATAATAAAAGCAAGCATAAGGGAAGGAGACAGCAGTCATGTGCGGAAGATACACGCTCACCGTCACGCTGGAGGAACTGATGGTTAGATATATGATTGGGGAGACAATGGTGCCGTTTCACCGTCCAAAATATAATATAGCTCCGAGCCAGCAGGTGCTGACGATCATAAACGATGGGCAGAGCAACCGATTAGGAGAGCTAAAATGGGGACTTGTTCCGCCTTGGGCTGACAATCCAAAGATTGGCTTTCAGATGCTTAACGCTCGCTCTGAGACGGCGGCCAGCAAGCCAGCCTTCCAAAAGCCGCTGCAGCGCAAGCGCTGCCTCATACCGGCCGACGGGTTTTATGAGTGGAAAGCGACGGCGCAGGGGAAGCAGCCTATGCGAATCGTGCTGAAGAACCGGGCACTGTTCAGTATGGCCGGTCTCTTTGAGACATGGATATCACCTGAAGGAACAAAAATTAACAGCTGTACGATTTTAACAACAACCCCCAACGAGCTCGTTGCTCCTATACACGATCGTATGCCGGTTATTTTGCGTCCTGAGGATGAACAGCTCTGGTTAAATCGCGCGGTAACTGACATCACAGCGCTTACTCCTTTATTTAAGCCCTACAGGGCAGAAGAGCTCGAGGCGTATACGGTTTCCGCTGCTGTCGGAAGTGTCCGCAATGATGAGCCTTMATTAATTGAACCTTACAAAGCCGATGAGCAGCTGGAGCTATGGTAGCCGGCAAGAACAGCGCTGAGGCCACTGCACAGAACAAAAAAAATCGCTGACCTCAAGCGGTCAGCGAAACATTCCCCAAAGCTTCAACAAGTGAAACGTGTTGTTGGGATCGATTTTTTGTCCCATGACAAAAGCAACGATCTGATCCTCCTGCGTATCCGTAAGCTGTTCCTGCAAAATAACCGCTGCTGCCTTCACAAGCTTCCTCACCTTTGGCCGATCCTGCAAATCATACTTCGTCACATTTCCAAGCAGCTGCCTGATACGATCCTTAACAACTGGGTTTTTCATTTTGTATTTGATGCGCTCGACCAACTGCGGCCGAATTCCATAGTTTTGGTAACTCACTGCCTCGACACCTCCATCCGGCAATCCCGTCACATTGTTAAACTATATGCCGAGAGGAGGGAATTATTGCCTAGTCCAGCTGTTCGCCTTGAAAAAATTGATCCTTACGCAAAACGCTTCGTACTCTCTCAAAGGAGTCATTTGACCAAAAATCATCGCGTTCGGTCATTTCAGCGGCATCTTCCCTAGCAAGCTCGAGCACCTCATAGTCTGCTACCATATCCGCTAAACGGAATTCAGGCAGCCCGCTTTGCTTCGTGCCAAAAAAATCGCCAGGACCGCGAATCTCCAGATCGCGCCTAGATACTTCAAAGCCATCATCCGTATCCGTCATGACCTTCATGCGCTCACGCCCGGTTTCCGACTTCGGATCGGCTACCAGAATACAATGCGACTGATGCTCGCCCCGGCCAACCCTCCCCCGCAGTTGATGCAGCTGGGACAAGCCGAAGCGCTCCGCGTCCATAATGATCATGAGCGTCGCGTTAGGCACGTCCACGCCAACCTCGACCACAGTCGTCGCCACCAGTACATGCGTATCGTTTGCGCCGAAGGCGCCCATGACCGTTTCCTTCTCCGCTGCCGATAACCGGCCGTGCAATAAACCGACGCGCAGATCTGGAAACGACTGCTGTGTCTGCACGTAAAGGTCAATCGCATTTTGAACGTCAAGCTTCTCTGATTCTTCAATCAAAGGACAAATAATATAAGCCTGCCGGCCTTTGTTAACCTCTTTCCGAATAAAGCCCAGCACACGCTCCATCATGGTGTGCTTTACCCAATATGTCTTGATCGGCTTACGTCCATGCGGGCGCTCGCGAATCGTCGACACATCCATATCTCCAAACGCCGTAATCGCCATCGTTCTCGGGATTGGTGTAGCGGTCATCGTAAGCACATCGGGATTCATTCCTTTGCGGCGCAGAACGCTTCGTTGGTTGACGCCGAAACGATGCTGCTCGTCAACGACCACGAGTCCTAAGCTGCGAAAAAAAACATCATCCTGAATAAGTGCATGCGTGCCGACAACGATATCGATGATTCCCATCTGCAGCCCAGCGAGTACATCCCTACGTTTGCGATCTGTCAGACTGCCCGTTAGCAGGGCCACCTGGATACCGAGCTCTGCAAACATTCTCGTGAGCGATCTCATATGCTGATCGGCCAGTATTTCGGTCGGCACCATCAAAGCGCCTTGATGCCCGGACTTAACCGCACAATAAAGTGCAATCGCGGAGACGACCGTTTTGCCTGAGCCAACGTCTCCCTGCAGCAGACGGTTCATGCATGAGGGCCTTCTCATATCGACGCAGATTTCATTAACGACCTTCTTCTGCGCATCCGTCAGTTCAAAAGGCAGTGTAGCGGCAAATTGACGGATCGTCTCGCTCTCAATACGGTGTGCAATACCGTCATTGCGCTTGCGGTTAAGCGCTCGGTAAGCTTGCAGCTTAAGCTGGAACAAGAAGAGCTCCTCATAAACCAGCCTTCTGCGGGCCTCCTGCCCTTCCTTCGTATCATCAGGTAGATGAATGCGCTGCACGGCGTCCCGCCTAGCCATCAAATCATGCTGGCGGACAAGCTCCTGCGGCAGCATCTCTTCTATCATCATTGCATATTGTGTCAAAGCTTGGCGGACCGTTTTCCGCATCCAAGGCTGCGTAATGCCTCCCCCGACGGAGTAAACAGGCTGGAGTGTTCCCGTCTTCGCAGCACCGCCGCTGCCTGGAAATTCCGAGTCTGATACCGTCATTTGCAGGCGCTGCTGTTCCCACTTGCCGGTCAACATAATCTCTCGGCCAATGGTCAGCTGATCCTGCAGAAAATGCCGATTAAACCAGACTGCCGTCACCAGCCATTGCCCGATCTCTACTTTACAAGTCAGTCTTGATTTGCTTTTGCCATAGCGCTGCAATAAGGGAATGCCCCTCACATGCCCCAGCACCGTCACTTTTTCGCCTTCCTTGACATCTGTCAGCTCGCGAATTCGATAATCCTCATAACGAAACGGAAAATAATCGAGAATATCAGCAACAGTTTTAACGCCAAAGGCGTGAAGCTCCTGTTCCTTAGGAGCACTCACGCCTTTGATTTGCCGAACAGAAATTTGATCCAGCGTCATCATAATATCACATCCTGTACATAAACACGGCTGATGCGCCTGGTCCGGTGTGTGTTCCGATAACCGCGCCAATCGTCGTCCAGTTAATCGCTTGTACATTGAATTGGCTCTTTAGAAGCTCACAAAGGTCCTCTGCCGTATCCTTGCGGAAAGAGTAAGCCATTGTCATGCCGACCGGCTCATCACCGTACGTCTGCTTCAGCAGCTCTATGATACGCGCCATCGCTTTCTTCGTACCGCGTACTTTATCAACCGCAAGCACGACACCTTCTGAATCCAATGACAAAATAGGTTTAATATTAAGGATCGAACCGATCAACGCCGAGGCTTTCCCGATCCGACCGCCCTTCTGCAAATATTCCAATGTATCAACAAGAAAATATAAATTCATATCGCGCTCAAGCTGCTCGATCGCCGCTATAATCCGTTCCTTTGATTCTCCTGCTTGCGCCATTTCCGCCGCTTTTACGACACGCATCCCAAACCCGTAAGACGCCGACCTGGAATCCAGAATCGTAATATCAGCTTCTTCCTCCAGCATAGAATGTGCGATGACCGCTGACTGAAAGGTTCCGCTGAGCGCCGCTGATAAATGAAGTGAAATAATTGGAGAATCAGCGTCTTCTGCGAGCAGCCTCCCGTATACATCAGAGAACTCAAGCGGCGATGGCTGCGATGTGGTGGGGAGCACAGCGGACTGTGCTAGCTTTTCATAGAATTGCTCCGATTTTATCGTCACCGAGTCTAGAAATGTCTCTTCGCCAAAGAGCACCTTGAGGGGAACAATGGATATCCCCAAACGCTCTTTAACTTCATCTGGAATGTCGGCCGTGCTATCCGTTACGATTCGGACCTTCCCCATTGTCATACCCTCCCAGCATTAAACGAATATAGCTTTATTCCAAGGCAAAAACATAAGGATAGAGCGGTTGTCCGCCCTTTTGCACTTCAAGCTCCAGCTCAGGATACTGCTCCCCTACCCATTCGCAAAGCGATGCCGTCTCCGCAGCATCCGCTTCCTCGCCGGATAGAATCGTTAACAAATCTCCAGAGGAATCCATCATGCTCGCGATAAGCGTTTGACAGGCTTCCAGTAAGCTCGCGTTCGATACGACGATCGTTTTCTCCTTAATGCCGATATAATCTCCTTCGTGGATGTCCACGCCTTCAATGGTCGTATCCCGTACAGCCTTCGTTACCTGCCCCGAGATAACTTGTTCCGCGGCATTTTTCATCCAAACGCTGTTGCGCTCAGCCGTTTCTTCTTCTTTAAAAGCAAGAACCGCCGCCAAGCCCTGCGGAATCGTACGGGTTGGGATTACGGTAACGCTACGCTCGCTAAGCTCAGCAGCCTGTTCAGCCGCTAAAATAATATTTCCGTTATTCGGAAGTATGTAAATGTGATCCGCTGACAAAGCCTCGATTGCATTTACAAAATCCTCGGTGCTCGGATTCATCGTTTGGCCGCCAGACAATACCGTATCTACTTCATTTTCCAGGAAAATATCAGCAATCCCTTCGCCTAACGCGACTGCGATAATGCCAAAAGGCGCCTTTTCGAACACTTGTCCCGGCGGAACCCCTTGAACCGCTTGACCTGCAAGCAGCTCAGCCGCAGAAAAGTCTGCGACGCTCGTATCCAATTGCTCATACTCAAGCAAATCACGATGCTGCTCACGCATGTTGAGGATATGGATATCGGTTAATTCTCCGTGAGGAAGTGATAGATTAAGAACATCCCCCGGTTTGCGCGAGTGCACATGCACCTTGATAATATCGTCTTCCGTTATGACTAATATAGAATCGCCGTCCTTGCTCAGCGCGCGTTTGTAAGCGGATTCATCAAAAAACGCTCCCGCTTGGCCGGACAGCTTGCGATTAATAAAAAATTCCATGTCATATAAAAATTCGATAGCTTCCGTCGATAAACGTGATTGTGCCGAGGTTGGCTCTTGCTTACGAACGGGAGGAGCAGTAGTAGGAACAGCTACCTCTTCAGGCGGAGCCGCTTCTGAAGCCATGGAAAAGGAATCAAGCTGCCCGTCAACATCGATAAGGCTGCGTAAGAAACCTTCATAAATAAATACGAGACCTTGTCCACCAGAATCGACTACGCCAACCTGCTTTAGCACTGGCAATAGATCAGGCGTACGCTGGAGTGCCTCATATGCTTTCTGGTGAACCTCCTGCATCAGCTCAGCCACATCGTTTGTTCTGCGGGCATACTGTACGGCATGCTTGGCGGCTTCCTTGGCAACGGTAAGAATCGTTCCTTCTACTGGTTTTACGACAGCTTTATAAGCGAGGTCAACACCGTATTGCAAAGCAGCGGCAAGCTGTACCGTTCCAGCCTCTTCAAGACCGGCAAGCGATCTGGAGAAGCCTCGGAATAGCTGCGACAGAATAACACCAGAGTTTCCGCGAGCGCCCATCAGCAGCCCTTTGGATAAAGCCTCTGTCGCCTTCCCAATGCTGTTTGACGGCTTGCTGCGGAGCTCGCGAACGCCGGAGGACATCGTTAAATTCATGTTTGTTCCCGTGTCGCCATCCGGCACTGGAAATACATTTAATGCGTTAACGTGCTCTGCGTTACGCTGTAAATAATCCGCGCCGAGCAGTGCCATTGCGGCAAAATCAGATCCGTTTATAAAGCGCTTACTCAACGAAAGTTCCCTCCCTGTTACTTAAGTACCCTGACATCCTGCACAATTATATGGACTTCTTCCACTTGTAGACCGATCACGTCATTCAGCACATATTTTACTTTGGATTGAATATTATGCGCTACCTCGGAAATTTTTGTTCCATAGCTTACGATGATGTAGAGGTCAATATGCAATTTTTCATTTACCCGTCTAACTTCAACGCCGCGAGTTAGATTATCTCGTCCGAGCAACTCGGCAATTCCGTCCTTCAGCTGTTTGCGAGAAGCCATTCCGACAAGTCCATAACAATCCATGGCCGCAGAGCCGGCAATAATGGCTATGCAATGGTCAGAAACATGTATGGAACCGAGTTCGGTGCTTAGCTGCAGTGACATGGAAATACACTCCCTTACTGTATATATTATGGACTAAGTATCATTGTACTATAAACGGCTCCTTTATAGAAGTCCGATCAAAAAATCCAGTCTTTCTGAGGGATTGCAAGCTATAAATGCCATGAAAAAAGGCCTTGTCTGTATATTTAGGTTGAACAGAACCAATGTTTATGATACGATATTCAAGTGTGTTTAAATGTTATTTCGCTTACGAATGAAGTTTTCCTCACGCATAACGAGCCATACTTATGGAATCAGTTTTGCTCACGCAAGATTTAAAGGAGGTGTAGTCATGTCCCGCAAATGTTTTCTTACAGGTAAAGCACCTGGTAAAGGTAACAACGTTTCCCACGCAAACAACAAAACTCGTCGTTCTTGGGGCGTAAACGTGCAAAAGGTTCGCATTTTGGTTGACGGTAAACCAAAACGTGTTTATGTTAGCACTCGCGCACTGAAAGCCGGTAAAGTTACCCGCGTATAATGATGGCTTTGGCCATAGACAAAAGCACCTGAGCGCTCAGGTGCTTTTCTTTTACTTTTACACGATCACGGCCGAAGGGTGCCCTGCAGCATCTGACCTAATTTTTTTGGAAGGTATTCAAAATCGCCTTTACGAATCCGCCCAAAAATTTAGGCAGTTTGATTGTATAAAATTTCATGCCTCATCCCTCCTCAGACACGCTCATCGAATTTATCCGTGACAAAATTCCTACGCTCATGTAAACATCCTATGCGTCATCAGTTCGTCCTATTCCAATGAGGGCCTGCGGGGAAAGCGTATTAAGCGCCCGTTATTGTGTCCGTATGATCTCTTAAAAAGATAAAAGCAGAAACGACAATAGCGAGTAACAAATAAAAAATAATCGACAATACAAAAAAGGTTATGCGAAGTCCAAGCGTTTCAAACCTCCGAAAAAAACGTATACCTATGTATAAAGCTAACAATGAAAAGAGATACCGGTAAAAATCCTCGATAAGAGAAAAAACCGTCAGCATAAGGCCTGCTAAAAACGTGTAGCCCAAAAGCCAAAACGTCGTTTTTAATCGCTCATTCATCATCCCGGCCCCTAACGCAGTACCGCTATTGCTGCTGCACGGTCCTCTTCTGAAAACACCGCATTCCCAGCCACAAGAACATTGGCTCCAGCCTCTCGAATGACTGCTGCCGTCGTTGAATTCACGCCTCCATCTACCTGTACGTGTACGTCATCCAGCCCCTGTTCCTCAAGCATGGCACGCAGCTGCCGCAGCTTTACAAGCGAGTAAGGGATAAACTTCTGACCTCCGAATCCCGGATTAACCGTCATGATAAGCACAAGGTCAAGATCATGCAAAATCGGCTCCAACACAGAAACAGGTGTTGCAGGATTTATGGCTACGCCAGCCGGCAAGCCCTTTTCCTTAATATAATGAATGGTTCTATGCAAATGCACGCAGGCCTCGGCATGCACCGTAATTCGATCCGCTCCCGCTGCAATATAGTCTGCGATGGATAGCTCTGGACGCTCAATCATAAGATGCACGTCAAATGGCAGCTTAGTCGCTGATCTTATCGCCGAAATGACCGGCGGTCCAAAGGTTAGATTGGGAACGAAATGTCCATCCATTACATCGACGTGAATCCAATCTGCTCCTGCCGCTTCCACGGCTTGAACTTCCTCTCCAAGCCGTGCAAAATTAGCCGATAATATGGAAGGGGCAATAATTGTCATAGTTGTTAGTACCTCCGTTTTTTCTCTTTCATCTCTGCTAAAAACAGCAGATAATGATCATGTCTGCTTTTCTCGATTTCTCCGTTCTCAACCGCAGCCAGCACGGCGCAGCCTGGTTCTTGGACATGCGTGCAGCCACGAAACTTGCAGCTTGGTGAAAGCTCGCGCATTTCAACAAAGCAGTAGCCTAAATCTTCAATACCCAGCTCCTGGAAATCCAGCTGGCTAAACCCTGGCGTATCGGCAACCAAACCGCCGCCGATTTCAATCAGCTCGACATGCCTGGTCGTATGTTTGCCACGCCCCAGCCTATTGCTGATTTCATTGGTCTCAAGCTGTAGGCCTGGAACAATGGCATTAAGCAGCGATGACTTACCTACGCCTGATTGACCGGCAAATACGGCCATATGGCCCTGCAGCCGCTCTTGAAACGGAACAATGCCCTCGCCTAGGCGAGAGCTTGTCCCGTATACTTCATAACCAAGAGGACGGTAAATACGGTTAACGGAGGCAGCCGCAGCTTGCGCCTCCTCCGTTTCCAAACCGTCATTTTCTAAATCCTGTTTGCTTAAACAAAGTACCGCAGGAATACCTGCATGCTCGATATGAACAAGAAACTTATCGAGCAGCTGCAAATTCAGCGCAGGTTCCGTTACCGAAAATACGAGAATGGCAAGATCAATGTTAGCGACTGGTGGACGAATAAGCTCCGACGAGCGGGGTAGAAGCTCCTCTACGGTGCCCTCCCCGTTCTCCGTTAAGCTGTACATAACGACATCACCAACTAAGGGCGACAGTCCCTTATTCTTAAACACACCGCGTGCCCGGCATTGGATTGTTACGGAATCCGATGCTGTGTCATCCGCTCGTACATAATAATAGCCGCTCAACGCTTTTACTATCGTGCCCTTAAGATGACCTTCTTTGCTATTATGGCTGCTGTTCTTGTTGCTGCTCTTCTTCAATTGGCTCATCGCTTTCGGTAACCTCCGCTTGTGCTGGCTCATCTGTAGCCTGCACTTCTTCACCCGGAATGGTCAAGGTGGATGAATTTGAACCCTGCTTTAGTTCTTCATACGTGATCGTCTTGGTATCGATAAACTGGTTGTCACGATAAACCGTCACTCTCGCTTCCGTATCCGGCGCAACGACAACAGTTACAGGGAAGGTCTGCGTATTGGTAATTTGGCGTTTATCCCATTCGATATTCTCACCGCGCGCGTCGGAGTATTCAATTCGAATTTCACTGGTTTTGCCTGCTTCCGCAGGTGAAATCGTAATATTGAATTGATGCTCTAACGCATCAGCCGGCGGTCCAGAGCTTACCCGAATGGACAACTTCGCCCCTTTGGAGACTTGATCCTTCGGTTTATATGGATCTTGGCTAATGACATAATTCTTCTGATGCAAATAGCTCGGCTCATATAAAATATCAGCGTCATCGAGCGTCAGTTCGTTTGCCTTAATCAAATCCTTTGCCTCATCCAGGCTCTTGCCTATCAAATTCGGCATCGGAACGGTCTCGCGGCCCTTGCTTACCATGAAATTGAATTCAACCGATTCAGGATTGTACTGTTCACCCGCCTTTGGCGTCTGCTGAACAATCGTATCCGGAGCTTCCTCGCTGAACACCGTATCAATCACGATCTGATCCTCGGTGATGCCCAATGCGCCGAGCTCATCAATCGCTGTCTGAAGTGATTTCCCGACATAATTGCCAAGCTCCTCGAGCTCAGGACCGTCGCTGACCGAAATTTGGATCAACGAACCTTCCTTGACCCTCATATTCGCCTTCGATTGACTGATTACCTGGTCCTTCGGTATTTCTTTATTGTGCTCATGAATAACAGGATCTTCCACTTTAAGTCCAGCGCCTTCAATCATCTGCCGAGCTTCGGTTTCAGTCTTGCCCACGACATAAGGCACGTCAACCTCTGCGACATCCAGAACACCGAGCAGCCAGATAAAGCCCCAAATGATTAACCCCAGAATACCGAGCGTGACGCCAACAACAGCGAGCGGTTTTTTCCAGCCCTTCGACTTCGGGGCTTGCTCGTTCTCTTGCTCCCCCTCAACTGCCGCAACTTTCGGCCGTTCGCGCTCTATGGGGTCTGCTGGCCGGATATCTCCGCGAATAGCGGGCATTACACGCGTTTCTTCCATATCGTTAACATGAATAAACGTTATTTTGGGTTCCTTTAAACGTTCAGGACGAAGACAAGTATCCAAATCGAGCAGCATTTCATGGGCTGAGCCATAACGCTCGCTCGGATTTTTGCGCATCGCTTTTAGGATGACATTCTCCACGCTTTGCGGAATATGCGGATTAACGACCCTTGGCTCCTCGAAATTTTCCTGCAGATGCTTCAAAGCTACGCTGATCGGGCTTTCCCCCAGAAACGGCAGCTTTGCCGTCAGCATCTGATAAAGCACGATGCCTAGCGAATATAAATCCGATTTTTCCCCGGTATTAACCCCTTTGGCATGCTCTGGAGAAAAATAGTGAACCGATCCGATAACCGATCCCGTCTGTGTTATGGTCGATGATGTAACCGCCCGTGCGATACCGAAATCGGTTACCTTCACTCGTCCGTTTTTACCTATGAGTATATTATGAGGCTTAATATCACGATGTATAATATGATTTTGATGGGCATGATCAAGCGCATCAGCAATTTGCATGGCAATACGCACCGATTCATCTGTCTGCAACGGCGCACGCTCTTGTATAATTTCGTTCAAATTGTGGCCTTCAATATATTCCATAACGATATAATGCGTATCATCTTCTTGTCCTACATCATAAATGCTGACGACGTTCGGATGAGATAGCGCAGCTGCCGACTGTGCTTCACGACGGAATCGGCGAATAAATTCCTCGTCATGCACAAATTGCTGCCGCAGCACTTTTACCGCGACCTTTCGATTCAGCAGCACATCATGCGCTTTATATACAAGCGCCATTCCGCCTCCGCCGATACGTGTCAAAATTTCATAACGTCCGCCTAAATCCTGTCCGATCATCCTTGTCACCCCTCTCGATTCGTGCTAGGCGCTTCTTGCAGCAGAACGACCGTAATATTGTCGTCTCCGCCGGCATGGAGCGCAAGCTGAATGAGATGATCAGCTTTTGCTTCAAGCTCCAGCTGCTCCGTCGAGATCGTCTGCAGCATTTGCTGCTCGCTCACCATATTCGATAAGCCGTCGCTGCATAGCAGCAGGACGTCATGCGGGGACCATTCCACGGATTGAACCTCGATGTCCACATGGGAATCCGTTCCGACTGCGCGAGTCAGCACGTTGCGTCTTGGATGATGTGCCGCTTCTTCGGCGCTAAGCTGGCCGGATTTGACCAATTCATTTACAAGCGTATGGTCATTCGTGATTTGGGTAATAACGCCTTCCTTAATTTTGTAAGCGCGGCTGTCGCCTACATGTCCGATAATAGCGTTGTCCTGCTTTACCAATGCTGCAACAATCGTGGTTCCCATATTGTGGTAATTTTCATTGCGAGATGCCAACTCAAATACAGCTTCATTCGCTTTCGAAATCGCTTGACGAATCAGCATTTTCCCTTCTTGCAAGGACAAATCAGCTTTCGCTGCACTCTGCTCCAGCATGCTGCGAAACGCATCAACGGCCTTCTGGCTAGCTACGTCCCCAGCCTGATGACCGCCCATGCCATCGGCTACGATGGCAAGGGTTACCCCGTTATTCAATTGACTTACCCATGATTGGTCTTCATTGACATGACGAACCCGTCCAATGTCACTGCGGTTAGCCGTTAACAATCAATCATCACCTCGCCTGAGACTCCATATGTTTCGCTCTTAATTGGCCGCAGGCAGCCGCGATATCATGGCCTTGCTCCCTGCGAATCGTTACGCTCACTTTATTCCGCTCCAGTACGCGCTGAAATTCAAAAATATCCTCGCGCGGCGTCCGAACATAATTACGTTCAGGAACATGGTTTACAGGAATTAAATTAACGTGGCATAACATGCCTTGAAGTACATCAGCAAGCTCTTGCGCATGCTCCGCGCGGTCGTTCACTCCGCCAATCAAGGCGTACTCAAACGTAATTCTCCGGCCAGTTTTCGCGATATAGTTATGGCAAGCCGCCATAACGTCATCAAATGGAAAACGGCGGTTAACCGGCATCAGCTTCGAACGAAGCGCATCATTCGGCGCATGGATCGATAGGGCAAGGTTAATTTGCGTATTTTCCTCTGCGAATTTATACATGCTTGGTACAATTCCACTCGTAGAAACCGTAATGTGGCGTTGACCGATGTTTAGCCCTTTTTCGTGAATCATAATACGCAGGAAAGCCATCGTTGCATCATAGTTTTCAAAAGGCTCTCCAGAGCCCATGATGACGATACTGGATACGCGCTCGCCCGTTGCGTCAAGCATTTGCTGAGCAGTAACAACTTGAGCAACAATTTCTCCCGCAGTCAGGTTACGCTTCAAGCCGCCTAGCGTTGATGCGCAAAACGTACAGCCGATTCGGCATCCGACCTGAGTCGTAACACAGATGCTATTGCCGTAATTATGACGCATAATAACCGTTTCGATCGCGTGCGCGTCATGCAGACCGAATAGAAACTTGACAGTGCCGTCCTTTGATTCGAATTTCGTAATTTCGCTAAGAGTAATAATCTGGAAGTTCTCCTCGAGCTTATCGCGAAGCGCCTTGGATAGGTTAGACATATCTTCAAAGCTCTTTACACGCTTCACATAAAGCCAATCAAACAACTGTCCGCCGCGGAATACCGGCTCGTCGTTATCTTTCATCCACTGTTGAAGCTGTTCGAGCGTGTAGTCATATATGCATGGTTTCATTTCATCACACCTGTACCTTATAGTAGGGCGGACCAAGCGTTCTGGTTCCAGCCATCGATTTATTTTACCACAAACGCCCATGTTCAGCCATAAGCGCGGTTTATGGACGCTTTACCATCCTTGCAATGTAAAAACCGTCGCTGTCAAAATGCTGCGGAAGCAGCTGCGCTTGACCATCGAAATGCTCATCGATTGCGCCTGCTTTCATCAACTGATCCACAATGGCTTCCGGCCAGTTGCGATCCAATTCAAACTCAGGATGCTCCTGTAGGAACCGTGCGACCTGCTGCTCGTTCTCGTCCTTCTCGATCGTGCATGTGCTGTAAACGAGCACTCCCCCAGGGCGAACCAAATCGCATACAGCGTTTAATAAACGCTGCTGAACGGCAGCGATATCCGAAACATCGCCGGCGGTTTTGGTCCATTTGATCTCCGGCTTGCGTTTAATAACGCCAAATCCGGAACAAGGAGCATCGAGTAACACAGCATCCATCGATTGCGGCTTGAAGCGGCCAGCCAGCTTAAGTGCATCCTCGGTAATGGCTTCGACATTGCGAAGCTTCAAACGCTCGGACTGAGTCACGATCAAATCGCGCTTATGCGCGTGCAAATCGTTAGCCCATACCTTGCCCTTGCCATCCATTAATTCAGCCAAATGCGTGCTCTTTCCGCCGGGTGCAGCGCAGCAATCCAGCACCTGCATGCCTGCTGTAGGCGCAACCACCTCAGCAACCAGCATCGAGCTTTCATCCTGCACAGACCACAGCCCTTCGCGGAAACCGTCAGTATCAGCAAGATTGCCGCCTCGCTGAATAGTTATACCTCCTGGCGCAATAATAGATGGCTCGGCCTCAAAGCCTGCTTCTTTCAAAAGCGCAATGGCTTCTTCACGGCTAACCTTTAATCGATTAGCACGCAGGCTTGTATGTGGATGGTCATTCCCCGCCGCACAGATTTCTTCTGCCTTCTCCGCTCCGTAGGTTGTTACCCAGCGGCTTACCAGCCATTCCGGATACGAATGGCGAAGCGCAATTTGAACCACAGGATCAGCATGCTTGATCTCGAGAGCCTGCAGTTCCGTCCGGCCGCGGTCAATGCTGCGCAACACACCGTTTACCATGCCGGAAATACCCGAATGCCCGCGTTTCTTCGCTATGGTTACCGCTTCATTCACAGCTGCGTGCGCAGGTATGCGATCTAAATATAACAGCTGGTATGCGCTCATTCGAAGCAGCTGATGAACCCATGGCTCAAGCTTATGTAGACCTTTCGAAACGAATCGGTTTAACCAATAGTCAAGCGTTGCTTGACGCTGGATTGTCCCATATACGAGCTCTGTTACCAGCCCCGCGTCCGCACGCTGCAAGCCGGCATCCTGCAGTGTCCGGTTGAGCTGCAAATTACTGTATGCTCCAGTCTGAGCAACCTTAACCAATGTATCCATCGCCAGCTCGCGCGGCGATTTCGCTTTGCGGGTTCCCTGCTGCGGCGGTGTCTGGCCAGCCTGAGCGGGTCTGCCGCCGGAAGCTGGACGCTTATGGCCGTTTCTTGCTTTAGGCTTGCCTTTTGCGCCATTACCATTGTTACCCGTTTTTTTCGTGCTGCTCTCCGTCATGCTGTACCTCCGTCGCCAAGCAGCGTGCCTGCTTCAAGGCGTGCGCCCTTCAGCCAATCTGCCGCGCTCATCGCTCGTTTGCCTGCTGGCTGAATTTCTTTCAATACAAGCACGCCCTCGCCAGTCTGGACATGAATGCCGCTGCTGTCCGATGCAAGAACGGTTCCTGGTGCAGCAGGTTCTTTTGAAACAGCGGCTGAAGGAACGGCGCACTGCCATACTTTAAATACTTCTCCATTCAAATAGGTAAAAGCGCCCGCCATCGGCGACAAGCCCCGGACTTGATTAAAAATTGCACGAGCCGGTTTCATCCAATCGATTCGCTCGTCCTCACGCGTTAAATTAGGTGCGTAGGTTGCTTCCTCATTCTGCTGCGGAACGGCCTTTGCTTCTCCCAAAATAATGGACGGCAGCGTTTGTCCAAGCAGCTCCGCCCCGGCAAGACTGAGTTTCTCGAACATGGTCCCGGATGTATCCTCGTCACCTATCGGCAGTTCGACAACACTGATCATATCGCCGGTGTCCAAGCCTTCCGCCATATACATAATCGTAACGCCAGTCGAGCTCTCGCCGTTAATGATAGAGCGCTGGATAGGAGCGCCGCCGCGATATTTCGGCAGCAAAGAGCCATGTACGTTAATACAGCCAAGGCGTGGAATATCAAGCAGCGCCTTCGGCAAAATTTGGCCGTAGGCAGCCGTAACAATCAGGTCCGGCTTCAGCTCGGCTACCGCTGCAACGGCGTCTGCATTGCGCATCCGCTCAGGCTGGAGCACAGGCAGATTGAACGACAACGCCGCTTCCTTTACAGGCGGCGGCGTTAGCGTTTTTTTGCGGCCCTTCGGCCGATCAGGCTGTGTGACTACAGCAACAACATTGTACTGCTGCTCCAAGAGCAGCTTCAAAGAGGGAACGGCAAATTCCGGCGTTCCCATAAATACGATACGCATGAAGCTATTCGCCGCCTTTTCTAGCTCTTTCCGAAATGTCGTAGATGCTCTCCGCCAAATCGGTAAACAAAATACCGTTCAAATGGTCGACTTCGTGCTGGAACGCACGGGCAAAATAGCCCTTCGCTTCGACCGTAAATGTCTTTCCGCTGCTATCTTGTCCAGTAACCACGATGCGGTCTGCACGCAGCACATCGCCGTTTAGATTGGGTATGCTCAGGCAGCCTTCAGGACCAAGCTGCTCGCCTTCTTGTTCAACGATAACAGGATTTACCATTTCGACTAAGCCATTCTCATCGCCCACATCCACAACAATAATCCGTTTCGAAATCCCAATTTGCGGCGCCGCAAGGCCTACGCCCTCTGCGTCGTACATCGTATCGGCCATATCCTTAAGCAGTTTTTGCAAATTTGAATTAAATTTCGTTACTTCCTTTGCCACTTCCCGCAATACCGGGTCCGGCTCTTTTACAATTATACGGATACTCATTGTATTCCCTTCCTTTACGATCATTAAAATAGTAATAGCTATTTATAATATAACTTGTGGATCTACGTCAATACTGAATTGCACAAGGCGTTGCGGCGGACCATCCGTGAATGGGATAAGCGCCTTGCGGACAAGAGCTGAAGCATCAATGCTCCCACGATATTTTATCACACATTGAAAACGGTAGCGATCTTTCATTCTCGAAATCGGCGAGGCGACTGGTCCAAGCACCTCCAGCGCTCTTCCGAAACCGCTGCTAAGCGAAATTAGCACGCCTTCATTTTCCGCAATTTCTCGCAGCTCAGCGGCAAAGCTTTCGCTGATTGAGGATAGCAGGGGCAGTTGTTCATGCGACATCGTCACAAGAATCAGCCTGCAATATGGCGGATATCCCATCGCGCTGCGATGCCGGAGCTCCTCGCTTACGAAAGCCGCGTAATCATGCTGCTGCGCCGTAATGACGGCATAATGCTCTGGCGCATAGGTTTGTATGACGACCTCGCCCGCCAAATGATGCCGGCCCGCGCGACCCGCAACCTGCGTGAGCAATTGAAATGTACGTTCCGCCGCACGAAAATCAGGCAGATTAAGCGACGTATCTGCAGCGATCACACCAACAAGTGTAACGTAAGGAAAATCGAGACCCTTTGCTACCATCTGCGTCCCAAGCAGCACATCCGCTTTCCGTTCGCCGAATTGCTTCAACAGCTTCTCATGGGCATTTTTTTCAGTCGTCGTATCGACATCCATGCGGATTACTCTGATGCCGGGGAAAAGCTTGGACAGCTCCTCCTCCACCCGCTGGGTGCCGGTTCCAAAATATCGAATATGCTCGCTTTGGCAGGATGGACAGCTTGTTGGCGCCTGCTCCGCATGCCCGCAATAATGACAGCGCAGCGCCCGCGACTTTTGATGATAGGTCAGCGAAATGTCGCAGTGCGGGCAGGCAGCGGTATAACCGCAGGAGCGGCACATGACAAAGGTCGAATAACCTCGGCGATTGAGCAGAAGCACGGATTGTTCGCCGCGCTCCAGCCTCTCAGCAAGCGAACTGTGCAGCAGCCGGCTGAACATCGAACGATTGCCCTCTTTCAGCTCCTCCCGCATATCGATTACCGTGACGGGCGGCAGAGGCCTTCCTCCGACACGCCCCGGCATTGGAAGCAGCGCCGGCTCGCGCCCTTCATCACGTGCGGTTAACGGACGGCTTGCCGCAGCGAAGGATTCTAGGGATGGCGTCGCCGACCCAAGCACAACGGCCGCTCCATGCTGCTTAGCCCTGCGTACCGCTACATCGCGGGCATGATATTTCGGACTCTCCTCTTGTTTATAGGATGATTCATGCTCTTCATCCATTATAATAAGCCCAATTCTCTCAAAAGGTGCAAAAATGGCCGAGCGTGCTCCAATGGCTACCTGCACCTGCCGGCTGCGAATTTTGCGCCACTCGTCGTATCGTTCTCCATTCGAAAGTCTGCTGTGAAGTACTGCAACTGCATCACCGAATCTGCCTTTAAACCGTTCTACCATTTGCGGCGTCAACGAGATTTCCGGGACCAGCACAATCGCCTGCTTCTCCTGCTCCAAGCAAAATTGAATGGATTGCAAATAAACCTCTGTTTTCCCGCTTCCCGTAACGCCATGCAGCAGCATGGTTTGGGGCTCGCCAGCATCAACCGCCCTGACTATACGGTCATACACAGCCTTCTGACCTTCGGTCAGCTCTAGCGGCGATGTTCTCTCAAACTCTCTGCCTGCATAAGGATCGCGCTGCTGCTCAACCTCCCGCAGCTCAAGCAGCCCTTTCTCAGCTAATGAACGCACGCTTGCGGCAGACCCGCCTGCTTCAGTGAGAAGAAGCTGAAGCTGTAACGGACCGCCATGTTCAAGCATAAAGGCAAGAACTTCGCGCTGCTTCGCCGCCCGCGAGGGCAGTGCTTCCATTTGCTCGCGCACTGTCTCGACATTGTCCGGCAAATAAACGGTCAGCACCTTGCGAACAGCAAGCCTGTCGCGTACCTTGGTGTGCTCAACGAGCACGCCTTCGCGCAGCGCGGCCTTTACAGCCTTCGCATGCTCTGGAAAGCGCTCCAGCAGAACCTCAAGCTTAACAAGCTGTCCGCCCGTCCCCATCCATTCCGTCATAGCAAGCGGCAGATCCTCTCTCGCCGCTTCCTCATCCTCAATGCCGACAAGCCTCTCGGCTTTGCCTTTCAAAGCAGCCGGGATCATAGCCTGCAGCGCCGTTGTCCAGGAGCAGCAGTATTTATCGCTCATCCACTTGGCCAGTTCGATAAGATCAGGCAGCAGCGGCGGCACATGATCGAGCAGCTCAGAGATAGGCTTTAACCGCTTTGAATCGATATCAGACGTCTCGGCCAGCTGCGTAACGAAGCCCTGCAGCACTCGTCCGCCGAACGGTACGCCAACGCGGCTCCCCACCTCGATCCAATCCGTAAAGGCCTCAGGCACCTCATAATCAAACGGCCGATCCGTCTGGCGGCTCGGCACGTCTACAATTACTTTAGCAATCATTCGGCAATCCCTCCGGGAGAGATAAGCCGCCCCGCAACCAACTCCAGCAAACGAACGGCAACTTCGCGCTTAGACATTAGCGGCATCGCTTCGACGAGCCCCTCCGGTCCGAATACCTGAACGATATTCGTATCGCCGTTAAAGCCTGCCCCATCCTTGCTCACATCATTTGCCACAATAAGATCGCAACGCTTCCTGCTCAGCTTGTCCATGGCATAATGCTCGATCTGCTCTGTTTCTGCAGCAAAGCCAACAAGAAATTGATCCCGTTTCCGCTGTCCGAGCGTTTCCAAAATATCCGTCGTCCGCTCAAGCTCAAGCACAAGCTTCTCTCCGTTTTTCTTCAGCTTCTGATCGCTTACATTCACCGCGCGGTAATCGGCAACCGCTGCGGCTTTTATGACAATGTCCATCTCGTCGTAACGGCTCGTTACGGCTTCCAGCATTTGCTGCGCGGACTCTACCCGAATAACCTTGACGCCAGCCGGCAGCGCAGCAGTGGTCCGACCTGCAACTAAAGTGACATCGCCCCCCATTAGCAGCGCTGCCTCCGCAATCGCAAAGCCCATCTTGCCTGATGAATCATTAGTCAAAAATCTAACCGGATCCAGCCTCTCCATCGTTCCGCCCGCGGTAACAAGCACGCGTTTTCCTTTTAGTTTGGCGCCTCTGCTAAACCACGATTCAATCGCCGCGACGATGTCTTCAGGCTCTGCAAGCCGGCCTTTGGCAACATAGCCGCAAGCCAGCTGGCCTGTGCCAGGCTCAACGAACATTGCCCCACGCGAAGAAAGCAGCTCTAAATTATAGACGACTGCAGGATGCTCATACATATGTACGTTCATTGCCGGCGCAATGAGGAGCGGACAAGTTGCTGCGAGCAGCGTCGTGCTCAGCATGTCGTCGGCATGGCCTCCGGCTAGCTTAGCCAACGCATTGGCGGTAGCCGGAGCAATGACGATTAAATCCGCATGATCTGCCAAATGGATATGCGATACAACTGCCGGATCTCTCTCATCGAAGGTATCGATATAGACCGGGTTGCGGGATAACGTTTGCAAAGTCAGCGGCGTTATAAATTTCACTGCTGACTCTGTCATGATCACATGGACATTAGCGCCAGCCTGCACCAGCTTGCTGCATAATGCCGCTCCTTTATAGGCTGCAATTCCGCCTGTAATTCCGAGTATAATGGTTTTCCCTTTTAGCATGGTGTATCTCCTATCAAGCGAAACGATGAGTAACAAGCTTGTCATTTGTATTTTAAATAAAGATGCCTCTTCAATTTCCGCGCTTAAGTTACCAATCCTTGCGTTCTCTCAAGCTTGTTATTTGAGCAACGTGATGTCTTCCATGCCACGCTACAAATCCTAAAAAATATGCTAAGCCTATCTGGCTTCCCTTTTCGGGATGATAGAACATTTTTTCAAAATCAGCGGGCTGCATCGAACGAAGCAGCAGCACCCAGCGGGTATATATGCCCTCTACGATCGCAAAGCTAATCTCCGGCGATGCCTGCAGGCTATCCGCCGTTTCTGCCCAGCGCTCTTCGTTAAAGGGCTTAATTGTCGGGTTATTCTCCGTAAGTGCCAGCTTGAAGCGTGAAAAACAATTCATTGAAGCATCCGCCAGATGATGCGCAACCTGACGCACGGTCCAGCCTCCGCTTCGATAAGGCGTATCCAGCTGCTCCTCATCTAAATCCGCTAACGCAGCTCGCAATTGACCTGGCAGCCTCTCGATGTCCGCAATCCACTGTTCACGATGCTTATTGGTCATTCCCTCGAACGAGTACCTGCCAATCGGATAACGTAATTTGTCCATTCCGTTCCCTCCTGTTCATTCGTCCACGAAACATAAGTCCCGCCATCTATCATAACATATGCGGACTCAAAATCTAACCAGACCTTATACTTTTTGAACAATAAAGCCGCTCATCGCAAAATTACAAAAGGCCATTTCGGATACGATGCGCCATCCAATAAAGCTCGGCGATATCCGAACGTCCGATCGTCCTGAAACGTCTGATGGCTTCATCAATGTCGACTACCTCTACGACTGCCACTTGCTCGCCATCCGGGGGATTTAAAGGTTTTCCCACAAGCTTTACCTCGCCGTATCCGACAAGCCTCACAAAATTCGGATGGGGAATATGCGGCCGATAAGGCTCTTTAGCTGCTGAATGGCATGCGAAACAGCCGAATAAGGTATAAGAAAGCAGTTCAGCACCAAGCTCCTCCTTCACTTCCCTGACCAAAGCATCCATGTGATGCTCTTCAGGCTCCAGCGTCCCCCCGGCAAGCTCCCACCTTCCATCCTCCAATTGCATGACCGCATACCCATCACCAACGGTAGGAATTATGCTGATATTGCTCACCAGCGCTTCATCAACCTGATAATCCGGGGTAAAGCAGTTTTCAACCGCTCCCCAAACAATACTTTTTGACAATGCTGGAAAATCATTTATGCTAAGGCTCTTGTTCATATCATCAATCATCCTATTCCCTTTAAATTCTGTTCAATTTCATCCATTGCACGTATAGCAGTCTTAATAGTTTATCAAATTAACGGCTTCTGTTCACACAAATTATAGCCTCAACGCCATTTAAACCTTCTTGCAATAAAAAGCCGCTCAGCAATCCTGCTGAACGGCCCTTTATTTCTAACTACGAAAAGCGACAGCTCCATCCACTGTTTTTCGCCAAACAACTCGCTGCGGATACGATCAGTCGGCTTCAACTGCAGGGCTCTGTAAATAGCCTGTCCGCCTCTGCCAAAATTATCTCCGAACGTGTAGTTCACACTATCGGGCGTTTCAAAAATCATGAATGTTTCATCTTCGCCAATTACGCCGCTCAGCTTGCCTCGCAAGCCTGCAATTTTCTCATCTTACGCTGTCAGCCACTGTTCTGCTTCCTCCTGTTTGCCAAGAAGCCCAGCTATGCCTCTCATCTCCGCATGCACCTTAGCAATTAAACGATGCTTTGGCTTGCGATCCTCATCACGGAAGGATTCAACGATTTTATAATAATAAAGCACCTGCTCACTGTTTTTCCGCTTTAGCGGCACTTTTTTCAGAAACAAATATAATCCTCTTTTGATAGGACTACAGACTTTTGCAGCAAAGCACTATTGTCGTCCCCGCCATGAATCATAATACTCGGACTCTTTTCATGATCACCATCCGATGATAACCATTATCAAATATAAAGGAATAATAGTCTTCGGGGAAGTACGACTTCTGTAGAAATGACCGCTAACTGATGAATTGAAGCACGCCTACGGAGATTATGAACACGGTAAAAACAATAAGAAAACCAATGCCAAAGCTTGCCCAGCTTGAGCGACCGCCGCTTGACCCCGCCTTCAGCTCCGCCACCTGCGCCTCTAGCTTAATAATGGACTCCTTGATTTCACGAATCTCCTGCTCACAAGCCATTCTGATCGCTCCCTCAATCTCTGCTTTTTATCGTTTATATTCGCTTATCTACGATAGATTTATTTTCGTGAATTTCCTTTCTCAGCAGCTTCATTTCTTGGTTAAGCGACTCCAACTGCTCTGTTAATTTAGAAGAATTAATAGCGCCGCGAATGACAACCGACAGAAGCAGCATGAAAACGACAAAGAGAATAATCGAAAATATAATAGGATCCATTTCTTAAAACCTCCTTTGGACAGATATAAGCTTCACATGTTCAGATTCGCCTCGAATATCACCTATATTTTACCATTAAAGTATTGATTATTTAAATATTTTTAGCATTATTAAAAAAGAAAGCGGAGTGCTTCACTGTCGCCAGTAAGCACTCCGCCATTGCAATGATTATTAAAACCTCTGCTTAGTCCTCTTTTGTTGCGAGGTTTTCTACTTGGAGAATGTCGCCGTAAATTTCTTCTAGCGCAACACCTACATACTTGCGGGAGCGCGGGTTTTTAAGTTCCGACTTGTCTCCGTTGCGAAGCATACGAGCACGTCTGGAAGCTGCTACGACTAAAGTGTATTTGCTGTCAACTTTTTTCACCATTTCATCAATGGACGGATATAACATCGTTCATTCTCCTCACTCATGCTTTCTCAATTGCTGCAACCATACCCGAAACATAAGGTAAATATCTTTCTCTGCGGCAATGTTCTGCTATCATGATACTGCGAATACGATCGCAAGCAGCATCTATCTCATCATTCAATACCGCATAGTCGTAATGGCCAAGCAAATTCATTTCCTCGACCGCGACAGACATGCGATTATTGATCGTATCCAAGGTTTCCGTACCACGTCCGGTAATTCGCTGCTTTAGCTCATCCAAGGAAGGAGGCAATAAAAATACAAAAATACCTTCAGGAAACTTTTGTTTCACTTTCAGAGCACCTTGTACCTCGATCTCCAAAATGACATCCTTGCCGCTCGCTAACGTGCGTTCAACGAAATCACGCGGCGTTCCGTAGTAGTTACCAACATATTCGGCATGTTCCAGAAGTGCGTCTCGCGCGATCATATCCTGAAACTGCTCTTTGCTTTTGAAAAAATAATTCACGCCGTCTACTTCACCCTGACGCGGCAGTCTAGTCGTTGCCGACACCGAATACACCAGCTCAGGAACCTTATTACGAAGAACGGAACAAACCGTCCCTTTGCCAACCCCTGAAGGGCCGGACAATACAATTAGCAATCCCTTATCCATATTACTCCCCGTACTATTCGTCGTTATCGTCGTCCTTAGTGGATAGTCGGTGTGCAACCGTCTCAGGCTGAACTGCCGACAATATCACATGATCGCTATCCGTAATAATAACAGCGCGCGTACGGCGTCCATATGTCGCATCAATCAGCATATGGCGGTCGCGAGCTTCTTGAATGATCCTCTTAATCGGAGCCGATTCCGGGCTTACGATTGAAATAATGCGGTTTGCCGATACAATATTACCGAATCCGATATTAATAAGTTTAATAGCCAAGCCTGGTTCCTCCCCCGCCTACGGTCTTCCCTGTGCATCTGTCTGCAAGTGTTCAAAAAGCATGTTTATATTTAATGAATGTGAATACGACAAGTTTGCGTTCTTGCCAAATACCGACAGAACTACTGCACTATTGTTGACGAAAAAAGTGCCGTGCATACTTCTCTTTGTAGACTAAAGCATCTACCGTTACCGGTTTCCAGCAGCCTGTCCATGCCATGCCGTGTAAGTGTGGCAACTGTATCCATGCTTTATTTTAATTGATTTTCCGTAAACGAACAAGCGAAAATGCGAAAACAAGCAAAAAAGGCTGTTTTTCGCATCCATTCTACGCTATTTGGCTACTTACGCTCTGTCTTCTGCCATACGTATTGCGTGAGCTGAACGCCCATATCGTAGAACATAAACGGCGTTATTAAATATATGCCTTTAAAATGCGGTAAAGCGGCATCAAGCAGCTCCTTGGCAATTTTCACGCCCTCTGCACGGCCCACTTCTCCTTCGAGTCCAGACATTCTGGCTCGTACCTCGTCAGAAAGCTGAATGCCCGGAACCTCATTATGAAGATATTCAGCGTTGCGTCCGCTGGCAAGCGGCATGATTCCAATAAATACCGGAACCGATAGATGCTTGGTTGCTTCCGCTATTCTTTCAATAAGGCTTGGATCATAGACAGGCTGCGTCATAATATAGTCCGCGCCTGATGTGATTTTGCGTTCGAGCCTCTGAACGGCTTTGTCCAAATGCTTAACATTCGGATTAAAGGCAGCACCAACAACAAACTTGGCCTTTTGCTTGAGCGGCTTACCGGAGAAGGCCGTCCCATCGTTCAACTGCTTGATCATTCGAATCATCTCAAAGGACGTTAGATCATAAACGGAGCTGGAATCCGGCAAATCTCCGAAACGGGCAGGATCGCCAGTAACTGCAAGCACATGATCAATATCGAGAGCATCTAACCCCATCATGTGAGATTGCGTCCCGATCAGGTTGCGGTCACGGCATGCAATATGCACAAGCGGACGAATGCCGACCTTTTCCTGTACAAGCGCGGCAAGCGCTATGTTGCTCATTCGTGTAACGGCAAGGGAATTATCGGCCATCGTAACCGCATCCGCCTTTGCTTCCTTCAATGCGGCAGCGCCGTCCATGAATTTGCGAATATCCAAATCACGAGGCGGATCCAGCTCTACGATCACTGTATGGCGCTTCTGTACTAAATCAACAATAGACGGCTCCTGTATGACGGACTGCTTCGGTGCAGATACAGGTTCAACCGATTTCTCAACCGGCTTTACGACAATCCTATGAACCGCTGCCAAAGGGGCAGATGCTTGTCCGAATTGCGGAATATAGCCGTCGAGCGCAGCAGCAATTGCTTTAATATGCTCAGGCGTCGTGCCGCAGCAGCCGCCGATCAAGCGGGCACCGCGGTCTGCAAAGCGCTGGGCTGTTTCAGCAAAATACTCCGGGCCTGCCGAGTACGTATATTTACCATCGATATAATCCGGTATACCGGCATTCGGGTAAACCGATAGCGGCAATCCTACAGGGCCTGCTATGGAATCCATCGCTCTCATGATGCCGTTAGGACCGCTACGGCAGTTAAAGCCAACCACGTCGGCGCCTTCTGCTTGCAGCTGATCAAAAGCGCCCTTCATGCCATTGCCATCCTGCGTACGGCCAACATCCTCCACCGCGAACTGGCAAATGACAGGAACATTCGAAGCTGCTCTTGCTATACGAAGAGCTAGAAGCATTTCATCCAGGTCATAAAACGTTTCCAGCAGCAAACCGTCAACGCCCTCATCGAGCAGTGCGTGCATTTGACGCTGATAGGCTTCGATTACTTTTGCCGTACGCAAATTTTTCAGCTTCCCATCCCGGATAGAGCCGACCGCGCCTACTACGTAGGCATCCGGGCCGATTGCACCACGGGCAGCGCGCACGCCTGCACGGTTAATCGCATCCATATCACTCTCTAAGCCGTATTTGGATAACTTCTCTAAATTGGCCGAAAACGTATTCGTCTCGATGACGCGCGCCCCTGCTTCATAGTAGCGGCGGTGGATATTTTCAATCACATCGGGACGAATCGTATTGAATTCCTCATAAGAAACGCCGACAGGGAACCCCATCTGATATAGATAGGTTCCCATCGCGCCGTCCCCGGTCAAGATACGCTGCTGGAGCGCTTCCCTCAAATCCGGTTTCATTATATTCATACCACCCATCTTACGTTGCTCTTATAGCGATCCGCGGAACGATACCGCTGCTGGACCAGTCATATAAACGTGATTATCGGATTCATTCCATTCAATCAGAAGATCTCCACCTTTAAGCGATACCGTAGCCGTGCGATCCGTTGATCCGTTCAATACGGACGCGACAACCGTTGCGCAAGCACCGGTACCGCATGCCAAGGTAGGACCCGCGCCGCGTTCCCAAACACGCATATCCGTTTGCGAACGGGAGTTTACCGTCACGAATTCAACATTGATTTTACGTGGAAATAACGGGTGCGTTTCAAGCTTTGGCCCCCATGTGTTCAGATCAAAATTCACGGCATCGTCTACATAAATGACGCAGTGCGGATTACCCATGGATACTGCCGTGAAACGGAATTCGCGGCCGTCCACCTCGATTGGATGCTCGATTACACGTTCAGCGTCAATGGTAGTCGGAACCTGCAGGCCATTCAAAATCGGCTCGCCCATATCGACGCGTACAGAGGAAACCTCGCCATTGTCTACAGTAAGCTGTACCTTCTGAGCTCCGGCGCCAAGTGTCTCTATCGTAATTTCTTCTTTATCGGTTAAACCATTATCGTAAACATATTTGGCCACGCAGCGAATAGCATTGCCGCATTGTTCAGCCTCCGAGCCGTCGGAATTAATAATCCGCATACGGAAATCCGCGATTTCCGAAGGAAGAATGTAGACAAGACCGTCTGCTCCGATTCCAAAAAATCGGTTGCATAGTCGGACAGCCAAATCGGCTGCGTCTGCTGGCAGCTGCTGTTCACCTGCGATTACTACGAAATCATTGCCTAAACCGTTCATTTTTGTAAAATTCATCTGTTTGCCCTCTCCTTGCTACATCACTAGGTATGATCTTGCTATTATTTATTCCTAATAGCATACCGCAAAGCAAGGAGAAAGGCTATTCATAATTTGTTCTATCATTTGTATTTTTCTGTTATCTAGCCGCGGTTTGCGGGCCGATCGGCCACTTCGTTTTGGTCTTGTTTTTCTTCGAAGTGCCAAGCACGCTCCCAATCCCCATTAGGAAAGTAGGGATTCCTGCTGCTACAAATACAAGGCACCATTCACGGAAGTTAAGCGGGACCGTTTTGAATATCGGCTGCAATGCTTCAATATAAAGCACGCCGATCATAAGCAGCAGCGACGAAAGCACGGCCAGCACCAAATATTTATTTTGAAACGGATTTCGGTGGAAAATCGAGCGCGAGCTCCTGCAGTCGAATACGTGAATGAGCTGTGCCATGACGAGGGTAGCGAATGCCACAGTCTGAGCTTTCATCAGCTGTGCAGCGCTGCCGGGCGCATCGTGCAGGGTGATCCAGAAAGCCCCGAGCGTACAAACGCCGATTAAGATACCGCGGCTAATAATTTTCCAGCCGAGTCTGCGCGAGAAGATGCTTTCCTTCCCAGAGCGCGGTTTTTGCTGCATTAAATCCTTCTCTGCCTGATCTATACCGAGTGCCATTGCTGGCAAGCCGTCTGTGACAAGGTTGACCCATAAAATTTGAATCGGCACCAGCGGAAGCGGAAGCCCCGCCATCATCGCGAGGAACATGACGAGTATTTCCCCAACGTTCGACGCCAATAGATAACGGATAAACTTACGAATGTTCTCGTATATGCCTCGTCCTTCTTCTATTGCGGCCACAATAGTAGAAAAATTGTCGTCGCTTAGAACAAGCGCGGAGGCTTCCTTCGATACATCCGTACCGGTAATCCCCATAGCGATACCGATATCTGCTGCCTTGATCGCGGGAGCATCATTCACGCCATCGCCCGTCATCGCAACGACATGCCCTTGGCGCTGAAGTGCTTTAACGATTCGTAATTTATGCTCGGGGGATACCCTTGCATACACATAAATATTATCAACGAGGCGGTCAAGCTGCTCATCGTCCATAGCCTCAAGCTGTCTGCCGCTCATGGCAATACCGCCGCGCGGCATAATGCCCAGCTGGCCTGCAATGGCTTCCGCTGTTAATTGATGGTCCCCTGTAATCATTACCGTCTTGATCCCCGCACGTCTGCAGGTCGCGATAGCTTCCTTCACCTCGCGGCGCGGCGGATCGATCATTCCCGTCAAGCCAACAAACACAAGCTGGCATTCCGCATCCGCTTCTGTCTCGCAAGCATCACTAGCTCGCAAATCGCGATAAGCAAGTCCGAGCACGCGGAGAGCCGACTGTGCCATAAGCTCGCCTGCCTCGGCGCATTTCCGCTTGAGTGTTGAGGTAAAAGGCACGACCTTGCCCTCCCAAAGCACGTAGGAGCAGTGGTCCATCAGTAAATCAGGAGCTCCTTTTGTACAAATCAGACGTCCCCCTTGATGAGCCACCACAACCGACATCCGCTTACGCTCTGAATCAAACGGAAACTCTTTCTCGCGTTTATATAACGGCTCAAGCGATTTGGCCGAGGAACCAAGCTTGGCAGCAAGCACTGCCAATGCCCCTTCCGTCGGATCTCCCTTAAGCACCCATTCCTCTTGCACTTCCTTGCTCTTTCGTTTGCCTGTTTCGGCTGATTCCACCTTTACGATTTGAGCGTTATTACACAGAGCGCTTACCTGAAGGAGCCGCTTGATCGATTGATCGTGTTTGATATCAAGAGCATTGCCAGCTTCATAAATGGCACCCGTCGGATCATAGCCTTCGCCGCTTACCTCAAGCTGCCTGCCGCCTATCCATACATGGGTAACCGTCATTTTATTTTGCGTCAGCGTGCCCGTTTTGTCCGAGCAAATAACCGATGCGCAGCCGAGTGTCTCTACGGACGGCAGCTTGCGGACGATTGCTTTTCGTTTAATCATTCGCTGTACGCCAAGCGCGAGAGCGATGGTTACAATTGCAGGCAGCCCCTCTGGAATTGCGGCTACTGCCAAGCTGACGCCGGCAAGGAACATGCCGTATGGAGGCTGGCCGTGCAAAATCCCAGCAACAACAACCATAACCGTCAAGCCTATCGCTACCACGATCAAAATTTTTCCAAGCTGCTCTAAACGATGCTGCAACGGTGTTTCCATCGATTCCGTTTGTTGAATAAGACCCGCGATTTTGCCCATTTCCGTTTCCATGCCCGTCCGGATGACCACAGCCTTTGCTGTTCCCCTCGTGAGCATCGTGCCCATGAAGCCCATATTTCTCTGGTCGCCAAGGGGCAGATCATCCTCCGCGATCGCTGCGGCATGCTTGCCAACGGGTACCGATTCCCCTGTCAAAGCCGATTCCTCAACATAACAGCTGTTTGCTTCGAGAAGCCGCACATCTGCCGGTATCCGGTCCCCGCTCTCCAAATAAATAAGATCGCCTGCAACCAGCTCTTTGGCAGGAACGGATAACAGCTCCCCGCCCCTGAAAACCTTGGCCGTTGGCGCAGAGAGCTCTTTAAGCGCCCGCAAGGAGCGTTCCGCCCGAAATTCCTGCACGAAACCGAGAACCGCATTAATACAAATAATAGCAACAATCGTAATGGCGTCCAAATATTCGCCCAGCAAGCCTGAAATTAAAGTCGCACCCATTAGTACAAGCACCATAAAATCTTTAAATTGATTGAGGAACAACAAAATCGGCGAAACGCGTTTGCCCTCCGTCAATTCGTTACGTCCGTTCTTCTCCAGCCGCTGCGCCGCTTCCGACGTCGTCAGCCCTTGAACCRGGGAGCTGACTAATTTGTCAACCAGCTCACTTGTCCCCATTTGATGCCATTTCATTTGTTCCATGGTATAACTCCCTCCCGTAATATGCCGAGCCAAGCAGACACGACGCCAGCCCTTCGGACAGCCTTCTAGGGTAAATGTATTCGGACAGCCCATAAAATATCCCTTAAAGGACTTAAGTTTTTGGCTCAACTATGGCATGATAGAGAAAGACAGACCAAGGAAGCGAGGAACACACACCATGGCATTAGACGGTATCGTCACCCATGCAATTACGCAAGACCTGCAGCGCTGCGTTGGCGCGCGTATACATAAAATTCATCAGCCTACCAATCATGAACTCATTTTCAGCATTCGGGGTGCCGGCATGCAGGGCAAGCTGCTTCTATCTGCTAACCCCACCTATCCCCGCGTCCACTGGACAACAGGCACTTACGTCAATCCGATGGAAGCTCCTATGTTCTGCATGCTGCTTCGGAAGCATTGCGAGGGTGGCGTCATTGAGTCCATTAGGCAAATCGGGCGAGAGCGTATTATCCATATCGAAGTCAAGCATCGGGACGAGCTCGGCGATTTGTCGAACAAAACGATTGTTATCGAGATTATGGGCCGCCACAGCAATATTATTTTGATGGACAAAGCTACTGGGATGATTCTTGACGGTATTCATCATGTTACACCTGCCATTAGCAGCCACCGTATCGTATTGCCTGGCAGCAGCTACACCCCGCCTCCAGAGCAAGGAAAGATTGATCCGCTGGAACTTGATACCGAACAGGCGTTTTTGAATGCGCTGAGCGATACGGATGAAACTTCGCCTATGCATAAGAGACTAGTTGATAAGTTGAGCGGCTTCAGCCCCTTAATCGCGAAGGAGCTAGTATACCGCGCACAGGCTGGCGAAGAATCATTAGAAGAAGGCTTACCACAAAGTTTGGAACAGGTATGGAGCAGCTTCTCCAGCTTTATCCAGCAAGTGAAGAATGAGCAGTACACGCCTATGATCAAAACAAATCCGGACACAGGAAAATCTTTTTTCTCTGTCACGGAGCTTACGCATATCGAGGGTGAAGCCGAATTTTTCGCGGATGTCAGCGCTTGTCTTGAAGGCTTTTACGGCAATAAAGCCGAGCGCGATACCGTAAAACAACGCGCAGCGGATCTCATCCGATTCGTTCAAAATGAGAAAGCAAAAAACGTCACAAAAATTAAAAAGCTTGAGGATACGCTCGTAGAAGCCAAGGATGCTGAGAAATACAGAGTACTCGGCGAGCTCCTCACCGCTTACATGCATCAAATGAAGCGCGGGGATACTACCATTGAGCTAATCAATTTTTATGATGAAGAACAAAGTTCGGTTACCATTGAGCTTGATCCGCATCTGACGCCTTCAGACAATGCCCAGCGCTATTTCCGACGTTATACTAAACACAAAAACAGCTTGTCCATCGTCGCTGAGCAGATGGACATCGCACGTACTGAAATTCAATATTTTGAATCCTTGCTGCAGCAGGTCGATAACGCTTCTCTTGGCGATATCGGGGAGATTCGTGATGAGCTCGTGGAGCAGGGCTACATGAAAGAGCGCGGCCGGCGTGGACCAAAAAAGAAAAAAACGCTCAAGCCTTCCTTGCTTTGTTACACGTCCTCCGAGGGGGCCACGATCTACGTCGGCAAAAACAACACACAAAACGAGTATTTGACGAATCGGCTTGCGTCGCCTTCAGATACATGGCTGCATACAAAAGATATTCCAGGCTCACATGTCGTCATACGGGGCGGAGACTTTGGAAACGCTACGCTTGAGGAGGCAGCCATGCTATCTGCCCATTACAGCCAGGCTCGCGATTCCAGCTCCATACCAGTCGATTATACGACCATACGACATGTCCGTAAGCCTAGCGGCGCTAAGCCCGGTTTCGTTATCTATGACAACCAGAAAACATTGTTTATTACACCGGACGAGCAGCGGATAAAATCGCTTGCTTGCGTGATGAAATAGACCCGAAGTTTTCTGAAACACTTCTCTCAAAAGCAAAAACACGGTCTCTTATTCTTAAGGAATAAGAAGCCGTGTTTTTATTTTTTCGATGCAGCGCTTGCCGTCCCCCGTAACCAGAAACACATGCTCCGCTCCGGAGAGTAATCCATCTTCATAAACCGCTCTTCCGCCAATAAACACTTTAGTCGTTAACTGACTCTCTTGAATCATTCGGTCAAGCTTAAGCAAGAATGCTTGCGCTGACTCCAAACGCTCCGCGGTGGAAAAGCTGAACGTAAAGGATGCCGGCTTTACCTCAGCCAAACAATCGAAAATCCCTTTTTCTGAAGGCCAGCTTCCGAGGTAGACTACGCGAAAGCCCTCCTGCTGTGCAAAAAAACCAATGAACAGAATACCGAGCTCATGGCGCTCGCCCGGACCGCATGCCGTCACCAGCAGCGGGCTATCGTCGTTAGGCCGAAACAAGCTGCGAATCGCTAGCACTTTATCACGAATGAAATGGCTCCCGAAATGCTCTTGGTACTCTGATATGTCTCCACGCTCTAAGCGCTCTCCAAGCTCAACAAGCGTCGGTTCTAAAATATTTAAAAGAAGATGCTCCAAATGATACATGGTGAGCAGCTGCTCGTAAAATCGCTGCGCATTGCTGAGATCCAAATGCATAAAGCATTGCAGCAGGTAATCTATCGGCTTGCTCCAATCCGGAGAAACCGGTATGTAAAGCTCTTGCTGACGTCCCGTTTGATGCTGTCCATCAGTATCCCTACTCTCAACATCCGCTTCCGCGGCAGCTGCTTCAAGGCCATTTTTCCATTCCAGAACAGCCATTCCGATCGGAACGCCTTCATCAACCTGTCCTTTCAGCCAGAGCAGCGTATCGATATCCTGCTTCGAATAACCGCGATAGCCATTCGTCATTCTCTCAGGTTTTACGGCTGCGTAGCGCTCTTCCCATTTGCGAATAAGCTGTGTGGATACGCCTGTACGCTGAGATACTTCCTTAATTGTATAAAGCCTAGATGTCATTCCGCGCTCTCCTCCATGAAGGCAGAAGCGCCTGCAGTACGTCAACACTTACCGTACGACTGCCTACTGCACCATGAAAAACTATACCCTGCCGCGAGCCATGAAAATCCGATCCCCCCGTAGCTATCAATTGATAACTGGCTGCAAGCTCCGCATATCTGCGCTCTTGCTCTTGTCCATGATCGGAATGATACACCTCAATGCCCTGGGCGCCGTAGCGTATGATCTCTTCCACTAAAGAATCGTTGTTGTATAATCCAGGATGCGCAATAACGCTTGTGCCTCCAGCTTCCTGAATCCAGTCAATCGCCTCAAACGGATTTAGCCTTGGTGGATTGACATAAGCCGCGGCACCCGCAGCTAAATAACGGTCAAAGGCTTCCTTCATATTCGATACAGCACCTTTGTGGATAAGCGCCGCAGCAATATGCGGACGACCGATGCTGACGGCAGCCGACCTTAATGAATCTATCGTACGGTCTCCATGAGCAGCCGCGAGCACATCATCCATCGTTAGGGATATACCCAGCTCATTCAGCTTGTCGACAATCATTTCATTTCGTTGATCTCTTACACCGCGCAAGCTTGCGAGTCTCGAGAGCCATTTTTCGTCGTCGTTATTCGTGTAATAACCTAGAATATGAATATCCGTACCCGCAGCAACCGTACTCACCTCAACTCCCGGCACGACAATAACACCGAGTTTCTCGCCTTCTAACAGCGCTTCTGCTACTCCCGCGACCGTATCATGATCAGTGATCGCAATCGCGGAAAGGCCAGCTTCTTTTGCCAACTTGACGTTTTCAGCAGGGCTGTGCATGCCATCCGATGCAGTCGTGTGTGTATGCAGATCAGCAAGTCCATGCGCTATAGCCATTGCTGCAAATCCCTCTCTCTCAAAAACGACAAGAATGTTACGGCGGATATCGGCAATATAGCCGATTTCAGATAGATCGAATAGAACTGCCGCTGAAACTTCGAGTCTGATACCTTGATCATTCTTATTAAATCGAGCGCAACCTCATGCTTAACGGACGAGGACGAGACAAACGATATGCCTAAGCCTGCTTCAACAGCCGATTTCACGGCGCCTGTGCTGCCAAGCTCCATGACGATTTTCATAGAAGCAGGATCTATATTTTTATTTCTAAGCTGCTCCTCCATCACAAGCCTAGTTCCCGAACCCTGCTCGCGCAGGACGAACGGGAAGGCCATGGCTTCCTCTAAGGTAACAGAAGCTCGGTCTGCTAGCGGATGTGATTTGGATACGATGAGCCTGAGTTCATCGCTCATGACGGCTTCCATATGCATGTCAGGATGGTTAACCGGAGCCTCGATCAATCCGAAATTAAGCTGGTGGTTTAAAATATCTTCCATTATTTGTGATGTATTCATAACTTTCATGCTAATCGAGATATGCGGATATTCCTGCCCGAACGGTCCTAGCAGCCGCGGTAAAATATACTCCCCTATCGTCAAGCTGGAACCGAGCTGCAATCGGCCCTTTAATTGCTTTGTGAACGCAGACATCGCCTGATCTGTATCTCTGATTAAATCGATGCTCCGCTGGGCGTAAGGCATTAATGCCCTTCCCGCTTCCGTCAGCTCAATTCGTTTCGTAGACCGCTGAAGCAGCTTTGTGCCAAAATAATCTTCCAACGACTGTACTTGCATCGTTACGGCAGGCTGAGTCATATGTAAAGATTGCGCCGCAGCGGAGAAACTGCCACGTTCTGCAACCGTGCAGAAAATGTGAAGCTGATGAAAATTAAGCGCCATGATCGATCATCCTTTCTTCTGGTGCTTATTATACTACAAACCTTGTACAGATTCTTACAACCTCAACAAAAAAAGCATGCAATCTTTTTTAGATTGCATGCTCCGATACGGTTTATATAGTTATAATGCCTTATTTGCGTTTTCTGCTGCTCTTAACGAGAGTCATTCGCCTAGAATGGCGAAGCCATGAATAATAGGACTTTAGATCTCTAAGCTCAATGGTCTCAGACATTCGTCCAAGGAAGGTTACTATGATCATTTTATGTAAGGGAACTCCTGTAATATCCGTTTCCGTCAGTGATTCAGCAAATTCAGCAACAAAGACCAGATCGTCATCAATTAAATAAACATCTTGCTCGTTGCGATAGTACGGCTCGATGCGTCCCTGCTTTAAGCATTCCCATAGAAATTCAGCAATATCTTCAAACCCGGTTTTCTCACTTTCAATCCGGTCCAGCCAACGGCTTTTGGCATGGTTTGTGATGACGATATCCGCTACTTTCTTATCACCTAGATCAATATAAAACGACTCATATGTACTCCATCTTCTCGTCATTTTATCTTTCACTGCGCATCTTACTCCTTCCTAGGACCCAGGGCTTTTATACTATGAATTTAATTCCATTCTATCATGATTGTCCGAGATTACAACAATAAATTAAAGTCCGACCATTTTTGTAAGTTATTGGTTAATTTGTTGTAAAAAAAGACGCTTCTCGGCGTTAATCGACACGGAGAAGCGTCTTTTTTTCATGCGAATATATACGATTACAATTACGAAGTGTAGATAAGCTAATGCCGCCTGTTAAAGCATCAGCAGCTTAACTTGCTTACAGGCTGTAAAACCTTGTTTTATCTTCACTGTCTTTGCTGTATTCGGTTTTGATCTCATTGCGGTACGAACGTTCTATCTTGCGAACGTAAGAAAGCTTACCCATCTGCCGCACAGCCTCTTCAGAGCGTTCCGCATTCATATACATCACCACGTAATGCATCTTGCGTGACATATAATGAACCGTCCCGAACCTCTCCAGTGATCGCGCTGCTTTCAAATCACTTACCCATACGATATAACCCGTTCGTTCCGGTAGCATCTTTTCCCTCCTAAAAGGTTTGCTCTACAAACCTGACTCATTAGCCTATGCTGAGGTTTGCTCTGCAAACCTGCTTCGTAAACATGCCCTTAACCGTACCTAACATCTAACTTAGCTGCATCCGCCGCTTCCGCAGCTGCATGAGCCGCCGCTTCCACAGCTGCCGCCGCCCGCAGCCTTTTCATTGCCAGGCACTTTAATATTGTCCGAAACGGACTCCGCGATCGTGCGAGAAACATCATAAAGCATTTCATCTACGGCCTGCTCGGCAAGTTTAAAGCGACGAACGCTCTCGATACCGCTCAGCTCCCGCTCGATTTGCTTCACTTTGTCCTTTGCTTCGTTATAATCCGGATGAAAGCGACCAAATCGCTCACATTCTACAAACAGTTCCTTAGCCTTCGCGAAACGCTTCGTCATTTGCTTGACTTCATCGTCCTCGTTCACAGCATTCTTCCAATATAGATAATCGGCTACTTCCGCCGATTGATTAATCCAATCTCCTAGTTCATAGGCACAGAGCAGCAGCGACGCCATATCGAGAGAAGAAACGCCGCCTTGCGGTTGCTCCAACTGAATAGCCGTTAAACCTTCAGCAGTTGGCATTCATCCACCTCATTTCAATTGCTTCATTCAAGACTATCATATCATATTCGCTTTACCAATAGATAGAGATTATATTGGGCTTTCTTGACCTGGAATGATGAGGCGCATTTCTTCCCACATATCAGGAGTGAGCCGGATTGTTTGTAGCTGAAGCTCATCTCGAAGCAATCCGACGACGGCCCATCCTTCATCATGAAGCTCAAGCTTTTCAGGCACAAATGAGCGCAGCTCCTGCTTCATCCGCAGCTGAATGGGAGTTTGCCATTGCAGAGCCTGCTCAATGAGCTCTCTTCTTGTGGAATGGTGATACGTACGGAGCTGCTTTATCCACATGGAAGGTACTCGATCCCGCTGTGACCAGGATTGAAGCTTTTCCTTCCCAGCTTGATTATTGAGCTCAAAATGTTGAAGGGGAAATGCTTCATAAATAAAATAAGATGGTTCTGTTTTCGTTGCTTCAATTGACTGCTGTTCATTATGATGGCCCTGTTCCCCATTAATTATTGGGAATGAGATGGCTGCGTTCTCATCGCGCGAGGTTTCGGATTCAACCGATTTACGCGCAGGGTAGCCTGCTTTTTGCAGCAAACGTCTGATCTCGCTGATTTGTCCTTGTTCCACTATAAAATCTAAGGAACCAAGCTTTTGTTTCAGAAATGGAGCAATTTTCACATCACTCTCAATAATCGCAGCCATCTCAGCGTTATCACAACGAAGCAGAGCCACCTCTGCGAAAGAAGTACGACAAGCACGGCTTGTCCATGCATCCAGTAGAACCTCTACAGTAGACGGCAGCATCTGCGCACCCGAAGCCTCCCGAAGAAAGCTTTGAATAGACGCAAGCGACCTTCCCTGCTCCAAAGCCCGGGAAACTGCTGCGGCTTCCAGCTGATATACCGTAACCTGCTCATCCGATTTCCGTTCCGCAAGCAGTTCCAGCTCCCACCGTATCCAAAATGGGCACTCTGACTCTACGATCATTTCTCCGTTAGGCTGGACGGTAACATAAGATGGATGCTCCGTTGTTCGCTCTTGCTCCCGAGCGTGCCAAGGCGCAGCTGAATTCCATCTGAAGAAAAGCTCATTTCCATTTGCATGCTCGCAATCGACAAGGTCAATCCAGCCCATGCTATGCCATAATTCGCACCATTTGCTATTTGCAGTGACGCTTTGGCCGTTAGCATCCTTGCCTGGGGCTGTGGCAGCATGTAGATCATCGAACCATAAATCTATGCTGCTCTTTGAATGCCATTGCCCCGACTGCAGGCCCATCATGGACGCAGCCATATGAGCATTACCAATCCCTGATGGCAGCAACAGTGCTAGACACCAATCCATTAATTGTTTTTCCCGCGCTGCATTTTCGAGCTTAAGCCATTGATGAAGTTTGGCTTCATTCCACTTGAGTGATCCTTTTTCTACCGTGAGCAAACCAAGTGCGGATGCCGCTTCAAGAATGAAGGCTGCTTGCAAAGGATAAGCATCGGCATGAGACCATTTTAATTCGAATGATTTTAACCAACGCTCCTCTAAATCAACTGACTGAATCAGCTTACTCACTGTTTTTTTGGGAAGCGTACCGTTTAATGTAAGTCCTAATCCGCTTAGCCCTAGTACAGCGAATGCGCTAAGGAGCTGCCTGCTAAACGGCCGACAAAAGGGACGCATAGCCCCATTCATTAGTCTTTCCCGCTCAAAGGATGTTAGCTGCTCGGGTTTGTATGGGAAAAATACCTTCTGCCAACCCATGAAGCATTCCACTGGTAAAAAATAAAGGTTCTCTCCCCATATTTTTTGTACAGAGAATAAGATGCCCGCATCTGCCAGCTCAGCGACTCCAAGCTGACATTCCGCGCCGGATAAAGAGGTGCACTTTCGCAGCTTCCGAATTAGCTGTTCGCCTTCGATTGGGACGGCTGCGAAATGACGTACAAATTCTTTTATCACTTCAGAAGCATGCGGCGTCAGTCTTGCAGCCGCTTCTTGGATACTCTCGTGATCTACGGCTGCTTGCTCCCAAGTAAGCCCCTTATTACGCGCTGAATGCCACACTGATGCTTGCATAAAACTTTCCAGTCGTTCAGAGGAAAGCTTACCAAGCAGCTGTTTTATTCTCATAGAGCTGCAGCCTCCTCATGCTTGTCCTCGTCGCAAGGAACGCTAACCCTCTCATAATGGTAGCCTTGTTCGAGCATGAACAGCTGCCTTTTCATCGCAAATTCTGTTTCTTTTGTTTGGTCCGTTACAATCGTATAAAACCAGGCTTGATTGTTTCCGCTCTTCGGTCTTAACAATCTTCCGATCCGCTGCGCCTCTTCCTGCCGGGAGCCGAAGCTGCCGGACAGCTGGATCGCGACAGCCGCATCAGGTAAATCAACGGCAAAATTCGCTACCTTCGATACGATAAGCACAGATAGATCTCCTTCTTTAAAGCGGTCATACAACTTTTGCCTCTCCTGTTGAGGCACTTCGCCTGTAAGCAATGGTACCTGTAACTTTGCCGACAGCTCGTTCAGCTGATTCAAATACTGTCCAATAATCAGAGTAGGTTTACCCTCATGCTCCTGCAGCAGCTGCTTCACGATCGCATATTTTTCGGGATTTTCAGCAGCCATGCGAAGCTTGGCTCTAGCACTTGCCTGCGCGTACAAAGCTGACATATTTTTATGTAGGGGTACTTTAATTTCCGTACAGGACACAGCCGCAATATGAGAACCGGCTTCTGCAGTTTTCCATTGCATGTCAAATTGCTTAGGTCCGATCAAGGAATACACATCCTCTGCGCAGCCATCTTCTCGTACGAGCGTTGCGGTTAAGCCCAGCCGTCTTGTAGCCTGTATGTCGGCCGTCATTCGAAACACAGGCGCCGGAAGTAAATGCACTTCATCATAAATAATGAGACCCCAATCCCGTTCAGTGAACAGCTTCATGTGCGTGAACGGCATATCCTTCGATTTTCGATGCGTCAAAATATTGTAGGTAGCTACCGTAACAGGCCGTACCTGCTTCAACGTACCGCAATATTGTCCAACATCTGAATCCTGCAAGGATGTTTTGTCCAGCAGTTCATCCTTCCATTGTTTAACTGAAGTAGAATTTGACGTAAGAATGAGCGTCGCCCTACCCAAACGCGCCAATGCCGCAATGCCGACAATGGTTTTACCCGCTCCGCAGGGCAATACGATTACTCCGCTGCCCCCTTGAACAGATCCTTCCTTATAGAAATGCTCTACCGCTGAATGCTGATAGTCCCTTAATTCAAACAGACGATCCCGTAGCGTACGTTTTCTAAGCTCAACCTCAAGTGCCTCGCCGGCATGATAGCCAGCCAAATCAATCACGGGGTATCCAAGACGTGTCAGCTCCTGTTTCAATGAGCCACGGCATTCTTCATTAAGTTTCCACGATCCGCGTGTCAAACGAACAGATACATGGTCCATAATACTTGCCAGCCCGGACAGCTCGTCCATAATCATTTCATCACCGTGTAAAATCAGACTTTCAGAATCGTTCGACAACCAAAGCTTGCCATACCTGCCGACCAGCTTCCTAATTCGGGCTTCTGCCTGAAATGGCAGCTCATATCGGCTGTATGCGGTAAGCCAGCCCACGATATCATCCGCTGATATTCCGGTTGCCGCTGCATTCCATAGCGTTAATGGTGTCATTCGGTAAGTATGGATAGCTCCGGCTCTCCGAACGGCATCCATGAAGAGAACGAGCTTCTCTCTAGCTTGCTTTGCATCCTGCTTGCGCTCATCAAGCAGCACCAATAGATCCGATTGAACAATTACTGGTCTATCCTTAAGATCGTGCATCATTCTCCTCCTCAAAGGTTTGTGGAACAAACCCGCATCGTAAGCATAATCAAAGGTTTGTGGAACAAACCCGCATCGTAAGCATAATCAAAGGTTTGTGGAACAAACCCGCATCGTAAGCATAATCAAAGGTTTGTGGAACAAACCCGCATCGTAAGCATATTCCTAAGGTTTGTAAGCAAACCTTCAACGTTCGCACTGTTCCGGACAGAATGCTCCTCTAGACAGTATGCAAAAATTAACACTTTTTTATGCTTGAATAGCTGCAATATCCGCGCGATTTTATAATGCGAAATGTGTTATAGTAATAAGAAGTTCTTATTATGACCGCATTTTGGGCTGGAGGTACCACATCTATGAAAAGAATTATAATCATTCTCCTCATGCTCATTTGCATGCCGCTAGCCGGCTGTTCGGCCATTTCCGAACTTTCCTCGAACGTAATTCAAACGAACCAATGGTATCAAGTAACAGGCTTTATTGATGGAGACACCTTCAAAATCAAGACTGGATCCGATGAAACGACGGTTCGACTGCTTTATGTGGATACGCCGGAAATTCAAAGCCCAAACAGCGAGCCTGAGGCTTTTGGTCCCGAAGCTTCCGATTTTACGCAAGAGCTTTTATCCGAATCACAAGAGATAAGGCTTACCTTTGACAAGGAGCAGAAGGATCGATTCGAGCGCACGTTAGCCATTGTGGAGCTTAAGGACGGCCGGATACTGAACGAGCTGCTGCTGGAAAATGGACTTGCGAAGGTTCTCATCGTTGAACCTAACGTCAAGATGGAAAACGCATACAAACAGCTTGAGCAGCAAGCCAAGCAAGCAAAAAAGGGTCTGTGGAGCATCGTTTCTGAAAGCAATCATACCGAATTCCCCGTTAAGAAAGCAGCAAGAAGCGGCATTATTATCGAGGTAGACAAACAAGCTGAGCTTGTTACCATAACGAATACGACCAATGAAGCCATCGACATAAATGGCTGGAAGCTTATTAGTGTCCGCGGCAATCAAACCTATCCGTTTGGGGCGTACGTTTTGGACGCACAGCAAAAGGTGCTCATCTCCTCTGCCGATGAGACAATCAGCTCGGATTTGAACTTACTCCAATGGGGAGCAACAAATATCTGGAACAACAAGCAGTCCGATCCTGCTGAGCTTTACAATCAATATAACGAGCTAGTATCCGTCTGGGAGGATAATTAGCGAAAAGACTTCCATAACAAAAAAAATGCTGCCCGATTGCGATCAGAATCGCAAAGGGCAGCATTTTTTGTTAGATACTTATAATCAATGATCCTTTTATTCCCATATTCATTACAATATTCGAACAGCTGCGCTTAAACCTTTGACCCCTTGCTGCTTGCGTATTCCTCGGCCATTTCAATCAGAAGCCTAGCTGCACGCTGCATCGCTTTCTCATCGATATCGAACTTCGGATGATGATGGGCATAAGTTGCGCCGCTGCTCTCATTGCCCGCTCCTACGAACATAAAGCAGCCGGGTACTTTCTCCAAATAATACGAGAAATCCTCAGCAACGGTAATCGCCTCTGAGCGAACGACGGCAGATTCGCCAAACAACGACTCTCCAACTTTGAAGAAACGTGCGGCTTCCTCTTCGTCATTCACGACTGGCGGATATCCGATTCTCATTTGATAGTCGAACGCTGCGCCGTGCATTTGGCAGACATGCGTCACCAGCGTCTCCAATCGAGCGTGGATCATCATTCTTGTCTTCTCATCAAACGATCTGACTGTTCCCTTCAGTCGGCAGCGCTCCGCAATCACGTTGTTTGTAGTTCCTGCTTGAAATGAACCGATCGTTACGACTGCCGGGTGAAGCGGGTTCACATTTCGGCTGACAATCGATTGAACGGATTGAACGAGATCCGTGCCGATCAGAATAGCATCAACGGCTTGATGCGGCAATCCTCCGTGACCGCCCCGCCCAATAATATCGATGACGAACTCATCCGCAGCAGCCATGAATGGTCCAGGCTTGGACGCAACTAACCCATAGTCGAGCGGTGTCCATAAATGTACGCCATAGATGACATCTACGCCATCAAGCGCGCCATCCTCTATCATTGGCTTTGCTCCGCCAGGCGTGACTTCCTCTGCTGGCTGGAACAATAACCTGCGTTCACCGCTAAGCCCCGCCCGATTAGCAGCATAATAGGTTGCGATTCCAAGCATAGTAGCCGTATGGGCATCGTGACCGCATGCATGCATAACGTTCGGCACCTTGGAAGCGTACTCGCATTTTTTCTCATCCTGTATTGGCAGTGCATCGATATCCGCCCTTAACGCAATAACCGGACCCGGCATATCGCCGTTTATAACTGCAATGATTCCATGACCGCCAATTCCGGTCCGCACTTCAATACCGAGCTCGCTTAATTGGCTGGCAATCCAGCTTGACGTTACGCGTTCATGGAACGATAGCTCCGGATATTGGTGGAGATGCCTGCGCCACTTAATCATTTTTGGAAACAACTGCTTTAATGCAAGATCTACGATATCCTCTGTCTGCAAATCGCAAACCTCCTAACATTTYCTGAAACGAATTAACGCTAGCCAGACTAACCTTCGGCAGCGCGTCGCTCTCTCCCGAAAGTCTCCTCTTTCAAACGCAAGAGTCATTTCATCTAGTTTACCAGAAATAAGCCTTATTAAGGAAGCATACGTCGCATGGAATCCGCTCGTACCGTACATTTCTTCAAAATGTCACTTTTGAGCGCTCTTAGGGAAGGGAGTAAGGGTTGCGCTTGCTGGGGAAACATACTATCATGAGAAAGAATGTACAACTCTGTCTTTTGAATTGGAAGCATATGCTTACGAAGTCAGTTTTGCTTCACAAAACCTTTGGGAGGAACTACCATGATTATTGAAAATACCGGCTTAAACGGTGTTAAAAGCGAACTTGACCATTTAGACGAATCTGCTGAAAAAGTCGGTTTTGTCCGTTGGCAATGGGAATATTATCGCGCTACATACGACTTGAAACTAGAGGATCGCGCAAGCGGCTCCGATTACTACTTGAGAATTACTACACGCGCAATCGAAGGCAAGCTTGAATCGCCGCATGCCGTGCTTATTATTGAATCCGTCTACATCGGACGCTCCACTTTCCCGCATGGCCTTGAATATGAATCTCCGGTCCCTCAGCCAATCATGAACACGGCTACGCAACGACTACAGCAATTGAAACAACTGCTAGCGTAACGGTGGGCACATGAAAGCCACGCAGAACGGCAGCCGTGGAAGACCGGACTTTCTGCTTCTCATTTTGACTCTTCTGCTCTTAGGCTTTGGACTTGTAATGGTGTTCAGCGCAAGCTCGAGCGTCGCTAAAGTATCCTTTGATGATTCACTGTACTTTATTAAGCGCCAGTTCATGTGGGCTGGCCTTGGTACTTTGATTATGCTGTTCATGATGAACATGAGGTATCAAGTGTATAAGAAAGCATTCATGCTTTTATTTATTCCTGTTATCATCATGCTCATTCTCGTTCCTTTTGTGAGCGAGTCCATTAATGGCGCTAGAAGCTGGTTTGGTATCGGTTCACTAGGTATTCAACCGACTGAACCTGCAAAGCTCGCACTCATTTTGTACCTTGGCGCATTAATTTCCAAGAAGGAAGAGAAGTTTCGCGATTTCAAAAAAGGCCTTATGCCTGTCATTGTCATTGTCGGCTTTATATGCGCTCTGATCATGATGCAGCCCGATCTCGGCTCATGCTTGGTAATAGCCACGTGTGCAGCCATCATGATCTTGGCGGGAGGCGCGAATTTAAAGCATCTATTTTTAGCCGGTTCCGCAGTAGCTTTGCTTGCAGCGGCTGTCATCGGAATCTGGATGGCAGCTAATCCCGAAGGATGGCAATACCGGATCGACCGATTCACAGCCTTCACCGATCCTCTTGCCGATGCGCAAGGCACAGGATGGCAAATGGTATCCTCTTTGCAAGCACTCGGGCATGGAGGTATAACCGGAGCTGGCTTTGGTGAGAGCGTGCAGAAACTGCATTATTTGAAATATGCCTACAATGATTTTATTTTTTCGATCATTGGCGAGGAGTTCGGCTTCATCGGCAGCTCGATTTTCCTGCTCTTTTATTTACTATTTCTGTGGCGCGGTCTCATTGTAGCTTTGCGTTGTCCCGATCAATATGGCACCATTGTTGGTGTCGGCATCGTCGGCTTGATCGCGACACAAGCTTTTATTAACATTGGCGGAGTTACGAAGGCCATACCCATGACAGGCGTTACCCTCCCTTTCATAAGCTATGGCGGCTCATCGCTGCTCGTTTGTCTTATGTGTATGGGGGTCCTGCTAAGCATATCCAGAGAATCAAACAAAGCTGACAATAAAAGCTCGAATACTGCCAATAACAGCAGAACCACAGCTGCAACAAAAAGGACCTCTTCTTTGTAAGAGGTCCTTTTTGTTGCAGGCATATGAGCTTTAGTCTACTTCAAGCGCTGCTGCTGCGAATCATCGATTTCTTCTTCTTTGAAGGCGACGCCCTCCACTTTCACGTTCACTTCCACGACATGCAGGCCGGTCATGTTTTCAACAGATTCACGCACGTTCAGCTGAAGCTGACGGCAAACCTCTTGAATCGGAATACCATAGTGCACGATGATACGGAGATCAATCGCAGCCTCTGTAGTCCCTACTTCAACAGAAACGCCCTTTTGCACATTCTTTCCACTCAACCGTTTAGCGAGTCCTTCGGAAATGCCGCCTGACATTGCCGCTATGCCCGGTGTTTCAAGTGCTGCGAGTCCAGCTATCGTTGCTACTACATCATCAGAGATTCGGATAAGACCTGTTTGAAGTTCTTCGGTCATGTGACTCACTCCTCATTTTGCCATATAGGTTTATTATAGCAGACGGACATAATCACAGCAAAGTAGAGACGTAAAAAGCTTTTGTTAATGCACTTTATCTTTACCGAAATAAATTTCCTTAATTACCCTACTATTTCAGAATACATTTACAGTATAATATTTGTCATTTGGTAAAGTTTACATGACTGTTGATTTCCGCTATAGTATTATCAGGTTTTCAGCATATCGTGAAGAGGTGTTCAGAATGAACCAAAAATTGTTTTTCTCTGGGTTAATTACTATGTTTTTGCTTAGTGCGATCGGGCATTTCGCCCATTGGAACAACACGCTGCAGTTCATCATTTCAGCAATCGCCATCATCTTTGTGGCTGRCTTCCTCGGTAAAGCTACCGAGAGTGTCGCACATTATGCCGGACAACGGCTTGGCGGTTTTCTAAATGCAACTTTCGGCAACGCCGCAGAGCTCATTATCGCAATATTTCTGATAAAAGAGCAGCAATTCGCCATGGTGAAGGCCAGCTTGACTGGCGCGATTATCGGAAATCTTTTACTCGTACTTGGATTAAGTATTTTGCTTGGCGGACTTAAGTACAAGGAGCAGCGCTTTAATAATCGTCTGGCGGATCATAACTCTACGCTTATGGTCATGGCCGTTATCGGACTGTTCGTGCCAGCCGTATTCGTCGTCTCTGAGAAGTTTACGATTGAAAAAGATCAGTTTCTGAGTCTTGCGGTTGCTGGTATCCTGATTGTCTCTTATATCTTGTGGCTAATATTCTCCATGGTTACCCACAAGGATATGCTTTCTGATGAGGTTATGAACGCCGATCACGGCGAGGAGCCGGCTTGGTCCAAAGGGAAGTCCATATCCTTCCTTCTTCTGGCAACCGTCATGGTGGCTTTTGTGAGTGAATGGCTCGTACATACCCTTGACGCGTTCAGCGCGCAATTTGGACTATCTGAGCTGTTTATAGGTGCATTTGTCATCGCGATTGTCGGTAATGCCGCAGAGCATAGTGCAGCTGTCATATTGGCAATGAAAAATAAGATCGGCGCGGCCGTCGAGATTGCCATCGGGAGTAGTCTGCAGATCGCATTGTTCGTAGCGCCCGTGCTCATCCTCATCAGTGCGTTCTTCGGCAACACGATGGATATCGTATTTACGCCAATTGAATTGACCGCAATTGGCGTATCCGTTTTTATCGCCAAATCCGTATCGCGTGACGGTCAGACGAACTGGTACGAAGGCGTACTGCTTTTAATGGTTTATGTCATCCTAGGCATTGCCTTCTACCTAGTATAGTCAGCCGATGTGAACAAAAAAACAAACAAAAAAGAGTAGTCTCCATTAGGAGTCTACTCTTTTTTTTCCAACGCTTCGTATAACATAGCTAAATTTCTCTCTAGCCTACTTACTATTTCCTTGCCTGCCATCTCAGCAATGAGTCCTGCGCGAACAGCAAAGTCAACCTCTCGCGAGAATCCATACATTTGCGTATCCAGCACTTCTTCGTACAGTGGACATTGACGTGTAGTCAAATTTTCCATCTGAACTTCGATTAGTTTTTCTATTTTACTCGCATCTTCCTGAAGGAGACGAAGCGCTTTCTCATGCAATTGTACCGTAATTTCCGGTGAAGACATCGTTTTCCCCCCTGTGCGCGTATCCGCCGTCTTCTATACCCTTTATATTAGACGAAAAAGAGGGATTATACAAGGTCAAAACAGAAAAGCACCCCTTCAAAAATGAAGAGGTGCTCATTTGGGAACTTTATGATCCTACTAATCCGTAATAACGTTGACGTTCAGGTTATGCTTAGCAAATACATTAGCCATAGCTGTTTTTGCTTCTTCAGCATCAGGACCATGTACATGCAATTCGTACGCATGTCCGCCTACCAATGTTGTGAAGAGTCCGAGGATGCTTTTTACATCGATATATTTGCTCTCGGCTTGCAGTACGATGGACGAAGTGAATTGGCTAGCCGTTTGGGAAATTTCTACGATAGCTGCGTTGTTAGACATGGGAAATCCCTCCAGTTAAATTAGTAAAGCTTACCTTTGTCACCATGATAACCTGAAAAAGAGTATCCAGCAAGAGGTAAAATGAAAAACGCTTTATTTTCCATTTATTACAAAGGAAATCAATGATTAATCATTACTTATTTTAGATTTTCTGCATTTAATCCTTCCAGCTCGGGAATTACGAAAACGCCATCTTTACGAATAAGCACATCATCGAAATAAATTTCTCCGCCGCCGTACTCGGGACGCTGAATTAACACTAAATCCCAGTGGACTGCGGACCTGTTGCCGTTATCCGTTTCCTCGTAAGCTTGGCCGGGCGTAAAATGCAGGCTGCCCGCAATTTTCTCATCAAATAAAATATCATTCATGGGATGCAAAATATGCGGATTAAAGCCGATTGCAAACTCTCCAATATAACGAGCTCCCTCGTCCATGTCTAAAATCTCGTTAAGACGGGCCGTGTCATTACTTTCTGCCTTCACGATTTTCCCGTTTTCAAACGTAAGCGCAATATTCTGAAACGTTACGCCAGAATAGACGCTGGGCGCATTATAAGTAATCTTGCCCTGCACAGAATTACGAACCGGTGCCGAGAACACTTCGCCGTCGGGGATATTGCGATGACCTGAGCATTTTTTCGCTCCGATGTTTTTAATTGAGAAGCTTAAATCCGTACCCGGTGAAACGATGCGGACACGATCCGTTTTTTGCATAAGCGCCTGAAGCGGATCCATTGCTTTATCCATTTTGGAATAATCCAAATTACATACATCGAAATAGAAATCCTCAAATGCTTCCGTGCTCATATTGGCAAGTTGTGCCATCGATGCATTCGGGTAACGCAAAACGACCCATTTCGTTTTTTTAACGCGCTGCTCCGTATGTATAGGGTTTCTGTAAATTTGATCGTATAGCCGCATATTCGCTTCGGGCACGCCTGCAAGCTCATTCACATTGTCTCCTGCACGAACGGCGATGTAACCTTGCATATTTTTCATCCGTTCTAAATCAAGCGCTGACCAAAGCTCCATTTGCTCCTTAGAGGCATGCTTCAGCAAGGTGCGAAGAACGGATCGATCACTCGTTTCTACAAAAGGCCTGCCGCCTCGCTTGGCAACCTCTTCTATGAGGCATTTTGTCAATTCTCGGTCGGAACCAATCATGTCAAGCAAAACATTTTCACCCGGCTGGACATCGATTGAATATTCGACTAAATTTTGAGCCAGCTTCTGCAATCTTGGATCGCGCATGTCGATAACTCCTCCTTCTAAACTACTGCTCCATCTCGCTTTCAACCATGAACTAATCTATCGTAACATGTTTTCGCTTCTGCTGAACAGTCTCGCTCGATGCGCCATTAAACGACTGAAAGCGGACCGTGGTGTATCTCGTTTCCGAATAAGGCTTTTGATCATTCTTGTAACGAAAGGAGGTCTTCTCCTCCATTTTCAACGGAAGCATGCGATCACGGTCAATCACCAGCTCATATTCCGTGTCTGCCTGCAGCGAAGCGAGCATACCCTCTAACTGATTGCGGGATCGCGTAAATTCCTCTGTCCATTCTTTGAGATACGGGCGGTTCTCTTCCGGTCTATTTGCTCCAAGCAGATCAAGCTGCTTGAGAAGCCGTTCTCTCCATCTTTCCTTAGAGACCTCAGCAGTCTCCTTTATGACTAGCGTGATCGTCTCCGGATCGGCGCTACTGCTCGCTATACGCACATTTTCGTTTGATTGATTAAGCGCTTCAAGAACCTGTACCGGATTCCAGTGCAGAGGGTCCTCACTATTCGTCTGCAGCGTCAATTGCTGATGATCAACAACCTTACCTTCGAAGGTTTCAGGTTTAAATGCCAAACCATCTTCCGTCTTGATGCTCATTGATCCTGTAAAAGCGTATTGATCTGTTGCGGCAAGACCCGAATAAGATAAAGAAAGCCATTCCTCCGGCGTACGCTGATCACCGACATTTCCGCATCCGGCCATGAAGAACGTAAATGCGAATAATAGAACAGCTGCCTGCCCTGCATGCCTTAGCTTCATAACTTTACCTCCCGTCCATCCTATTCAATAGTATCCTCCCAATTGGGCAAGCTCCTTATTCCCATCTTAAACAAAAAGAAAAGGATGCCTGAATTGGCATCCTTTTCTTTTGAAGCGGATAAAATAATGAACGATTAGCTTTGGCCTACAAAAATACAGTTTCTTCCGTTGTTCTTCGCTTCGTAAAGAGCCATGTCAGCACGATAAAACAACGATTCCACGCTTATTTTCTCGTCCTCGAAGGTCCATTCAGACACCCCGCAGGATACCGTAACGACTGGATCCGTCTCCTTCTCCACATGCTGTCTAATCCGCTCAGCGATTCGATAGGCTTGCTCTGCTCTTATGCCTGGCAGGTAAACGGCAAGCTCTTCACCGCCCCAGCGCGCAGCGATGTCGCCATTACGAATGGAGCTCCTTACAATATCGCTCACTTGAATGAGAATCCGATCGCCAACCTGATGGCCGTACGTGTCGTTTATCCGTTTAAATAGATCAATATCAACAAGAATGAGAGATCCGATTGGATCCTTCCGTTGACGTCTTTGAATTTGTTCGTTAAGGTAATGACGCGCGTGCAGACCGGTCAAGTTATCGGTGATAACCATCCTTCGTACTTCAGCATGGAGCGAAGCATTCGTTACCGCAAGTCCAATATGAGTGCTCATCACTTGGAGCAATTTATAATTTTCGTAAGAGAAGAAATTTGGCGTCTTATGTGTGACCAAAATAACACCTACTACCACACCATCCACCATAATGGGTGCCGCGATAAGTGATCTTGAGCCCGTATTGTCCATTAGCATGGAGGTAACTACACGAGTATGCCAATAATCAGATATGATTAAAGGCTCACGCGTGCGATAAACCATCCCGCAAAAGCCATAATCAGGTGAGAATTGCTCATTTGTCAGTGCAGGAAAATTGCTCGACATGACAATAAATTGATTTTTTTCTTTGTGGAGCTGCAAAACACAGCAATAATCCGCATCGAATATCGTCAAAAGCTCGCTGGTGGCAAATTGAAAAATTTCTTTGAGCTTGAGTGACTGGTTCAAACGTTTCGTAAGTTCATTGATAAGACGAAGCTCATTAATTAGTAAATTGGATTGCTCGTACAGTTTCGCGTTCTCGAAGGCTGAACCAGAAGTCTCTGCCAGCATCAGAAAAGCGGGAAGATCTGCTTCATCCCATAGGCCTGGACCAATCGACAAGCACAAAACACCATAAGCAGCTTGTTTCCCGGTCATTGGCACTGCAAGTCTCAGTGAACCATCGCGATCGTGTTCAGTCACCGACTTTCCGTTCAAAAAAGCTTTCGCAACGAGATCATGTTCCGCATTTTTGAAAACAAGCGGTTTCACGCGGGCATCTCCATTCAAGTGATCTTGCGATAGATACAAATGTACCTCTGAGTTCGGATAAAGCTGTTCTAAGCTGCGGAGCAATTCTGATAACACGGAGGCCACATCAATTTGATCATACAGCCTCTTTGCTGCTTGAAATAAAGCATCTCTTCTTTTTGCGTCTTTCTCAGCCCGATGCTGCTGCAAGAACAAATCTTTGACATAAATCTGTTCGAACTTATGGTAAAAACAGCTTCGAAAATGCATGGAGCACATTTGCAGATTTATAAGATCCGTATGAGTTGCTGTCGAGGACATATAGGCAAGAACGCAAAAAACAGAGCCATCATTTCGTCTGCATATCGGTACGGCTGCGATAAACTTGTCTTCTGATTCTTCAATGCACGGTTCGCCGCTGCTGACTGCGCTGCGAACAAGCCTTTTTAGCGTTTCCTTACCATTTTCGTTCGCTTCAAATAGTTGTAAACCGGCGAAGGCGATTTCTTCGGCTTCTTTATTGAATAGCAGAAATTCACCAACCTCAAATGAGGCTAATCCTGCCGCTTCATTTACCCATTGATTAAAGCTGTCTTGGAACAAAGGGGTCAGCAAAGGCTCGTCTGCATCGCTAATGTCTTCACTAATGAACCAAACCGGTTGTGATTCTGCTGATGTATCCACGATTGTTGCTGTTTGACGATATGCAAAATTGCTAATTATTTTATCAACCATGCAGCCCCAACCCTTTCATCTGTCAACCAAGGAGATGAGCTTCCTATTTTCGCTTAATAATTACAACCATCATACTCCATTTTTAAGATATTTGCACTAGGATGTCCATAAAATATAGGACTTTCGATGCTCTTTCCCTATCATTAAAATTCATGTTCTAACCTTGACAACGGCTATCTATTTCATATATTATTTATTGATGAATAGATGGGCGTACGGTTTTGTGTCACCCTCAGGAAATACGTTCACTGTAGGCCAGCGGCTGACTAGCCTCACAGGGACGAGCATGCTCGGACGTTGAACGTATTCGGCGAAACACAACCCCATTCACAAATTTATTTGATGAAGGAGTTAATATTACGTATGTCACGTTATACAGGACCTAAATTTAAACTAAGCCGTCGCCTTGGAATCTCTTTGAGCGGCACAGGTAAAGAACTTGCAAAACGCGCATTTCCACCAGGTCAACACGGCCCTAACCAACGCAAAAAAATGAGCGGTTATGGCGTTCAATTGCAAGAGAAACAAAAGCTTCGTCACATGTACGGTTTGAACGAAAAACAATTCCGCAACTTGTTTGACAAAGCGGCAAAAATGAAAGGTAAAGCCGGTGAAAACTTCATGGGCCTCCTTGAAAGCCGTCTTGACAACCTCGTTTACCGTCTTGGCCTTTCCAACTCCCGTGCAGGAGCTCGTCAGTTGGTATCACATGGTCACGTAACTGTAAACGGCAAGAAAGTGGATATCGCTTCTTACAGCGTATCTCTTGGCGATGTAATCGGTTTGCGCGAGCGCAGCCGCAGCCTGAGAACAATTAAAGAAGCTATGGAAGGCCGTCATCACCTTCCGAACTACTTGGAGTTCAACGATCAAGCTTTGGAAGGTAAATTCCTTCGTCTGCCTGACCGCGGTGAGCTTTCCCAAGATATCGACGAGAAACAAATCGTCGAATTCTACAGCCGTTAATAAACAAAAAACCTTGGACCAATTGGTCCAAGGTTTTTTTATGTTTAAATCATGCTGCTAGGATGAAAGATCAGGCAATTTGGGCGATAGAGGTGCAGCGTTGATATCTATTGGACGGTTGCTTCCCGACTGCGCTTGCACTGCCTTGGATGTCAGGCCTTTGATCAGCGCATTTACGTCTATGCCAGATACGCTCTTCAGCATTTCTGGTGCGGTAGACATTAAAGAAGTAACATAATTGCTAAGCCGCGCAGCACCTTCCCCATTACCCGTATCTACGACGGTCAGCTTATCGATATTGCTGATAGGTTCTGCAACCTTCCCGGCAAGCTCAGGCAGCATTTTTACAATGATATCAAGCACGGCAGCTTCGCCAAACTTCTCGAAAGCTTCCGCCAATTTCTCTTTCGCTTCCGCTTCCGCTAATCCGCGAAGGCGTATAACGTCAGCTTCGGCCGTTCCCTTTGCTCTTTCTGCTTCCGCAACAGCCAAGCCGTCCAAACGCTTCTGTGCGGCATGTGCCTTCGCTTCTGCTTCAATACGGTATTGCAGCGCATCGGCTTCACGCAGTTGCTTTGCTTTATTTGCCTCGGCCGCTTGTTCAACCGCATAACGGTCAGCATCGGCTTTTTTCTTCACTTCCGCATCATACTGCTTCTCACGACGCAAAATTTCCTTGGCTTCTAAATCTATTTCACGTTCCTTACGTACGAGCTCGACTTTCATTTGCTCCTCGACAACGCTTTGCTTCGCACGGGCTTCTTGAATCGAATAAGCCTGATCCGCTTCCGCTTTGGCCGTATCCTGATCGCGTTTAAATGAAGCAACCTTCATTTCTTTCTCTTTCTCTGCTTCAGCGATATTGGTGTCGCGCACGAGCTCCGCTTTCTGCCCCGCCTCCGCCGCGAGCGCTTTCTGAATTCTAGCATCCCTTACCGCTTCGGCTTCTGCTATTTCTGCATCACGCTTAACCGCGGCAATCCTCGGCTTCCCGAGCGCATCTAAGTAACCGTGCTTATCGCGCAAGTCCTTTATTGTAAAGGAGACGATTTGCAGCCCCATCTTCTTCAAATCTTTAGCCGCAACGCCCTGCACTTCTTGTGCAAATTTATCGCGGTTACGGTAAACCTCCTCCACGGTCATCGAGCCGAGTATAGCTCGCAAGTGTCCTTCCAGAACCTCCTGCGCCTCTCCTTTGAGCGCTTCAGTCGGTTTTCCCAAAAACTGCTCTGCCGCTGTCGCCACATCCTCCACGGCTCCGCCAATTTTAATAATGGCTACGCCGTCCGCCATAACGGGCACCCCTTGCTCGGTATAAACCTCCGGGGTTGACACATCAAGCTTGTGCGACAGCAACGAAAGAAATTCAGCCTTTTGAAATATGGGCAAAATAAAGGCGCCTCCGCCTCTAATGATTTTCACTTTGCGGCCTGACTCATCAGTACTGGCGTTACGTGAACCTAGAAATGATCCTGTAACAAGCATCGCCTCATCCGGACTGACGGTTTTATAACGCGCCCAGAACGCAAGACCAAGTACAACAAGCACCCCGACTACAATAGCCGGTATAACAAAATATTCTGGCATCTAATTTCCCCTTTCAGCTGCATAAATTAAGATAAATTCACTTCCGAAACATAAAGCGTGCTGTCTCTTACCTCAACGATAACTACCCTCGAACCTCCAGCGATCTCAATCCCATCAAAGCTCGCAGCGATTTGATTCGTAAAGCCGGCTCCAACTTTAACCATCACTTCACCATAACCTTGTGCGGGAATCGGAACGATTACTTCCCCTAGCATGCCGGACATGCCATTCAGTGAAAAGGCAATCGAATTTTCACTTTGCTCCATCGGCTTAATATAAAGAAAAAATACAGCAGTTCCTGCTAAGAGAGCAATTAATAATGCAACCGTTACAATTGCCGCAGATCCAAAAGCAGTGTAGCGCTGCAGCATAACGCCTGCACCGCCAAACACGGTTATCCCGCCTACAAGCGCAGTCGGCGACAGCCATGAATGACCGTCAATCGATAAAAAATCGAGCGCACCGTCTAACGCCTGCCCCAGCCAATCTCCAAAAATAACGCTTACGAGTGCATATAGAATTCCGCCGATTAGACAAGACAAAAATAGCGTCTCCAACTTCCTCCTCCTCTCATAGAATCCAAAACCTGTTAACTCTTCCGTTATTTATTACGTTTGAAACGGTCTTTTGTTTCTCAAAAAAATAAAGCTTGTTGAATTTTATCGATTCAACAAGCTTTATTAGAACAATTAGGCTAATTTAATTTTCACAAATTTCCGTTTACCAACTTGAAGGACATCGCCATCCTTAGGTAAAACATCAGCGTTGATATCCGTTATTTTCTCTTCGTTGATCCGCACGGCGCCTTGCTGTACACTCCTTCTGGCCTCACTGCTGGTAGAATGCAGAGCAAAAACGGTAAGCAGCTTCACGATATTGATTTGGCCATTAGTCAGTTCTCCCTCAGAGAGGGTCACCATTTCAATGTCCTCTGGCAGCGCACGCTGCTGGAATACAGTAATAAAATGATTTTCCGCTGCTCTGGCTGCCTCTTCACCGTGGTACATTCGTACGAATGTCGCTGCAAGCTGCATTTTCGCATCGCGTGGATGCACCGTACCCTCTTCGAGTCCTGCTTTCAAGGCCGCGAGCTCCTCATTGTTCAAATCTGTTGCAAGCTCGTAGTATTTATACATTAATTCATCGGGTATCGACATCGACTTGCCGTAGATTTGATTCGGCTCCTCATCGATACCGATGTAATTGCCCAAGCTTTTACTCATTTTATTCACGCCGTCTAAACCTTCAATCAAAGGTGTCATAATGGCAACCTGGGCAGGCTTATTATATTCCTTCTGGAGCGTTCTGCCCATCAGCAGATTGAATTTCTGATCCGTACCGCCAAGCTCGACATCCGATTCAAGAGCTACGGAATCATAGCCCTGCATAAGCGGATAGAAAAATTCATGGATACTGATCGGCAGGCCCGTAGTATAACGCTTGGTGAAATCATCACGCTCCATCATGCGTGCAACCGTTACTTTTGCCGCCAAATTAACCACATCGGCAAAGTTGAGAGGCGCAAGCCATTCCGAGTTATAATAAAGCTTTGTTTGCTCCGGATCTAATATCTTGTAGATTTGTTTCTGGTAAGTTTCCGCATTCCTTTTTACATCCTCTTCGGTTAACTGCTTGCGCGTTTCTGATTTCCCTGTAGGGTCGCCGATTCTGCCCGTAAAATCGCCGATTAACAGCTGAACCTGATGGCCAAGCTCCTGGAACTGGCGCAGCTTATGAAGTACGACGGTATGACCGATATGAATATCGGGCGCAGACGGATCAAGACCCAGCTTTACTTTCAAAGGCGTTCCAGTTACGACAGCATTCGCTATTTTATTCTTCAACTCATCCTCCGGAACAATTTCGACAACACCGCGTCGAATGACGGCCAGCTGACGCTCTACCTCAAATTGTTGTTCCTGCGTTAAACTTTCCCACTTTACCATAAAACTTTTCCTCCCTCGTATGCGTCTATATAGACATAAAAAATCCTTCCAGCCCCAAGGGACGAGAAGGATTAGCTCGCGGTACCACCCTCGTTAGAGTACTCCTTCTTTATAAAAAAAATAAAAGAGGTACTCTCACTTCGTTGTTGATAACGGAGACGGTCTCCGAAGTGAACTACTACGGCTGATTCAGCCCCATTGGCCGTTGGCCATACATGGACTGAAGATGATCAGCAACGGTTCCTTCACTTAGCTCCAGGCGGTAATTCAACATGCGGCGCATACCGGTTTACACCACCCACCGGCTCTCTGAAATGACGGATCGCTGTCTACTCATGCCCTTCAAAGCATTGGTTAGATAAAACATTATTGAATTTATACCACAGCACTACCAGGAAGTCAATGCTGTTAAAGAATGCGTTACTTTGACGATTTATGTTATAATGGGTGTGCTATTTGGAGGAGGAGTCAAAAGAATGCAAGAGGATCGTCAACAAAAGCCAGCCAAAAGAAGCAAATGGCGTACATTCGGAATTGTAACTTTTATAACAGTAAAATGGATGGTATATTTCGGAATTTTCATCGGTTTGCTGGCAGGCGGCGCCGTAACCGGCTATGTTGCTGCACTCGTGAAAAATGAAGAAGTTAGACCACGGACCGTTATTGAAGAGAAAGTCGGCGAAAACGCCATTACCGGATTCGTTTACTTCAATGATGATTCACTAGTCGGACAGCTAAGAACGTCTGAGGACCGGATGATTATTACATATGATGATTTACCGCCACAGGTTATCAATGCGGTACTTGGCATTGAAGACAATAATTTTTTCGAGCACAATGGCGTAGACATCAACGGTCTGGGACGTGCGGTGAAGCAGAAGCTTCTGAACGAAGATACGCAAACGGGAGGAAGCACCCTTACTCAGCAGCTTGCGCGTCGCGTATTCCTAAGCTTGGACAAAACCGACAGCCGTAAGATCAAAGAAATATTTTTGTCGCTGCGAATGGAAAGATATCTAACAAAGAAAGAAATTTTAGCTGCCTATTTGAACAAGGTTCCTTTCGGGAACGGATCAAGCGGATACAATTTATTCGGCATAAAAGCAGCTGCCAAAGGGATATTCGGCATTACGGACCTAAACCAGCTAAATATTGCACAGTCTGCTTATCTTGCAGGACTTCCGCAAAGGCCGTCTGCCTATACCGCTTTTACAGGCAAAGGCCAATTCAATCAAGGCGGCTTTGATTTAGCGCTAGGACGTCAAAAAACGGTGTTAATGAGAATGCTGCAAACAGGCCGCATCACTCAGCAGGAATACGACGAAGCGCTCAAATTCGACATAAGAAAAACACTTTCCGAGCCTTCCGAGAAAGCTTACACGACTTATCCTTATCTGATGCTTGAAGCTGAGCGTCAAGCCGCCGAAATCATGCTGATGGAGCAGGATCCAACATTGACCAAAGCAGATTTGAGCAAAAAGGAAAATGCCCCCCTAATCGAGGAGGCGCGTGATCACCTGCTGCGCGGCGGTTATCATGTTTATACGACGATCGACAAGGATATCTATCAGCTCATGCGTGAAATCGGCACTAATGATGAAAACTTTACACCTTACAGCGAGGAAAAAGGTCTTGAGCAAATCGCAGCAGTCATGCTGGATCACAAAACAGGCGCTATTGTGGGCATGCTGGAAGGCCGTGATTTCTATGAAGAGCAGCTAAACTATGCTACGCAGATGACTAGGCAGCCAGGCTCGACAATGAAAACTTTAGCTGCTTATCTGCCTGCTATCGAGATGGGTATCATACAACCCGCAAGCATAATTGACGATGCTCCTATCGTATTGAAGGATGGCCAAAAGGGCTTTCATATCCCAATGAACGTAAACCGTAAATTCGCGGGCCTCGTAACAGCGCGCGAAGCGTTAAACCGTTCATTGAACTTGCCAGCCCTGAAAATTTTCAACGAAGAAGTCAAGATCGAAAATGCATGGGCTTTCGTGAAGAAGCTCGGCATAACGACGCTTCAGCCGGAAGATTCCTATGCACAAACCGGCGTAATCGGCGGATTAAGCATCGGCGTATCTGTGGAAGAGCTTACGAATGCGTACGGCTCGATTCCGAACAAAGGCGTTTTCAATGATGCATACATGATTTCACGTATTACCGATGCCAACGGAAAAATCGTATACGAGCATAAGCAAGAGCCAAAACGGGTTTTCTCTGAGCAAAGCGCATTTTTGATGACAGATATGCTTTCCTCCGTCATCTCAAGTCGGAACGGATCTGCAAACAAGCTGAAATCACAGTTCAAGAAATACGGAGAAATTCCGATTGCCGGTAAAACAGGTTCTACCCAAAGCTATGGCGATGTATGGTTCATGGGCTTCTCGCCTGACATCACTTTAGGTGTATGGGCCGGCTATGAAGAACAGGTTAACTCCCTATCTGAAAACGGAAAAGCGCGTGCGCGCTCCATCTGGGCGTTAATCATGAACGAAATGGCTGAAAAGAAACCTGAAGTTTTCGCAACAGATAAGTTCGAGCGTCCATCCGGAATCGTAAAAGCGACAGTTTCCAGTGCAAGCGGCTTGCTTCCTAGCCAACTGACTAAGGAAGCTGGCATGCTAGTAACGGATTGGTTCAACAAGAAGGATATACCTAAGAAAACAGATGATGCGCTCGTAAAAATGGCGTACATTTCGTACAATGGCGTTAACTATGTGCCTAACCCTGCTACACCGAAAGACATGGTTAAAGAGCAAATTGTCATTAAACGAAAAAAACCACTAGATGTTCTAATGGATGAGATTCGAGCTGCGCAAGCGAAATTGCCAGCGAAGAGCCGCCGCTCGATGAGTGTCTATCTTCCTGCTGATGCAGAAAACAATGCGCCTTCCAAGCCTGATCCGCGTGTTGATGATGGTGCTGCACCGCCGCCGCCTGCAAGCGTTAAGCTGCAATCATCAGATGGCGTGCTCATCCTGACGTTTAGTGACAGTTCAGCCAAAGATGTGGTTGGTTATCGTGTTTATAAATCCGTTAATCAAGGAGCCTATCAAAAACAAGGCGAATCCATCACCGTGGGTTCTGACAAACGGATGAAGCTGTATGCTTCGAGCTCGCAAAACACGACCTATTATGTAACAGCGGTTGATGTTGCCGGTAAAGAATCTGCGCCAAGTCCGCTCGTTCAATTCGGTAACTCTCCAATCAATCCTTCGCCGCCCCAAGGCGGTGGTAACGGCGGCGAAAACGAGCAAGGTAATTCGGCTCCTGCTGCTCCAACAGGCCTGCAAGCCTCAAAAACGGAGCTTAGCGTACGACTAACTTGGGCATCGAACAGTGTGTCCGACCAAGTAACGCAATATCATGTATATTACAGCGCCAAAAACGACGGACAATATTCAAAGCTCGCATCGACTTCTGAAACCAGCTATGAGTATGTAGCTCCGCTCATAACAGGATCCTTCTATATCACCTCGGAAAATGCGAATGGCGAATCCGCTCCATCCGCCAAGCAGGCGGTAAATTGATACCTTCTTCGGCACCAAAGAAAGGAAGCAGTCTCACAAGAGGCTGCTTCCTTTTTTGTTGAGGTAAGGGATTTGTTGAATCTTTAAATGACATAAGATGAATCCGTTTCGAACAATCGGCTAATCTGCTCATACTCTTCTCGCGTTAAGCTCCATTTCGCGGCAGCGGCGTTATCCACTACCTGTTGAATCGTCTTTGCGCCGGCTATCACACYCGTAATTTCCTTCCGATACAATAACCAATTAATAGCAACCTGATTAAGCGGTTTTCCAATTGTTCTCGCTAGTCCAGTAAGCGTTTCGATGATGACGATGTTTTTTGTAAACTGTTTCGCAGAGAATAAAGGGTTGAGCTGTGCGCGTACATCTGTTTTTGGAAGCCTCGTTAAATAATTAAATTTTCCCGTCAATAATCCCTGAGCTAAAGGGCTGTAGGGTATAAATCCGATATTAAGCTGCTTTGCATAAGGCAATGCTGCATGTTCGACGTCACGTTTAAATAAATTATACGGCAGCTGTACGGACACGATAGGGCTTACAGCCTGTGCAGCGACTAGCTGTTGAACATTGAAATTCGATACGCCGATATATCTTATTTTCCCCTGCGCGGCCAATTGATTTAAAGCTTCAAACGTCTCTTCTATAGGTGTTTTCCCGGTAGGGTCAGGCCAATGAATCTGGTACAAATCAATATAGTCCGTCTTTAATCGACGCAGGCTCTCCTCTACTTCGCGCACGATATTAGCTTTAGTCACGTTTATGCTAAATTGTCCCTGCCCGTTCCACTCAAGTCCTGTTTTTGTTGCGAGGATCACATGCTCGCGTACCGGTTTAAGCACTTTGCCTAACAATTCCTCCGAATGACCGAGGCCATAGGCGGGAGCTGTGTCGTAAAAGGTAATACCCAAGTCATATGCATGACGAATAGCAGCCTCCGTCTCGTCATCGTCCACATCACCCCAGCCCGCTTTCCCTGCTGCCCAAGAACCAAATCCAATGACGGTCGGATAAAGATCGCTATTGCCTAATTTCCTAGTGTCCACCAAACAACCTCCCAAACTCATTATTCCCACCTAATTACTTGGTTTTGTAATCATTATTATATATCCTAAGGATGAAAGTCAACCCATTTTTTTCAAGTTAGACTTCTTAATCCCGCATATCCGATCAATCCTACTTGACAGCTATATCCCTTCTCCTTATGATAGACATCGTTATCCATCATAATAAAAATTCAAAACCAAAATAGAAAGGAATTCATCCTCATGACCAAAAAACGGATTGACCATGTTGGCGTAATGGTAAAAAATATAGAGGCTTCGATTGCCTTTTACACGGAGATGCTCGGATTTGAGCTTAAAGGACGTATCCCCCATTCTAATGGCATTATTGAGCTTGCCTTTTTAGGCTTTGGCCATGAAGGCGAAACGGATCTAGAGCTAATACAGGGATATAATGATAGTCTCCCGTTGGAAGGTAAGGTTCATCACTTTGCCTTATCCGTTGATGATGTACAAGCTGAATTTGAACGTTTGAAAAAGCTGGACGTTACTTTTATTGATGACGGAATAACGACGCTTCCGAACGGCTATCAATACTTTTTCGTGAGCGGCCCTGATGGTGAGTGGATTGAACTATTCCAGCGGTAATTGCTAAGCGCCCATTAACAAAATAACAAAAAAGAGGATGACTCCTATCTAGGAGCCATCCTCTTTTTTGTTATTTGAGATGTTAGCTGCATAAGCTCTAATCTTCGATTGTGGACAAATCACCCGTCGGTAAATTCAGCTCCCACGCCTTCAGCACGCGACGCATAATTTTTCCGCTTCGTGTTTTTGGAAGCTTATCTTTAAATTCGATTTCTCTTGGCGCAGCATGGGCAGATAAACCGATCTTAACAAACTGTGAAATTTCCTGTTTTAATTCATCGGAAGCCTCATACCCTTCACGAAGCGCAATGAAGGCCTTGATGATCTCTCCGCGCATAGGATCGGGTTTGCCGATAACGCCTGCCTCCGCTACCGCTGGGTGTTCCACAAGCTTACTTTCGACCTCAAATGGGCCGACTCTCTCCCCTGCAGTGTTAATCACGTCATCGATACGCCCTTGGAACCAGAAATATCCATCCTCATCCATATAGGCCGAGTCTCCTGAAATATACCATCCTTTTAGATAGAAATATTCCTCGTACTTGGAGGGATTGTTCCATACCTTGCGCATCATAGACGGCCATGGGGTTTGAATCGCTAGGTTACCCATGCGATATGGCGCAACCTCATTTCCGCTGTCGTCAATAATCGCTGCTTTCACACCTGGCACCGGCTTGCCCATTGATCCTGGCTTGATATCCATGCTCGGATAGTTACAAATCAGCTGGCCGCCAGTCTCCGTCATCCACCAAGTATCATGTATGCGTTGGCCGTATACCTTAAGCCCCCAGCGTACAACTTCTGGATTAAGCGGCTCGCCTACGCTTAGGACATGTCTCAAGCTGGAAAGATCAAAGCTTTGCGATATTTCATCGCCCGCACCCATAAGCATACGGAAGGCTGTAGGAGCGCTATACCATACGGTCACGCCGTATTTTTGAATAACGCCGTACCAATCACTTGGGCTAAAACGACCGCCGCGTATAACATTAGTCGCGCCATTAAGCCAAGGCGCAAAAATCCCATAGGATGTGCCTGTGACCCAGCCCGGATCCGCAGTACACCAATAAATATCATTTTCTTTCAAGTCGAGTACGATTTGTCCGGTGTACATATGCTGAATCATTGCATTTTGAACATGGTAGACACCTTTAGGCTTTCCAGTAGAACCAGACGTATAGTGTAAAATAAGTCCGTCCTCGCGATCCAGCCACTCGATCTCAGCTTCATCGGATACCGCGGACATCTCTTGCGTGAAATCGATAATGCCATCTTCCTGCGGTACATCCTTACCGAACACGATCACATGCTTGAGGTTAGGCAGCTCATCCCTCTTGATTCTTTTTAAGAGTGCAGGTGTTGTTATGATTGCTGTTGCTTCACTATCCTGCAGTCTGTCTTTTACCGCTGTCTCCATAAAAGCCTCGAATAAAGGGCCAACTACCGCGCCTACCTTCCAAGCGCCTAACGCACTGAAATACAACTCAGGCGTACGGGGCATAAAGATAAAGACCCGCTCACCCTTCGTAATTCCAAGCTTCCGCAAAACATTTGCAAAACGATTCGACTGCTTGCTCAGCTGTTCAAAAGTGTAGGACTCATCGCGTTCGCTATCGCTATAATATAGAGCGACCTTGTCACCTTTTCCTTGCTCGACATGGCGGTCAATGGCCTCATAGGCCATATTAACTTTCCCAGTCGTGTACCAGCTAAACTGGCTTTCAATCTGGCTCCAATCAAAGGAGCTGGCTGCTTCGTCGTAATTCGGTAAATTAGGATTTGGTGCCGTCGCTGGAATTCGTTCTTGATGTAAGTTGATCATACTATCACTCTCCCATCAAATCTGTGTGTCTGCTGTATAAGAACACGCTTTCATTTCTTTGTCATCGCTTGAGGCAAACAAGCCGACAATCGAACGCGTTTCCCAAAATTTAAACCGCCAAACTCATTATAGCATATCCTTTTTCTATTCGACTACGCTTTTCATTTGCTTAAAACTTTGCTATAAAGAGTAGTAGAGATGGCAAGTACGTTTTTCCATAGCAAGTAAAAGGGGGGATAGCCTTGGAACATCGGAAGCGTTTGCAGCGAGAAAGTCTCGCTATAGACGCAGGGCGCGAGCTTATTTTAGAAGGGCCAGTACCTCCTGAGCAGCTCGCTTGCATGATCATGCATAAATCGTTAGACGCGTTTCGCAGGCCAAACGAGCAGCATGTAGCGCTCGTTGAAATAGCCGGATTAGACGAAGGACGCATCGTTTTGGCACGCGAGGGCAATGTTATCGTCGGCTATGTAACCTTTCATTATGCCGATGAGCTTGAGCGTTGGTCTGAGGGCGGCATGATGGATCTTATCGAGCTAGGGGCCATAGAGGTAGCAGATGATTACCGGGGCTGCGGATTAGGAAAAAGATTGATCCAACTCGCGTTCGCTGAGGAACAATTAGAAAATATGATCGTATTTACGACAGAATATTATTGGCATTGGGATCTCGAAGGCACAAAGCTTAACGTGTGGGACTATCGCAAAATGATGGAAAAATTAATGCAGTCCGTCGGTATGGTATGGTTTGCTACCGATGATCCCGAAATATGCTCCCATCCCGCGAATTGCTTAATGGTTCGCATCGGCAAAGAAGTGCCGCTGAGCTCTGTAGAGCATTTTGACCGAGTCCGATTTCGGCAGCGCTTTATGTATTAATACCATGCTTACGAAGTAGGTTTGCTGCGCAAACCTAAGTCCATGCTTACGAAGTAGGTTTGCTGCGCAAACCTTTAGGAGGATAGAGATGGCTTCTGATGCTGTTTTCATACATCATCCGGATACTAGCGGATATAAATTTGACGAAGAGCATCCATTTGATCCGCTGCGTCTTACGCTTACGATTGACCTGCTCAAAGAAGTGAACGCACTCAATGACGAGCTGATAGAGACCCCACTCCCCTATCCCGATGATGAGCTCTTGTCACTCGTGCATAGAACAGACTATTTGGCAGCTGTGAAACAATTAAGCGAGCAAGCTCCTATCAACGATAGCGGCCTTCTTGCTCAGCAATTCGGACTGCATACGGAGGACACTCCATTCTTCCCTGGCATGCACAAGGCTGCAATGACGATTGTCAGAGGCTCGTTGGCAGCCGCAGATGCTGTTATGACAGGCCAGGCTAAACATGCTTATCATCTTGCAGGTGGATTGCATCACGCCTTTCCTGACCGCGCTTCGGGCTTTTGCGTGTATAACGATGCTGCAGTCGCCATTAAGCATATTCGCCAAACCTATAATGCCAGGGTTCTTTATATCGATACTGATGTTCATCATGGCGATGGTGTTCAGTGGATATTTTATGACGACCCGGATGTGTGCACCTATTCAATTCACGAGACAGGAAAATTTCTATTTCCAGGTACTGGCTTTGTACATGAAAAAGGAACCGACCATGGTTTTGGAGCATGCTTTAATGTCCCGCTTGAGCCTTACACGGAGGATGAATCTTGGCTTGAGAGCTTCAATATCACATTGCGCAAAGTGATATCCGCTTACAAACCGGATGTAATTATTAGTCAGCATGGCTGTGATGCCCATGCCTATGACCCGCTCTCGCACATTCACTGCAGCATGCGGATCTATGCTGAGATCCCTGCCATCATACATGAATTAGCCCATACCTATACAGATGGCCGGTGGATCGCGCTTGGCGGCGGAGGTTATGATATTTTCCGCGTTGTTCCGAGAGCATGGTCCCTCGTTTGGCTCACCATGATCGATCATCCGATTTCTCATGGAATAGCTGCCGGCAAAGTAATAGCTCTTCCTGACTGCTGGGTGAAGCGCTGGACCTCTTTTAGTCCACTGAAGCTGCCTACCACGTGGATGGATGATCCAGCAGATATTGAACCGATGCCAAGGCGGTTAGAAATAGCGGACAAGAACAGAACCATCCAGAATATAGTTATACAGGATCTTTAAATCTGCGCACTGCATACCGCTCATAGAACACAAAAAAAGAACCAGCCGTGAGACTTACATCACGGCTGGTTCTTTCGAGTGGTATTAGAGTTAGATATTCTTTAAGATATCATCAATGATTTGGTATGAATGATTAGAAGCAGTTACGGTAAACTCCGAGAAGTTCACATGTGCCGAACCGTCCGCTTTATCCGACATCGAACGAATAATGACAAACGGCGTTTCATTCATATCGCACACTTGGGCGACCGAAGCCCCTTCCATCTCTGCGCAAGCGCCATGGAGTGTCTCATGAAGCAGCTTGACMGTTTCTCGGCTTGCGATGAACTGGTCCCCCGACAATACTTTCCCTTTAAGGCTTCGGCCCGAGAATAGTCTGCTGCTGGCAGCAGACGCAAGCTCGATTAAACGATCATCCGCTGCAAACTCTGATCTTGGGTGAAACGGAATCGTCCCACGAGCAAAGCCGAGCGGCGAGCAGTCCATATCATGCTGTATGCAGCTCGTTGAAACCACGATATCGCCAATGTTCAGCTGAGGATCAACGGCTCCTGCTACACCAGTAAAGAGCACGCAGTCAGCGCCGAGATCAAGTAAGATTTGCGTACAGACAGCAGCATTTACTTTGCCGACACCTGATTTACAATATATGACCTCTTTACCGTGAAGGGTACCTTCATAATATGTAATTCCAGCTTTCGTCACTTGAGACGCTATGTTTACATGCTCATGGAGCAATTCAATCTCTTCCGCCATAGCGCCTATAATTCCTATTTTGTTAAAAGACATTTTTCTTATATTCCTCCAACCGATTGACGCACGACGATTTCATGCGGCAGTACCACTTTGGATTGATCTACATTTTCTTTTTTCATAAGCTTGGTCAGCAAACGCATGGAAACTGCGCCAATATCATACATCGGTTGTGCGACAGCTGTAAGCTGAGGGCGAACCATCGATGCCATGCGGCTGTTATCCACGCTAATAATGGAAATATCATCCGGAACCTTTAATCCGGAATCCTGAATACTATGAATTGCCCCAATCGCCATTTCATCCGTTGCGGAAAATACAGCTGTTGGACGCTCGTCCAATTCAATAAAGTACTTCATAGCTTCAGCGCCGGACTCATACCGATAATTACCGATACGCACTAATGAATCATCATAGGCAATTCCAGCCGCTTCGAGCGCACGCTTGTACCCTTGAAATCTTGCATACCCGATTGATGGATCCTGCAGCGTTCCACTGATCATGGCAATACGTTTATGACCTTGCTCCAGCAGCTGCTGTACAGCATCAAACGCAGCATCTTCATGATTGATATCGACAGATGGAATCTGTCCGCTTTCATCGGATGTCGCACAAAGCACAATCGGAACGTTCGCCGTCTTAAAAGCTTGCAGATGCTCCTCCGTAACGGCCCCGCCCATAAATAACAAGCCGTCGACCTGCTTCTCCAATAAAGTGTTGATAACGCGGATTTCTTTATCTTTTTTCTTATCCGCGTTGCACAAAATAATATTATAATGATACATATTGGCAATATCTTCGATACCGCGCGCTACTTCCGCAAAAATAGCATTTGAAATATCAGGGATAACAACCCCGACCGTAGTCGTTTTCTTACTTGCCAGACCTCTCGCTACAGCATTCGGACGATATCCAAGTCTTTCTATTGCTTCATATACTTTCTTGCGTGTTGCGGGCTTCACATTCGGATTGTTGTTAACAACCCGAGAAACCGTAGCCATCGACACTCCTGCTTCTCTTGCTACATCATAAATGGTTACCGTCACAGTGGTTCTCTCCATTAGCTCAGATTTAAAATTACGTACGACGCATATTAACGTAATCATACGACAAAATATTACTTTTCGCAATGTTGACGCATGATCAGCTCTGTTGCATGGTATGTAAAAATGTAAATCCGAGCACTTATGTAAGCAGTGTCCGACGGCTAATTTGCTCAAGTCTCTTCTTTAAATCCGCAATCCATGCTTCATCATTAAGCGTTTGAGCAAGTAAATACAAATCGAGCAATTTGTTAATTCTCTGCTCAATCAATCTCTCAAAGGCGGATTGATCCGTTTGCAGCTTCTCCGCTTTCGCTTCGACCAATAAATTAGCCCATTCATTGCATTCATTGAACAGAAACGTTTGTTTATTTGGTTGAGCACCTAGTTGAGCGATTAATCCAGTTAAATCCGGCTTTACCTCCGGAAATACCTCACTTCGGTTACAGGTCGTGCAAGAGAATATAGGAACATTATCGATTTCTACTTTCCCCGAATAAATAACTGTGCGCAGTTTCATCTTCATGATGTCGCCACAATGACACATCTTATGCAAAGTGGTCCACTCCTTCTTAGTAGCAGCTACCTTTGTCAGCATAGCTTTCAGAGTTCTAATCTATAAATGATTCGACCATTTTCGCGTAAATTCCTGCTTACACAGTCTTGTAATTTTTACTACTAAACGTATCAAAAAAACATCTTACTCCGTTCACTACGGCGCTATTTTTCTCCATTTTGCACGCACCCAAGGTATGGCTGCCAAAGTCGTCCAAATCGCTGCTCCAATGAGATCATTTCGGATATCCAATGGATCAGGCATCCTGCCTCCAACAAAGGATTGATGATATTCGTCCGTTATGCCGTATAATCCGCAAAGCAGCACGATGATTACCTTCATCCAAAAACGATCGCCTTTTTTTCCGATTCCATAATCAAGTGTGAGTGCAAGGATGAAATAAGAAACAAAATGCCCCCAATTGAAACCTTCCATAAAAGGAAAAAACTTCTGAAAGAACGGAAGAAAGGTATCTATCTCCTCGCTCGTTCTTGAAGATAATCCAAATATAACAGCCATCCATGCGGYAGCCGGTATAAATCGCAGCAAACGCATAGGTATTAATGATTGAGCTTTCGGTTCAGTTTGCTTCATTGTTGCTCCTTCGTTACAATAATAGAGATCTTTAATAGATGGAGGGGAAAATATGTCTTTACAAAACAAAACCGTCATCTGCTTACTAGACGACGAATTCGAAGATTTGGAACTATGGTATCCCGTATATCGTGCACGCGAAGCTGGCGCTACCGTTCTGTATGCCGGCCCTGAAAAAGGCAAAACCCATATTGGCAAATACGGCGTCCCTGCAGTCGCTGATCTGTCATTTGATGAAGTGAACAGCAATGATATTATCGGCCTATTGGTTCCAGGCGGCTGGGCTCCTGATAAATTGCGCCGTTATCCAAAGGTACTCGAGCTTGTGCAAGAGCTGAATGCGGCTGACAAACCAATCGGCCAAATTTGTCATGCTGGCTGGGTCCTCATCTCTGCAAAAATTTTAGAGGGACGCAAAGTCACATCGACTCCAGGCATACGTGATGACATGGAAAATGCTGGCGCAACTTGGTTTGATGAAGCTGTCGTTGTTGACGGAAATCTTATCTCCGCACGTCGTCCGCCAGATCTTCCTCCTTATGCGAAAGCTTTTGTAGATGCACTAGTACAGCGAATGGGCTAACCATTCGCTGTTTTTTTGTCTACGCGCTCCATAAATGCCGTTAACAGCTCTAAAATTTCACTACTCGTACGACAGCTGTGCAATTGTTGGAAAACCTCTCTGCTCTCTTCCTGTGAAGTACTCAGAAGTCTTTGCTTGACCTGCAAAATAGAGTGCGAGGACATGCTTAGTTCGTCAACGTCCAGACTAAGCCAAATCGGCAGCGCCCTCAAATCTCCAGCAAGCTCTCCGCACACACCAACTGAAATTCCGGCTCGCTTGGCAGCTTCAACCGTCATGCGCAGCATTCGGATCAGAGCGGGATGGTACGGCTCATACAAATGTGATATTTCTTCGTTCATCCGATCAACCGCAAGCGTGAATTGAACCAAATCATTTGTACCAATACTGAAGAAATCGACCTCTTCCGCAAGCAAATCAGCAATCATTACGGCTGCGGGCACTTCGATCATAATACCGATCTTCATCCCTTTATCGTAAGAGATTCCCGCTTCCTCAAGCTCCAACTTGGCCTCGTTTAACACGGCATTTGCCGCACGCACCTCATCTACCGAAGAAATAAGCGGATACATGAGCTTTACTTTTCCGTAATGGCTCGCACGAAGGATGGCACGAAGCTGTGTCTTAAATAAATCTTTACGGTCTAGCGATATCCGGATGGCTCTATATCCAAGAAAAGGATTGTCTTCTTCAGGCAATTCAAAATAATCAAGCTGTTTGTCCCCGCCTACATCAAGCGTACGAATTACGAGCGGCTCGCCTGCAAGTCTTTCTGCCACGCTGCGATAAACCTCGAATTGCTCCTCTTCTTTCGGAAACCGATTGCGGTCCATATACAAAAATTCAGTCCGGAACAGGCCCACGCCATGCGCGCCGGACGATAATGCGATTTCCAATTCCTTAAAGGAGCTGATATTGGCCGCAAGCTCAAGTCTTTTTCCGTCTGGCGTAACTGGCCGATGACCAGCGATGCCGTGCAGCCGTTTTTTTGCTTCTGCTTGGTGATCATGCAGCTCCGTGTAGGCATCAATGACTTCCTGCACGGGATCGATAAATACGCTGCCGTCATTGCCATCGATAATAATTGTCTGGCCGGTTTGAATAGGCTCCAACAGCTTTGTCTCTACGCCTACGACGAGCGGTACACCAAGCGCCCTTGCCATAATGGCTGAATGGGACGTCGTGCTTCCTGCGAGCGTGACAATGCCTAGTACATGCTGCGGGTTAATGTGAGCGAGCTGAGAAGGCGAAAGCTCCTTCGCAATCAATATAAAGGGCTGGGTATCCGAAGGCAATGTTATCTCCGGTGCGCCAAGCAAATGCTTTAACAGCCGGTTTCCGACATCCTTAATGTCCAGCGCGCGCTCCTTCATGTACTCGTCATCCAGCAAATCAAACATCGTAACAAAATGATCAATGGCTTCCTTCACAGCTACCTCAGCTGCTTTGTACTGGCGTTGGATAATGCCTTGAATTTCATTCATAAAGACAGGATCGTCCAAAATGGCTATATGAGCATCGAATATGTGCGTTTCCTCTGAGCCGACAACATCTCGCAGCTCATCCTTAATCTGTTCGATTTCCGACTTGGAGGTACGAATTCCTTCGTATACACGTTCGAACTCTCGGGCAAAATCCGCTACGTCGATTTTTTGCTCCGGCAGCTCCCATTCCCAGTTCGGTAGCACAAACGATCTCCCAATCGCTATGCCTGCTGACGCCCCTATTCCTTGAATCATTGTGTTTCCCCTCCACCGTTTCTCTCTTTCAGTACAACAGACAACACCGAGGACTGCCCCTTTTTCACCGCTTTGAACGGTGCAAACCGCCAAGAATGAACAAGATCAGAATTTGTTATAACCATTGGGGTAGCAAGCGACTTGCTTTCCTTACGTACCCGCTGCAAATCAAACTTGATAAGCATCATGCCAGGTGTAACTTCATCGCCTTCTTTAACAAGCGCATTAAAATATGCTTTGCCTGCCAACCGCGAGGTGTCAATGCCAATATGCAAAAGCACTTCCAGCCCTTCTGGCGTAAGTAGGCCAATAGCATGCATCGTTGGATAAATATGAATGACTTTACCTTTCACCGGTGAAACGAGCTCCCCTTTCTCGGGAATGAAGGCAACACCTTGTCCAACAAGCTTTCCTGCGAATATCGGATCAGGTACCTCGTCAAGCGGAATCATACGGCCTTGCATCGGCGAATGAAACAGAACCTGCGCTTGATCGCGATGAATCGTCTTAATCATTTCTTCACGAATTAGCTCAGAGTATGTTCCAAATACGACTTGAACCTGTCCGCCGCCAAGCTTTATAACGCCTGCCGCGCCTAAATTGCGAAGTGCATTTATATCAAGCAGCTTGTCATTGGATACTTTAAGCCGCAGTCTTGTAATACAGGATTCCATTTTAACAATGTTTTGTTTTCCACCGATCGCCTGCAAAATAAGCGGTGCGCGATAAGGAATATCGCCTGCCCATTCATCAAGCTGTGAGCCTTCCTCGCGACCAGGCGTCGGAATTCGAAATCTCCCGATGGCCCAGCGGAACAAGAAGTAATAAATAAATCCAACAACGATTCCAATCGGTATAATAAGCCAGCCCCGTGTCGCCAGATGCTCATTGATAACAAAATCGATAGCGCCGGCCGAGAAGGAGAATCCGTGTCTGATACCCAGCTCATAGGTAACCCACATGATAATACCTGATAATATGGCGTGAACGACATATAAATACGGCGCCACAAATAAAAAAGCGAATTCTACCGGCTCGGTTACACCCGTTAGGAATGATGCTAACGCAGCGTATAGAAATGTTTTCCGTATTTTAGGTTTTAAGTCCTCACGCGCCTCATGAATGATGGCAAGTGCAATGGCTGGCAAAGCGAACATCATCGTCGGATATAAGCCTGCCATAAACACGCCTGCTGTAGGATCTCCGGCAAAGAATCGCGGAAGATCTCCATATACCATTGCGCCAGATGCGGTTTCATAGCCGCCAATTTGAAACCAGAACACGTGGCTAACGAGATGATGTAAACCGAATACAACCAAAATACGATGAACAAAACCATATAAGAACACGCCGAAGCCGCCGCCGGATGCTACGATTTCTCCAAGCTCTACGAGCATTTTTTGCAAGTAGGGCGCGACATTGATCATGGCTATGGAGAACAACAAGCATACGACGCTTACGAACAACGGAACAAACCGCGGTCCGCCAAAAAATTGTATGTATTCCGGCAAACGAAGACTTTTGAAGCGCTCATGGCTAACACCAGCAATAATCCCGATCAAGGTGCCTATAAGCACGGTCGGTTCAATTGGAACCGCGGCGGTGCCCGTGATGCCGCTGTAGATAATCATCCCTACAAGAGCAGCCATGCCGGCTGCGAGCGCATTTCCCGTTAATCCAAGCGAAATGCCAAGCGCAAAGATATATGGTAAAAACGTAAAAATCGTTTCGCTGGCCGCTATTAAATAGCCTTCCATACCTGGCAGACCAATGTACGCCCACGGCAGCTTGCTTAAGCTTAAAAATATAGCTGCGCCAGGCAGTACAATCATCGGTAGCATAAATGCTCTACCGAGCTGCTGCAGGCTTCCAATGAAAATCATCTTGCACCCCCTAAAAGTTTTGCGAAGCAAAACTAACTTCGAAAGCATATGCTGTTTTGCGAAGCAAAACTAACTTCGAAAGCATACGCTGTTTTGCGAAGCAAAACTGACCTCATAAGCATTTATCCCAATATGTCTATATCGATGTTAAGCGTTTGCTGCGTTTTTGTCAAAGTAAAACGGCGAGCCAATAAAGGCCCGCCGATGTTGATGATTCTTTTCTAATTATTCTAAAACGTTGTTATCGCATACCGCCTGAATAAGGGGAATTCGCAGCACTCGTCGACTGCCAACCTACATGTGAAATAACTGGACCCGATTGTTGATAGGCATTAGTAGCTTCATATACAGGGTGTAGCGATGTGTTCGAATGTGCAGTTGTCATACCGTATCCGCTATGTGCATTCGACTGCGGATAGCCGCCATAACTTGCGTTTGAGAAATGCGAATTGTGTGCTCCGTAATTCATACCAGAATTTTGGTTAAAAGATTGCTGGTATGATTGCTGGTTTTCTGGACCAGCTTGATACCCTACATGTGCGATAACTGGACCCACGTTGCCAAATGCCGATGCTGGCGATTGAGCGTAGCTTTGTACGGGTTGATGCGAGATGAATGAATTATTCGTTCCTACCGGTTGAGTCATATTCGTATAGCCCATCGGTGCGTAATGCTGTACGCCTTGGTTATACGAGTTAGACGCTTGATAACCGCCTGGCACATTCGAAACGATGGAATTCGTTTGTCTGCCAAAAGTCGGTTGGCTGAGCTGTCCTTGATAGTGAGATTGCACGTTGCCGGTTGGCTCAAAATGCGTGCTTTGGTTTAGGAAGCTCTGTTGGCCTTGGTAATTACCCGGTTGTTGCGAAAATTGATTCACGTCGTGTCCTCCTTGGATTACAATCATAAAGTCTTCAAGCAAATGCCGTTTGCCCCGCTTTCGTTGATCATGCGAAAGGCAAGTGAGGCACTCGCTTATGAAGCCTTCTTATTGTGTAGGAGAGCCCTCTTTTTTATAACAGTTATGTTTTGGATTTTCCACCAGGAAGTAGGATGGAATCTTCAACCTTGATACAACGGTCCATAATGACCTCAAGACCGCCAGCAGCTGCAATAGCGGCCGCTTCCTCGTTCGAGATACCGAGCTGCAGCCACAAGGTTTTGGCGCCAATCGCAACCGCCTCCTCCGCTACCGGAGGGGTATGCTCGCTTCTGCGGAAAACATTGACAATATCTACAGGTACAGGAATATCTTTAAGCGAAGCGTAGCTTTTTTGTCCCAATATCGTATCGGCGTTAGGATTGACAGGAATAATCGTATAGCCCTTCGCCTGCATGGCTTCGGATACCATATAAGACACGCGATCCGGCTTGTCGGATAAACCAACAACGGCGACCGTCATGCTTTTCTCTAGAATACCCTTAATTTGCTCGCGCGTAGGATTCTCAAAAACCATCATAACACCTCAATTCTTCATGATATGAACAGAGCTTAAGCGTCTTCGTCCGTTTAACCGTCAATCCATTCTACGTTTGCACCCAGTGCTTTCAAATGATCGAAATAAATCGGATACGACTTCGCAACATGATGGGCATCACGTATGCGGATCGGCTGCTTCGCACGTAAACCAACAACCGTTAATGCCATAATAACGCGATGGTCAAAATGGGCATTAATCTCGACGCCGCCTTCCACGCCCTCCGGCCGGCCGTGCACAATGATTTCCGCCTGGCGTTCTTCAACATTTGCTCMTGCTTTTCGCAGCTCGTTCAAATAATCGGTAATGCGGTCGCACTCTTTATAGCGCAAATTTTCTACGTTATAGAAGCGTGAAGTCCCCTCGGCAAAAACAGCCGCAGCAACCATGGCCAGAACCGCGTCAGTTGCGTGATCACCATCAAACTCAACAGCTTTCAGTTTCCCGTTGCCTTTTACATGAACGATCCCGTTCTCATGCGTGAGAGGAACCTCCATCATCTTCAGTACATCAACTACCGCACGTTCACCTTGCTTGCTTTTCTCTTCCAGACGATGCACGATCACATCCGACTCTGTCACCGCCGCTGCCGCAAGAATTGCCGCGGAGCCTGGGTAGTCACCTTGTACGGAATACGTTTTTGCTTCATAGCTTTGGCCGCCTGGAATGCGGAAACGCATATAATCCTCGTCGGCATGGATGATAATACCTGCTTGTTCCAGCACCTCAAGTGTTTGACCAACGACAACCTTTGATTTTAAATCATGCAGCACTTCGATTTCGCTATCTTCCTCTAATAGAGGCGTCAGAAACAATAGCGCGCTCAGAAACTGCGAGCTGATGTTGCCAGATACTTGAATTTTCCCGCCTTTTGGAGCACCGCCTTGAATACGGATAGGAAGCTTCCCATCATTATGCTCAATGGAGACGCCCATTGCAGTTAACGATTCGATCAAATCGCTATGCGGCCGTTTGCCGAGCGAATCCGGATAACGGTTAATGAAGGTAACGTCTGGACATAGCACTGCTATAGCCATCAAAAAACGCAATACAGCGCCGGCATTCCCTACATCAAGCTGTTCAACCGGTTTCGGATGACGGCCAAAGCCTGTGATGATGATTTTCTCCTCATCTTCTTCCACCGTAGCACCCAAATCTCGGATGCAACGGCGCATAGCGTCGCTATCTTCGCTGTGAGCAGGATAATAAATCGTGCTCGTACCTTCTGCAAGTGCTGCTACCAGCAGGTAGCGGGTCGTGTAGTTTTTTGAAGAAAGCGCTTGAAGTTCACCTTCAAGTCTTGGCGTTGGTGTTACTAAAACGTCCATAGTTCGTATGATCTCCCTTTACAATAATATATACACCCCAATCGGCAGCCTGGCCTATTGAAATGATGTTCAATTACGTTATTGCTTCTTGGTCCATTGTTCCAAAATCGTTGCAACGACCTCTTCGGCAGACATACTCGTCGTATCAATCGTAAGATGCGCAAAATCGTAAGCATGCTTACGCTGCTCGAGCAGCATGTTCACTCGCTCTTCCGCGTCGCCCTGCAGCAGGGGACGGGCGTTATCCGTCTTTACTCTTGCCATTATTTGCTCGGGACTTGCTTTTAGCGCGACGACATAACCCTTGCTTAGCATCAGCTCACGGTTTGTGCTGCTTAGCACAGCGCCTCCCCCCGTAGCAACTACACAGGAATCTTCACTTGCCAAAATCATATCCAGCACTTTGGTTTCAATTTCCCGAAAGCTTGCTTCCCCTTCGGTTGCGAAAATATTAGAAATCAGCTTATTTTCAAGCCTTTCGATTTCCTCGTCACCGTCGACTCGTTTCCAGCCCAGCTCCTCTGCGAGCAGCCTGCTGACGGTTGATTTGCCGGTTCCCATAAACCCAATCAACACTAATTTATTACATGGTTGCCTTTCCATCGTTACCGTTTCACCCTTTTCATTCTTCCTTATCCATTTTTTCTACAACATCATATCATTTTTTTATTATTCAAGGGTATAAAAAAGTTGTATATGTCGTATGGATGATAATGATGTTTAAACAAGGATAGGAGTGACGTTAGCGATGACCAGAGATCTTCATTTGCAAAGTCCCCACCCCACTCAAATGCGAATCAATCGCATTCTCGATCCTGCTCATCCCCTTTGCCGCGAGGATGTCATTTGGGTGCTTGAGTTTATTAAAAAAAAGGTGGCTGACGAAGATCCAGCCTTAATGGATCTTTCGCAGCCACGCTTAATGCAAAACTTTCTGTTCTTTGCCGAAGCGGCCATGTCACTCATTCATCGAAGACATTACTCCGACCAAGAGGCTGATCGTCTGCGGAATTGGCTGCGCCTGGCAACCTTCGGATTAATTACGGACAATCCCCGCGAGACGAATCAATAATGGCTTTTGAAATTAAGATTGCATCCAGTTGAAGTGGAAGCTGCCTTCTTTGTCCAAACGCTTGAACGTATGAGCACCGAAGTAATCACGTTGCGCTTGAAGCAAGTTTGCAGGCAAACGCTCCGTGCGGTAGCTATCGAAATAAGCGATAGCGCTTGAGAATGCCGGTACCGGTACGCCGTTTGTTACTGCAGCTCCAATAACTTCACGCCATGCGCCTTGGTAAGTTTCAACGATGTTTTGGAAATAAGAATCGAGCAACAAGTTGCGCAGATTCGGATCACGGTCGTAAGCGTCTTTGATGTTTTGCAGGAAGCGTGCACGGATAATGCAGCCGCCGCGGAAAATCATAGCGATTTCGCCGTAGTTAAGATCCCAGTTATATTCTTCAGAAGCTGCACGCATTTGAGCGAAGCCTTGAGCGTACGAGCAGATTTTGCTTGCAAACAAAGCTTTGCGTACGGACTCGATAAATGCTGCTCTGTCGCCAGTGAAAGGTGTTTTTGCAGGGCCGTTAAGCACTTTGCTTGCCGCAACGCGTTCTTCCTTCATAGCGGACAAGAAGCGAGTGAATACGGATTCCGTAATGATGGAAAGAGGTACGCCAAGATCAAGCGAGCTTTGGCTAGTCCATTTTCCAGTACCCTTTTGACCAGCGGAATCCAAGATTACGTCTACCATTGGCTTGCCAGTCTCAGGATCATATTTCGAGAAGATATCTCTTGTGATCTCGATCAGGTAGCTATCTAGTTCCCCTTTGTTCCACTCGGAGAAAATCTCGTGAAGCTCTTCCGCACTAACGTCAAGAACGTTTTTGAGCAGGTCATAAGCTTCGCAAATCAGCTGCATGTCGCCGTACTCGATTCCGTTATGTACCATCTTCACGTAGTGGCCTGCACCGTCTGGTCCGATATATGTGCAGCAAGCGTCATCTCCGACTTTAGCGGAAATCGCAGTAAGGATCGGTTCAACAAGCTCATAAGCGGATTTTTGGCCGCCAGGCATGATGGAAGGTCCTTTCAAAGCGCCCTCTTCGCCGCCGGAAACGCCAGTACCGATGAAACGGAAGCCCTTAGCTTCAAGATCTTTGCTGCGGCGAACGGTATCAGGGAAATAAGCGTTACCGCCATCGATGATAATATCGCCCTCAGCCAAATGCGGAACGAGGGAATCGATTGTTGCATCCGTACCTGCTCCAGCTTGTACCATGATCAAAATTTTGCGAGGAACTTCCAACGATTGAACAAACTCTTCAATTGTATAAGTAGGGACAAGATTTTTCCCTGCTGCTTCTTGAACGAGATCATCTGTCTTCTCGCGGGAGCGGTTGAACACCGATACCGTGAAGCCTCTGCTCTCAATGTTAAGGGCAAGGTTCTTACCCATTACGGCCAATCCAATTACACCAATTTGCTGTTTTGACATCTGGTTCTTCCATCCTTCATCATCTATTTTGGGTCACAATAGTTTTATTTTACTCTTTTTATTCCAAGAAGAAAACTGCCTAACCGTAAAAATGTCGGAATATCGGCATCAGATTTATTGACCGATTTAAAAAGTTTATCTTATATATGCCTAAATACCTCATATTTTTTATGAGAATATACAAATCGTTTCCTGCTCGTGAACATCCTAAAAAAACCAAAAAACGATCAATGGCTGTTTGAAACCGCAGCAATTGATCGTTTTTAAGTTTTCATTTCGGGATCGCCAACTATCATCAGAGTTCCAGTTGCAACATTTCCGAGCGAAGTGCCATCAATCGCTCTTTTGACTCAGAAACCGCTTCCTCATCCGTGCCCTGCAGCGCGTCAAACAGCATCGACAACTCGTAATCAAGCTCATAGCGCAACACGATGGCTCTTTCTTCTGCGCGCTTGGATTGAAAAGCTCTGATCATTTCTTCTATTGTAACGAAAGGCTTCTTCTGATAAATAATCCGATGTTCCATACCGGACACCTCCACGAGTCGTATAATCTCACCGAACATAATACTCTCAATGACGATTTGACGATCTTTAATGCGCTTTACAACCGCATGTCCACGTGTGTCATTAATCAGCTTTTCAATCAACTCTGACAACTTCTCGTCTTTAATGATGTAATCTCCGACAATTTTGTAACGGTTCTTCATGCGCTGGAATTGAAGCTTAACGAGCTTGCGGCCAGTACGGATCGATACAAGGAACTGTCCCTCCGTCTCACTCCAATACAAGGAATAACCCTCCTGAATAAGATCGCGGATGAGATTTTGGATTTGCCGGCGGTCAAATCGCAGCTCCAAATTGCAATATTCGACTTCATGGCTTTTGTTCACGGCAATCCCTCCCTTACCTCAGTTTAGTTGACGAAATGTTCTGATAATTTGTTCTTACTTTTATCTTATACTCCATCCTATGTTCTGGCAACTTGGATTATTGACTAATTTTACGCTGAAAGCCGACTTTCATAAAAAAAGGGCGCGGCCGCCTCCAAATGAAGACAGCTCGTTCCCTTTTTACGGCATTATTCCATAGGCAAACGCGGAAAATCAGAAATACTTTTAATATTCTGATCCGAGTGCGAAAGAAATAGCTTCTTCCAAACCACACTTTTGAATTTCGCCGGCCTTTCTTACCTTTAATTCTACGACTCCTTCGGCAGCATGTTTGCCTACAACGATACGAAGCGGTATTCCGATTAAATCGGAATCCTTGAATTTAACGCCAGGTCTCTCGTCACGATCATCCAGCAGCGTATCCACTCCACCTTCGTTAAGCCTCGCCGTAATATGCATTGCCAAATCCATCTGCACCGGATCTTTCACCGAAACGGGCACGACATGTACCTGGTACGGCGCGATTGACCTTGGCCATACGATTCCGTTGCCATCACTATGCTGCTCTAATACGGCAGACAACAGCCTGGATACGCCAATGCCGTAACAGCCCATAATAAATGGCTGCGTTGATCCCGAGGCATTCAAATATTTGGCTTGCAATGATTCACTGTATTTGGTACCAAGCTTAAACACATGTCCGACCTCAATCCCCCGGTACAATGTCAAGCTCCCCTCCTCGCAGCGCGGGCAGCAGTCTCCCGCTTCAGCGTTACGGTAATCACCGGCTAATGCCTCTGCCAAATGAACATCCGGTTTCACATTGCCAAGGTGGAAATCCTTTTCGTTAGCTCCTGCAATACCACTGTCCATTGCAAGAACCGCAAAGTCAGCGAGCATTGGAATCTGAAGTCCGATCGGTCCCGCGAAGCCGGTAGGAGCGCCAGTCACTAGCTCCGTTGTTGCCTGATCCGCCAGTTCAAGATGCGAGGCAGACAGCATGTTCTTCACTTTTATTTCATTAACCTCATGATCTCCACGAATGATGACGGCTATAGGCTTGCCATCGGCTAAGTAAATCATAGTTTTGATGAATGAATCCGCTCCGAGCCCAAATGCATCGGTTAGCTGATCGATCTTCTTGATATCAGGAGTATGATGCCGCTCAAGCTGAGCGCTGTGCTTTTTCTCCCCATTTGCTTGCTCGCGAACAGGCTGCTTTTTTGTTCCATACTCCGCTTTCTCTAGGTTAGCCGCGTAACTGCAAGCACTGCATACCGCAATCGTGTCTTCACCGATATCCGCGAGTGCCATAAATTCATGCGTTCCGCCTTCGCCTCCGATTGAACCGGCATCGGCTTCAACGGAACGGAAATATAACCCGCAGCGCGTGAAAATACGGTGATAAGCTTCATACATGCTCGTATAGCTTCGATGAAGCCCTTCCCAATCCGCGTCAAAGGAGTAGGCGTCCTTCATCAGAAACTCTCTGCCGCGCAATAGGCCGAACCGCGGCCGCTTCTCATCGCGGAATTTCGTTTGAATTTGGTACAGCGTCATCGGAAGCTGCCGGTAGGAGCTCACCTCGCTGCGGACCAATGCCGTAATAACTTCCTCGTGAGTCGGTCCTAATGTAAATTCCCGCTCATGGCGGTCTCGCAGTCGCATGAGCTCAGGCCCGTAAATCTCATAACGGCCGGATTGCTGCCATAGCTCAGCCGGCTGCATCGCGGGCATAAGAATCTCTTGCGCTCCGGCGAGATCCATTTCCTCCCGGACAATTTGCTCAAGCTTTCTTAATACACGGCGGCCTAACGGCAAATAAGTATAAATACCAGCCGCAAGCTGTCTGATTAATCCTGCGCGCAGCATCAATTGATGGCTGATTGCTTCCGCATCGGACGGCGCTTCACGCAGGGTAGGCATTAATAATTGGCTCTGTCTCATTTTTGATAACCCTCCCATTTTAAATTCCCATTTTTTCGAAAACAAAAAGAACGCATTCGTAAGGGACGAATGCGTTCGTGGTACCACCCTAATATAGCCGCAGCAAACATAGAGCAGCTCTCAATCGATAACGGAAATATTTCCCGGCAGCAGCACGGCTAATAATTTACTGCTGCAGCTCACAAGGTAGGGTTTAATCAATCGTTCATAGAAGCCTTGCAGCCAGTGGGCTTCCTCTCTGAAATAAACGTTGGCTGATTAACATAGCCTTGATCTACGCTGATAAGATGTCATTAAGTTTTGACAAATTTACATTAAAACGCATTCGAAGTCAAGTCTATTTTCATAAAAGAATACGAACGGTTATTAACTGGTTCGATTCGGTCTAAGCACAACTGAACCAAAGGCAAGCAATACGGCAGCGAACAAGAGCAGGATACATAGCTGCAAGCTGATATCGCTAAAGCTGCCTCCGCCGCCCAAACGGTCAATCGCCATAATCGCCCATTTTTGAGGAGTGAAATTGGCGAGCTTTTGCATGAAATCGGGCAGAATCGAAAGCGGAAAAAAACAGCCGCTGATCATGCAGGAAGGCGTAATCACCAAGTTGTTGATTTGGGAAAGCTGCGTGCTGTTTCGTACTAAACCGGCTATTGCAGAAGCGACTCCCACTGCTGCGAGCAGGAAAAATTCCAGCACGAGCAGCATGGCTCCAAACGGTATGCCGGGCGAATAACCGAAGACGAAATACATTAAACTTAATACAATCACAAGCTGTATGGTGCCTACCAGCATGCTGCCCATAAAATTTCCAAACGCAATATCCATTGATCGAAGCGGAGCGGTAAACATTCTGGCCATCGTTCGCTGCTCCCGATCCTCCATTACAAAACCGATGGATTGGCTTACAAGAAGCATAAGAAACATCAAGATAAGGCCGATCATCATCGGGTTGGAAACGATATGGCCAAGCTTCATTTCAGCATTTTCCGCAACAATCGTTGGCGCTGCTTGTGCTTCAAGCAGCGCTTCCAGCTTTGCTAAATCAGCACCCGCTTCGCTACCTGCGCTGCTTACAAGACTTACAGATGCGAAAAGCCGATCTGATTCTGTTGCCAGCATTGCTGCAAGTGAAGCATTCCACAGCTGCTTATTCATTTGGTAGAGTGACGCCTTAGCGTGAATGCCCTCTAGCATTTTCGCCGTAAAATCGGGTGGAATATAGATTGCTGCGTCTGCTTTCCCGTCGATGACAAGATTTTTAAGCTCCTGCTCGGAATTCGATACACTTTGAATCTCATAAAGGGATTCTTTTTCTATCGTGGACGCTAAATAGGCGCCTAATAATCCCGTATCCGTATTGTTTACGGCAATCACGGCTTTGTTACCTTCTAAGCTTGCAAACAATCCAACCATAATCGATAAAATAATAGCCGGAATCAGGACGTTCATGATCAGTCCGCGACGTGACCCCATCGTTCTGCGTATGAGCTGCGCTGCTATATGCAAGCTAGGCATGCTGTTTCACCACCTTAGGCAGTCTAATGACTGCAATTATTGTAAGCGCGAGTGCGAACAGTGTGAGAATACCGATTCCGTGCCAAACGTCCGAGTCGTTGGTTCCGCTCATAATGGCACGAAGACTGATGTTAGCCCAATGATTAATCGTTAATTGATTAGCCCCGCCGACCAATTTCTCCACACCGGTCATCATGCCTCCGCTGAGAAATGTCATGCTGAATACGACGATAGTAAACAAGGTTTGCGTAGTTTTTCTTGTACGGGCTATTGAAGCGATCGTAATGGCTAGACCTGCGCCAGCCGCTGTCGTTAGCAAACAAATTAACGAAATGGCACCAAATTGCCCGCCCCAATCAACGCCGTAAACATAGGTTGTAAACACTACAATGACAACCGCTTGCAGCGCAGCAAGCATAACAGCGCCAACGATGATGCCAAACACGATCACCCGGAATGAATGCGGGATGGCGTACATGCGGTGAAGCGTACCGTTCTCTTTCTGGGTCAGCAATGCAATGGCTGCCGTCATGCCCCCATAAAGCAGAAACATAATGAGGTACGCTGCCGAATAATATTGGATGGCAGAAGTCTCGCCAAAAAATTGGCTGTCACCCATTCCAAGATTATGGATGTCTATCGGTGATTCCGATGCGGCAGCTGATTGGCCGCTCTGCACGCCTGCTCTAGCAGCCGCCGCCTCGTCAAGCGTCTTCATGGCTGCAATTTCTATATTCATGCTAGACATATAACGATCGACAAACGCATCCGCTGCAATATTTTTCTCTTCGTAACGCCCGCTGTAGGTGAACCATTTAGAAGCGTCTCCCGCCAGCACTTGCTTGGAGAAATAGTCAGGAATATATACGCCGTAATCCGCCAGGCCTTCTCGCACCCAGTCCTTTACTTCGGCTTCCGATTCCGCTTGAAGAACCTTAACATAGGGCCGATTGGCTTCATCGTTCCAAAATGAATCAATGCTTGCCTTCAACTCTCCTTGGTCCTCGTTGAAATAAGCAACCTTGGCAGGCTTAATCTCGGTATCGAACGCGCTGCCGAGCAGCAAAATCAATAGCAATGGCAATCCGATTAATATAATTAGAACGGAACGCATCCTGCTGTATTTAATCAATTCATAATAAGCAGTCGTCCACCAAACTCTCATCGTAAACTCCCCCTATTCGTCACGCAAATTGCGTCCGGTCATTTGCAGAAAGAGCGATTTGAGATTCGGCTCCACCCGTGTCAGCTTGCGAAGATTAATGCTGTGCTTCTGGATGATAAACAATAAATCTTGGAGGATGGACGGCGATTCCTTTACCGACACCTCAAGCGTCATACCATTATCCCGCTCATCCAGATGCTGCACGCCCGGATGCCCTGACATCTCATCCCGTGCTGGTCTCGGCAGCCCGTCAATTTCAAAAATAAGCTTCTCATCTTGCCCAACCTGGCGTTTTAATTCATCCTTCGTGCCGCATGCAATAAGCTTGCCTTGATCGAGGATACCGATTCTGGTACATATCGCCTCCACCTCTTCCATGTAGTGGCTTGTATAAATCACGGTTGATCCAAGTTTATTTAAAGCTCTTACCGATTCTAAAATGTGATTTCTGGATTGCGGGTCAATACCCACAGTCGGCTCATCCATAATAATCAGCTTTGGCCGGTGCATGATGGCGCATGCGATATTGAGCCGTCTCTTCATGCCGCCGGAAAACGTCGATGGCTTATCCTTAGCCTTATCCAGCAGCCCGACAAATTGCAGCGCTTCATCTACTCGATCGCGAAGCATCGAGCCTCGAAGGCCATACAGCTTCGCAAAAAAAGTTACGTTTTCCCTTGCAGTTAACGTTTCGTAGATCGCGAGCTCCTGCGGCACCAGCCCAATCCTTTTCTTTACCTCGAGCGGCTGCTTCCGTATGGAGAAGCCGTCAACCAAAATGTCGCCGCCGCTTGGATTCAGCAACCCCGACAGCATATGAATGGTTGTGCTTTTTCCTGCGCCGTTTGGACCCAGCAAACCAAAAATTTCTCCTTCGCCGATATTAAAAGTAAGGTGGTTAACGGTTAACGTTGTATCATATTTCTTAACAACCTCGCGAAATGCAACTAGACTCATCCATCCTCATCCTCCTGGTTTGTTTCTGATAAACCTATTGTAAACCAGGGCAATCTTGGAAACAGGTCAAATTAGTCACCTTCTGGAGGTGACAAAAGTCATCTCTTTAAATGACCGGGCTGAAAGCGTGAAGGTTATATGAAAACCTTCCTTCCTAGTCGTTCGTCAATCAGAGATTATGCTATAATGAAGCAAATTCAGCTGCGGGAGCTATTTCGATATGAATATACTGCTGTATCGGATTCGAGCCTTACTGGTAGCGGTACCTTCCGTTATTAGTATCGTGAACGTCAGCCCTAGCTTCTATGCTCTCTATACGGCTACTGCCCTGCTTGCGCTTCTGCTGATAAAGACTAGCTCGTTATTTCCTAAATATCGCAATCTATTGCTGGTTGCCGAGCTTATCAGCTTCACCTGGTTTTCCTATACCTATGGGGGATTCCTGTTTCTCTTGCTTTTCTCCACTCTTATTGCCTCTTTCCGCGGCAGACCTGACCGAACGCGAAGTGTCCTATGGTCTGCTATAGGGTTAATGGCATTAATCGCTGGATTGCAAAACAATGATCATCATCTGCTCCTGACTGCGGCTGTACTGTGGGTCATGACAGCAGCCATACTCTACGCTACAAATGAATACGAGGAAAAGCATCATCACATAGAAGACTTGTACGAAGCGCTAGCCGCCAGTCATGCCGAGCTCGATGCCGCGAGAATCCGAATGCAGGAATATGCCCTGCAGGTTGAGTATCAAGCACAGATTGAAGAGCGCAACCGGATCGCCAAAGATATCCACGATGATCTGGGGCACCGGCTGATTCGCGTCAAAATGATGTCGGAAGCCGCACTGCATTTATTTGATGCGGACACCGTCAGGGCACGCAACACAGTCGAGCAAATACGCGACCAACTGCAGGACAGCATGGAGCTGATGCGCCGTACCGTTAGGAGATTGGCAGCGGACGGTGAAAAGGATGTCAGACGGTATGCGCTCGATCGGCTCGTGGAAGAGTCGGCAGCTGGCCTTGGGATAACGGTCAGCTTCCAAGTAACCGGCAACCCTAGACCGCTTTATCCGAGCATGGAGCTCATCCTGTTCAAAAATGCCCAAGAAGCTATCACGAATGCCGTTCGTCACGGAAAAGTGACGTCTGTTACGGTAGATCTTAACTTCCTTTCTTCTAGCGTTGCCCTTACGATAGCGAATAACGGCAGCCTGCCGGAAGAGCCGATAGAGGCCGGGCTTGGGATGCGAGGCATGAGAGAGAGGATGGCATTGATCGGCGGCCGAGTGGAATGGAAAAAGTCTGATCGGTTCTCTATCACGACTACGCTTCCGCTGCTTGGCGGATAACGGAATTCATAGTGTTCAGAAATGGGGTTATGTGCTTATGATCCAGGTGCTGGTCGTGGATGATGATCCATTTATCCGAGAGAGCATGAAGGTAATTTTGGAGCTGGATAATGATTTGCATGTCGCAGGGGTTTGCGGCAACGGGCAAGAAGCCGCAGCTTTTGCTTGTCATAATAAAGTCGATGTCGTGCTCATGGATATTCGGATGCCCATTTGTGACGGCGTAGAGGGAACCAAGCTGCTCCGCGCGCTTGACTCTCCCCCTGCTGTCCTCATCTTAACGACCTTTGATGACGATGAATACATCGCACAAGCGATTCGTAACGGAGCAAACGGCTATTTGCTCAAAAATGTACCGCCTAGCCGCATTATCAGCGGCATTAAGACCGTCCATGAAGGCTCAGTCCTCATTCATCCGGACATTGCCCGCAAGCTTGCAGGGATGCTTGAAAGGCCGCGTGCCGAATCAGGCAAAGCAGCAACCATTGCAGGCCTTACGCAAACCGAGGTTCAAATCGTAAAATTAATTGCCGATGGGCAATCCAACAAGGAAATTGCGGCAACCTTATTTTTAAGCGAGGGCACGATCAAAAATTATATTACTGAAATATTAAATAAACTTGAGCTTCGCGACCGTACCCAAATCGCAATCTTTTATTTGAAATTAGCGCATCAATGATTTTTAAATTAAAGGAGATTAAACCATGACAACACAGACTACCTCAGCAAAGCTAGCTGGATTTACGCAGGCCGATTTCGATGTTTTTGGAATCGAGGGTCTTGAAGAGCGAATGGCGGCCATTCAAAATCAGATTCAACCAAAGTTTCGGGCACTCGGGGAGCAGCTTAGCGTTGATGCGGCTGTGCATGCCGGTAACGAGATGTACCTGCATGTAGCTAGGCACGCCCGCCGCAAGGTTAATCCCCCAAAGGATACCTGGCTGGCGATTTGCAGCAACAAACGCGGCTACAAAGCACACCCGCACTTTCAGCTTGGCTTATTTGATGACCATTTGTTTCTATGGCTGGCGCTTATTTACGAGGTTCCGAACAAAGCCAATATCGCAACTGCTTTCTTAAAACAAATCGACGATGTCATCGCGAATGTACCTAAGGATTACGTGCTTTCTCTTGATCATATGAAAAAAGAATCGACTGCGGTCAGCACGATGACGAAGAAGGACTGGAAAGAGGCGCTCGTTCGTTTCCGGGACGTACAGAAGGCTGAGCTCCTTATCGGACGGCATGTGCAGGTAAATGATCCCATCCTGCGCGACGGCGAAGCGCTGCTTGCTCTTGCTTCTTCTACGTATGAAACGCTCATGCCGCTTTACCACATGTCGAACTTATAATCGTAAAATAAAAAAGAGCTGTTCCAGCAAGGCATAACGCCTTCTGGGACAGCTCTTTTTTTAGTTAAAGCTGCTGAGCAGCTGCTGCTTCCGCTTGTGCGGATGCTGCGTTTGCGCGTCTTTGTTTGCGTGAAATGCGGAAGAACAACAGCTCATACACGCAAGGAACAATAATCAGCGTAAGCAGCGTTGCCGCGATCAAGCCGCCGATGACGACGATCGCAAGGCTTTGCGAAACGATGCTTCCCGATTCATGTGAACCGAATACGAGCGGCAGCATCGCCGATACTGTGGCTACTGCCGTCATCACGATCGGACGCATACGCGTCGTTGCCGCTTCGATCAGCGATTCGCGAATCGACATCGTTTGCTCATTTTGCTTCACTCGGTCTATTAAGACAATCGCATTCGTAACCACGATTCCGATCAGCATCAGCGCTCCGAACATCGCCGTGAAGTCTGGCGTAACGCCCGATACAAGCAAGCCTGTAACCGCACCGATGGCAGCTAGCGGCAAGGAAATCATAATCGCGAGCGGCGCTCGCAGCGTCTTAAACGTCAATACCATGATGAGGTATACGATACCGATGGAAATAAGCGCTGTTAAGCCCAAATCCGCAAAATCGCTTGATTGATCAGCAGATGCTCCGCCCACTGAAAGGGATACTCCATCAGGCAGCTTAAGCGCATCTGCCGCTTTATTGATTTCTTTCCCAACGACCGACAGCTCTTTAGGCTCCGCGATAGCCGTTACGCGAATGTAAGTCTTTCCTTCTTTATGGTAATACAAGGAAGGCTCATCAGAGCGAACCAGTTCTGCAACTTTCGATATTGGCGTTGCGCCAGCCTCTGTCATGACCGTCAGTTGTTCTAGCTCGGTTGTTGACGCTGGATTCACGACTGGCTGCAAAATAACCGGCGTATCGCTCTCCTCTATTTGGATCGTACCGATTGGCAGCGGATTGAGCATGCTTTGCAGCTGCATAGCGACCTCTTGKCCTTTAGCCAGGGTAGGATCGACTTTAAAGGAATAGACCGATTTTTTCTCTTCTTGGTTGCTTTCTACCTTCTGCACGCCGTCAATCGGTTTAACCGCGGCAATCAAATGATCTGCTGTTTGAGTAAGCTGCTCAATATTGTCGCCTGTCACATCGATATAGATTTGCGAGGATCCCCCGCCCATCATTAAATCAGATGCATTTGCGGTCAAAACAGCGTCTTTATAATTATCCTTCTGCGCTTTCACATTCTCCATAAACAGCTCTGCGTCAACGTTATCCTTCAAATCGATCATATACGTAATCAGGGTAGGCGATGATACCGATCCGTATTTCGCTGCATCAGCGCTATTGCCGAGCATCATCATGACCCATTCAATATCCTGATCGGCAGTCAGGTAGGATTCGAATTTCTTTCCTTCTTCCAGTACACGTTCCGCCGGCGTTTCACTCGGATATTGCAAGGTTACATTAATGTTCTCAGCGCTGGAAGAGTCGAGCGCTCCCTTTGGCATGAACACATATGCGCTGATTGAGCCTGCGAATAGCAGCACCGCTATAAGGAGCGGTATGATTTTGTGAGCAAGGTTCCATCTGATAAATGCTGCGAATTTAGGCGAACCGGCATGCTCCTTCTCCTTCGTTCCCCGCAGCAGCACGGCGCTTAAGAGCGGCACTACCGTCAAGGCAACAAGTAAGGAAGCAAGCAGCGAATAGGCAACGGTCAGTGCGAATGGCAGCAGGAATGCCTGCAATGATCCGCGCAGAAGGCCCATCGGTAAAAATACCGCAACCGTCACAAGCGTAGATGATGTTATCGCGGAGGAAACTTCTTTCGTCGCGTCCGTTATCAGCTTAACCGAGAAAGACTCTTTTTGGAGCCTTCTGTATATATTCTCGATAACGACTATACTGTCATCAACGAGTCGCCCAACGGCTACCGCAACGCCACCCAGCGTGATAATGTTAAGCGATACGCCTGATAGCTGAAGCAAATACAACGTAATGCCAAGCGACAGCGGAATCGATACAATCGTTACGATCGTAGCTTTGAAATTACGCATGAACAATAAGATTACGATCGTAGCGAACAATGCTCCGAGCAGCACCTCACGCATCATGCTGTTTACGGATGATACGACCGAATCGGAAGTGCTTAGAATAATCGAGGCATCGATTCCTTTTAGGTCTGCATTTAAACGTTCAACTGTCTCTTCAATGCCTTTACCAACAGTAACGGCGTTCGCATCAGCAGATTTAGAGACGGTGTACATAATGGCATCCTTACCGTTCATACGGCTGATGCTCTCTTGATCCTTTGCAAATTCGACACTAGCGACATCGCCAAGCTGCACACCGGCAGCGACAGGAAGCTTGCGGAGCGTTTCCAGATCCGTCACCTGGTCATATACGTTGATATTGCCAGCCGCTCCGTCCAGCGTGCGTTCGCCAATCGAAACGGATGCACCCCGGCCCTGCAGCACGCCCATTAGCGCTTGCATTGGTATGCCTGCAGCTGCGAGCTTATCCGTATTCGGTATGATATGGACTGCCGGCGTTGATTTCCCGCTTATGCTAACTTCGCCTGCGCCCTCGGATTTCTGAAGCTCCGTCGTAACCTCTTTAAGCTTCGCTTCCTTTTCCTGCTCACTCATTCCGTCTTCAAAGGTTAATGTCACCCATGCAATTGGAATCATGGACGTATTAAATTGAACAACGAATGGCTTCATTACATTCTCAGGAAGCTGTACCTGATCGACGATCCGCTCAATCTCAGCCTTAGCTTCCTTCATGTTTGTCTTCGAATCAAAATTCAAATTGATTTGAGCATAACCGTCGCCAGAGGTCGAGAACATATCTGTTTTCCCTTTAACGAAGGTTACCGCCTCTTCCAGCGGATTTGTAACGGTCTGTTCCATTGACTTGGCGTCATTGCCTGGTCCAATAGCCGTAATCATGACCTGCGGGTTATCAGCTGCCGGCAAAAACTCCATCGGCAATCTAAAGTAGCTGATCACCCCCATCGCTAAAGCCATGATGACGATCAGGATGATGGCCGCCTTATTCCGGAACGACCATTCTGTCAATTTACTCATTTGTTTCCGACTCCTTTTCCCTCTACGGTTTTCTAGTGTTTTGTCTTTTCTAATCATAGTAGGAAGTACGGATGAGAAAAAACGTCCAGAGAATGGAATTGGTTCTCGCCCTTAGTCGGAAATCGACTACGACTGAAGACCGATGCAATCCGAAAAATGAGTAAGTACTCACTTCTAAATCATCGAGATTCCCTCTATAATGTAGTGAGTACTTACTCATTATGAAGAACAGGAGTGTGCGATATGACTCTATTCAGCCCCGCTGCACATACAAAATCAAGCATCGCAGTAGAACTGCAAGGCATCACCCGCAGGTTTAGCGGCCGTACCGTACTTGAGGGTATTACGCTATCCATCCCGCAGGGCGAGCTGTTTGGCTTGTTAGGCCCTTCCGGTTCAGGCAAAACAACGCTAATAAAGCTAATTACAGGAATTGACCGGGCGGATGACGGTTCGGTTCGAATGCTCGGCGAGAAGATGCCGCAGTTGAAAATGCTGCAAGCCTTCGGTTACATGGCGCAATCCGATGCACTTTACAATGAATTGACTGGGAAACAAAATTTAGCTTTTTTTGGCGCCATGTTTGGTCTAAAGGGAGAAGCGCTTCAGGCCCGGATTCAGGCCGTTTCCAAGCTTGTTGCATTGACCGATCATCTAAACAAACAGACCGCCGCTTATTCCGGAGGAATGAAAAGAAGGCTATCGCTTGCCATCGCCCTCCTGCATGAGCCTAAGCTGCTCGTGCTAGACGAGCCGACGGTGGGCATTGATCCGGTCTTGCGCAAGTCCATTTGGAAGGAGCTCTCCGAGCTTACCACACAGGGCGTGACTATTATTTTGACGACTCATGTCATGGATGAAGCAGAGAAATGCGATCGCTTAGGTCTGATCCGGAGCGGAAAGCTCATAGCAGTCGATACGCCGCAGGCTCTCAAGGAGCAGGCTGGCTGCAGCACGTTAGAAGAAGCGTTCATTGCGCTTGGCGAGAACGAAGGTGACCAGCGATGAGAATACGCGCACTGGCCATCCGGATCATCAAGCAATTTTTGCGTGATAAACGGACGCTTGCCTTATTGTTTCTTGCCCCCCTTCTTATCCTGAGCTTAATGAAGCTCGTATTTGACGGGCAAGCCATAGCTCCCGTGATTGGAACCGTTAAACTCCCCGCTGCCCTAAACGAGAAATTCGAGCAGCTAGGTGCCGATATTATCAGCTATGACACGAACTCTGCTGCTCAATCCGCGATTCAAGCGGGCGACCTGGACGGCATCCTGCAATTAGACGGCGGTGCTCCCGAGCTAACGCTTGAAGGAAGCAACCCCTCAATCAACCGGGCAGTATTATTGCTAATGCAAAATGCATTGCAAACAAGCGAAGGAAGCGCGGCCCCTGCTATTACTTATTTGCACGGCGGGCCGGATATGGCTGCTTTCGATTCTTTTGGACCCGTACTCATTGGTTTTTTCTCTTTTTTCTTCGTCTTTCTGCTTGCTGGCGTTTCCTTCCTTAGGGAAAGAACAAGCGGAACCTTGGAGCGCCTGCTGGCCACGCCGATCCGCCGAAGCGAGATCGTGGTTGGATATTTAGCCGGATTCGGTATTTTCACCCTGCTGCAAGCTTCTTTGATCGCCTGGTATTCGGTCGACATATTAGGGCTGTATATGGCCGGAAACATTGGATATATGCTGATTATTAATTTACTGCTTTCCTTAACGGCATTAACTCTTGGAACACTGCTATCCTCCTTTGCCAGCAGTGAATTTCAAATCATTCAATTCATTCCGATCGTAATCGTGCCGCAGGCTTTTTTCTCCGGCCTGTTTAATCTCGATGCCATGAACCCTTTGCTGCAAAAGCTAAGCTTGATTATGCCGCTCTATTATGGTGCTGATGCGATGCAAGGCATTATGATTCGCGGCGAGGACTGGGGAGATTTTCAGTTGGATGTATACGTGCTTGTAGGCTTCTCCCTCTTGTTCGCTCTCTTAAATGTGCTGGCGCTGAAGAAGCATCGCCGCATGTAGCAGTGAAGCGCTTCTGATATAATGAATGGATTGGGTAATGAGAAGGAGTGTCTTAGATGCAAGAACCAGTGGATCAATGGCTGCATGAGCTGTTGAAGTTAGATGATGACGAAGTGAAAATGACCGAAAAGCAATCAAAAATCGTGCAGGCTGCCTCTGAGGTTTTTGCGCAAAAAGGATTCGCTGCTTCATCAACGAGTGAAATTGCACAGCGGGCTGGCGTAGCCGAAGGAACGATTTTTCGTCATTACAAAACAAAAAAGGATTTGCTGATCTCAATCGTTGCGCCTGTGATGGCAAAGCTTGTAGCCCCATTTGTCCTGCGCGACTTTTATAAAGTGCTCGATGGCAGCTTCGACAGCTTAGACCAGCTGCTGCGCGCCATCATTGAAAATCGAATTGCTTTTCTCGAAAAAAATATGCAGGTTTTCAAAATATTTATTCAAGAAATCCCTTTTCATCCCGAAATTCAAGAGCAATTTCAGAAACAAATTTTGTCAAAGGTGCTGGAAAAGTTCAGTATTAGTATTCAGAAATTTCAGCAGCAAGGCTCCATTATCGATTGGTCGCCGATTACGGTTGTCCGTTTAACGGCATCTGCGTTGATCGGTTACGTGCTCTGCCGCTCCTTGTCCGGGAATGTTCCCGGCAATGTATGGAATGACGATACCGAAAGGGAAGCAACCATCACTTTTATCATAAAAGGACTTGCACCTTAGATTTATTTCATTAAAAAAAGCCGGTTATCCATCAATATGATGAGTAACCGGCTTTTTTCTATTTATTTTGCTGACTGTAAATTCACTTCATCAATGCTTGTCCTGTCGAGCTGACGGAAGCGAAGCAGCAGAAGCAGTGCGGCCAGGCACAAAATGCCTCCCAGTAAATATGGCAATCCCATCTCAATCGTGAAGAAGAACGAACCAAGCAATGGTCCAGCGATACGGCCCAAGCTGTCCATCGAAGAGCTGAGTCCAGACGCTACGCCCTGACCTACCGTTGTCTTCTGCGAAATGAGCGAGGTCACGCACGGCCTGATCAAAGAGTTACCGATGCCGAACACCGCGAGAGAAAGCGTTGCCCACAAAAGCGAATGAGCGCCAAGCAGCAGGAAAAATCCGATGGCTGAGATAACAAGCCCGATTGCAATGTATTTCGGCTCCTCGCCTTTCTTGATGTGCCGGCGTACGACTCCGCCCTGCACGAGCGCACCAACAAAGCCGCATACAAAAAACAAGATGCCAACCTGCAGCGGAGTCACGTCAAATCTACGCATGCCGAAAAATTGCAAGGTCGCTTCCATGCCGGCAAGCGTAAATGTCACGAAAAACGCCAGCACGTACAAATACTTTAGTGGACCGGTAAAAGCAGCCCACCTTGAAACCCGTTTCTCCGAAGATGCTCGCCGCTGCTCAGGAGCAAGCGATTCCTTCAGCTTCCATGCCGCCAGCACAAACGTGATTAACGCAAGCGCCGATGCTGTGTAAAATGGCGTTTCCAACGAGAATACGCTCAAAAGTCCGCCTACGCCGGGCCCAATCGTAAAGCCGAGACCGATCGACATCCCGACAAGCCCCATCCCCTTCGTTCTCGACTCCGGCGGCGTGATATCCGCTACGTATGCGACGATCACGGAAGCGACTGCGCCAGAAAACAATCCTCCGAGCACCCGCGACAGGTACATGAGCGTCAAATTCTCTGAAGAAAGGCCAAACAGCAGGAAACTTACCGCAAAGCCAAGGACGCCTATTAAGATAATCGGCCTTCTGCCGATCCGATCGGATAAGCTTCCCCAAAATGGCGATAGGAAAAACGAGACTGCGGAATAAATAGCCAGCATTCGGCCTGTATGTATTTCCGCTTTATTCGGATCAGCGGCTTGAATAATTTCCGGCATAACCGGAATGATAATGCCGAACCCAATAAAAGTTGTCATTAATATTGCCATTACAATAAGCATACGTTTATCTTTCATGCTGCAACCCCTCCACCAACCTATGTTACCATATCCATTAATCAATCATGTATGAACAATTGAAGAACAAATCGACAAACCTTGCCCTTATCTTAAAATTGAAGCTTGCATTCCCCCCTGTATTTGCTATACTCAACTTTGTTTGTAACCTCTAATGAAAGGCAGGGATGAAAGCAATGGATCATACCAAAACCCCGCTATTCACAGCGCTTCGCCGTCATGCGGAGCAGGATCCCGTACAGTTTCATATTCCTGGACACAAAAAAGGATTGGGCAGCGACTCGGAATTTCGCGAATTTATCGGCGATAACGCGTTGTCGATCGATTTAATCAATATAGCACCGCTTGATGACTTACATCAGCCGACTGGCGTTATTGAGGAAGCGCAGAAGCTGGCAGCTGACGCATTCGGATCGGACTACACTTATTTCTCCGTACAAGGAACTAGCGGAGCGATCATGACCATGATTTTAACCGTGTGCGCGCCTGGCGACAAAATCATCGTTCCTCGCAATGTACACAAATCGATCATGGCTGCTATTATTTTCGCAGGCGCAAGGCCAGTATTCATTTCACCTGCAAGGGATAACAATCTTGGGATCGATCATGGCATTACGACACGTTCTGTCCGCAAAGCACTTGAGAGACATCCGGATGCAAAAGCCGTTCTCGTCATCAACCCGACCTATTTCGGAATATGTGCGAATTTGAAAGAGATCGTCGATCTCGTACATAGCTTCGACATTCCAGTCCTTGTAGACGAAGCGCATGGCGTGCTCATTCATTTCCATGAGAAGCTGCCTATGTCTGCCATGCAAGCAGGCGCGGATATGGCTGCAACGAGCGTTCATAAGCTCGGTGGTTCCATGACGCAAAGCTCGGTGCTGAATGTCCGTAAGGGCAGAGTCAACCCGCACCGCATTCAAACCGTGATCAGTATGCTGACCACCACTTCTACTTCTTACATTTTGCTAGGATCACTTGATACGTCGAGACGCAATCTTGCTCTGAATGGACATGTAATCGCCGAGCGTGCGATTGAGCTTGCCCAGTACACTCGCAAGCAGATCAATGAGATTCCAGGGCTGTATTGCTTCGGAGAAGAAATTCTCGGTGATGAGGCTACCTATGATTACGATCCGACAAAAGTGTCCATCCATGTCCGTCATCTCGGGATTACCGGATATGAAACGGAAAACTGGCTTCGCGATAACTATAATGTAGAAATTGAAATGAGCGATATGTATAACATTCTTTGCTTAGTTACGCCTGGAGATACCTCTGATTCCGTGTCAAAATTGTTAATCTCGCTTCGCGGACTTTCAGAGAGGTTCCATGAAGGTGCAGAGGCGCGTGAATTAGTCGTCAAAATTCCGGATATTCCCCAGCTTTCCCTGACACCGCGCGACGCATTCTACGGTCAAACGGAAGTGCTTCCGTTCAAAGAATCTGCCGGACGGATCATAGCCGAGTTTATTTATGTCTATCCTCCGGGAATTCCTATTTTATTGCCGGGCGAGGTCATTACGCAAAAGAATATCGACTATATCGTCGATCATGTCCAAGTCGGCCTGCCGGTTAAAGGCCCGGAGGATCGCAGCATTGAATTCGTAAAAGTCATCGTTGAAGAAACAGCGATTTCATAAGCAAGAAAATGAACCGGCTTTAAAGCATCTGCTTGCTTCTAAGTCGGTTTTTTTCATACATTTTTGCAGAATGCCACTTATTGTAAACCCATATCGAGCATGCTATGATGTTGGCAGAGGTGAGATGCGATGAGTCAAAGCGCTTACATAAAATTCGTGCAAGGATCATCCGTGAAGAAGCTGTCACTAGAGGAAATTAAGAGCCAGCTCTTGCATTACCGGGAGCAAACCGCTCTGACCGGCTCGCAGCTGGATTGGAATTACGYGGAAGCCGCTTTCCCTTACACAGTCGAATCCAAGCAGGATGAGCGGTGGTTTTACTTAAAAGGGATCAACCCGCTTTATAAGCATATCATTTTTGGACCAAGCGAAGCCGAAAGCGCCGCTGGAGGCACTGTACCCTGTGTACAGGTCGTTCTTCCGGACGAGGCAACTCACGGCGATAAAGCAAAGGCGAATGAGCTGTGTAAATTTATAGCCAGCCGCCTGAAAGCCGAGCTTACCATGTTCAATGGCCGAACCCTCTATTTTAATCCGCGAAAATAATACAGAGCTCCAGGATATAGGCAACAAAAAAACGATCCGCAAGCGAAACTCGCAGATCGTTTTTGTTTGGCTGATCGATGGTGACGAATGAGAATTACTTCTCTTCGCTCTCCGAACGGGCAATTTCTTCGTAAATCGCTGTAACGCGATCCCATTCCGCATCGTCTTCAATACCGACTAGGAAGGACTCATCGTTTTCTTCTTCAATACGGAAAATGACGCCGTCCGCTTCCGGATCGTTACGGTCCAGCAATACAGCATACACATTGTTTTCGGATTCAAACGTATAAACCATGACCATTTCGCGTTCCTGGCCCTCGTCGTCAGTCACGATAAAGACATGCTCTTCATGCTCGTGGTCTTCACCACAGCCGCAATCATCGCCATGCTGATGCTCGCTCATGTTATTACCCCATTTCAATAATGTTTACAGACTATCGTATAGTAACATGACAGTCTATCAACGGTCAAACAAAGACGCCCCTTTTCATAAAAGGAGCGCCTTCTCGAATTCATGCAATCAAAGTGAAGAAATTAGTTTCTCCGAAACAGCGGTCCACTCGTCGTAGCCCTTGAGCTTCAGAAAGAAGCGAATCGGATATTTCCCGCTTGATTCGAATTTATATTCAATATCATCCGTTGCATACCAGAAATTGTCTTTGGACGTATTCACGCTTTCTGTTTGAATCACTTTCTCTCTCCCGTTCGGGTCGAAGATCGATACCTTAACAGCCACAATATCTGTTTTTAAATTATCGATCTGAGCAAACACTTTAAACTTGGCTTGATAACCTCTTGCCACATTTCCAAATACCGCGTTATTTTGGAATAGGAACATATGGACATTTGGCTTATACACAATCGCACGTTTACTTTGATTGTCCCATTCAACGATGGCTTGCATTGATGTAGCCAGTTGACGAAGCGGCAAATAGGTTTTGCCTTCGGTCACTAACCCGCCGTCATCCTGCTCCGCCCCGTTAATAAAGACGCGTACCCTCTGCGTTGCAGAATCTGCAAACAGCATCGTTCCGCCCCAAAGAGACAGCAACAGCAGCAGAATAGCAACTTTTCTGAATTTCATAGTTGTATGCCCTCCATCCGATAGCCTGGATGTATGGTTATACTCGGATACTCATGCAAAGTTGCGTTTTTCCGAAACTATTTTGCTTATAGTACTATTGCACCATCGCTGTCAAACGGTGTTGAAACCTGCGCTTGCCTGGGAAATAGAAGTGCGAAATAAACCCATTACCCATACGTTCTCGTTAATACGCAAGGGACACCTTTCCCGACTGTTCCAGGTGTTCTCATTCTAGCCAAATAGCTGATTCCTCTTGCGCATGGCGTTTTGCATACCGCACAGGTATCTGAGAGTACAAGCTTATAATTATAGTACTTGCGATCACTTGCCGGCTTCTTTTTCTTGACTACTTTACCTTTTCCTTTGCTCATCCCTAGTTCGCCTCCACTGTACGTAACGCTTTAGCATTATATGTAGAGAAGGGCGAATGTGCATCAGTAATTGGCAGAGATACTTAAAATTTGGTACATTAAATAGGTGTAATGACGAGGGGGTTTGTTATGAACATAAAAATGATTGGAACGGGCAGCGCTTTTGCCAAAAAATATGATAATAACAACGGACTCATTGAAATCAATGGCTTTCGACTGCTTGTCGATTGCGGAATAACCTTGCCTAAAGCTCTGCATCAGCAAAGGATCTCTTTTCAAGATCTTGATGCGGTTCTAATCAGTCATATTCACGGGGATCATGTTGGYGGATTGGAAGAGTATGCTTTCCAAATGATGTTTAAATATAATCGGAAGCCTATCCTCTATATCGCGGAAACACTCGTTGAACCGCTTTGGGAGCAGACGCTACGCGGAGGACTAACGCAAGAACCGTTAGAGAGGCTGGATGACTTTTTTGATGTCCGTCCGCTTGAGCCGAATAAAGACATCGAGCTTCACGAAGGGTTGAAGGTTAAGCTGCTGCAAACCAAACATATCGTGAATAAACCTAGCTATTCTTTTTTGTTTAACCAAAGCTTCTTCTACACGGCTGATATGCGGTTCGATCCTGTGCTTCTTCAGCAGCTGGTTGATGAAGGCGTCATGACGATCTACCATGATTGTCAGCTTGAAGCGCCAGGCGTCGTCCATGCTTCCCTAGAAGAGCTGTTAAGCCTTCCTGAAGAGATACAAAGGAAAACATGGCTTATGCATTATGGCGACGCGATAGAGCAGTATAAAGGCCATACGGGAGCCATGCGAATAGTCGAACAGCATAAGACCTATGAAATCAAATAACCGCAAGAAAGGCGCCGCATGACTTGCATGCAGGCGCCTTTCTTTAATTGTAAATAAATTCTAATTTATTTTACCCCATTAATTAATCATTCTAAAAGGTAGGCAGCTGATCCAAATTGTTTGTCGGATCCCCGTCAGCGTCGCCGCGGATATAAAACTCGCCATCTCTGCCCTTAAAGGTGTTCACACCTGCAATATGCCCTGCTTGTACTTCTTGAAGTGCCGTAACATAATCAAGCACCCGGCCGCTGTTCGTTTTAAAAGCTGTAAGATCGCCGTCTCCATCCTTTTGCACAGCAACGATTTGCTCCCTCGTATCTTGTCCACTGTTCATGTCGCTCATGATTACTAGCCCCTCTCAGAATAGAAGATTGTACAGCCAACTTTTATCCTGCCCTTCTCGGCACCCTTTTTATGCATTAAAGCAAACAAAAAAATCCGACGAGCCCGCATCTATCGCGATCGCCGGATTTTCGTATTATTTTCTTTTAATTGCGTCAGCCGGAAGTCTCCTTCTCCATACGAACTGCTCATCATGCGATAAGGTATCCCGAATAGCGAATTTAGCCACAGAACCGATAACAATACCGATAATTCCAAACATCCCTAATAGCCAAATAGCTAAGTAGGCATACTGTGCAGCCAACACGAACCGCCTCCTGCGCGCTTTCTATAAAGGTATGCAGGAAAGTTTTCCTTTAGTATACGTTTCCAACATGCATACTCATTTGTAAAAAGCTCATACTAATCGACAGACATTGGATAACAATGCTAGCGTGAAACCATACATTAAGGGAGGCACAACCATGCTTGAAAATGTAGAGAGCAATTACAATTGTTCAAATGCTTCGACTGATTTACCCAACTTGCTTCAGGAACTGCAACAGCTGGAGCAAAACGCACACAGCGATCAAAGCGAGGAACAACTGCAGCAATTAAATCGAATCCGAAACCAAATTCATTTTATTCGCAATAAATGCGATATTCCGCAATGAGCCATAATTAAAGGCGGTCGTTTTGCGGAAATATATGAGCACAATTATTATGTGAAGACATATAAATGCTTATATATTAAATAAACCCCTCCCACTTGCCGATATATTAAGTAGGAGGTGAATGATGGATATAGCAGCAGCTTCCATGACGATGAGTCAGAACCGTTTAGCTCTAGCAGCCAGCATCCGTGTCATGTCTTTGAGCAAAGACATAGCTATGCAGCAAGGAAAAGACCTCGTTCAAATGTTGAAAAATGCTCAGCCGAATTTAGGCAATAACCTTGATATTCACGTATAAATTTTCCCCCGCGGGCAGGTATGCCTTAGGGGGTTCTTCCTCAACGCTTGTGATCCCAACTTTGCCGTTTTAAGCTTGAATTGTTTCATAATACAATTATAGGTGTAGATAATCGAATACGAAGGCTTCAAAGTTATGCATTGTTCAGAAAACTAACAAAAACCTAATTGCTTTTTGGAAAAATTCTAACAACCTTCGTTTATCCTTAATTTATACAAATGATAAGTTGGAGGGATTATGATGGAAAATAATTTTTACCAGCAGAAAATTGAAGAAATGAGAGCGGAAATGGTACGATTATTTGAAGCTTGTAATAACTTCACCGATCATGCTGTTATCAAAATCAGTCAGGAGCTTGACCATCTCCTTAACGAATATTCAGGCAGTCTGGCCAAATAGTCGAGGATAATAAGCAGCACTGCAATTAATCCTTATCTCGGCCCTCTCGACCATCATGCTAACTTTCAATAAAAAAGTGTTGACTTCGCATCTTCACCCTGCTATATTATTAATTGTCGCTAATATGATCTGGTAGCTCAGCTGGGAGAGCACTATCTTGACAGGGTAGGGGTCACAGGTTCGAACCCTGTTCAGATCATAATTTTCAGAACCCGCAATCCTTTGTACCATAAGGGATTGCGGGTTTTTCCTTTTCCTGTTTAACCTGTGTTTCCACAGTCCATTTTATAATTGGTGCGATTCACTTTGAAGAATTCAAAGAATAACTTTGTTGTTGCTATAGAACATCTCACCGAAAGCATCAGCTGTATCCTGCTGCATATGTGGTGAAATATGCGCGTATCTATCAAGCGTTTTCACGCTGGACCCTCCCATGCGTTCAGCAATCCTTTTGTTGTTTTCACGCATCTCCAACAGCATTACGACATGAGTGTGGTGTGTCTAAGATCATGAAACCTTATTTTTTCTAACGGTTCTTCATTGGGCTGTAATTTTTTATTAATATTATTAACTATGCGACTAAATGACCTAATAATGTTTCTGGGAGATACCGGGGTTCCGCTTTGGGTGCGAATTAATAAATTGTGATTTTCATAAATCTCCCCGGCTTTAAGCTTCTCCATTTTGTTACGTCTAATAACTTTCACTAGTTGTTTTAAAGTTACCTTGTCTATTCCGATTGATCGACGGCTTGACTTAGTTTTAGTCTTGAAATGCAATTTATTACCCTTGTGATTAAGAGTTCTAATAATGCCAAGTGAATTTGTTAATAAATTTAATTCGTTTTCATCATAACTATCTGATTAACGCGCTCTCTTTTATAGAGAGCTTTTTTTGTGCTTCAATATTCAAATGGTGTTCATTTTCAACTTAATTTAACCGATATTTATAGTTCAACATCTAAATGAAGGAGCATTAATCCATGAGCACAAAAATCGGTCTATTAATCAAGGATGCGAGAATCAAACATGGCTTAAGTCAACGTCAGCTGGCAAAGCTGATCGGGATTAGCCAATCGTACATTGGGAAAATCGAGATTGGTGAGAAAAACCCAGGATTATCAGTAATGCACAAACTAGAAGAGTTGTTTAATATTGATAACGGAGAGCTTTTTGCAGCGGCAAATTTTAGCTCTTATAATAATTTAGATTAATCCGGAGTGTTAGGAATGACCATTTTGAGGTTATTCTCGACATAGTCATTCATTTCGGGTTACATGCCGAAATGATATTCAATATTCAGTTCTGTACCGCCAACCATAAACGTCCTCCATCCATAACGCGAGTTATATTGACGCTTAGCTCCGGTTGATTCTCGAATAATTCACTCAATTCAGCTTCCATTTCTTCGTAAGTGTGAAATTCGTATTCCATGCCGTTATCCTCCCGATGTATTTCAGTATTCAAACAACAATCGTGAAGATCATGCTATAATCTCAAAAAGGGGTGATATCATTGGGTTTCTTAATCGTTGTCGTTATTTTTGCAGTGTTATTTGGTCTTTTCAAAAAGAAGAAGTGATTCAATATTCAACCAATGTTCAAACAATCAATTGCGTCAGAACGCTTTTAAGGCGATCATTGGCTATGGCGATTTACCGTTGCTCCTTCTCTATCTCAACGAAGTCCCTGTTGCATCCGGCTGCTGCCACAGCAGTTGTTCCGCTGCCGATGCAGTTGTCCAGAATCACATCCCCCTCGTTCGTGTACGTCCGAATGAGATATTCGAAGAGTGCTACAGGCTTCTGCGTCGGGTGGTACCGTTCTTTATCCCTCGGATAGTACAGAACGTCCACTGGATAACGGTCCGTTTGCCCTCCGCCTTCGGTACCGATGGACGTCTTCCCGTAGTTGCTGCCATCGCTTGAATGCTTTTTGTAGCGATTGACCGATTTATGACCGCTGGTCTTTTGCGGGTTGTACTTTGGTAGGCTTTTGTAGAAGACAAGCACGTTTTCATGGACCTTCAACGGCGATCTTTAATCAAGCGATTGTACTCTGACCAAAGCCTGTCCAGCGGAATAACGCTATCCCAAGAATTTTCTGTGGTACCGTATGGCAAATCACAAAGTATCATGTCGAACGATTTGGCAGACAGGCTCGGCATGATTTCTAAACAATCGCCGCAAAAAATCTGATCAATCACGCTGTCACCTCACAAGTGGAAGCCACCAACGGCCTCGTCAATAATGTCCTGGTTAATGCCGATATACCGCATAGTGATCGATGAAGCACTATGGTTGAAAATCTCCTGCAGAAGCGCCACGTCCTTGTACCGCTTGTAAAAATGATATCCGAAGGTCTTGCGCAGAGTATGAGTCCCGATCTCGATAAGCCCGACTTCGGCTGCCGCATAGTTGAGAATGCGGTATGCCTGCACACGACCAATGTTTTGTTTAGTCCGGTATGACTTGAACAGCGGATCACTGTCTTTCATACCTTTGGTGTACTGGTTGATGATCTCTTGCAGTTCTGCATTGATCGGAAACCTCTTTCGCTTTTGCGTCTTTCCTTCGACGATGCGGATGTGCGATTTATTTCGAACGTCCCGAACGTGGAGTTTAAGTAGGTCGCCGATCCGCAGGCCGACATTGATACCCATCACCAGCAGAAACCAATCTCGATCCGATCGCTTCCGCAGTGCCATCTTCATCCGTACTATCTTTTCCACGCTTCTAATCGGCTGTACTACTTCCAAGTCAATCCCCTCCTGTCATGCACACCGTTTATTCACTGAATTACTTAACGTCTGTCGCTTTTAATAAATAAACCGATAGTTTACGATATTACCTAGAGTATGGTAACGTTATGATCGTCATTATAGCCTACTACTAACGAAGGTTTGTCATGAAGGTTAAAGTCGAACACATGGGGCATAAGGCGGCGAGGTAAATATCACATCAGGCAACTGCTCGCCGAATGCTTGCCATACATCCCAAGGCTCCGCTTCGTGCCAATCATCATGCGGTTCGCTTCCGAAGAGCACTACTATTCAAATGTATATAGCAAGCGTTTCATTAGCTGATGTACTTTACAGTAATGGAGCTCTGACAGTAACGAAAATAGGATAATTGTAACTCCGAAACTCAAATCTTAATATCCATTTGTTTGCCGCCGCTAACTACAATGTGACTAAGACAGAGCACCTGTTTGAAGTACCGCATAGTACAAAGTTCCATGGAGGTGTGACTGGTCATTCAGTGGAAGARCCATTGCATACGATAACTTATCGCATAGGATCGGAACGACCTGCGGGAGCAGCACATGCAATGGGGATGGTCACAGCTTTCCTCGCCCAGTATCGAGCACCACTTTCAGAAACGCATGTTCGATTTTTAGACAGCAGTTATCCATTCACCGAGCAATGGCGCGGTTATTCCGCCTTTTCCATAATCCCGCGAACTACCTCAAGCTGGTGACGTTCGTTTTCTAGTTGACGATCATAGTTCCGCATCAGATGCGGGTTTAATGCTATCCTTGCTATGATGTATGCATCCACCACGTTATGGCTTTTGTGGGTATATCCGAACTGTTCTTTTACCGCAGCGCCGATAGCATCTTTCTTTTGCTTTTCCGTCTGCCCTTTTTCAACTTTGACTCCAACATATTTTTTCGTCCACATGGCATTTGATATGTCGAAATCAAGTTTTCGACGATAAATGATTGACCGCAATCCACCGTGTATCATCCCAGTAGTTACAGCATTCATTGTTCCAAAAGGAGTGTCCTCAATAACTATCAGATCTACATCTTGCAATAGCTTGTACAATTGATTCTCCAAGTCCACAAGCTGCTCCATGCTGATTCCACYTTTTTCAACCTTGCCAGCTCCCTTTAGTTCTAGTTCGACAAGGACCGCACCGCTCTCATCCAGTTCAACGAATCCCGTCTTAGTCGCTGGGTCGATTCCGATGAATCTCATCGGCAGCCGCCTCCCTCTTACCCGTTATTTGTAAACTCCTAGGTCTGCCGTACGCTGCATTGCGTTTGATATAACCTTTCTTCTCCAGCCGTTCCAATTGACCGTGAACGGTCGAGCTGGATGCAAGACCTACTCCCTCGCCAATTTCGCGCACTGAAGGCGGGTATCCGTTTTTACTGATGAAAGCAATAATGAAATCAAATGTATCGGATTGACGCTTGTTCAGTGGTTTTAGCCCTATTGCCAGCTGCTGTTGATCAGTCTGCAGCATAACAATCAGATTCCGCTGCACCTGCAACCCACGCTGCATGAGTGATATGTTCATGACGGTTCCAGTACCAAGGCACTCAGCGACTTGCTGCAACACTTCATCGTCGGTCATAGTGTCGTAAATCATTTCTCTTATCACTCCTATTAACAATCCCTAAATTGAGATAAATGGCCGGCAGCAGGAACACTTCAGCGATCATCTCGCCGTTCGAATCTCTGTAGATTTCGCTAGGTGCATCTTGATAGTGAGGGTCGAGATTAGCGAGCAGTTGGAATCTCCTTTTCCGCGCTGCTTTACTCATACCATTTCCTCGTGATCATCGACCGGGCGATCTCTTTAAGTGTCCGCGAGATCTCCGATACTTCCTGCTGCCTGTTCTCACCAGCCCGCCCGTTACCCCGGATAAGCTGTATGGTCACAGGTTCGAACCCTGTTCAGATCATCAAATAAAAAGCCTGCAAATCCTTATAACATAAGGTTTGCAGGCTTTTTTCTTATTATTTAACATCGAAAAATAATTCCCTTTTGCATTCAACCTGTATTTACTCTCCTAACATCGGGTACCATACAGTCATTAATGTAAGGAGTGGAATTCCCATGACTTCTAAACGACTAGAATGGACGAGTACAAGCATTCCTTTTGCTCACAATAAACCTTTGCAGCTAATGATCATCATTTTTATCCTATTTTTTGGACTTTTGGCTTTTTCGCCCACTGATCGATTTATATGGATAACTTATAACTCAACCCTTATCGCGGCTATCCTTATCCTTGTCTTCACTTACAAGTGGTTTCGTTTTTCAAACCTGTCCTATCTTCTGATGCTCGTTTTCTTTTGTCTCCATACTTATGCGGCACATTATACATATGAAGGCACACCTATGGACCAATGGCTAAAAATATCGTTACATACAAAAAGAAGCTATTATGATCAAGTCGTTCATTTCGCCTTCGGACTCCTCATTGCTTTTCCGTTCCGTGAATTTTTAATATTCAAAGTTAAGCCGCGCGGAATTTGGTCATATGTTCTGCCAGTTGTCTTTGTAATCGGCTTTAGCGCGCTATTCGAGATCCTTGAAATGTTAGCCGCCTTAGTAGCCGGCCCTGGTGGCGAAGCCACCTTTGTTGGAATGCAAGGTGATATCTTTGATACGCAAAAAGATATGGCATTAGGATTCCTTGGCGGAGTCATTTCGATGGGTATTCTCGCATGGATAATCAGGAAAAGGGATAAAACAAATGCTGCTTCAGATGCCCTCCGGTAACACTTAGAAAACAAGCAGGAATATTTACGAATTAACATTTTAAAAGATACTATTCAACATGAGAATCCTTGATTTTAAGGGTTCTTTTTATTATCTTTATAAGGATTGCAACAATATGTCTTTCTTCAACGTCAAATAAGTGCTGCAGCAAATAATAAAAGAGGTGACCCTATGAAAAAAAGATCCCTACTAATCGTAACACTGGTTGCGATGATGCTCTTCACTCTCGGACAAACCGTCTGGGCGTTCAAGGACGTTAAAAATGATGCAAATGAGAAACAAATCGAGGAGCTTCAGAAGCTGGGCATACTGAGCGGTGATAAGCATGATAAGTTCAATCCGAAAGGCAAGCTTACTTATGCGCAAGGCGTTTCGATGATCGTTAAAGGCTTAGAGCTTAATATTGATCACATCCGCTTCATTAAAGCGCCAGAAGCAAGCGATTACTTTACAAATCTAAAAGATGATGCCTGGTACTCCGATGCCTTTATCATCGCAAATCTAAACGGCTTAGAAATTCCAAAAACGGTAAAAGCTAATGATATCATGACACGTGAGCAATTCGCTCATCATTTGTTCAAAGCGATGCTGACCAAAGGCGATTATGCCTTTATCGAAATTTTCATGCAGCTCGAAGACGAGGCTGACGTAAACAAAGATTATATGGACAGCATCCAGAAGCTGATCATCAGCAAAATTGTTACACTGGATAAATCAAACAAGTTTTATCCGAAGAAAGCCATTACACGCAGCGAGTCTGCCGGCTGGCTCTATGGGGCCATTCAATTCGTAAAGGAGACGACACCTATTCCTGAATTGCCTGAACAACCTGTTCTAGATCCAAAGCTTTCTGTAACCGCAGTAAACGCTGAAATTAATAAAGTAACCGTCACGGCTCAAGTGCCACACCCTGGTTATGGCATTCGTATAGCCTCTATCGGATTTGAAGGCGATAAAGCTGTTATTTATCTTGAAACAGTATTGCCTGATCCGGATAAAATGTATCCGCAAGTCATTACTGATGTATCGGTATCCACTTACGTCGATGCAAAACTAAAACCTGTGCTACCGGAATCAGCGGGTTCGAGCCAATCGTCCACGGGTTCTGCGATTATCGCGGAGTAAGCGTAAACGGTTGTAGTCCCCAAATAAGGCTTCTCTAATTGTCTGAGCTGAAGCTCAGACAGCGGAGAAGCCTTTTTTTCATTTACATTCAAGCTCAGAGAGCATCGGAATCGTCCAATCAATGGGCTCACACCCTATCTTCTCTAGAAACGCATTCGCCCGCGAGAAAGGCCTGCTCCCAAAAAATCCTCTGCGTGCCGCAAACGGACTCGGATGCGGCGAGGTGATAATTAGATGCTTGTCCGTATCAATGGCACCGGCTTTCGCCTCTGCATGCTTTCCCCAGAGCATAAATACAACGGGTCTCTCCCGCTCGTTCAGCATCGCAATAACCGAATCGGTAAATCGCTCCCAACCGAGTCCCTGATGAGAATTAGGATTGCCCTCCTCCACCGTCAGCACCGTATTTAACAGCAGCACGCCTTGCCCCGCCCACGACTCCAGACTGCCATGATCAGGTATTTGTGCGCCTATATCCGTTTCTAACTCCTTATATATGTTCTTCAGAGAAGGCGGCACCTTCACGCCTGGCTGTACGGAGAAGCTAAGCCCATGCGCCTGCTTTGGTCCGTGGTATGGATCCTGCCCCAGGATAACCACTTTCGTTTGTTTATAAGATGTATAATTAAGTGCATTAAGAATGTTTTGTTGTTCAGGAAACACCGTCTTGATCTTGTATAAAGTATCTAACTTTGCCAGCAGCTCCACCATATATGATGCTTGAAGCTCGTCCTTTAACTTCTGGGACCAATCATTGTTCAGCCGTATCGTCATTTTTCCGCATCCTTCCAAGACTGTGTAAAATAAAAATCTCCTCCGCAAGGCCTGATCGCTCAGTTCCATGCAAAGGAGCTTTGAATATGATAGGACTTTTATATGCTATTTCTAATTTTAGCATGACCTGCGTGTTAACTACAATATACCGCTAGTACTTACCTCGGCTGTGGAATCTCTTACGATCAGCTCCGTGCGAAGAGCAATCCGCTGTTTGACCGTGTTCGAATCCGCAAACTGTTGGATAAGTAGATCAACCGCTGCCTCTCCTAACTGATCCATAGGCTGAGCAATCGAAGTTAACGGAGGGTTCGTAACCGTCGCCAATAGGGTATTATCGAAGCTTACGATCGATAAATCAAAAGGCACGCGCAAGCCACATTCCTTCGCGGCCTGCAGTGCACCGACAGCTATCAAATCATTGCAGCAAAATAGCGCGGTTGGCCGGTCCATTCGGCTAAGCAGCTCCGACGTCCGAGCTATCCCATCCTCCAGTCCGTTTTTGCAAGCCAAGATGCTTTTGTCAGGCAGCGAAATCCCGGCTTCCCCAAGCGATTGTCTAAAGCCGCGAACCCTTTCACGGCTGCTGCTTATCTGCAGGCTCTCAGCGAGCACCGCCAATTTCGTATGTCCTAGACTTAGCAGATGGCAAGCAGCCTGTTTCCCGCCGGCGTAATCATCCGCTACAACCGTATGCACGGGAAACGAGTTTACCTCACGCCCGATAACGACAACGGGGATAATCGTGCTGATATCTTGTAAAATGTCATTATTTTCGAGACCTGTACCGATGATGATGCCGTCCACACGTTTTTGCTTTAAAACAGAAATATATCGTTCGACACGGTCATCCTTATTATCCGTGCTGCAAATAATGACGCTGTAGCCAAATCGATGGCCGCGATCCTCGACAGCACGAGCAACCTCGGCAAAAAAAGGATTGGCAATATCCGGAATAAGCAGACCTAACGTGAAGGTCTGCTTGCTGGTTAGAGCCGAAGCGATCGCACTGGGCTGATATTGCAGCCTCTGCATAATCGCAAAAATTTGATTGCGCCGCTCCGTGCTTATTTTCCCTTTAGCGTTAATAACCTTCGACACGGTTGCGATAGAAACGCCCGCTTCTCTAGCTACGTCGTAAATGGTCGCTTTCATTTCGATTCCTCGCTCGCCTTTTCGCTCATACTCTATTATGCTCAAAGAGATGGAAGATTGGCAATCATTTCTTAATCAGCCATTCATGATCGGGGTTAAGGTTGTTCTATTGGTTGCGCCTTTACCTTGGCAGGCCCCGCTGCTTTCAAGCGCATGATCTCCACGCCGGCAAGCAGCATAATGCCGATACCATGGTTGTCATTAAGCACCGTTCGCAAATCATGCATGTAATAATCGGGAGAGAAGGAATAACGAGAGCCGCTGCATACGCCATGTACATTGCCTTGCTTGTCAATTGCGCAGCTCGTCAGCCCTTGCCATGCCCGCAGCGCGATTTCGGTGTATGCCATCTGATCTTTTAACCAGCCAAAGCGAACACCGCGTGCAAACGCATAAGCAAACATCGCCGTACAGGATGCTTCCTCATAAGCATCTGCCTGATTAAGCACCTGACGCCACATGCCTGAATCACCCTGCAGAGCTGCAACCCCAGCACACATTTCCTCAAAAAATGCTTCCAGCGCTGGTCGATTGCTGTGTTCAGGAGGCAGCTTTTCCAGCAGCTCCGATAAGGAAAACAAGCACCAACCGTTTCCGCGCCCCCAAGGCACAAGCGTAGCTTTTCCGTATTTAAAATCGAACACATGCGACATGAGGCCTTCGTCTGCCATAAATAAATAGCTTTTGAATAAAAGAAATTGTTTCGCAGCCTCATCAAGCGATTTCGGCTCACCTGTTGCCAAAGCATAACGGATCAAGAACGGCCCGCTCATATACAAATCATCGGCCCACATCGTATCTGCCGAGTATTCACCCGGACACTGCCGATAGAACGCTCCATCCTCCTTCCTTTCCAGCTGCTCGAGCATGAAATCCGCAATTCGGTCTGCGATTCGTAAAAAAGTATGATCACGCGCTGTCGCATATGCCTCCAGCATGGCCGAACCGAAGGAGCCGCAATTATCGAGCATTCGTATCAAAACGAGCTGATGATTAATAGACGGGAACCCGTATTCCTCTTTATCCCACAAGGAATAGTCATACATGTCCGTGCAGCTGCGGATATGGCTCAGCGTGTAATCGATCAAATCCCTGCGTTCCAGCTCGCTTGCCGTCTTTAGGAGCCCATACATCGTTACGCCGAGCGGATAATCCCAGCGGCCAAAGTTCGTCGCGCTTCCGGTTGTCCATTTATTGCTCAGCATCGCATTCTCGTAATAGGGACGGACACGCGTCTGTGGAGCATCCACGCACCAATACGAGTAACCGCTGAATTCTCCATTTTGATTAACGACCGGGAAAAGTGCTGCAGTCGAGCATACTAACGCAGAATCTACAGCGTCAGCAGGATCGAGAGGTCCAGCAAACAGCCACTTTCCGCTGTAACCGTGAATATGCGCCGGCGCTTCAAAGCCCAAACGGTTTCCTTCGTATTTGGCACTAAGCTCAAAGCCCCAGCCTGCTGATCCGCTGATGGAACGCACTAACAATTCGTTGTACCCGGCAGAAGCGTTTACTTCTATCCTAAAATCCCCAGCCTTCATCAGAGCTGCGGCTAATTGTCCACCAAGCCAAATGCTCGTTGGACCATATGCGGTCCCTTCCAGCACAATGACGGCATCTCTGCCCGGCACATTCAGCTTTGTCCAGCCAAACGCGGCTGCCGGTACAGCGGGATTTCCGAATAAACGCTCGCAAATCGGCCGTTCAGCTTCCTCCGATGTCCATTCTGTGCGCGGAAGCCAACTTAAGCCGCTGGCTTCCTCCGATTCCCCAAATGAAAAGAAACCGTTCTCTTCCATTATTCGAGATTCGTCTGCGGGCTCTGAATAGACCCAGCCTGCGCTGCCTGCTCTTCCGGAGAAAGGAGCCAGTACCTGCATAATGCGTACCTTTGCTTCATCCGCGCCAAAACGGCAGCCGAAACCAGCTACTGTTTTACGCGCTTCGATTAACACTTGATTCCAGCCTTTGCGGAACAACAGGGGGATTACTGCCTGCGCACCTGGCTTCAGCTCATCGACGACGTTCGAGCGGTATACCTGCACTTCATTCACCATAAGCTTAATTGGGCCAAATGGCTCTATTATGCCGTCGATCGATCTCTCGTCATCGCTCCAGACAAGCCCGTATAGATAGGCGTACTGGCCATGCCTCGCATCCGGCAGCCTTTCAAATAGGTTCATTTCAAATAAACCATTTTCGCTTTGCAAAATACCTGATTTGGCGAAGGCACGCAGCGCAAAAGGTATGGGCGGATTAGCGCCGACATACCTTCCGGCAAGCACCTCCAAGATGCGCTTGTCATCGTCTCCGAACCAATAGCGGCTGCTTTCGCGCGGTTCAAAATATCCGCTCATTTCATCAGCTCCTCTTGATCAGTCAAAGATTTCGCTGTCTCCGCATCCGTCTTAGTGGGCGAGAGCTTGATATCAAACGTTTTATTATAGGGTGTCATCAGATTGACAACGAGCGATTGGCAGCCGACCGGTATCGCTGTATTCCGCAGCGTTTTCACTAAATGCTCATGCGCCCCGCCATCAACCTCTATCCAATCCTCTCCTGCTGCATAACGAACGCTTCCATGCTTCCAGAAATAAGCATCCTCTATAGGAGTTAGCCCTTCGCCCGAAAATGATCCTTCGCTGCCAAATACGAAAACGACCTGCGTCATCATGCTGTCAGGCTCCGGGCAACGAAGCTGAAGCTGCCAGCCATGCTCGGTTTTCCTTAGCTCTGCCTCGACATGATGGTATTGCAAATGCGTCGTCTCTCTTAGATGATGGGGAAGCAAGTACCATGGGCTAACCGCCGATCCTGCCGACAGGGGTAAATTTTCCTCCGCTACGGGACCGTAATACCCCTTGCTTTCGACAGCCGTCAGCTTATAGCCCTTCTCCAGCACTTCTAATTCGTTCATCTTTACAAACCCAGGCTCAAAGGAAGTGCCGATTTGCACCGCCAGCAACCTCGCATCGCCATGCCGAAGCGCAAACATCGAGCTCGCCTCAGCCATTACGGTTAAGCTTGTTTTCCCGTCTCTTTCACGGGCAACCGGCGCGCCAAAATCAGGATGCAATCTGCTGTGGTAAATTTTACCGCCGTGCCCCGCTCCATCCATTTCACTTAAAAAACGTTTCCGCGGAAAGTTACGGTTAAGCACCATTCGGTATTTCGTTGGCAGCTCGGCCGGATGAATGGTATGCTCTCGCAGCTCGGGCCGTAATAAATAACTGAGCATGGCATTGTTAGGCAGCCAGCCTGGATGTTTAAGCGATTGGCCCGCAAGCTCGGCGATCGCTTCAAATATAGGATCGTGATCCCTTTGTGCCATTAACCTGCTGACTAGAAAGTAGCTTTCCATCGTATAGCTGAGGCCAAAATCCTGCCTTCCCGAATAATCCGTGACGACCTCTCCGTTAGGATGAACCATGTATGCCATCATCTTCAGATTTCGGCGGACCGGCTCGAGCAGTTCCGGTTTATCCAAAAGCTCAGCCGCATGGAACAACATAACATCGCTGACCGCATTGTAAATCCCGTTGCTCCGCTCGGTCCATTCCCCATCCTCCGTGCAGTCCAGCCCCTCAGCCAGCCACGCATGTGCTCTTTCCTTAAGCTCAGCGCGGCCCGTCAGTTTGTACATATACCCCAGCGCTGCAGTCAGCACCCAGCGATGATTCGGCGTATGGCAGCCGCCTGTCAATAATGCGGGAATCGTCTGCTCTAGAAAGAGCCAAATATTCGCTGTCGATTTCCGAAGCGGCTCCCATTGCTCCGCCTGCAGCAGCTCATAAACCTGTGCCAGCCCAACGACTACAAAAGCGGTATCCGGCGGTGAATGCATATTGGTCCATCCGGGGGATATCGTGCCGTCGGCATGCTGGAAGCGCAGCATATATTGCGTGCCAAGCTCTAGTTGGCTGGCCAGCTCCTCGTCATGATGGAGCATCGAGTCCTTGTTGATCAAAGCTGCGACCCAGAGCGCCATTACCATCGGCGAGCCGCCATGGCTGGGCCACGCGATTCCGTTCTCCGCGTCGGCTACTCCCCCGTAATATCGGCTGCCTTGAGCCAGCACCTGCCGGCTGGCGCCCTCTTTTGCCCAAAAATCGTTTAATTCAACAAGCTTTTCGTACATGCTCCTCCGTCCTTTCCCCACGTTCATATCGTACGGCTAGTTGCCGCTATCCTTTTACAGCCCCAAGCATAACACCGCTTACGAAGTAACGCTGAAGCCAAGGGTAAACGATCAAAATCGGCACGGTTGCGAAAATAACGCTGGCTGCCTTCAAGCTTTCAGGCACGACCGTCGCCATTTGCGCGCCTTCCATCTGCATTAGCTCGCTGATCATATTGTTTTGAATGAGCTGGTACAGCTTAAGCTGCAGCGGATAAAGCTCCGGACTGTTGATATACATCAGCGTGTCCGTAAAACCGTTCCAGCGGCCTACCGCATAGAACAAACTAAGCGTCGTAATAACCGGAAGCGACAAAGGAAGAATAATGCTGACCAGCGTCCGGAAATGGCTGCTGCCGTCAATCTCGGCCGATTCTTCAAGACTCTCGGGAATATTGTTGAAAAACGAGATTAATATAATCAAATAAAACGGATTGATTAGCCCGGGAAGCACCAGCGCCCACATCGAATCCAGCATATGCAAATTACGAATTAAAATATATTCAGGGATAATGCCTCCGCTGAAGAACATGGTAATGACGACGATAAACATAAAGCCTTTACGGCCCTTCAGCTTCTTTTTAGAAAGCGGATAGCCCATAGCAATCGTCATCACCATGCACAATACGGTGAAAACGCCTGTCAGCAGCACCGTGAAGCCAAGTGAACGAATCATCGCAGGGTCAAAAAACACTTTATAATACGCCTCAAAATTCAGCTCTACAGGAAACAAGCTCACTTGCCCCGAAAGAATTGGCTTAACCGAGCTTAGTGAGATAGCCAATATATGAAGAAATGGAGCCAGACAAATCAACGTGCAAACGGATAAAACAATAAAATTAATCGTATCAAATACACGGTTAGCGGTCTGTTCTCTCATCACGTCCGCTCCTTTCAAATAGTCGCTAGCAAGAAAAGGAGATTCATTGCGTCAGGTTTATAGGATGCTCTCATCAGTCAGCTTCTTGGAAATGTAATTTGCCCCAAGCACGAATACGAGGCCAACGACGGCTTGGAATAACCCAATGACCGTTGCCAGCGTATATTGACCGGACTGAAGTCCGATGCGATAGACGAAAGTACTTAGCACATCCGCATACTCGCGAACCGCTAAATTGCCAATGACATAGGGTCTTTCAAAGCCAATGGATATCATATGCCCAAGATTGATGATCAGCAGCACGATGATGGTTGGCTTTAGGCCGGGCAGAGTAATATGCCAAATTCTCTTTAGCCTTCCCGCTCCATCAATGCCGGCAGCTTCAAAGAGCTCCTTATTAATGCCGGTAAGCGCGGCCAAATAGATGATCGTTCCCCAGCCTGCGCTTTGCCACACGCCAACCAGGAGATAAGTAATGAGCCAATCGTTTTTATCCGTCAGAAACGGAACAGCGTCAAATCCAATCGAAGTCAGCAAGTTATTGATCATGCCTGACTGTGTGCCAAATACCTGATAAACGATACCGCCAATAATTACCCAAGAGATAAAATGGGGAATGTATAGTATCGTTTGCGACAGCTTCTTAAACCAAGCCGTCTTCAATTCGTACAGCATAATCGCTAATATGAGCGGTGCCGGGAAGGATACGAGCAGATCAAGAAAATTGAGCATAAGCGTATTGCGAAGCGTGGTATAGAAATCACTCATACCGAATACTTCCTTGAAAGCTTCCAATCCGATCCATTCGCTGCCGTTTATGCCTTGAAAAAAGTTGAAATCCTTAAATGCAATCTGTATGCCGTACATGGGACCGTATTTAAAAATGATGAAATACGTCAGCGGCAATACAAGCAGCGCATACAGCTGCCAATATCTGCGGAAATAGACGGTCATGCTCACAGCGGTTGCCTCCTCTAATGAAGTTGAAGCCTGCGAGGGAACAAGGCCAGGCCCCGCTCCCACCGCAAATCCCAACTTACATGCGCTTTATTTGGATTTCATCTCTTTGTAAACAGCGATCCGTTCATCCAAAATAGCTTGACCGCCGCTAGCCATATAATCCTTCAGCATCGAATCAAAAGTGCTCTCGAATTGCTCGGGTTTCGCCATGGTCGTTTTTACGATAATTTCGTTGAACTTGTCGAGCAGTGTTGTTGCATATTTGGTTTGTGCTTCAATCGGCCGATCCATTATCACGAGTGGGATCGTATCCGTATTGGCAATTTCTTGGGCAACCGCAACCTGCTCTTGGAACTGCTTCGGCATTGCCAGCGCTCTCGCCTTCAGATTTTTCTCCATGCTGCCAAGCTGCTTGCCGTTTGAAATAATGCCCATATCGCCAGAGTTATACATCCGGTTTAACGCTTCTTCGGTCGGATTTTCCATTGCAACAGGAATTCCATCTACCAGCGTGTAGTTCTCGTTTTCGATTCCGTTTTGGATTTGGAACAGATTATCGCCCGATGTCATCCAATCCAAGTATTTAATAGCCTCTACTGCCCGTTCGCTTGACTTTGGAATCATAATATAAAGCCCATTCGGCGCATATTTTGGCTTGGCATGCTTGCCTTCTTCATTTGTGTATACGTCAACGGCGGCAATTTCAGCGCCTGGCACGTTTTTTTGCAGCAAGTCATACGATCCATTCTCATAATAAATGTTTACGTCATCTTCACTGAAAAATCCGATTTTGCCTGTCGAGATATCCTCGCCTAATTTTTTCTTGTCTTTATCCAGCCCAAAATCTTTGTTTATCAGCCCCTCATTGTAAAGCTTGTTCATGAACTGAAGTGCGTCTTTAAATCCTGGAAGCAGCACGGGATAATCATTGGAGCCAAGCTGCTGCGTAAGCGTATATTGCTCTTCTTCAGTCATGCTCTTAATAAACGACCAAAGCAGCGGTTCATACTGTGCCGATGCGATTGTCATACCCAGCGGAATGACTTGTCCTCCGGTTTGCCCGGGATCCTTCTCTTTAAATGCCTTCAAGGTTTCATACAGCTCGTCAGTTGTCTTCGGAACCGGCATGCCCAGCTTATCCAGCCAGTCCTGGCGAATAAAAGAAGCATATTTGCCGATGTTTGAACGTTTCGCCGGAATCGCGAACTGCGTTCCTTCAAACTTGCCGTAACTGAGTACTTCATCTCCTAAGAAAGCTTTTAAATTGGGTCCATACTCATCAAGCAGCGGACCAAGATCGGTTAAACCGCCTTGTTTTGCATAACGGTTGAAAGTGTTCGGATCATACGTGAAGACGATATCTGGCACGCTGCTGCCGCTTGCCATCAAAACATTCAGCTTTTCAACTTCCTCTGAACGCGGCACTGGAACGTATTCCAGCTTTACGTTGTTCGGCGCCCCAAACTTTTCTTGAATCCATTTTGTCCAATAATTATCAGTAATAGTGGAGCCTGCTGGTGAATTGCCTCGATCGAATACTTCAACCTTTAGTGTAACTGTCTTTGCCGGAGCTCCGCTTCCGTTCTTGCTCTCTGCTGCATTTGGCTCGGATTTAGATGAACACGCGCTGAACAACAAAGCGCAAACTACCATAAAAGCAAGCATTGATGTTTTTGAAGCAATGAACCGTTTTTTCATTATGTTTCTAGTCATCGTTCCAACCCCTTCTTCGTATCGAGTGGTATTCGAATCAGGTTGCATGACCTTTTTAGACAACGTTTACATTCCGTTCATGCAACCCGTATCGGAATGACCACAGTATGGCATGCCAATCGTTCAAGCTGCAATAAACTAGTTTCTTATCGATAAACCCCGTTGTTTTTTACCATATTGTGGATGATTCAACCATACTCGTATACTAAACTATTTTCAAAAAGTCCCGGTTTGATTGGGTTTTCCCGGCTTTAGCTTCAATCTTCTGTAGTCGCCGGGCGTTACTCCGATCACCCGCTTAAATACCCTGCCGAACGTAATTGAGTTGGCATAACCAACCTGAAGCGCGATGCTTTGTACCGAATCCTCGGTTTCGGCAAGCAACCCCTCCGCATGCTCCATGCGCAGCTGCACGATGAAGTCCACGAATTTCATATTAAACTCCTCTTTAAACAGATAGCTCGCATATTTGGCCGAGATATGAAAACGATCGCTCAAATGCTTTAAAGACAAATCCGGGTTCGCGAAATTTTCTTCGATATAGGCCTTCATTTCAGTGATCATCGCATGATGGTTTTTGGTCTCGCAAAAAGCAACGTAGTGATGATACATCTCGGTTAAATACGCAAGAAACAAACTGCGCAGATCTGTTAGCGACTGCGTATCATCCACCGTTTGCTTCCATTGCTCGGCTTTTTCCCCTTTAAAATACGCTTGCAATTCCTCTGAAATGCTCCCTAGCTCGCTGCCCAGCATATCCATCATCGTTTGCAGCAGCATTCTTATATCTTCATCCTTCAAGCAATCGGTTTCCAATGATTCGAATATTTGCTCCAAATGCTCACGCCACTCACCCGTCGAAAGCCGGAACTCCCTTACTAAATCCGCTGCTTGCTGAATATACTTATACGATTTTTTCCCTGCGTTCCTTGGCAAATCATCACTCATAATGACAGCTTCCTTGCTGAGCGACAATTTATGAAGCATAGCATTTACGGCTGATTTGTAGGATATGCCGATAGTTGCCCAGCCCTTCAGGACAGGCCCGATACCGAATAATAAGGAAATGCGGAGATTTTCAGACACCCATTCGCTTCCTTTTTCGGCAAATTGACGGATGTGCTCCTTTGCAGCTTGCATGTCTTTGACGGTAGCAATAATGATTCCCATCCGGCTTTCTCCGATCCATTCTGCCCAGGCAAACATTCCTTCATCCCGGGCAAGCTCCTGCAATACGTTAGACAACGCAAATTTTAACGTATGCTGGTCTCTTTCCGAAAAACCGCTGCGGAAATTCCCGTAGTGTCCAATCTCCACCATGATAAAAGCAAACTGCTCCAGCTTTATTCCCACAGGCAGAAGCTTTAGCTTCAACAGTCGATCCTCCACATTTGCAGACTCTTCACCTTGAACAAGATCATAAAACAGCTGCTTCCTGCCGGCCAGTAAGTGATCATTCTGCTCTTTTTCGTAATCGTCTCTTTGTTGAATTAAATTTTCCAGCGTACGGTCAATGAGAGTCAGCTCATCCATTTTCAAACCGAGCCCGTCATTGCGAAGCTGGATCGATTCGATCCGGTTCATCATCACACGGATAGGTTTATAATTTTTGCGAGTAATATACAAGATATAAACGATAGCGAATACAACCGTCAGCACGCCGATGATAACCCAGACGTAAGAAATGACAGAAACCCATAAAAAGAGCTGTCCCGCTGCGATACCGCTTTCGAAAGTCCAGCCAAGCATTTCTAATTCAACCTTGTTGAGAACCTTTCCGTCTTCTTCCTCTGCATTCATCGTCGAAAAGAGCATTTGGCCAGCCTTATCGCGAATATGTAGAAACGTGACGGAATCATTTTTCATCGATTGGATCATTCTTTCAACCGCATACATATCTACATTGATGACAACAAGTCCTTCCGTTCCAAACGGGAGCGGCTCTCTCTTGTACATTGAAATGACCTTTTTATCGTTCTCCATGCTTAGCTCATGATAAGGACGAATGGGTGACCAGCCCTGATAGGAGACGTTGGCGAGCGCATCCTCGAGAAATTCTCTATCCGCAAAATCATCCCACGGCACGAGACCGCTGAGTGTCAACACCTGCTTGTCCTCTATGCGGTAAACATATATCGAGTCAATGAGGCTGTCATTTGCAATCAGACCGCGCATGCTGTCTACCACCTCGAAAATAACCTCATGATTTGCGGTTGTCCGCTCTATATTCAAAAAATTGCGGTATTGATCGTTCTTTTCCACTTCTTCAAGCACATCCGTCTCAATCCCTTTTAAAGAACGAGATAATGTATCCATGATATAACCGGTTGAAATACGGTCAGCCTTTACCGTTTCATTATGAGAGATTTCATTTACCATGAGGAAAGATAAAAACGTCAGCATCGTTATCGTAAATAAGAAAATAGGGAAATAAGAAAGCAGCATTCGGCGGTACCAACTCTTTTTCATAACCATCACTCCTCTTCTAGACAAACCGGAAAGCTAGCAAGCATTTTAATACAATGGAATTGATCTTTATCCTCACAAAAGTAAGGTAAGCGCTTTCTCTACTTATTCTAAAAGATTCATACCTGCAAAGCAATCCATGCCGAGCTATTATTCCGCACAAAAAAAGACCCGAATGAAAGACACTTGTTGCTTGCGTCTTCCATTCGGGCCTTCGTTTATATATCGCTATTCGCCTCCGGCTTGCTTGTCAAACCAGTTATAGAAATACTGGTTGATATATTGGCCGGCAAGCAGGAACGGGAGTGTGTCATCTTCATTAAATGACTCTTTGCCTTTAATATTGAAATATAACCAAAGCGCCAGTCCTTCCGCGAACGCGCCGGTATGATAATCCGTTCCATTCAGCAATTTGGATATGGCGGACATACAATCCTCAAACGCCGCTTCACCTGATGGATGAAGCGCTTGGAGCTTTATTTTCAGATAGGAATAAATATAAGGAAACTCCTTGCTCCCCGCTAATGCTGAGCTGAAAAGCGCTGTCGAGACAGCAGCGGTCATAATACCCGACTTCCATTGCTCTGCATGTTCTTTCAAGGAAACATCCTCCCGGAATCGTTCAAGAAGATCATTATACAGCGTATCCTTTAAGGAAAAAATCTCCGCATATAAACGACGTGAGTTTTGCTTCAGTGAAGTCTCTCCGTTCTTGTGCTCGATCATGTAATCCCCGCTTTCCTATGTCTTCGGCAACGTAACACCTCTTCTAGTTTACTTCAAACAAATTATAGAATGCAAAAATAGATTTAACAAGGCAACAAAAAAAGCTCGCTGCAAATTCATGCAGCAAGCTTTTTTAGAAGCATAGCTAATTCCCCGACACGACTTCCGTCCCTGCAATAAAATCATGAATCGCCCGTTTATCCTCACGCAGCCCAACCATAAACGCGCTGATGATAACCCCGATTCCAAGCGTTAAAGAATACACAAGCCCCCCTACGACATTTCGCAGCAGCATTGTGCCGATCCCTGGACTTGAGCCGTCGAGCTTCCGAATTTGAATGCCGCAAATCCTCTTGCCGATCGTATAACCGTTCCAAAAAACCGGAAGCAGCAGCGTATAGAGGAAGGAGATAATATCCGTGAAATACTCCCTTCCGTCAAGTCCGCCCGTAATCAGCAAAGAAATAATAAACAGCGGGACACCGACAATTAATCCGTCCAACAAGGAAGCGCCTAACCGGATCCAGAAGCCAGCATTCATACGTGCAACTCCTCCTGTAACTAATCAAATTGATGATCACCAACAAGGCATTCACTCATCAAATAAGGTATATGTTAGCTTCATCCGGATGATTACCTTGCCATCGTATCTTATTTAATTGATATGGAAATCCTCTTATAAGGCGCAACGAAAAACGCATGACGCTTACTATGAATAAAGGAGGCAAATTTGCTAGTGGATTCCACCAAGGACCTATTAATTAAAAAAGCTTTTGCCAATCCAAGATTACGGCAAAATATTGTTAACAAAGGCATCATCTACCTCTATTGCGACTACTCTGGGTTCGTTGCTCAAAACAATTATGCCGTAGCATGCTGCTTTGTTTACAACGGAAATATAAAGGTTACCGCTAAAAGGCTCGAAATTGAAAGTGAACGAGGCTCGAATTACGGAGAATTACTCGCTATCCTTTACAGCCTGGAAATGCTATCAGATGCATTAATAGAGCATCAGCCAAAACTCGCTTACATTTACACGGATTTTAGCCGCATCGAACAAGTCTTATCGAGTCATTACTTCTCAAATAAGCATTATGAACAAGTAAGAAATGAAATTGTAGCATGTATAAACCATTTACAACGGATGTATCCTTTGGTGAACGTGAAAATAAAATACATAGGTAAACATAAACATAATAACTCGCTGCACCGAATGGCCCATAATGCTTCCAGGCTTGCCGCGATGGAGTAAGAAAATATGGTTGAGCATACGAGAATAAAATAGAGCCAACGGAACAATCCGAAGGCTCTTTGATCTGTATAAGCTTTGTTTTTTATTGAAGAGGATTGTTTTGAAGAGCCATTGCTGCATCTTGAGCCTGCTGCAGCTTTTGTTGAGCTTGCTGGACGTCCTGATGCTCCCGTTTGACCTGTTGTTGCGCTTGCAATACTTGTTGCGTTTCCGCTTGCAGCAGTTGTTCCGCTTCTAATAATTCTTGATTTTCTTCTTGCAGCTTCTGATGTGCAATTTGAACCTCTAACTGCGCTTGTTGTAATTTTTGATTCTCCTGAAGATCCGCAGCGATCTGCTGTAGATTTCGATTTACCATTAAGTATGCCTCCCATCATTAGTGTTAATGTCCTGAATTGACCAATAATTATGGTGCTCTAAATCATGCTTTTCTATGCTGTAACTTTCATTTCTCATGACGAGTTACATTTAGGAAGCAACCTTATGCAGGAATAAAATAACTAACTGATTGCRATACTACTTAAGATCAAAAAATGAAGGAGACTATGATGAATAAACAACGAGCAATTGAAATTTCCGAATCACCGATAATGGAAAATGTGACTTATCAAGGTACTCCGGTATATATTCAGCATGTGAATGAAAATGATACCGCGAGGATATATCCCCTTGGTCAATCCGATCAAGAGATTACGGTTTCGTTAGAAAGCCTGATTGAGAACTTCTAATCAAGCTAGGTAGCTCCAAAGCAATGAAAATCCGCTTGCCTGCATCCCAGACCTTTTTTCGCACAGTCGCCGTTAACAAAAAAATAACCAAACCACCTATATAGCGGTGGTTTGGTTATTTTTTAATTCAGGAGCAACTTGTTGTTTTTATTACTATCATTACCTTTTAAATCTAGCTTCGCGTTGTATAAGGTGTTGTTTTCAATGACGTATGGTGCGCTGTCTGTGCCCGCGTTGGATGTGTGGATGCCGCTTACAGCTAAATTGGTTTGGAACGTATTCTCTTTTACAACGACATTGAAGATTTTTGTAAGTTTAGGATAGCCGTAAGGCCCAAACTTCATAAAAGGGGTAGATGCCGTAGATAATTGATTTGCGGTAAATGTGTTGTTCAAAAAGCTTATTTTATCCGTTCCCAACACATAAACAGCCGCAGCGTATCCGATTTTATCTGTCAGAACAAAATTCGAGTTTTGTACGATAACCTCCATTTTATCCCCGTACAAATTTTCGACGTTCAATAAACTGTTTTTTCCTGTGATATCACAATCATCAAGTGAATATTTGCCGGAACGACTAATGGATAGGCCTGCTGTATCCAGTGTACAATTATAATATTTCCCTGAAGTCAATAACGTCTTTTGTTTGCCGTCATTGTCAATGACTAAGTTTTCGTATATGTTTTCATCTGATCCATAACCGAAAATGATGGTGTTCGCTGCGCTGGCGCCTGTGATCGTTACGTTTTTAAGATGAGCGGTTTTTTTTCCTAGGTACAGCGCTCCCTCCTTATTTGTTCCGCTGAGGGTGATATTGATATTGGTTGCTTTTGTACCTGCTTTTTCGCCTAAAGTTAGACTCGTGTCGATTAATGTTGCGTTATCGAACTCAATATTTCCTCCGAGCAATTTTACTTGCGCGTTTTTAAACGTATTGCCTGTGGCTTTGATATTTTGAGGCAGCAAGGTGAGTCCAGAACCATCGAATTTATTGTTATTGACGGTCGATCTCTGATAATCTTCGTGAATATGAACGCCAACATGGCCAGGCACATCACCACGTATAAACGTGTTGTCTTCAATTATCGCTCCCTCTCCGTATGCCAGTACAATTTGAATTTTGTTGGCATTAAACTCATTTCCTTTGATAAGGTGGTTGATGGCTGGGAAGAATCCTGGTTCGATGTCAATGCCTGACATTGGGGCAGTCCCGCGCGTGTGATGGATCTTATTGTTTAAAATTTGGACTTCTTCGCCCCCAGCTGTAATTCCCTGTCTGCGATTATAACCAATATCATTATTTTGAATGATAATATTTCTGCTGTTATCAATCGTCATTCGGTTCACATTTACATTTTTAACTGAAGATGCATTGAAGACCACTCGAAAATAATCAGCGCCTTCTGGAATGTTAGAGCCGATGAAGTACGCTTTGCGTTCTTTATCACATGAAATAAAGCTGTTATTCGATCGGTAATAACAAATGTCATAACTGTCGGATGTGAGACCTTTAGGAAGCCACATATGGACATTGCGGTGTGTTTTGTAGGCTTTGTTGTCAAAATTCGTTTGTGTTCTTCCTACGGAGCGAATCTTGCCTTTAGCAGGTATGGGCTTACCATTTTCATCTAAACTACCTTGCTCTAGAAATGGCGTTGTTATGTAAGATCCTGCGATGGTGACACCGCCAATGGCGATACCGTCTCCCGTCATTTTTTCAATTTTCATATTCTCGACAATGACATTTTCGGCGCCAGAGATATTAATGCCATATCCCCATTCGTGAGTACCTCCTGTATAGAGTCCTTTTTTAGAGTAATCATGTGTATCGCGATCTCCTCGCAATGTGCCTCCTCTTACAATGGCGTTCTTGACATCAGAACCCATGTAGATCACATCATATATTTCCAAACTATTCTTTTCTTTTTGGAAAATTGCGTTTTTATCCAACTCTAAAACCATATTGCTTACCATATTGATACGTTTCCCCGCAGCGATTAAATAGGTGCCGCTTGGGACTTTAAATGTCGTTTTCCCGTTTGTTTTTGCCCACTGCAAAGCGTTGTTCAGTCCTGTTGTCGTTTCCATGGAATGGGTTCCATCATTGTAAATTTTCCACTTTTTGAGTTCCAGGTTGTATACGCTTGATTCGCTTGCAAAGGCAGAATGTAAACTAAAAGCTTGTGCAGTCAAAAAAACAGCGAAAAATAACACGATAAAATTAAATTTAATGCTAATCACCCCTCTCTATAAGGATTATACTTTTCTGTGAAATTGTCAATATTTTTATTCATATACTTATTATGTATATTCGATTTAGAATTCGCTCCTGCTCATCCTTCAATTCGAGGCAGTTTTTTTTATTTTGCCTTGGCATCTGTTTTTACGCGCGGTTCGTGGCAATCAGGCAATCATGCTCATATATGTATCAATAATAATCCCTAAAAGGTGGTAATCATCACTTGTGGAACTGGAGACCGGATTTGAGTCTGTTTGCTCCTCTACCTTTCATTTTAATACTTCTATATTACTGAAAACAAAAAGCCTTTCTCTAGTGAGAAGGCTCTTTTTATTACCTTTGAATTCAACAATTCAAATAGTCATTTAGGAACAATTGTTAGCATTGACTGACTCTCAAGACGTGAAACCTCATCTGTTAATGCACTATGTATGGATTTACGCATCTGATATTCTTCAATTATGTGTTTCTTCATTTCAAATCCATCAGGTATCAGAGGCAACACATATTCATATTCCCTTAGAGTATTTTCGAATTTCACTATATCTTCTCTAATCATCTCAATATTTCCTCTGATTTGTATCAGTTTCCTATCTTTTAACTGACCAAAAAACGTGACACTCATATTACGACCTCCATATATTTATGTGGATATAAGTATGTCACTTTTTATTTAGCATTATACAAAATAAAAAACCAATGGATAGTTTCCAAATGAAAATTGATCTAATATTTTCGGTAAGGTTTCTCACCGGTTCAGCTCCTTCAGGCATGTAAAAAGCCACTTTTAAGAGTGACCGGATTTTTTTTCGTCAAACTTCCCTTTATACAAATCGTCCAATAAATGAGTGAGCATAACCTTCTTTGCAACCCACATCAGAATCATTCCGCTATCGATGCTTTTCGCTTCATCATAGCCATCAATCTTCAATCGAAGTTGCTCAGCGTTAAACTCAAGATGTTCGATTAGTTTCTGACGATCAATCCTCAAATTGGACACCTTCGATGTCTTTGATTTAGAACCATTCTCCATCAATCATAATACGACCTTTTAACTGATCTACGCTTCTCAACGGCCTTTGAGATACTCTCCCATTCCTGTTCATCAAGATGAATTCGTGATCGTTTCTTTTGTTGGTATGCATGTTCATTTATGCTCACAATATGCTCCGGCAGCATCATACGACTTGATTCCCATAAACTGTTTGCTACTAACTTCTTTCTCATCGAATACACCATCCTTGTAGATTGGTGTATTTATTATATGCAAACACTTGTTCTATTATCAATAATGACTTGATGGAAACAAAATTAATAAAACCGACTTCCCCCCTAGTTCAGAAGGAAATCGGCTTTATTGATGTTATTTAATTACCTGTCTTTTGCGCGTCTACAGCTCCTTCATCTCTCTTGGCTGAAACACACTCATAGATTGAACCTGCATTAACATCAATTAAACGTTTAATTCCTCTCTTCTCCAACATACTAACGAGCATTATAAGAACATCCCTGTAGCAAGTCAGTGTAAGTCCAAATAAATTACGAATAAGACAACTTCTAATTAAATCTAGCTGTTGCCGCATTAAATCTTCAAATTCAATTGGATTGTTTACAACATCTTAACTAGTTACCGCTATCGTGTTCTTTCGTCAGACTGGATAGAGCTTTTCGGACAAAGAAAAAAGCACCTCTTCGCGATTCATTCGTTTTTCAACGAGTAAACTGCGTTTATGAGGTGCTGCTTCCTTTTACCATTCAATAAATTATTATTGAATGGTATTATGTACTTCGTGAAAACCATTGAAATCTCAAGGTTTTCGAGGTATGCCGAGGACGGGAATCGAACCCGTACGGTGGTCACCCACCGCAGGATTTTAAGTCCTGTGCGTCTGCCAGTTCCGCCACCCCGGCATGTTGTGAAGGTTTTGCTTATGGTGGGCCCTGAGGGACTCGAACCCCCGACCAATCGGTTATGAGCCGACCGCTCTAACCAACTGAGCTAAGGGCCCTCGAAAAACGTATATTTCAACGTATTCATCGAAAGGTTGGTTGCGGGGGCAGGATTTGAACCTGCGGCCTTCGGGTTATGAGCCCGACGAGCTACCGGGCTGCTCCACCCCGCGACGTATATCCATTTGAGCAAAGCTTCTTGAAATGGCGACATAAAATAATATACTATATGAGCATGATTTAAGTCAAGCAAAATATTCTATTTTATTTTTTATTCTTTTTTAAGGAATAAATCTGACCCCGAACCGCCCCTTGCGCGACCGAAAAACTTCGACTTCACGGGGACTTTCGTAGCCGTGAACCCACCAGTCGTTTTCCATTCTTCTAACTAGGCACCCCGCTTGAAATTTCGTCTCGTATAGGCGAACCCAGTACACCCATCTCATGCGAATCCCTCCACTGTTTTATAGGATAAACAGCATGTCGCTGCCTCAATAAAGGTTGTAGCCATTAGGATACCCCAAACATGAGATAATACAAGTAAACATAACCATAAGCCTTTACAATCACATGAATCCCATTCGCCTCTCCTTAAGTTCAAAAATGATGAATTTTTCAACTTCTTAAATTTTATACAAATCGGGTATACTCAAATTAGGTCATTTTGAAGGAGCTGAAGACCATGTTATATGGTGTCGTCGTTTTTCCGGAAAAACATGTACAGGATTTCGCGAATAGCTGGCGAAGACGGCTTGATCCGCATTACTCAGCCATTCCTGCTCATCTAACGCTAAGAGAAGCTGAGGAGTGGTCGGATGACGAGCTGCAGGCAGCTGTGAACCATTTAGAGCAAATCACATCCGCGATGCCTGCGTTCTCCATTCAATTGAACCGGGTCTCTACCTTCTATCCGGTCAATCACGTGCTTTACCTTGCGCTTCAGGACACAGTCCCCATGCAGCAGCTCCATGATAAGGTTTGCAGCGGACCTATGACTATCGCAGAGCCTAAGTATGTATTCACGCCGCATGTCACTATTGGGCAAGAGCTCTCTGCAGATGAACTTCATGATGTATATGGCAACCTACGCATGCAGGTCATTGACCTATCTTCGAGAATAGATCGCGTACACTTGCTTTATCAGACCGATAACGGCTCCTGGACCGCCTATCAGTCGTTTCTTCTAAGAGGTTAGCCTTATAGTAGGAAAAAGCCCGCAAACGACGCTAGGATCGTTTGCGGGCTTTTTATTGTATTAGTTATCTTGGTACTGGCATAATGTCAATTGCGCCGCCACCGCCGTCTACGCCACCGTTAGGGTTCGTTTTCAAGCGTTCCAGCACAGCGTTACCGCGGGTTTCCCACTCGGCAAGCGCTTCTTTTGCTGTTTTCGTCTTTTTAATCACTTCTTGGAATAACTCGTTGCCTGGTTGCTGCGCTTCCCAAATACCTGGTTTCTCGCGGAATATTTTTTCGGAATCCGTGCTCGTTGGAGGAAGCGGCTTAAGGGAAGTAAAAGCGTCCATGTTGTATTGCAAGCCTCCGATTGGCGTCAAGAACTCCTTGCGGGCAACCATCTCGTACAAGCTTCTCGACTTCAGCTTAGCCCATTCCTTGCTGTTCGAAAATTTGATGAACTCCCATGCATCTTTATCATTTTGCGCTTTACTGTTAATACCCATCAATTGGCTCAGATAAATGTTGCCGCCGACCTCTGGATCGTTCGGATGAACCGGTACCGTAACAACGTCCCAATCAACAGGCTCGAAATCTTTAATTTTCGATGCGTTATCCGATGCTTTTTTGAGCTCATTGATATAGCCGTATTCTCCAATTGTCATGGCTACTTTGCCTTTGATAAACAGGTCGCCGTAGAATGGATCATTAACATTGCCGCCGTCAGCAGCTTGCTTCTCATAGATTTTGTTCATGTACTCCTGGGTAGGGATAATTTCTTCTTGGTAGAGAGAGGAAACAGTGTTCCAGACATTTTCCCACTGATCGCTGTTAACGAGCATTTTCTCGCCTTTGTCATCCCACATTTTCAATTGCAGAGCCTGGCTGTAAACCTGTGTGTCATTAAAGCCATCGGATGGCCAGCGGTTAAACGCAAAACCGAATTTGCGCTCTTCGCCCTCTCCTTTTGCTACTTGACGTGCAAGGTTAAGCACATCCGCCCACTGCATTTTATCTGTTGGAGGCGTTACGCCAGCATCAGCAAACAACTTTTTATTGTAATAAAGAGCAGAAGAGCTGAATGTAGGAGTTAATGCATAAAGATTGCCCTCACCTGCAGCCTTAATTCCGTCAATCACGGTCGGAACATAATCGCTGAGATCAAATTTATCCTGCTGCACTAAAGGATCCAGCGGCTGAAGCAAGTTGTCTTGCGTCATACGGCGCAGCATATTGTAATCAAGGACTACAACATCGACCGGATTTTGACCGTTTAGCATCTCCTTCATTTTCTCATAAGGATCCGGCTGAGTGACCGGCTTAGCTGGATCTGTCTGCTCAAAGCGTTGCTCATCATAATTGATTGCGCCTACGATTTCAAATTCAATGTTAGGATGAGACATTTCGTACATATCCGTGTATTGCTGACGGAAGTATGGCTCGTTATCCGATCCGCCGTATAGAACCCCAATCCGCAAAACCCGTTTTTCGGTAGACTCTTCTGAGCCGCTGCTGCATGCAGCAAGCAAACCGATAAGCAAAGCAAGCGTTAAGCTTACTAAAGTCAATTTGCGAAACCGAATTCCTGAAAACCGTTTGTTCTTCATCCGATTTAACCCCCCAATGATTTAGGCGGAGTGATTATGATCCGCTCGCCGTCAAACTCCATCGTTGCTTTGTCCTTAATGTTTAAAGCAGATAAATATTCCTTCGGTACTTGTAATCGTCCAACCCGATCTACTACGACATAGGCTTCATGCACAGATTGCAGTCCGCTGGAAACAGCCGGAAGCTCTGCCTCACCTCCATCAAGATTAATATTCGGATTACGTTTAATAAACTCCGTGCTCGTTAAACCGTCACGGATCGCAACCACTCGGTCAACCTTGCTCGCAAGCGTCAAATCATGCGTAACGATTACAATCGTAATTCCTATTTCGTGATTAAGCCTGCGGAAAATGCCCATTATTAAATCAGAGGTGGTTGTATCAACCGAGCCTGTCGGCTCATCCGCCAGCAGCAGCTTCGGGCGGTTCGACAGCGATATCGCAATGGCGACCCTTTGCTGCTCCCCGCCAGATAATTGATGGAGCTTATTGTGCATCCGCTCCTTAAGCCCAACCCACTCGAGCAGCTGTTTTGCATACTCGCGATCCACCTTGCCGGATAACATCATCGGCATCTCCACATTCTCCAGCGCGGAGAGGTAAGGAAGCAGGTTGCGGGCATTATTTTGCCAAATGAAACCTACCGTCTCTCGCTTGTATTGGACAAGATCCTCTTCGGTAATTTTAAGCAAATCCCAAGGACCTACGCGCACCTGGCCGGCAGATGGGCGGTCAAGACCGCCCAGCGTATTCAGAAGCGTCGATTTCCCGCTTCCGCTGTTGCCGATGATCGCCATCAACTCGCCTTCATTAACTTTTAAATTAAGTCCTTGCAGGGCGACGACTTCCAAATCATCGGTTTTGTAGATTTTGACTAAGCCTTCGCAATCGATCATCGCTGTTGTCATCGTTCCTCTCCCATCTTGACCGCTTGATGCACTCTCAGCCTACGAATATGCAGGAAGAGCAGCATGGCCCCGATCAGCATCATGACACCGACTACGACGAATAATTGATTCGTATCATTCGAATCGAAAATAACACGGAACGGAGGCACTGTTTCAGCAACATTTTCTGTCGTTTGCAGGAAAGGCAGGAAGAGTAAGCTGACTGCTTTTCCGATCAAAACGCCAAGCCCGATAGCTAGCCCCGCGGTGAACAGCTGCTCAAGCAGCAGCATTCCTGTAAGCTGTTTACGTGATAATCCCATCGCGCGGAGCACGCCGAATTGGACGACCCGACCCGATAGATTAAAGAACCAAAACAGCACATAGCCAGCAAGCGTAATGACTACCGAAACGAGGAAACCTAAACTCAAAATACCGAAAACTCCGCCTCGCGTAGGAAGCTTAGACTGGGAAATCAGTTCGCTTCTCACGTCTTTTACCGACGCAAGCTCGATGCCCGCCTTCTGAAGCTCAGTTACAATTGGGGCAACCTTGGCATCCGGCTTCATTTTGAGCCATACCTCGTATGGAATAAGCGGCAGCTGGTCATAAATATAATCCAAATTCGTTATAATAAATGGCGATTTATCCGGATATTGGCTGGGCCAATATGGCAAAATGCCGACTACCACAAAGTCAACCTTTCCTTCTGCGAAGCCGACAGAGATCGGATCGCCCAGCTTCAGCTGGTATTTCTCAGCTACTTTAGAAGGTATGAGTGCAGCATGTTCATACAGGCCTAGATTATTTAAATAGTAGTATGGATGTACAGGGTACAAATCGTTACGGAACCAGCCGACTTTAGCAAAATCAACATTATCGATCCCCATTACCGTACCTTGACCGATCGATTTGCCAGAGATAACGACGCTGCCCTTTGCCTGCAGCACGCGAGCTGCCGCTTCTACGCCTTCAAGGGAACGGAATAGCTCAAACGGAGGTTCACTGTACAAAATCTTAGTGGGCACGCTTTGACCGCCGCCACCGCCGGAACCTCCTCCTGATCCGCCGCCTGCGCCGCCTCCAGAACCGCCACCGCTTCCACCGCCGGATCCGCCGCCAGAGCCTCCGCCGCTTCCTCCTGATCCGCCGCCAGGAGTCGTTGTCACTTCAGCTGAGCCTTCCCATACCGTTTGAATGGTTACGTCAGCACCGTACTTATACAGCGTCCGCTCCGTCGAGTTCAAGTCAATGGTTCGAGCTGCCGATGCGTTATAAACACCTAGACCCAGCGTCAGCACTAACAGGATCATCAGTGGATAATAACCTTTGGAAGAGCGCGACAGCTGCGTCAACGTCAAGTAAAGCGGTACGGGCAAAAATTTTCGACCGAGCCATGTGAAGAGCTTCAACAGCCACGGAAACAGCCTCAAGAAAAATAAACCAAGCGCAAAAATCGATAGTGCCGGAACAAAGAACAAAAACGGTTGGACATTTAATTGATCCGTTGTCATACCGGTTTTGAATGTCAGCATCTGACGTTCATTAAACATGTACCAACCATACCCAGCAGCAGCGATCAATAGAACATCCAGGTACCAGCGCTGCCAGCCTGGCTTTCGGTCTGAGCGCGCCAGGTCCTGTTTGTAGCTTACGATTGACGATCTTGCGTAAATGATCGCTGGAATAATCGTAGCCAGCAGTGCGAGCAGTACGGCAGCGCCGCCTGCGATAATCGCTTCCGTCGAGAAACCAACCGGTATCGATTTCCGATTAACGAAGGAGAGGAAGCCGTTGGCGGAGCCAATGCTCTTCGCCATAAACCAGCCCATAAAGGGACCGCTCGCCAGAGCAATACCGCCAAGCAGCAGCCCTTCCAACAAATAAATCCAAATAATTTGCCGTGTGCCTGCCCCGCGGCTTCGTAGCACAGCAATGTCGCTACGCTGTTTATCCAGGGACTGACGGGCATTCATGGCAATGAAGAAAAACACCATAGCAAGCATTGGAGCGGCTAGCGTAAATAGCAGCGTCTGCAGCTGCAGGCTTTGCTTCTTAAATTCCGAAAGAGTGGACGCAAAGGAAATTTCTACTCTGGTGTCCTTAAGACGCTGATACAATTCAATATTTAATCGTTCAAGCGTCTTCCCAAGCGGTGTAAGTTGGCTCGTTTGAATTTCCGACAGATCAAAGGCGTAATACCAGCTGGCATTATGCAGAGGTATACCATTCTTAGCAAGCAATACCTTCTCAAAAGCCGCCTCGCTAATCTGGAATGTGCCGAGCAAGCTCTCCATTCCTTGATACCAGTATGAACTCGTATCCGTTAGCGGCTTAACAGCTCCGACGATTTTCACTCGTAAAGTGAGATCAAGACCGCCGTATATCGGATATTCAAACACGTCGCCGATATGTACATCATTACGATACATGGCTTCCTCGAACATGACTGCTTCGAGCAGCTCTCCGTCTCCTTCAGCGTTTACGAACCATCTCCCTTGGGTGAGCTCGGTGTTCGCTTCAAGACCAGACATCGTCATTATCGTCAGCTGACGATTTCTACCTGCATCGACCTTCGTTGGATCCTCAGGCACTACCTCTGAGCCCCGTATGGAGTAACTGTTGACATACGTATTGAAAGGGAAGTTAATCTCCTTCGGTACTCCTTCTGAGATATAACGCTCAAGCTCCGACAATGCTGATAAATCCGTTTTACCGCCAGCAGGTGATTGATACCTCATTAGCAGCGAGCCTGCCGGTAATCCAGCGCTCTTCTGCTGCAGCGATTCGGCAACGACTCTCTTGAGAGCTCCATCTGCGTACATCGGTATGCTCGTTGCAAACGCAACCGCCAGTGTCAGTCCCGCAAGCGTGCTTAAGGTTAGCCAGCGCGTGTTCCACATTTTGCGGAACAAAAAACGAAACAGCGGAATTCCCATTGGCTATCGACCTACAACTTTCTGCCCCGGCTTCAAACCTTGCAGGATCTCTACCTGCGTCGAGGTTTGTTGACCAACCTCAACGTCAACTTCGCGTTTTCCGTCTGCATCAATAACCTGCACATAGGTGCGGGAGCCGATAGAACGAAGCGTGGAAGGAGGAATAACAATGGCGTTTTCTGTGCGCTTCGTAATAATGTTAATGGACAGCGGCGTACCTCGGTTTAAGTTTTTCGGCAAACCCTTGAGATCAACAATTAAGAAATCCTCAGGTCTCTCCGGCTTCGTTTCTCCAGGCGTTCCACCCGTACCGCCGCCTGTATTCTGATCCTCTGTTTTCACGGGAAGCAGCTTTACCTTACCTTTAAAGGTTCCTACATTGCTTATATTGGCAACAACCTCTAGTCCAACGGCTATTTTTTCCAGCTCTGTTTTGGTTAGCTTAGCGGCAGCCGTTATTTTGCTTGTATCAGCGACAATGGCAATCGGCGCATACGCCTTAATGAGATCGCCCTTCTGTACATTAAGCGTAACGATCGTCCCGCCAAACGGCGCCTTCAAGGTAGCTTTTGCGATTTCCTCTTCCATATCGACAAGCTTTTGCTTGCGCTCTTCAAATGCGATGGACTTTTCCTCAAATTCAATAGGATCCATTTCATCGCGCAGGCGCAGCGTTTCTTTCATTGCAATTTCTTCTTTCTTGAATGAGAGCCTCTCCATACGAAGCGTTTTCACCAAATCATCAACGTCTAGCTCGCCGATAGCCTGACCAGCCTTCACTGTTGCTCCTGCTTTCACGTACAGCTCTTTCAAATGCTTGCCGTCTAATGTGAAAAACATGGTCTCTTCTTCCAAAGAAATCAGCTTGCCAATTACTTGTACTTTTGTTTCTAGTGTTGCAGTCGTCACCTCATATTCCGGTTTTTTGGATATTTGAGGCGGAGCAATCTCAGGCAATACTTCTTCTTCATCTTCCGCGGGAAGCAACGAACACCCGCTTGCGAATAATAGGGAAACGCTCATTACAACAACCATTGAACGTTTAAATAAATTTCCCGTCCACCATTTCATAGACATGGTCGGCAACCTCCAAAATCGTAGGATCATGTGTAGTCATGCAAATTGAAACTTGTTCAGTGCGAATGATATTTTGGAAAACCGCCATAATTTGTGCGGACATGCCGGAATCCAGCTCTGCAGTCGGCTCATCTGCTAACAACAGCATCGGTTTATGAGCAATCGCTTTTGCGATAGCTACACGCTGCTGCTCACCGCCGGAGAGCTCGAAGGGCCGGTGATTCATACGCCGCTCCAGCCCAACCAATTCTAGACACTCGGTAACTCTGCCCTTCCATTCCGCACGAGGAACACCCGCCATGCGAAGGGAAAGCTCTACGTTTTCCCGGGCGGACAAAAGTGGCATAAGAGCGAAGGCTTGGAAGATAAAGCCCATATGCTTACGCCTGACTAATGTACGTTGATCGTCGCTCATACTATGAAAAGGCAAGCCATTAAACAAGATTTCACCATTACTTGGTGTATCAAGCCCTCCCAAGCAATTCAGCAATGTCGTCTTGCCAGAGCCTGATCTACCTCTTAGCATAACTAACTGGCGTTCATTAAGCTCCATTCGAATGCCCTTTAATACATGCAGCGGAGAACCGCCAACTTGAAATGTACGCTCTACGTCAGTAACGGTAAGTAGATTGCGCCTTTCTTCAGCGGGTTCAAGCTGCGCTTCTGTCTTCAGTTCTTCTTCCTGCGGAATGGCCATTAGCGCTTCCGATCCCTCCTTAAACAACTTTCATAATTCTCATCTTACATGATAGACGAAGGACATGCTCAAAAAGTTACGTCAAAAACACACAACTTTTCAAAACATTTTTTAATGAAAAAAAAGCTGATTTCAGCTGATTCTTCCGAATCACGCTGCAGCAGCTTTTACTCCAATTTCATTTCACCTTAAAGTGAGAAATGGCAAGATCCAGGTTACGCACAATCCCATCCAAATGAATTGCCGCGGAAGATATATTGTCCATCAAGGCAAGCTGTTCTTCCGTTGCGGCAGCGACGCTCTCCGTCTTCTCCAGGTTCACAGCTGCCGTAGCGGCTGATTGCTCCATTGAGGCGCTGACCTGCTCAGAGCTGGCGGACATCTGCTGCGTAATCGCGGAGTTTTCATGAATCTGCTCGCTCATTTGAATAATGGAAGCAACGATTGTATCCAGGTTTTGGCGAACCTCTTGGACTCTCTCACTGCCCCGCTCCATTTCCTCTATCGTTTGTGACATGTACGCTGAAGCTCCTGCGATCTCATTGCGCGTTTCATCAACTAGCTGATGAATTCCGTCAGCGGATGCAAGCGAGCCTGCCGCAAGCTTGCGAATTTCTCCGGCAACAACAGCAAAGCCTCTCCCGTGTTCGCCAGCGCGAGCCGCTTCAATGGATGCGTTAAGCGATAATATATTCGTCTGATTAGAAAAACTCGTAATGTTCTCGGCAATCACGCCGATTTCCTTCGATCGATGCTCCAGCGTGCCTATCGTGCTGGAAAGCTTGTTAATGACCGATGCCACTTCGTCCATTTGCTTGACTAAACGCACCAATGCTTCATGGCTAAGATTTGCTTGCTCTGAAGTTGAAGTCGATTTATCTGCAATCGAGGCTGTATTCTCAGCAATACGCTGGATGCCGATCGTCATTTCTTCAATAGCTCTGGAAGTTTCCTCTGCCCTTCTTGCTTGGACCTCTGAGCCATTTGCCACTTCCGTAATATTTCGGGCAACATGCTCGGCAGCGGCGGCCGATTCCTTTGAAGTCATCATGAGCTGAGCAGTCGACTGCGTTACCTCACTCGCATTTCCCGCAATACCGCTAATGAGCTGACTCATCGTTTCGATCATATGATCAACAGAACGCGAAATACTGCCAAGTTCGTCCTTGCTGTACTTGCTATAAGGCAGGACGGTCAAATCTCCTTCTGCCACTCGCTGTGTTTTGAGAACGACGCTTTTTATTGTATTCATGATATGGCGTACAGTAAAAAAGACGGAGACTCCCAAAACGATCGTTATTACAATGATTCCTACTAATAAATTGAACGTCGTGTTATCCAGCTCAGCCTTGATCTGCGTGATGGTCGTATTCGCATACACACCGATATTTTGACCAATTTCATCTATGCCTGACCGACTGGTTTGAAAGGTATTATCGATTTCACTATTTTGAAATTTGCTTGCGCCGTCTCCCACAGCTTTTTCAGCTGCTGCTGTCCAGATATCGAAATTCGTTCTAAATTCAACTAAAATCTGCTCCATACTGCGTTCCGAGTCACCATACGCTAAGTCCTGCAGTCTTCTTTCGATTAAAATAGCTTCGGCTTCGCCTACCCGCTCATCCACCTGCTTGATGTTATCAGACAGCTCCTTCAGCACGGATTCGGCACTTACCTTATCCAGGGTACCTGATTCAACCTTCAAATAAGCTTGATAAGCCTGATACATATCTCGGTCAGCGTTTAAGATTAACGTATCGACTTTATTCGAAGTTTCATAAATTTGTTCCGTCATTTCTTCTAATATGGTGCGCTGCTCACCCAGCATATAAAGTCCAGTAAAAGCATAAAAAGCAATTGGAATAATAGAGAGCATTGCCAATCTAAAACGTAAAGATAATTTCATAAATAATCCCGCCCCTCAATTCATATCGTCTAATGATATTTATCGGCGTTTTGCAGGTAATAAGAAGAGCAATTATTAAAATTATTAAAATTTATTGTCGAATTTCGAACAAAAAAAAGGCGTGCTCTCCCGATAAGAGAGCACGCCTTTTTATGGTCGAAAAACTATTTCCCGAAGGATTGAGGATCCTGTCTCCAAGCCTGCAGAGTTGCTACATCATCAGCTGCAACCTTGCCCAGCTCAACTGCTGACTGAATCAGTGCACTATAGTTAGACAACGTAGCAAGCGGTACTTGTTCAGCCTCAAATGCTTGCTTTGCGCTATCGAATTCATAAGTGAAAATAGCGAGAACCGCCAACACTTCTGCACCTGCTTCTCTAACTGCCAGCGCTGCTTTTATGGAGCTGCCGCCTGTTGAGATTAAATCCTCAATAACAACGACCTTTTGGCCAGGTAGAACTTTGCCTTCGATCTGGTTTTGTTTGCCATGACCTTTGGCTTTATCGCGAATATAGGCCATAGGCAAATTCAGCTTTTGTGCAACCCATGCCGCATGTGGAATGCCCGCAGTCGAAGTTCCCGCTATGACCTCAGCGTCTGGATAGCGTTCACGAATGATTGTAGCAAATCCTTCTGCAATGAGATCACGAATTTCCGGATAAGTCATGGTAAGTCGATTATCGCAATAGATCGGCGACTTGATGCCGGATGTCCAAGTGAAAGGATCATTCGGTTGAAGCGCAACCGCTTCGATTTCTAGCAAGCTTTTGGCAATTTGGTCAGGCAATTCGATCAATGTTACTTTACTCATAGGAAGTCAGCTCCTCAATAATGGATTCTAATGCCGCTCTCGGGCTTGGTGCCGCTGTAATGGGACGGCCGATAACCATATAGTCAGTACCTTGACGCAAAGCCTCACTTGGCGTCATGATCCGCGATTGGTCATTGACCTCGGAGCCCGCAGGACGAATGCCCGGCGTGACCGTTTTGAAGGATGCTCCGCATACCGCTTTAATCGCTTCAACCTCGGAAGGAGATGCGACTACACCGTCCAAGCCAGCTTTTTTTGTCAGTTCTGCATAGCGGATAACAGCAGCTTCTACGGACCCGTTAATCCCAATCTGTTCATTTAGCATAGATTGGCTGGTACTTGTCAAATGTGTTACTGCGATTACCGCGGGCTTACGAAGTCCGCTGCCGGTAAGCGCGATATCTACGCCCTCAAGCGCGGCTTCCAGCATCGCGCTGCCGCCAGCTGCGTGAACGTTGAACATATCGACCCCAAGCTTTGTTACGCTGCCAGCTCCGCCTTTAACCGTATTTGGAATGTCATGCATTTTCACATCAAGAAAAACGTGGTAGCCCCGTTCTTTCAAGCTCTGCACAAATGATGGCCCTGCAGCGTAAAACAGCTGCATCCCAACCTTCATATAACAAGGAATGCCTTGCAGCTCTGTTATTAAGCGCTCAGCTGCAGCTGCATCAGGGTAATCCAGCGCTACCATAATCCGTCCAGCCGCTTGCTCGTTAGTCAACTTCATCCGGGATCACTCCATTTCTTTGCTGATTTGCATAATAAACGGCCATACGTTTGCTTCATGCTAAGCTCCTTCAGAAATGTAACCCTGAGGAACTTAGCGAAGCAATTAACGCTGGCCGTACTTTTAAGCTGCGATGAACTTATTTCTTTTGAAGCAGCACCGGCATTGAGCGCGATGAGAAGTTCAACGTTTCGAGCATCACAAGCAATGCGCGTACCGTATCAAGCGACGTCATACAAACAACGCCATTCTCAACCGCTTCACGACGAATCCGGAATCCGTCACGTTCAGGAGCTTTACCTTTTGTCAGCGTATTAACGACAAACTGTGCTTGCCCTTCGCGTACAAGATCTAGAATGTTCGGCGAGCCTTCGCTTAGCTTATTAACAGTCGTAACGATTAAGCCGGCTTCTTCCAATGCTTTGGCCGTTCCGCCTGTTGCAATGATTTTGTATCCGAGGTTAAAGAAACCGCGAAGCAATTCCGTTGCTTCTTCTTTATCCTTATCCGCAACGGTTGCAATGATGGCACCTGATGTCGGAATTTTCATTCCTGCGCCGATAAGACCTTTATAAAGTGCTTTCGCATACTGAACATCGCGTCCCATTACTTCACCCGTTGATTTCATTTCCGGAGTAAGCGTCGGGTCTACACGGCGCAGCTTCGCGAATGAGAAGACCGGTACTTTGACCGATACGTATTCATCTTCCGGCCACAAGCCTTCTACATAACCGAGGTCAGCAAGCTTCGTACCCAGTATGGCTTTTGTCGCTAGGTTAGCCATTGGAATGTTCGTTACTTTGCTCAAGAATGGAACCGTACGCGACGAACGCGGATTAACTTCGATTACATAAACTTTATCTTGGTGAATGACGAACTGGATATTAACAAGTCCGATTACATTCAGTGCTTTCGTTATGCTGATCGTGATGTCAACGATTTGCTGCTTAATTTCTTCCGAAAGTGATTGTGGCGGGTATACCGCAATCGAGTCGCCGGAGTGAACACCAGCGCGTTCAACATGCTCCATAATTCCTGGAATAATAACGATATCGCCATCGCAAATCGCATCAACTTCTGCTTCTTTGCCCAGCATATAGCGGTCAATCAATACCGGATGCTCTGGGTTGATCTTCACTGCGACTTCCATGTAGCTTAGCAGTTCTTCGTCAGAGTATACGATTTCCATGGCACGACCGCCAAGTACGTAAGACGGACGAACAAGTACCGGATAACCTAGGCCCTGCGCAGTGATAACTGCTTCATCAACCGAGATTACGGTTTTACCATCAGGCTGCGCGATATTCAGGCTGCGAAGCAGAGCTTCGAACTTCTTGCGGTCTTCCGCTGCGTCAATACTCTCAAGGCTAGAGCCTAGAATGCGTACGCCTGCTTTGGAAAGCGGTGCTGCCAGGTTAATCGCTGTTTGACCGCCGAATTGCACGATAACGCCGATTGGATTTTCTTGTTCAATGACATTCATAACATCTTCGAAAAACAGTGGTTCAAAATACAGTCTGTCCGAAGTGCTGAAGTCCGTGGACACCGTTTCCGGGTTGTTGTTAATAATAACGGCTTCATAGCCAGCATTTTGAATGGCCCATACGGCGTGAACCGTTGAATAATCGAACTCAATGCCTTGACCGATCCGAATTGGACCCGAGCCAAGCACGAGAACCTTTTGCTTTTCGGTAACCGTTACTTCATTCTCCACTTCATATGTGGAGTAGTAGTAAGGCGTAGAAGCTTCAAATTCAGCCGCGCAAGTATCTACCATTTTGTATACCGGCTTCAAGTTAAGCTTCACACGTAGTGCGCGTACATCGTCTTCTGTTGTATGGCTGCCGTTAGGGAAACCTTCTTTACGAATCTCTGCGATCGAACGGTCAGAGAAACCTTTGCGTTTAGCTTCATACAGCGTTTGCTCGGTCAACGTTGATTCACTGCGCATACGATCTTCGAAGGCAATGATTTGCTCAATTTTATCAAGGAACCACCAGTCGATGTTTGTAAGATCTTGAATATCTTGAAGCTTGTAACCGCGGCGGAACGCTTCCGCTACAAGGAACATGCGCTCATCATCCGGTTTCTCAAGGCGTGAACGAAGCACCGCGTCTTCTAAAGAGGAAGCTTCCTTCAAGTGAATACGGTGAGCTCCGATTTCCAGCGAGCGGACTGCTTTATGGATCGATTCCTCAAAAGTACGGCCGATTGCCATAACTTCTCCGGTTGCTTTCATTTGCGTACCCAGCTTACGGTTCGCGTTTACGAATTTATCAAAAGGCCAGCGCGGTATTTTCGATACGATATAGTCGAGTGTAGGCTCGAAGCATGCGTATGTTTGGCCCGTAACCGGATTTACTAGCTCATCAAGCGTGTAGCCGATTGCGATTTTTGCTGCCATTTTTGCAATCGGGTAACCTGTCGCTTTGGAAGCAAGCGCTGAAGAACGGCTTACACGTGGGTTTACCTCGATTACATAATATTGATAGCTTTGCGGATCAAGCGCGAACTGTACGTTACAGCCGCCCTCGATGTTTAGAGCGCGAATGATTTTCAAAGATGCGGAACGAAGCATCTGATACTCGCGATCAGACAACGTTTGGCTAGGCGCTACAACGATACTATCGCCTGTATGTACGCCAACCGGGTCAAAGTTTTCCATGTTGCACACAACGATACAGTTATCGTTCGCATCGCGCATAACCTCGTACTCAACTTCCTTCATGCCTGCGATCGATTTCTCGATCAAGCACTGGCTGATCGGGCTGTAGCGAATGCCGGAAGCAACAGTCTCGCGAAGCTCTTCTTCATTCGCACAAATACCGCCGCCTGTTCCGCCGAGCGTATAAGCAGGGCGCACAATGATTGGATATCCGATCGTGTTCGCAAAATTCACGGCATCCTCTACCGTTGTTACGATATCGCTATCAGGTACAGGCTGTTCCAGCTCGCGCATCAGGTCGCGGAACAAATCGCGGTCTTCTGCTTTTTCAATCGCTGTCAGCTGCGTACCGAGCAGCTTCACGTTCTCGCGTTCAAGGACACCAGCGCGTGCCAGTTCAACCGCCATGTTAAGACCCGTTTGTCCGCCAAGTGTTGGAAGAAGTCCATCAGGACGTTCTTGGCGGATAATTTGAGATACGAAATCAAGAGTAATTGGCTCGATGTAAACTTTGTCAGCCATATTCGTATCCGTCATAATTGTTGCAGGGTTACTGTTTATAAGTACAACCTCGTAGCCCTCTTCTTTGAGCGCTTGGCAAGCTTGAGTGCCGGCATAGTCGAATTCCGCCGCTTGTCCGATGACAATTGGACCGGAACCGATCACGAGAATTTTTTTGAGTTCATTATTTTTGGGCATACTGAAGCTCTCCTTTCAACGTCTCCGATATCACAGCTTGACGAGGTTTTTGTGGGTTATTTTTCTTGTGCGTACGGATCATTTGCAGGAACTCATCAAACAAGTAGCTGGAATCGTATGGTCCAGGAGCTGCTTCCGGATGATATTGTACCGAGAAAGCAGGGAATGTATTGTGTTTAAGTCCTTCGATCGTGCGGTCATTGTTATTAATGTGCGTAACAGACAACGGTGTGTTGTTTACCGAATCTTCAAGTACCGTATATCCGTGGTTTTGTGAAGTAATGTAGCAGCGATTAGTTGCTAGCTCTTTAACCGGGTGGTTTCCGCCGCGGTGTCCGAATTTCAACTTTGTTGTTTCAGCGCCGCAAGCAAGGGCGAACAACTGATGCCCTAAACAAATTCCGAAGATTGGATATTCGCCAAGCAGCTCGGAAATCATTTTTACCGCGTAAGGTACGTCCTTCGGATCCCCAGGTCCATTCGACAATTGAATGCCGTCAGGAGCTAAGCGACGAATTTCGTCTGCAGTTGTATTATGAGGTACGACAACCACATCGCAGCCGCGTTTTGTAAGCTCGCGCAAAATACCGCTTTTTGCACCGAAGTCAACAAGAACGATACGCTCGCCTTGACCGGGACTCGAGAAAACGTTAGATGTTGATGTGCGAGCTACTTGATCAGTCATCAGCTTAGAGATGTTCAGACGCTCAGCAAGCTCCTCAACGCGTTCGTTTCCTGTAGTGATAAGACCCTTCATTGTTCCGTAGTTACGAAGTTTACGAGTAAGCATACGTGTATCGATTTCGCTTATGCCTGGAATGCCGTATTCCTTAAGAAGCTGACCAAGCGAATATTGCGCGCGCCAGTTACTTGGCAATTCTTCATGACGACGTACGACGAAGCCGTGAATAAATGGACGGACCGCTTCGAAATCATCGCGCGTGATGCCGTAGTTCCCAATTAGCGGATAAGTCATCGTTACGATTTGACCGCAGTAGGACGGATCGGAGAGAACCTCTTGGTAACCCGTAATTCCTGTATTAAATACAACCTCGCCCATCATTTGCGCTTCTGCACCAAACGAAAGGCCCGTAAACAACGTACCGTCTTCCAACAATAATCTTGCTTGCATCCGTATCACTCCTCAGGTGTTGATTGTTCCCCATATATTAGCTTAAGTAGTAGTTAAATGTTGTTATTCCGACCAAACGACAGCGCCGTCAACGATGGTAACCACTGGCCAGCCGCTAAGCTTCCAGCCGCCAAAAGGCGTATTATTGCTTTTTGAAGCGAAGGTGCTTGGATCTACCGAACGCTCACTGTTCAAATCCACGATTGTCACGTCAGCAGGCGCTCCTTGCTCCAAACGACCCGTTGGCAGACGGAAAACTCGGGCAGGATCTGCAGTCATACGCTGCAAGAGGAAGCCAAGCGTCCATTTGCCCGTTTGTACGAACTTGGTATACAAAAGCGGGAATGCCGTTTCGAAACCAACGATGCCAAAAGGTGCAAGCTGAACGCCGCGCGCCTTTTCTTCCGCGCTATGCGGCGCATGGTCCGTTACAACCATATCAATCGTACCGTCCTCGATCGCTTCAATGACCGCTTGAACATCGCGCGGTGTGCGTAGAGGCGGATTCATTTTCCAATTCGCATCATCAAGACCCGGAATATCCTCGTCAGACAACAGAAGGTGATGCGGGCAAACCTCAGCAGTTACTCGCACTCCGATTTGCTTCGCCAGGCGAATAAGCCGTACCGATTGCTCTGTGCTAACATGGCATACATGGTAATGAACGCCAGTCGCTTCCGCTAACAAAACATCTCTTCCGACATGAATCGCTTCGGATTCATTCGGAATCCCTTTCAAGCCGTGCTTTCTTGAAAACTCGCCTTCCGATGCCCATGCGCCTTCAACCAAGGTATCATCCTCGCAGTGTGCGATAATCGGCATATCCATTGATTTTGCTAAAGCCATGGCGTTTTTCATCATTTGAGCGTTTTGGACACCTACTCCGTCATCCGTAAAGCCAATTGCGCCTGCTTCCTTAAGCGAAGCGAAATCCGTCAGCTCGCGGCCCAGTTCATTTTTGGTGATCGATGCATAAGGCAGCACCTTCACAACGCCAACCTGCTCTGCTTTGTTCGTGATGTAGCGAACGGTTTCAGCCGTGTCCGTTACTGGACGAGTGTTCGGCATGCATGCGATCGTTGTAAAGCCGCCCTTTGCAGCAGAACGCGTGCCAGTCGCGATATCTTCTTTATATTCAAAACCAGGATCACGCAGATGGACATGCATATCGATAAAGCCAGCTGATACTAGCTTGCCCTGCGCATCGATAACTTCTGCGCTGCCAGTATCAGGCGTTTGCGCGCCGTCAATAATAGCTTCGATTTTCCCATTTTCGATGCGGATATGTTTACTTTCCAGGTTCCCGGAAGTTTCGTTCCATACGTTACCGTTAATAATCCATAATGACATATTGTTTCACCCTCCGGATTCGTTTGGTCTATGTTGCTGTTGTTAGCTAAGTGCGCGTTCTACGACTGCCATGCGAATCGGTACCCCATTTTCCATTTGCGGGAAAATTCGTGATTGCGGATGTTCCACCAGTTCATCGTCAATTTCTACGTTGCGGTTGATCGGTGCCGGATGCATGATAATCGCATGATTTGCAAGCTTGCTTGCTCTTTCAACCGTTAATCCGTAATGCTCGCGGTAACTTTCGGCCGAGCTCAGCATGCCGCTCTCATGACGCTCAAGCTGTACTCGAAGCATCATGACCACATCTGATTTTATAGCTTCATCTATGGTGACATAAGAAACATCCAGGTCGGTGGCTTGCATATTCGGCGGTGAGCAAAAGTTCACTTTCACTCCGAATTTTTGCAGCGCCCATAGGTTTGATCTTGCAACACGGCTGTGCAGCACGTCGCCGACAATCGTCACGGTCAAACCTTTAAGTTGTCCAAAATGCTTCCTCATCGTATACATATCAAGCAGTGCCTGCGTAGGATGCTCATTATTGCCATCACCAGCGTTGATTAATGGAACTTTGATCTTCGTCGCCAGCTCTGCAAGAACGCCAATCGGCTTCAAGCGGATAATGCCCACGTCGATCCCCATCGATTCAAGCGTGCGAACCGTATCGTAAATGGATTCGCCCTTCTGTACGCTTGATACTGCGGCCGAGAAGTTCAACACTTCTGTTCCAAGGCGCTTCTCCGCAACCTCGAACGAAAAGCGTGTACGCGTGCTGTTCTCAAAAAACATATTGGCAGCAAATTTGCCTTGCATCGTATTGTGAACCTTAGTTGAATGATTTTCCCAATAAGCAGCTCGATCAAGAATCGATTCAATCTCATCTTTGCTTAGATCTTTTAATCCGAGCAAACTCCGTTGTTTAAGCTGAGTCATCGTCATCCGGCTTGCCCCCTCTGGTTAATGATGGTGACCTGATCAATTTGGTCGATTTCAGTCAATGCCACTTCGATTTGCTCCTGCTTAGAGGTCGGCACGTTCTTTCCGACAAAATCAGGTCGAATCGGCAGCTCCCGGTGTCCCCTGTCAACAAGCACCGCCAATTGGATGCTTTGCGGGCGTCCGCAGTCCATAAGCGCATCCATTGCCGCTCGAATCGTACGTCCGGTATACAACACATCATCGAACAAAATGATTCGTTTGTCTTGAACATTGAAGGGCACGCCGTCCGTATCGCCGATTGCGGCCGCAACCTCTACATCCGCAGAGATGGCCACCTTCCGATCATCACGGTATTGCGTAATGTCAAGTTCGCTTACAAGCACCGGTTTGCCTTCGATTTCACCGATACGTTCCGCGATCCGACGCGCCAAGTAGATTCCCCGGGTTCGAATGCCTACGATTACGCAATTGTCGATCCCCTTGTTCTTCTCTACAATTTCGTGAGCAATTCGCGTCAATGCGCGGCGAATCGCCGTTTCATCCATGATGACTAAATGCTCTTCTTCCGTCATTTCCGCTGACTCCTTCCATTATCGCCCAAATGCCAGGTTGCGACAAAAAGCTCCTTGCAAAAATCGCAAGGAGCTTGTGATAAGTCATGAAGAGATAGGGTACAGGCCGTCGCAGCTCTCGTCACAGAAAGCTGCAAATTAGGCTGTCCTATTCTTCTCTTCTATAGACTTGTTATTCACGCTACCTTGCCAGCCTCTCGGGACTGAGTTAAAGGTACTGCTGTATATCATAGAAATTATCCCACGTTCGACATTAGATGTCAAGTAAAAACGAATTTTTCCGCTTGTACTTATTGTGGACCAATCCCGATGAGCTATACGAGGATAGCGTTGGTTACTATAGGCTTAGCTTACGAATTCTTTCAACTGCTTTTTCTGTATTTTCGCGGCTGCCGAATGCAGTAAGGCGGAAATAACCTTGCCCGCTTTGTCCGAAGCCTACGCCTGGCGTACCTACGATATTAGCTTCGGTAAGAAGCTTATCAAAGAATGACCAAGAATCCATGCCGTTAGGTGTTTTCAGCCAAATGTAAGGAGCGTTTACGCCGCCGAACACTTCTAAGCCCAAAGATGCCAAACCATCGCGAATGATCGCTGCATTGGTCATGTAATAATCAACCAAGGACTTGATTTGCTCTTTGCCTTCCGCTGAGTAAATGGCAGCGGCACCGCGCTGCGTGACGTAAGAAACACCATTAAACTTAGTCGTGTGACGGCGATTCCACAAATCGTTGATCAACACTTCATTTCCTGAAGCGTCGAGACCTTTAAGCTCACGAGGAACGACAGTGTATGCGCAGCGTACGCCTGTAAAACCGGCTGTTTTGGAGAAACTGCGGAATTCAATGGCTACTTCACGAGCGCCTTCGATTTCATAAATGCTGTGCGGAACATCCTCTTCTTGGATAAATGCCTCGTAAGCAGAATCATAAAGAATGATGCAGTTGTTTGCTTTCGCATAATCAACCCATACTTTAAGCTCTACTTTCGTCAGCGTCATCCCTGTCGGGTTGTTCGGATAACACAAGTAAATGATATCAACCTTACGGTCAGGCAAGCTTGGTTTGAAGTCATTTTCAGCTGTGCACTCCAAGTAGGCAATATTCTCATAACGTTTCGTCTCTTGGTTGTATTTACCTGAGCGTCCCGCCATTACATTAGTATCTACATATACAGGGTAAACAGGATCTTGAACAGCTACGATACTGTTTTCGCTAAAAATTTCTTGGATGTTGCCGACGTCGCATTTCGAACCATCGCTTACGAACACTTCGTTCGAAGCAATGTCGATACCGCGAGCTTTATAGTCATTTTCGATAATCGCATTAATAAGGAAATCGTAACCTTGCTCCGGACCGTAACCACGGAATGATCCCGGTACAGCCAGCTCGTCTACCGCGCTGTGCATTGCATTCAGAACAGCGTCAGGCAAGCCGCGAGTTACATCGCCAATTCCAAGGCTGATAATTTCGGCATTTGGATTTTCTYGAATAAATTTCGTGCGGCGTTTTGCAATTTCAGAAAACAAGTAGCTTCCTTGCAGCTCCAAGTAATTTTGATTAATGGATGTCATTTCTTGTCACCTATCCTTATTTTTCATTTACATATTCACTAGAATAACGTACTTCTCAGCTCTAAATAATGAATAAAGTGGTGAAAAGTTTGCACTTTTGCACGTTTGGCTTATCTGGACCGCAAACTGCTTAGCACATATTCAAAGTCCGCAGGCAAAGGCTGCTCGAATTCCAGTCTTTCACCGCTCCGCGGATGCGTAAAGCCTAAAAGCATGGCATGAAGAGCTTGTCCCTTCAAAGCAACGGTTTTATTGCGTCCATAGACCGGATCACCGGCAAGGGGATGGCCAATGTATTTCATATGCACGCGGATTTGATGCGTACGCCCTGTTTCAAGCTGAAGCTCAACTATCGTGTAGTCTCCCAAGCGTTCCAGCACATGAAAATGTGTGACGGCATGTCTGCTATTGTGATCGGTTACCGTAAACAGCTTCCGGTCGTTCAGGTCACGGCCGATTGGCGCGTCGATCGTTCCTTGATCATGGGGCACATTGCCATGAACAAGTGCGATGTATTTGCGAGTCACGGTATGCTCCTTCAATTGCTCGGCAAGCGAGATATGCGCAAGATCATTTTTTGCCGCCATCAATAATCCGGTTGTATCCTTATCGATACGGTGCACAATACCCGGTCGAATCATCCCGTTGATGCCAGACAAATCCTTGCAATGATACATGAGGGCATTTACAAGCGTTCCTGAAGAATGACCGGGTGCAGGGTGTACGACCATGCCGCGTTTTTTATTAATGACAATTAAATCCGAATCTTCGTATATGACCTCAAGCGGGATGTTTTCAGGAATGATTGCCGCTTCCTCTGGCTCAGGTATTTGAAGCACGACATGATTACCCTCGACGATCTTAAGGTTTGCTTTTGCCGCTTTGCCATCCACCTGAACGGCTCCTGCTTTGATCCATTCCTGTACCTGTGTTCTTGATACCGCCTGGTCATCTATTTGGTCTGTTACAAATTTATCTAAGCGCTCGCCGGATTGCTCCGCCTCTGCTGTCCATTCCAACAATTCTTCATTATACAGGTTGCTGCTCATGTTTGTTTTGATCCTTGTCCTCTCCATTTTGCGAACGTTTCTTATCATCCTTTGCAGATAATAAGGTGTCTATAAGAATTAATGCTACACCACAGACGATTGCCGAATCCGCCACGTTAAAAATCGGGAACTCATAGCTGCCGAAATTAAATTGCAGGAAATCAACAACCTCGCCGTAACGAGCCCGATCCAGAAAATTTCCGATCGCACCGCCAAGTACAAGTCCAAGCCCGACTAAAAGCCATGGCTTCGCCGATTTGCGTACCGCCTGTATGTACCAAATGATGCCTGCAACAATAAAGATGGTGATGATAATGAAAAAAACTCGTTGCTCTTGCAAAATACCAAATGCTGCACCACGGTTCCGATGCGATGTAATGAGAAAAAAATTACCGATAACGCTTATTTGCTCCATGATTTCCATTTTGGATTCAATCAATCTCTTTGTTACAAAATCAAGGATAAAAACCAAAACCGCTACCCAGTAATAATAAAAACGCATCTTATCACTCCTATTTTTTTGTGAAGCAACGTTTCGCTGACACTTATGCGTCGCGCCAACCCAGCAAACTGCACGAGCCATTTCGTGATTGCCAGTCAATTGTAGCATACCGAGTCAAATGAGAGCCAGCATCAAGCAATCGTTCTTCCATTGAAGCCCATACTGAAAATCTGTTTTTCAGCGAAAGCTAATACAGCAATTATGTTATGTTCCCTGCTAAGGAGGGTGCTCAAATGACAATCCCGACAAACGCGCACTTCAATCTGCTGCAAAGCAGATTATTAGACGAAAAGCGCGACATCGAAAATCGGTTAGCTGAAAACGATCATTACGGTTTATCCCATTCGCTCCGCGATGATACCGGTGAACTTACTTCCATCGACAATCATCCAGGCGACACTGCAACCGAGCTATACGAACGCGAGAAGGATGTTGCCCTGCTTGAGCAGGAAGATCTCCATCTCGTACGAATTGATGCAGCACTGCAAGCAATGGCTAACGGGACGTATGGCATTTGCGCGATCTGCGCTGAGCCTATTCCAATCGAGCGTCTGGATGCTGTTCCAGATACGCTGCATTGCATTGAACATGCGCCAAGGCAGCATTTGTCTCTGCGCAGGCCTGTTGAAGAATTAGTGCTTGATCCTCCCTTTGGCCGGACAAGCATGGATGAGCAGGACTCCTATAACGGCTTTGACGGTGAGGATGCTTGGCAAATCGTCGAGCAGTTTGGTAATGCGGACTCGCCGGCAATGTCCGAAAATCGGGATGTGGCAGATTATGATCATGTAGGCATTGATGCTTATGAGAATGACGGCTTTGTCGAGCCGCTCGAGAGCTTTCTCGCCACCGACATTACAGGCCGTCACGTCTCTGTCATCCGCAATCGGGAATATATGCATTATATGGATACAGGTGAAGGCGATCACGGACTTGAAACCGAAAATCCAGACGAAAATAAGTAATTAATAGGTTTTGCCTTCGAGCTGTATTTGAACAATTCGAACGATGTCCGCAATATAATCGCCGATTATCGGAAGGTTTAAAGYGCCTAGAATCCGAAGGACATATAGAATCGTCGCAGCAAAAAAGGTAAAGCCTATCGCAATTCCAACGCCTCTTGCCGTTCCTGCAAGCAGATTTTTCCAAATAAGCGTTCTTGGCCTGTTTAGCAAATTGACATATTCCGCAATTTGCGTGTGCTCCAAATCAGCGGCAATTTTTTGCAGTCGCTTATCTAGAGAGCTAAGCGAGGTTTGCAGTTCTTTTGGAATTTTCGACTCTTCCGGGCTATTCGTATTCATGCGAGGCATCCCCTTTGACAAACAATAAAACGAGGCCAGGCCTTCCGGCCATTGCATGCTTCGCGACCTTGCGGTCGCTTGCTGCAGCAGCCGGTAGGCGACGGCCTCGTTTTTTTGCGTGTAATTATCCTCTATACTATATCCTTAACCCCGGATGAAAATCCCTATTTCTTTATCGCCAAGCGTAACTTTTTCCATTTCCGGCAATGCTTCATAAGCTACGTTCTGAACGAGTACGTTATCTTGAAGCACTTGTTCAAATGCATTAAGCGCGGCTCTAAGCTCGCTATCAACATCAAGAACAAGCTCAATCCTTTTTTCAATCGGCAAGTCAAGCTTCTTACGCGTATCCTGTACGGCGCGAATAACTTCACGTACCCAGCCTTCTTGTTCCAGTTCAGCTGTGATATCGGTATTCAACGCGACGGTCACGCCGTTTCCTGAAGCAGAAGCAAAGCCTGATTTCGCCTGCTTCTCGACCAGCAGCTCATCAACAGCAATCGATATCTGTTCCCCGTCTGGGCTCGTAAAGTCTAAGTTTCCGCCATTTACGATGCTGCGGGTTTGATCAGCGTTCAAGCCTTTAAGCTGTGCTTGAATCGGGCCAACGTATTTACCGTATTTTTTGCCGGCAACCTTCAGATTCAGCTTGAGCGTAAAATCAACGAAGCCGCTGTCTGAATTTTGAACCGTTATCGCTTTTACGTTAATTTCGTCCTTTACGATATCCTCGTAATCCGCCACGTTAAAATCTCGATCCAGCGAAACGATAAGCTCCGATAAAGGCTGACGTGTCTTAATGCCTGTTTCGTTCCGAACATTGCGGGCTAGCTCTACGATTTGCTTCGCGCTTTCCATATCCCGCTCAAGAGTCTCGTCAATTGCAGCTACATCCGCTTTCGGATAATCAGCCAGATGCACGCTTCCCGAACCGCCAAGGTTGCCGTATACCTCCTCTGCCAATAAAGGCGCATAAGGAGCAATCAGGCGCGATAATGTCAGCAGCACGCTGCGTAAGGTTTGGTAGGCAGCTAATTTATCAGCCGTCAGGCCGCTTCCCCAGAAACGGTCACGCGAGCGGCGGATGTACCAGTTACTCAGCTCATCAACGAAGATTTCGATGGATTTTGCCGGGTTAAGGAAATCATTTACTTCAAGCCCTTTATTCACAGTATTGATTAAGCTGTTCAAGCATGAAATAATCCAGCGATCCAGCTTGTTATCAGACTTCGTTTCCTCATGCTGTGTATAGTCGAAACCATCGATTGATGCATACAAAGCAAAAAATGCATGCGTATTTACGATCGTATCGATCACCTTCGACTTCGCTTCGCCAACAATTCCGCGTGAGAAACGTTTGCTGTTCCAAGGCGCGCTATCAGCCAGCAAAGCCCAGCGGAACGCATCTGTCCCGTACTCGTTAATGATCTCCCAAGGATCGATAACATTCCCTTTTGACTTCGACATCTTCTGGCCGTTTTCATCTAAAATATGTCCTGTCGAGATGACTGCTTTATACGGCGCTTTGCCGTTATAGAGCGTGGATACTGCCAGCAAGCTGTAGAACCAGCCGCGCGTCTGGTCGATACCTTCGCAGATGATGTCTGCTGGGTATTGCTCAGCGAATTGCTGCTCATTCTCGAACGGATGATGATGCTGAGCAAAAGGCATGGAGCCGCTGTCGAACCATACATCGATTACTTCAGGAGTGCGCGTCATTTCAGCACCTTCCGCAAACGGCGACTTTAGCTTAATACCGTCAACATACGGCTTGTGTAGCTCGATATCCTCTGGCACATCGCCGATTGCCATCGCGCGCAAATCAGCGATGCTGCTAGGCGAGTACTCTTTGCCTGTCACATCACAGACCCAAACGTTCAGCGGCGTACCCCAGTAGCGGTTACGGCTGATGTTCCAGTCCACCAAATCCTCCAAAAACTTGCCGAAACGACCTTCGCGAATATGACCCGGGTACCAATCTACGCTGTTGTTGTTAGCGATCAGTTGATCCTTAACGGCAGTAGTTTTGATAAACCAGCTCTCCATTGCGTAATAAATCAATGGCGTTTTGCAGCGCCAGCAGAACGGATAGCTGTGCTCGTAACGCTCTTTCGAATACAGCAGCCCGCGTTCGCTTAGATTTTTGACGATATCGATATCAAGCTCGCTGTCTTTGACAAAACGGCCAGCGAAGTCCGTTACTTCCGCAACATAGCGGCCTGCTAAATCAACGACGCTGAGCATGCTAATTCCATTTTCACGGGATACTCGGTAATCGTCCTCTCCGTGTGCAGGCGCGATGTGTACAATACCTGTTCCGCTCGTATCGCTGACGAAATCGCCAGCAATGACGATATGCCCCTTCTCGATTGCCACATAATTAAATGGCGGCTCATAGGGAAGACCGACAAGCTCAGCACCTTTCACAACGGATAAAACTTCATATCCATCCTTTAGTACGCTTTCTGCTAAATTTTGAGCAACGATATAGACTTCGCCGTTTTTGGAGGCACGGATGTAGTCGAGCTCTGGATTAACGGCTAACGCAACGTTAGCCGGCAGCGTCCAGGGCGTCGTTGTCCAGGCAAGGATGAATTCTCCGGAAGCGGTAAGCTTAAACTTAGCAGTCGCGCTTAAATCCTTGACATCCTCGTAGCCCTGTGCAACTTCATGCGAACTAAGTGTGGTTTGGCAGTCCGGACAATAAGGACTAACCCGATGTCCGCGGTACAGTAAGCCCTTCCCGTGAATCGTCGATAAAATATGCCAAACACTTTCGATATATTCATTTTTGAGCGTGATGTAGGGATTGTCTAAATCCGTCCAATAAGCGATTGCTTCCGTAAGCTCGCGCCACTGCTTCTCATATTCAAACACACTGTCTTTGCATTTTTTCACGAATTTCTCTACGCCGTAATCTTCGATTTCTTGTTTACCGGAAATACCGAGCTGCTTCTCCACACCCAGTTCTACTGGTAGGCCATGCGTATCCCAACCTGCTTTACGGATGACGCGGTAACCAGCCATTGTCTTGTAGCGGCAAATAAAATCCTTGATTACGCGGCCAAGCACATGACCGATATGCGGTGCACCATTCGCGGTTGGGGGCCCTTCATAAAACACAAAATTCGGCTTACCTTCCCGGTTTGATATCGATTTTTTAAACGTATCATCTGTCTTCCATTGCTCCAGCACACGCATTTCGCGGCTGCGGGCACGTTCCTTTACATCTACGCGTTGCATCTTTCCAGCCTCCTGTTTTAAACAAAAATAAAGCCTCATCCCTATGAGAAGGGACGAGGCTTAGTCGCGTTACCACCCTTGTTCCGCGCATGCTCCTAAAAACTAGAAAGCAAGCAATATGAAGAAAACAGCTCAGCTGCGCTTCATGCGGCACCTTAGTCGCGAACAATTTGCTCGCGTTCCCTGTAACGGGGGACAACCGTCAGCACTTACTGCTGCTCTCGCAGGTTCGGCGCCGCTTCTCAGAGAGGATATTCCGCAATAGCTCACACACCGGGCTTTCAGCTGCCGCCGGCTCTCTGAGGAGTGAACTTAAAACGTACTCGTTCTCTTCAACGAAGTTTAGATCATTAGTTAATTACTATTAGTTATAGCGTATCGACAGGCTAAATGTCAAATGTCGATTCGTCTAATTATTAAATTTCTAACCGCGTGTGAGCTCATGCTCCGATTGCCTCTCCGATTGCCTCGATTGCTGCGGCTCAAGCGTATCCCAGCCATCAACGGTAAGCAGCTCGAGCTGCGCTTCTACGAGTGTACGGAAACGAGCACGGTAGACAGAAGCTTGTTTTTTAAGCTCTTCGACCTCAAGCGATACCTTGCGGGATTTTGCTAATGAATCATTAATGATACGGTCCGCATTTTTCTCCGATTCCTTAATGATCAATTGAGCTTCCTTCTTCGCGTTGCTTCTTACTTCGTCAGCCGCTTCCTGCGCCACAATAATCGTTTTGCTAAGCGTTTCTTCAATGTTCGTAAAATGGTTTAATCTTTCTTGCAGGCCAAGCAGCTGATTTTGCAGCTCTTTATTTTCACGAATCAGCGATTCATAGTCTTTTATGACTTGATCAAGAAATTCGTTAACTTCATCCTCGTCATAGCCGCGTAATCTCCGGCCAAACTCTTTGTTATGTATGTCCAATGGCGATAACGGCATTGGCGCACCTCCTCATGATATTTATGACCCTAGCAACCGTAACCGAATTACACGATTTAATGAGAACAATTTCGACAACTAAAGGGAGATTCCTGCAATGGATTAAATAAATTTACCAATCCTGACTCGAATTCTGCCTTTTTTTGTCACGCCGTCCACTTCTAGTACCTTAAACCGACCAAATCCTTTGAAAGAAACAACATCACCGGCACGAAGCTGCTCGGAAGGATCCTCCTCCGATTTCCAGTTCACACGGCATCTGCCTGCGCGAATCGGATCAACAATTTTGGAGCGGCTAATCCGGTAAACATCGCTCGCGATGCCATCGAGCCTCATGGAAGCGACGGATAAGCTCATTTCCTCCAGCTTTGGAACAACCGGTTTCAACTCAGACAATGGAATGATATCGGTTAAGACGCTTATCCGATGAACCTGTCTCAAATGGATATTTAAGTAATCCGCTATTTCATCCATGACGACGATATGACAAAACTGCTCATGTACATGGATGTCGCCAATTCGATCGCGTTTAATGCCGAGTCCAAGTAAGGCACCCAAAAAATCGCCATGGTCCAGTTCAAGCTGAGCCTGTCCCGGTCCATTAACGGCTAAAACGGATATTCCTGCTTCTTCATCGTCCAAATTACGATAATCCGGTCCAATAAGCGCACGTTTCCGCTCTGCCTGCTCATATCCGCCATCAAAGCGCACGGTAACATCAGTGTTACGATTTGCCAAAATGGTTAATATTTGTACTTGTCTCGGGTCTAAAAAATCGGTCCGCTTCAGCTCATGCTGCTGTGCGGACCGCTCAATCCATTCCTCAGCCCGATCGACAAAAGATTTCTCGTCGGGATGGAAATGATCATATATGCCTTGTTTCATGCGAAATCATTCCTTTAAATAAAAAAATCGAATACCGCGATTAAGCCTGCTGCAACAAACTGAAGCGCGAATACAGCAAGGATCGGAGATAGGTCAAGCATTCCTCCGATTGGCGGTATAAATCTTCTGAAAATGCCTAAGTACGGTTCTACCAGCTTGCCCAAAAATACCCCGATGAAGCTCTCCCGGGCAGTCGGCAGCCAAGAAAGCAGCACGTAACCGATAATCATAAATGTGTAGATTTGCTGGACTAGTTTAATAATGCTATAAACTTCATTCATTAACTCAAGGTCACCTCATTTTGTTGTAGTCGTTCTCCTCCGCCAGCATTTCCGTTATCGCGCCTTGGATTTCCACTGAATCCGGCGTGCAAAGAAAAATGTTAGGACCTAGCTTAGAGATGCTCCCGTTTAAAGCGTACACTGTGCCGCTTAGGAAATCAACAATCCGAACGGCTAAATCACTGCGAACGCGCTGCAAATTCACAATGACAGCTCGGCGTGAACGCAAATGGTCCGCAATTTCTTGCGCTTCGTCATAAGAACGGGGCTCACTAAGCACCACACGGACATTTTTCTGTGAGTGAATGCTGACGACATTATTGCTCTTTGTGTTTTTACGTGCTTCGAAGGGAGAAGTTTCAGCTTCTTGTTCTTCCTGCTGTACAACTCGTTCTCTCTCTACGACTTCTTCTTCCTCCTGCAAGCCGAGAAAGCTCATAAAGCGGTTCATGACACTCATCCTTTATTCCTCCTCTATCCCCACTAATATCGTGCCCAGACGGATCCATGTCGCCCCTTCTTCGATTGCTACTTCAAAATCATTCGACATCCCCATAGATAACTGGGTGATGGTGCTTCCATGCTCAGATTTCTTCTGCATCTCATCACGCAGCTCGCGCAATGCTTTGAAGACTGGTCTTGTTTGCTCGGGTTCCGCTTCAAAAGGCGCCATCGTCATTAAGCCAATTGGATTAATCGACTTGAATCGTGACAGCTGCTCTACAAATGGCACAAGTTCCTCTGGAGAAATTCCTTGCTTCGAATTCTCCCCAGAGACGTTTACTTGAATGAAGCAAGGCACGGTAATCCCGAGCTGCGACGCTCGTTTGTCAATCGCCTCGGCGAGTGACAGCCTGTCCAATGAATGCATGTATGTAAATTTCCCAATGACGTCCTTTACCTTATTCGATTGCAATGAACCGATAAAATGCCAGATAGGTTGATTGTCGGCTTCCGAATCAACCTGCTCACTAATCGTTTCCCATTTTTCCTGCGCATCCTGCCACCTGTTTTCGCCTAGATGGCGAAAGCCGTGCTCCAAGGCCGATTTCGTCATATCCAGAGAAACATATTTAGTAACGGCTATAATTTGCACTTCATTTCTGCTGCGTCCTGAACGCTCGCAAGCTTTCATGATTCGATCTTCTACGAGCTTTATTCTATCCTCAAATGTATATGGCATGCTTCACCTCTCCCGAATGCCGATCCAACTGGCCATTCGGCCCGTCAAGCCACCTTCTTTGCGATGGGAAAAGAACAAATCCCGTCTGCATCCAGTGCACCACTGTGTTAATTCGATACGTATCGGCAAAATTCCTGCTTTTATCATAATCTGTCGGTTTATTTCTTTCAAGTCCAAGTTCGCCTTGCCGTTACCACCCTGCTTTAGCATCCGATCAGCGGCCTCACCCGTTACTCCAAGCTCCGACAATAGCTGCTGAACTTGGTTTATAACAGGGCCATCAACCTCGTAGCAGCAGCTGCCTATAGACGGTCCTATCGCCGCCATGATTGATTTCGGGTCTGATCCGTACGCCCTAGCCATCGCTTGTACCGTTTTCACGGCTATTTGCTGCACTGTTCCCTTCCATCCGGCATGAGCAAGCGCTATGACCTCATGCTCAGGATCAAAGAAATACAGCGGAACGCAGTCAGCATAAAAGGAGGCTAGAAGAACCCCAGGCACATCCGTCATAATCGCGTCGCAGTCCTTAAGCACATCGTCCAAGGTTTCTTTACCGCGGCCTTTATCCGCTGCCATCACTTGATGAATGAGATTCCCATGCACCTGCTCGGCGCAGGTCCATGCCTCAAAATCCCAGCCAATTGCATCCGTTAACCGTCTCCGATTGTCAATTACGGCTTGATCCTGATCCCCTACATGCAAGCCCATATTCAACGAAGCCCAAGGAGCGCCGCTAGTTCCTCCATTTCGTCCCGTAAACCCGGCAGTCATCCGGCCAAATCGATTATTCCATTCCGACAATAAAAAAAGCGAAGGCCCCTTCGCTAATAATTTTTGTTCAAAAGCTTCCATACCGCTCTCACCTCTATTTAAAGGTTCACTTTGCAAACCAACTTCCTAAGCCAACGGTTTAGTTTGCATAGCAAACCAACTAGACACAGTTTATCGTGTTATGATCGAGCGTGCAAATCATCTTCTTCCGCACGCAGCTGTTTCGTATCATCCATGCGAACAAGTACGACATCCGCGCCAATTTTAACGATATTCCGCCAAGGAATAACGACCTCCGTACCTCCCCCGCCAAACATGCCCAAAAACTTTGTGAATTGAGGCACAACGATAGAATCAATGCGCCCTTGCCGCAAATCAAGTTCTAAGTCGCTAATTTGACCCAGCTTTTTGCCGTCAACGATATTGATTACGTCTTTCGTCTGAAAATCAGATATTTTCATTTCCGTTCACCACTTTTCGAGTAGAGTGATCGTCCGTTTATCTCTCCTATAACTATATGAGTAATTTGCCTAAAATGTCCTTCTTATTAAAAAAACGCGCTTCTATTTTAGAATTACGAACATTTAATGTACGATTGCGTACAATACTTTTCATCCCCTTTTATTTGTGTTAAGGTTTATGTACGGAAGCGTACAATAATTATAAATGTTCAAGGAGGATTAAATGCCCAAACTTGTTGCTACGGAGCTCGATTGGATTAAGCTCGGCCTTCAGAAATTTGCAGAAGGAGGCGTAGAAGCTCTTGTGGTCGAGCAGCTGGCAAAGCTGCTTGGYAGCAGTAAAACCAGCTTTTACTGGTATTTTAAAAATCGATCAGCATTCGTAAAACGTATCATCGAGCATTGGCAGGAGATTGCTACGACGTCAATCATCGCGCATATCGAATACCATCAAACGTTACAGCCGCAGCAGAGAGTTCGCCATTTGCTCACCCTTATGTTCAGCTCCGTAGAAGGGAAGGACTTTGTGTACTATTTGCGCAAATTAGGAGCCACCGAGCCTTTTTATGCTGAGCTCTTATTCCAAATAGAGCAGCAGCGGCTTGACTACATGAGTGGTTTGCTTGTAGAATGCGGCTTTTCCGCTGAACAGGCCCTTAACAGCTCTGAGCTGATTTATAGCTATTATTTAGGCTGGTATGAGCGCAATAAGTACCGAATTCTGTCAAAGCAAGAATCAGAAAAGCAGATTGGCCTGCTAATGCCTATGATTGAAAAATCACTTTAATCCTTACGGAGGGATTATGTATGGACATACTTTTAGCGAGTCTGGTTAGCGCAGTGCTGTTCATTATCGGCTGCATCCATGTGTATTGGTTATTTGGCGGCCGCGGAGGTTTTTTAATCGCAGTTCCGACAAGAACCGATACAAAGGCACCGTTTTTCAAACCGGGGCGCATCGAAATCGCAGCCGTAATTTTAATTTTCTGGGCTGCATCGGCATTGCTGCTTATGGAAGCCGGGGTCATACCCGTTATAGGCCCGTCATGGCTTCCCTCTTTCGCAGGCTGGTCGCTCGCCGTAGTTTTTTTGCTCCGTGCGGTGGGCGAATTCAAAACACTCGGTTTTTTCAAAAGCATTCGAAATACGCATTTCGCACGAATGGATACCTTGTATTACTCTCCGTTATGTTTGCTTCTCTGTGGCTTAACGACTTGGATGATGGTTATTTCTTAGACAAGACATGGCTTGCGTTGCATACACAAAAAAAACGGTGCCTCACGGCACCGTTTTTTTTTATGTTTTGACATGCTTTTGCATCTGTTGAATAGCTGATTTTTCGAGCCGTGACACCTGCGCTTGAGAGATGCCGATTTCATCGGCAACCTCCATTTGTGTTTTACCTTCAAAGAAGCGCATGGACAATATCATTTTTTCCCGGTCATTCAGCTTATGCATCGCTTCCCGCAGCGCAATTTCCTCGATCCACGATACATCCTTGTTGCGTTCGTCACTAATTTGATCCATCACATAAATCGGATCTCCGCCATCGTGATAAATGGGCTCAAACAATGAAACCGGATCCTGAATGGCATCGAGTGCAAATACGACATCTTCCTTCGGAACATTCAACGCCTCCGATATTTCAAAAATAGTCGGCTCGCGTGAATTTCTGTTCGTTAAGCTATCCCTGACTTGGAGGGCTTTGTAGGCAATATCCCTCAAGCTCCGCGATACGCGAATAGGATTGTTGTCACGCAAGTAACGGCGTATTTCACCGATAATCATCGGTACGGCATAGGTGGAAAATTTGACATTTTGGCCAAGGTCGAAATTATCTATCGCCTTCATAAGTCCAATGCAGCCGACCTGAAATAAGTCGTCCACAAATTCTCCCCTATTGTTAAACCGCTGTATAACGCTTAGCACAAGCCGTAGGTTGCCGTTTACTAATTTCTCTCTTGCCGCCCACTCGTTGCGGGTTTGCAATGCCGTAAACAATTCTCTCATTTCGACATTATTTAGGACAGGCAGTTTCGCGGTATCCACTCCACAGATCTCGACTTTATTTCGGGTCAACGTGATTACCTCCCAAGGAGAAACATTAATGTACATTATCTCCTGAGAAGGCCTTTTTATTCCTAATGCGACATCATTCGACAACCGCAAGCTGGGTGTGGACTTAGACCATTTTATTAAATTCTTTTCGCAGTCTTTTTATAATCCGCTTCTCCAAGCGGRAAATATACGATTGTGAAATACCCAAAAGATCCGCAACATCCTTTTGCGTTTTTTCTTCTCCGTCCGCAAGTCCAAAGCGAAGCTCCATAATAATCCGCTCACGTTCAGACAGCTTATCTAACGCTTTATGGAGCAGCTTACGGTCAACCTGTTCCTCAATATTACGATAAATCGTATCGTTTTCCGTTCCCAGCACATCAGACAAAAGAAGTTCATTGCCATCCCAGTCGATGTTAAGCGGTTCATCAAACGAAACTTCTGTGCGAGTCTTACTGTTGCGGCGCAAATACATCAATATTTCATTTTCAATACAACGCGAGGCGTAGGTTGCAAGCTTAATCTTTTTTTCAGGATCAAACGTGTTAACCGCCTTGATGAGACCAATCGCGCCAATTGATACGAGATCTTCGATATGAATGCCCGTATTCTCAAACTTACGAGCAATGTATACAACTAGTCTTAAATTTCGTTCGATGAGCATGGCACGAATGGCCGTATCGCCCGTAGGCAGCTTTTCCAGCAAATATTCTTCCTCTTCGCGCGTAAGGGGAGGTGGAAGCGCTTCACTGCCTCCAATATAATAAATCTCTTCACTTTTTAATCCGAATAAAAACATAATACGATAATAATATAACTGAAGGATCAATTTGTATTTGACGAGCATCTGGCCCATCCCTCCTCGTTTGTATGAGCATACGTACTTTAATGTTGTACCATAGACGGATGGATAATGGCTCGATATGCCCCATCAGACGTTAGCTTTCCGCCGTCCAGCCCGATAAGCACCTTCCGCGTTTCAAAAACTTGTCCTTCCCTAGTAATCTCGACCGCATCCGGCTTTATCGCTAGCATGAACTGTGATCCTCGGTTGACACCTCTGAATGGAACGAGACGAAGCCGGTCTTGCCACACAAAGGGTTGTTCATCCATTCCCGCTACAAGACGATCTACTTGTGCATCTCGTATGCTTTTCAACCACGACTCGGGTAAATCATCTTGCCATAAGGATGCTTCCATCACCATAACCGGCGTCCGGGTTAACGGATCATAAAGCTGATTACCAGTGTCTACCAGGCCAACGCAGGTTTGAATCCGTTCTCCAATCGTAACTTTCACCTCTGCTAAATGAGTTTGCACCAGCTCCCGTTCTCTTTTTTGCRTCAAGACGGTACGGTATATATACAGCCCGATACAAAACGCAGCAACCAAATAAAATAGTCCCATCTTGAGCTCCACGTGCATATTCCCGTTGACGAAAGCAATCGTTTTCCAAACCTTGCCAGACCCTTGCATGAACAAATAATAAAGCCCTAGCACTGCACCAGCAGCGACAAAATTAACCGCATAGAACGCTGCAATATTTCTTATAAAGTGCTGGATAGATGCGAAACCGAAAGCAATCCACACAATTAAAAACGACATGACGACCTTTACGGCAAACGTGAATAAAAAAGTTAATTGCGGAAAAAACATCAAAACGACATAACAAGCTCCGACAGAAGATGCCACTAACACCCGCCAAGGCCTTGGTTTCAGATGTCGTGCCCACGCGGTAGTTGATAGAATAGCGCCGTCAACAAGCAGCTCTCGCAAAAACATAATATCCACATAAATAGCCACTTCGGTCACCTTCCTGCAACTGGCGGTTAACGGGCCTGCAGCCGGCACCCGAGAGAACGATTGAGACTAGTATATTAAAATCCTATTTCAAAGTCTGTCTATTCATGACAGCATGACATATCTTTTTTTGTCGAGTAGGAGTATAAAAACCGCCAAGCCTTTGGCTGCTGTAAAATATATCTATTGATTAGGAACAAGTTGAGATACGGATTTATTGCTGACGAATCTGCAATCTTTTTGAAATCGCAGCTTGTCCAACGCTTTAATATAGATTATGATTTTGTATAGATGAAAAGCTGTGAAGAACACCGCTTACTCGGGATAAGATCTCTCCCGCAGTATGCGGTGTTTTGTATTTTACTGAGGAGGTTGATAAGTTGTCATTTCAAGAGCAATACGAATATTGGCTGAACATGCATCTGATGGAGCGTAAGGGTGAGAACAAACGGAGACTCGAGCACGGACTTGGACATGTTGAAAAGCTTTTTTTGGAAGCCGTTTGGTATCCTGCATTTCAGGAATTGGACGGATTGTATCCCGGGTATGAAATTGCCGATTTCCGTGACGGAGTAAGATATTTAGATTTTGCTTATTTAAAAGCCGACCTGCGGCTTGTTATTGAAATTGATGGTTTTCGAACACATTCGACTGAGATTACCCGCGAGGCGTTCTCTGATTCTTTGATGAGGCAAAATCATCTAATCCTAGATGGTTGGAAGCTTTTACGGTTCTCCTACGACGACATTAAGGAAAAACCACACATTTGCCAGCATCTACTTCAACTATTTCTCAGCAGAAGTTTACTTGGCAGAAAAGAAGAAGTGAGTGCAGAAAACTTCCTGCAGCAAGAAATATTAAAATACGCAGTAGAATCTCACGCGCAAATCCGGCCGTCCGACGTTATTCAGCTTCTTAGAATCAAAAAACGCGATGCTCAAAGGCTGCTGCACGGTATGGTATTGCGGCAACTGCTGCTTCCGGCAGGCAAAGGCACAAAAAGAATCCGCAGCTACAAAATAAACCCGGAACATCAACCTAGTTTCTTTATTTAGCAATTGCTGCTCTACATTATTCTTTCAGCATCCTTTCTAGCAGTCAGACACGCGTTTTCCTTCTTTATGCACGCTGTGTGTTTATAAACAACTTTTACAGATTGCTTCTTCCCTAAAAGCACATATGCGTGCTTAAAGCGTCTTTTTGAGCGCTCCAATACGCCATATTCGCTCTGTAAGCAAGACTGTGTTATTAACACGCATCAAAACAAAAAATCCGCCTCACCAAAGGCTGGTGAGGCGGATTGAGTTTACTTTAGCGATCGCCGCGTGGACGATTGCGAAGGAATGCAGGTATTTCAAGCTGGTCGCTTGATGTATTGCTAGCCCCGAATGGCTTAACGGCATTCGTGCTTCCCGTTTGTCTCGTATCAACCGATTCCGGCTGTTGTTGAGGTATGCGACGAGCTGCTGCCGACTTATGCTCAAAGCCCGTTGCAATAACGGTAACTTTAATTTCGTCCTTCAGATCTTCATCGATAATTGCACCAAAAATCATATTTACATCAGGATCCGAGGCAGAAATGACGATTTCAGCGGCTTCATTGACTTCATACAACGATAGGTTGCTGCCGCCAGTGATGTTCATAATTACGCCGCGTGCGCCATCAATTGAAGTTTCAAGCAACGGACTCATGATAGCTTTTCTTGCCGCTTCAGCAGCACGGTTCTCGCCTGTAGCGATACCGATACCCATAAGCGCGGATCCGCGTTCAGTCATGATCGTTTTCACGTCTGCAAAGTCAAGGTTGATCAAACCAGGTACTGCAATGAGATCAGATATGCCTTGTACCGCTTGACGAAGCACATTATCCGCTTCACGGAATGCTTCCAGCATTGGCGTTTTCTTGTCTACGATTTCGAGTAAACGATCATTAGGAATAACGATTAGCGTGTCTACTTTTTCTTTTAGCGCTTCGATACCAAGCTCGGCTTGTCCAGAACGCTTGCGACCTTCAAAAGTAAATGGTCTAGTAACAACGCCGACTGTCAAAGCACCGCATTCGCGTGCAATTTCAGCAATAACTGGAGCTGCGCCTGTACCTGTTCCGCCGCCCATGCCCGCTGTAACGAAAACCATGTCCGAACCTTTAAGCTGATTCATAATGATTTCGCGGGATTCCTCGGCTGCCTTGCTGCCTACATCCGGATTAGCTCCTGCACCAAGACCGCGTGTCAGCTTATCGCCGATTTGCAGCTTATGCTCGGATTTTGCCAGATGCAATGCTTGTGCATCCGTGTTCACCGTAATAAACTCTACGCCTTTAACACCATTCTCTATCATACGGTTTACAGCATTACTGCCGCCACCGCCTACACCTATTACTTTTATTTGAGCAAGCTGCTCAAGCTCAAAGTCGAATTCCAACATCTTTCATTTTCCCCCAGTCAAGCGTAAACTGCTGATAGCATCCTACGATACGGTACAGCAACGTTTCGCGGTAAAATATAAGCATCGTATAGAGGTGAAACTTATATTATCTTATATTTTCAAATAAACTCATTAAACATGCTTTTGATCCGCTCGAACATACCGGGTTTAGTTGAAGGTGCTGGACTTGCTTTGCGGCTTGCCGTTTTCTTCACTGCTCCAGTTCCACGAGCTCCCATATATTTCGACACATATTGAATCATGCCAACACCGCTGCTGTATGCAGGGTCTCTTACACCGATATAATCCGGAAGTGCAATTCTAACGGAAGACTCAAGCTCTGTCTGGGCCAAAGCTAGTGTTCCTGGCATCGATACCGTGCCGCCTGTCAAGACATAGCCGTTAACCTTTTCCCCATATCCGAGTCTTCTCACCTCTTGTCGAATGAGATGGAAGATTTCTTGCATACGAGGTTCAATAATGCTGGCAAGATCAACCTGTGAAAACTCTTTCTCCACATTGCTGCCCATCCGCACTACTTTAAACTTCACATCTTCGGCTGCATCTAGAACGTTAGCGCATCCGTATTTTAATTTAATTTTCTCCGCTTGATCACTTTGTGTGCGCAAGCCATAAGCAACATCATTCGTTACATATTCACCGCCAATTGGAAGTGTAGATGTAGCCGCTAGCCCGCCTTGATCATAAATCGCAATTGTGCAGGACCCTGCTCCGATGTCTGTAAGTACGGTACCCATAGATTTCTCATCCTTAGTCAATGAAACAACGCCAGAAGCTAATGATAACAAAATCACGCCAGAAATACGAAGTCCCGCTTTCTCTACACAACGCATTAGGTTATGTATGGCAGTCTTCGTTCCCGTTACGATCGTCGCTTCAACTTCTAAACGTACGCCAATCATACCGCGCGGATCAGAAATTCCTTCTAAACCGTCAACTAAATACTGCTTAGGTACCAAATTAATAATTTCACGTTCTGGTGGAAGCGCGACTACTTTTGCTGCTTGCAATACACGTTCAATATCTTCTTCACCGATTTCACGATCCTCGTTGGATACTGCAACGACGCCACGATTGGTTTGCAGCGCAATATGATTGCCCTGAATACCAACATAAACGTCTGATATTTGAATGCCTACCATGCGCTCCGCATGCTCAATTGCATTGCGAATCGATTGCACAGTCTGGTCAATATCTACTATTGCTCCTTTGCGAATACCCTCTGAGTCGGCTGATCCAACTCCAATAATATTAATGGCTCCATTATTCACTTCACCAATAATAGCACGAACTTTGGATGTACCGATGTCCAAACTGACGATGATGTCGTTACTGCTCATCCTGCGGCACCTCCGTTTCAAATAAATATTTATTATTGCACATGTTTAAGGTCTTTTTACTTATTCAACGCCTTTAATATTTTCCCTCTTTTTTCAACAAAGTTTTCATTGTTTTTTCGCTTTGTGTCGAGTTCCGCCCCTTGCTTCACTCTATATGTCCTAATGTTATCCAGCCTCATCGAGTATAAATGCGATAAATAAAATTCTACCATTCTTTCAAGCTATTGAGTAGTCTCTTTTTGCTCGGAGTCCATATTTTCCAGACTTTCACTTTGAAAAGGAACATAAGTATCTGCAAGCAGCATCGTAATCTTACCTGGCTCCTGCGTTTCAATTACGGCATTCAATGCTTCGATTTTTTCAGGCAGTACAGAAACAGCTGTGACCACTTCAAATTTAGTACGTGTATACATCACAACCCGGTCTGGATAAGCTGAAGAAGGAAACGGCAATATTTCGGATAGATCGGATAACTGCTTTGCTGAAATTTTCCCCAATTGCTTCGTCAATTCGGCTTTTATTGGGTCTCCTTCGGTCCAGCCTGACAGCACCGGCTTGTCCACTAGCTGCATTTCATCGTTATCAGCTTCCACGCTGGTTCCATTTGACAGTAATGCTGTCAATTCACCCTGCTTTGACAGCTCAAAAGCAACGACTGGGAACTCCTCGATTGAGATCTTCAAAAGTCCAGGAAACAACTTCGTAACCTTGACTTCATTGATTTGCGGCAGCGTAAGAATTCTTTCTTCTATTGTAGAGGATGATGTACGGAAGAAAGCATCGCCGACCAATATAGCAGAAGTCTTGCTTATATCCTCTTTCGACACAAATCTTGTACCTTCAATTTGTATTTCTGATATTTTGCTAATCGAGGAATTAAAAAACAGCACCGCTAAAAGAGCCAGAAATAATAAAATGAGAATATACAGCAGCTTCCTGCTGCCCATTCGTTTTTTACTCGGTTCCTTCAGTACAGGCATCTGCGCGCTCATAACTTGTCCCTTCTTTCCCCAAAAAACATCCGGCTAACCTCTTTGCTTCACCATCGCTCAGCATCAAAGGGTCCGGCTGTTTCTATCTTGCAGCTCATGCGCATAGTATTAGTTATTAGGCACTGGCGAATAACGCGATATACGCGCACCCAGTCTAGAGAGCATCGTTTCGATTTTCTCATAGCCTCGATCGATATGGTGAATTTGTTCCACGACCGTCTTTCCTTGCGCCGCTAAGCCGGCAATGACAAGGGCAGCGCCCGCTCGAAGGTCGGTTGCTTCAACCGTTGCGCCGTAAAGTCTAGGCACTCCGCGAATGAATGCGGCATTCATATCTACCCGAATGTCGGCACCCATACGTGACAATTCATCCACATGCTTCAATCTGCCTTCGAAAATCGTTTCTTTCAATACGCTCACACCATCCGCAAGCGTAAGCAGCACCATTACCTGAGACTGCAAATCAGTAGGAAAAGCCGGGTACGGAGAGGTTACGATTCTTTCAACCGCTCTGGGTCTGGTTGCACTGCCAACTTTAATTATATCACCGTCGACAACTATTTGAACACCTGCACGACGAAGAACATGGATCAATGAAGATAAATGCGCGGGCTGCGTGTTCTGGAGCGTTACCTGACCGCGTGTCGCTGCGGCAGCAACCATAATTGTTCCAGCAACTATTCGGTCCGGAATAACCTTATAACGACATGGTGTTAGCGACTGTACCCCATCTATCGTTATCGTGTCGGTTCCGGCGCCCATAATTTTCGCGCCCATTGCGTTTAGGAATCCTTGTAAGTCTTGGATTTCCGGCTCTCTTGCGGCATTGCTGATCGTTGTCCGACCTTCCGCTAAAGCAGCCGCCATCATTATATTTTCCGTTGCCCCGACGCTTGGAAAGCTTAAATGAATGTCAGCTCCCCGCAGTTTATCGGCACGGCATACAATACGATTGCCAAACTCTTCTATTTCTGCACCAAGAGCCTGCAGACCTTCTAAATGTAGATCAATCTTCCGTTCCCCAATTGCACATCCGCCAGGCTGATAGACCTGGGCTTCACCAAACCTAGCAAGCAAGGGTCCCATTAAAAAAATAGAAGAACGCATCTGTCTCATTAACGATTCCGGCACGTGGGACGTATGTGCGGTTTCAGTATCCAGCACTACGGTTCCTCCCGTATGCTCGGCCCGGCATCCTAATTCGCGCAAAATGTTCAGCATGACGTCGATATCTAGCAAATCTGGCACATGATCTAAAGTTGTTGTGCCATCGGCCAATAAACTGGCAGCCAGAATCGGCAAAGCGGCATTTTTCGCTCCTTGGATAACTATGGTTCCTGAGAGAGGTTTCCCGCCTTCAATCACCAATTTGTCCAATGTATCACCTCCGAATTACCGCTCACCCACCACCAATACTTCTGGCACTAACAGGATGCCGTAGCGTTCCTGAACCGTGCTTTGAATATGAGTCATGAGGGCGAGAACGTCTTCAGCTGTTGCTTGCCCGGTGTTTACAATAAAATTGGCGTGCTGCTCCGATACTTGCGCTCCTCCGAGGCTTTCACCCTTTAATCCAGCCTCTTGAATAAGCCTAGCTGCAAAATCATTGGGCGGATTGCGAAACACGCTCCCTGCGCATGCAAGCTGCAGCGGTTGGGTTCTCAATCTTCTCTCTTTGTAAGAGGCCATCATAGCGAGAACTTCCTTCTTATCCCCTTCAGCCAGCTCGAAGGTTGCCTCAACGACGACGCCTTTTTGCTCATGAAGAATAGAATGTCGGTAAGAGAAATTCATATCCTCGCGATCGTAGCGAACCAATTCTCCTGTTTCCAGTACAATATCAGCTGATTTAAAAATACGTGACACATCCGAACCATGCGCGCCAGCATTCATATAAACGGCTCCGCCTACCGTGCCGGGAATTCCCCCTGCAAATTCAAGCCCGGTCAGCCCTTCTTTACCCGCCATGACTGATAGCTTTATTAATGAATATGAAGCACCCGCTATGACTAGCGATCCTTCAAAACGCACGTAATCTAACCCTCTGTGCGGTTTTATCACAACACCGCGAATCCCTTTATCGCTCACCAGCATGTTGGAGCCTCTGCCCAAATTAGTCCATGGCATTTGATGCTTCCGCACCAATTGAACCGCAGCAACTAATTCTTCTTTGCTTCGAGGGAGGATTAATATATCAGCGGGGCCGCCGATTTTCCATGTTGTATAGTTCGAGAGCGGTTCGTTATACAAAACTTCGCCAAGATTGGCTTGTTCCAATTCCGCTTTAAATGCTTCCATTAGTAGAACCTCCTTAAGGTTTTGTGAAGCAAAACCAGCTTCGTAAGCGTTCACTTTGGTTTTGTGAAGCAAAACCAGCTTCGTAAGCATTCGCTTTGGTTTTGTGAAGCAAAACCAGTACGTTAGCAGATGCCTTACCGTAAAAAATGAGAATAAAACGATTCGAGACTCCTGTCAACAAGCCCAAACCGGCTGCCTCCAGGTCCTTCTGCTGCAATAACCGCTCCATTTGGGCGACGGTCACGAATATAGTGTATCTTATGCCCTTATAGGCCCTTGTGTGACTGTGGCCTATGCAGAGCCATTTGGCGTATTGACCAAGCTTCCTGATCCCATACCTATTTATCCAATCAGGCACGACTCGAAGCTCCAACACTTCTGCAGAAAATGCCCGTTCTATTCAATGTAAGGTTTATATTGGAATTCCTATGCGTGCTCGTCGAAGACGACACGTGCCGTATGAAATGCTTGAATTTAAAACCTAATCGACTTTTCATTCTTCATCGTAACAGCAGAATCCGGCTAGAACATTTGCACCTGCTGCTTCGCATTGTGCAAACCTTTCGTAGCCGGACGAGTGTCCTCTGATAAATATATATCCTTTTGCCCTGCTTTAAAGATGCAGCCTCGTTCTAACATTATTGCAGTTTCGCAAGTCAGCTGTATGTAGTTGCCATCAACTATCCCAGAATATGCGGAAAGGCCGCTTATGCCTTCTCCGCCGTTTAGCGAACCAGGCATCAACCCTCACCTCGAATAACGAGATATGTTCAATAAAATACCCAGCGCAGTTAGAAGAAGCGTAAGGGACGAACCACCATAGCTAACGAGAGGCAGGGTAATCCCCGTAACAGGCATCATCCCGATAACAACCCCGATATTAATAAGAACCTGAACGCCCACGATACCCGTGATGCCTACTGCGAGCAAGCTTCCGAATGTATCCGGGGCAGCGATGGCCGCACGGATTCCGCGCCACACCACAATTAAAAATAATAAAATTAGAGTAATCCCGCCAATAAAACCAAGTTCTTCGGCTAATATTGAGAAAATAAAATCCGTTTGCGGCTCAGGCAAATAACTGAATTTCTGACGGCTCATGCCTAGGCCAAGCCCCACTAACCCTCCGGGTCCTATCGCATACAAGGATTGGATGATTTGATATCCCCCGCCAAGCGGGTCTGCCCAAGGATCAAGGAAGTTTGTAATCCGTTTCAAACGATAGGGCGCCGCAATAATAAGTCCAATGAAGCCTGCGGCACCGATAAGCGCCAATCCGCCCAAATGGGCCATTCTGGCTCCTGCCGTAAAGATAAGTATCAAAGAAGCGCCTACCATAACCGCTCCAGTACCCAAATCCGGCTGAAGCATAATCAAGCCAAAGGCTAGTCCAACCAGCCCGAGCGGCGGCATTAGTCCCTTAGAGAACTGCGTGATCGTTTGCTGCTTATCCGATAGCCATTTTGACAGAAACAAAATCATGGCTAACTTCATAAATTCAGACGGCTGAATACCAAAGGAGCTGATGCCGAGCCAGCTGCGCGCGCCGCCGCGTACGACGCCGACTCCCGGAATCAAAACGAGCAGCAGCAGGCCGAAACAGACGATCAAAGCCATCGGAGCCCACTTTTTCCACACGGTATAGTGAGTGTTCATAGTAAATAGTAACGCGCCGATACCTAGTCCCACAAATAATACCTGACGCTTCACAAAATAGAATCGGTCACCAAATTCATGAAAAGCAAGCACCGCGCTAGCGCTGTAAACCATAATTAGCCCGATTGCGAGAATAAGCCCGATTGCAGACAGCATCCAAATATCCGGGGCAGATCGTGCTTTGGCCATAGCGAACACACCTCTTAGCATGGGAAAGTAGGGACATGCCCCCTACTTACAAGGTATGCGCCGAATTTTTAAAAATGCGCCCTCTTTGCTCATACGATGCAAACATATCCCAGCTTGCGCATGCCGGTGACAATAGCACGACATCACCCGGCTCTGCAATTGCCGCAGCTTGTTTCACCGCTTGCTTGAGGACTGATTCGGCGTCCTCACTAGGTTCGACGATTTCCACCTTAGCTAAACCTGCCAGCTCCGCGACGCGGGACAGCTTCTCGCTAGTCTGACCAAATGCAACAAGCGCCTTCAGCTTGTCACGGAACAATGGCTCAAGTTCCATATAATCAGAGCCTCGGTCAAGTCCTCCAGCTATGAGGACGATTGGTCTGTCAAATGATTTTACAGCTATCGTTGTCGCAACGGTATTCGTTGCTTTCGAATCATTGTAATATTTAACCCCGTTCACTTCTCTAACGAACTCCAGTCGATGTTCTACAGCGTTAAACTCTCTGAGCGGCGCTATAAGCTGCTCAAGAGCAACTCCGGCAGCAATACTCGCCGCAATAGCCGCAAGCGCGTTAGCGGCATTGTGAACGCCTGGGATGCCAAGCTCGGATACGGGTAAAATTATCGTTTCAACGCCATCCGCCTGCCGGAAAACGATTTGCCTAACGTTGGCTGATTCATCCCCGTCTCCCGCCTGCGAGATTCCGGCATCACGCACATATGGAGGATCAATATAAATGCCCGAATCTAGTTTCTCATATAAGGAGAATGGAATTACCTCAGCAACCAAAAACTCGGATAACGCCCTGCATTCCGGGTCATCCCAATTGATAATGGCAATATCGTCTTCGGTTTGGTTATCAAACAGCTTGGCTTTTGAATTCACGTAATCATCCATATCGCCGTGATAATCGAGGTGGGTCTCGGCGATGTTGAGCAAAAGCGCGATATGAGGACGGAATGCGCTCGTTCCTTTCAGCTGGAAGCTGCTAAGCTCGGCTACGATCCACTGATCAGACGTCGCTTCCACTGCGGCTTCACAAAGGGGGCGGCCGATATTCCCCGCAACGATCGGCTTTAAGCCCGCTGCGCTTAAAATCTCGCCAAGCCAGGTCGTCGTCGTCGTTTTACCGTTCGAGCCCGTAATGCCTATGATCGGGGCAGGTGAAAGCCAGTAGGCCGCTTCAACCTCTGTTATAATTTCAACGCCAAGCTCCTCTGCACGTTGAACGGGAGAAGATGTATATGGAATTCCAGGGTTTTTGATGAGCAGCGCAGTTTCTTCCGTAATTAGATCATCAGGATGATAACCGCATAGCACAGAAATGCCCAAAGCAGTCAATTCATCCGCTTCGGGACATAAATCACGACTCTTCATATCGTTAACAACGACTTCCGCGCCTAGTTGATGAAATACCTTTGCTACGCTTACTCCGCTTCTAGCCAAGCCTAAAACAACTACTCGGCGGCCTTCATACGATGCCGGATGGTTCATTTCTGACAGTCCCTTCTATGGATACATGAAGCGGCTCCAAATTTAATTGGAAGCCGCTTTCCGTTTCATTTCTATTCATTATATTACAAATAGTAACCCAATTGCTGCAAGCACTAAACCGACAAGCCAAAATACGGTAACAACTTTCCATTCCGACCAGCCAATCAGCTCGAAATGATGATGGATGGGACTCATTTTGAAAATACGCTTGCCCCGCAGCTTGAAAGAGCCCACCTGCAAAATAACAGAAAGCATTTCAAGTACGAAAACACCGCCAATAATGATGAGCAGTAGCTCTGTTTTCGTCAAAATAGCAACTGCCGCTATCCCGCCGCCAATGCCGAGCGAGCCCATATCTCCCATGAACACCTTCGCCGGATGGGCGTTAAATACAAGAAACCCTAATACAGCGCCGACCATTGCAGCCGAGAAAACGGCCGATTCATGCGCAGATGTCTGCAAAGCAACGACAGTGAAAGCGCCAAACGCAATCGCGCTCGTCCCCGCTAACAGACCGTCCAATCCATCTGTAAAATTAACGGAATTGCTCGCTGCGAACATGATGATTACAACAAGCGGATAATAGAACCATCCGAGATCAAAGCCCCAGCCTGTACCAGGCACCGTAATTTCGGTACTGTGGTTCATATTGTAGAGCATCGCACACACGATGATGGAGAACAGAAGCTGACCGAACAGCTTTTGTCTCGCCGTTAGGCCAAGAGACCTTTTGAATACGATTTTGATGTAATCATCAAGAAAACCAACGAGCCCAAAACCAAGCGAGGACGTCAGCAGCACCCAAAATTCAGGTGTTTTGTCAGAGAACTTCAAAAAAGCAATCATCAGCGCAAACATAATAATGATGCCGCCCATTGTCGGCGTTCCGCTTTTTTTCAAATGGCTCTGAGGGCCTTCCGTTCGGATTTGTTGACCAAACTTTAAGCGGCGAAGCAGCGGTATGAACAATGGTCCAAGCAAAACCGCTAGAAGGAATGAGGCGCCAATCGAAAATAAAATGACCATCATGTCCATATCCTCACCCCACTTCCAATGCTTGGACAATCTGTTCCATCCGCATGCCTCGAGAACCTTTTATCAGCACGAGATCAGTTGGCTCCAGATGATTGCGCAGCCAACCTGCAAGCTCATCTTTGTCTCCAAAATGTTTCACGGCTTCATTCGCGGCTGCCGACGGGATGCGCGATTTCGCACCCTCTGCGATATGGACAGCCAACGGTCCGAATGTTAAAACCATATCTGCCTTGCTTGGCGTAATATAAGCCCCCGCCTCAAAATGCAGCGTCTGCTCTTCCGGGCCAAGCTCAAGCATATCGCCAAGCACAATCCATTTTCGGCTATAGCCTTCCAATTGCTCCACAAGGTCAATCGCGGCGCGAACGGCTGTTGGATTTGCGTTATAAGCATCGTTCAAAATCATCGCGCCATTGAACGCGCGCACCGGCTGTATGCGCATGCCTGTCAGCTTCAGATGGCTTAGTCCTTCTGCGATCTTTGCTGACGGAACACCAAAGAAACGGCCAATCGCGATTGCTGCAAGCGCATTACTGACATTATGCTGTCCTGGCACCGGAATACGAACGGACCCAAGCCCACTCGGCGTTCCATTGAAGATCGCGGTAAAAGTCGCAGCTTCCGATTCGATCACGATGTCAGCGGCTGACCACTCATTTTGAGCGGATAACCCAAAGGTACGACGCACAATTCCCGCCGGGAGTATGGCCCGCTTAAGCTCAGCTTCCAGAAGCGGCTCATCGCCGTTATAAAGCAGTAAGCCATCCTCGCTTAAGCCAAGGGCGATTTCGAGCTTTGCCTTTGCAATGCCCGCTCTTGAACCGAGATGCAGCAAGTGGGCATCGCCGATATTCGTAATGATTGCCGCGTCAGGCTGGGCGATCTTTGTGAGCAGCTCAATTTCACCGAAACCGCTCATTCCCATCTCAAGAACCGCAACCTCTGTATCCTCTTCTAGTTGAAGAACAGTTAGCGGCAGTCCGATATGATTATTTAAATTGCCCTCCGTTTTATGGACTTTATAAGAGGTTCCCAGAATCGAAGCTGTCATATCCTTCGTAGTCGTTTTCCCGTTGCTGCCTGTAATGCCGACCACGCGAACGACAAGCTCACTGCGGTAAGCCGTTGCTAATCTTTGCAAGGCAACGAGCGTATCCCCGACGATGAGAAGCGGCACGCCTTCAAGCGATGCCGGCACCTCGCGTCCTTTCTCCCAGAGCGCAGCAACCGCCCCGTTATTAATAGCCTGCTCGAGATAAGCATGCCCGTCAAACTGCTCCCCGACGAGCGGAATGAACAACTGGCCCGCGGCAGCCTGCCGCGAGTCAGTCGTTACACCCGTTATCAATAGCTCTGCATTGTTTCCATTCCATTTTGCGCCGCTCATTTCGGCAATTTGCTTGATCGTACGTTTAATCAATGTATGATTCCCCTTATCGCTTCTTTCGCTACTTTTCGATCATCGAACGGATGCTTGATTCCGTTCATATCTTGGTAGGTTTCGTGGCCTTTCCCCGCAATCAATACTACATCGCCTGGGCTTGCCATTTCAACCGCTTTTTGAATCGCTTCCCTGCGATCCGTTATAAATTCGTAAGTCGAAGGATCCGTGCCGCTGTTTTGAAGCCCAATTTCAATATCCTTTAAAATGAGCTCCGGCGGTTCCGTTCGAGGATTATCAGATGTTATGATGGCGTAATCGGCGTACTTTACTGCGATATTTCCCATTAGCGGACGCTTCGAACGATCGCGGTCGCCCCCGCATCCAAAAACACAAATGATCCGATTCTCGGCAAACTGCTCAATTGCCCGCAATACATTCTCCAGGCCATCCGGGGTATGCGCATAATCGACAATTACGGCAAAATCCTGACCGGCATTAACCGCCTCGACACGTCCAGGCACGCCCGGGATTGCGCTTAAGCTTGCTGTAATGGCAGCTAGCTCTACCCCTTCAATAAGCACGGCACTTATTGCTGCAAGCGCGTTGTATACATTAAACTTCCCTGCCATTTGAAGGGTAACATCCATTTTACCTCGAAACGTTTCCACATGAAAGGTAGTTCCCTGCGCAGTAATTTTTATGTTCGAGGCGCGTACATCCGCATCTTTATCGATTCCGTAAGTCACAACCTCCGCTGCGGTTAACTCCGCATACTCGGCCGCCAAGGCATCATCCGCGTTTAAAACGGCATAAGTTCGTGCGGCTTCTTCCGCAGCATACACATTGCCAAGCCTGGAAAAAAACAGACCTTTTACCGCTGCATAACGATTCATCGTTTCGTGGTAATCCAGATGATCCTGCGAAAGGTTCGTAAAGACTGCCGTTCGAAAACGGCAGCCCTTCACCCTGCCCTGCTCCAAAGCGTGAGATGAAACTTCGATTGCACAATACTTGGTGCCCGCGTCGCGCATATCGCTTAAATAGCGCTGCAGCTGCAGCGTTTGCGGGGTTGTGCTCGTCATCGGATAGGATCGGCCCGCAAAACGACGCTCGATTGTGCCGATGACCCCTGTCGGTAGCTGTTGGTCATTCAAAATTTGCTCGATCAAATACGTCGTCGTCGTCTTGCCGTTTGTACCCGTCACCCCAATCAGCTTTACCGTATCGCTTGGATACCTATAATAATAATTAGCAACAACAGCCATAGCTAACCGGCAGTCCCTGACGATGATTTGGGGAACAGGCAGGTCAAGCTCACGTTCCGCAATAAGTGCCGCAGCACCGGCTGCCGCCGCTTGAGATGCGAATAAGTGACCATCAACGGTATGTCCCCGCAAGCAGATAAACAATTGACCATTGGTGACGTTCCGCGAATCGGTTCCGATTCCCGTCAGTTCCGTTTCCCCATCTCCAATGAGTCGCGCGGTTATAAGCAGCTCCGCAACTTCCTTTAAACGCATCTGCCCCACTCCTCCCTAAAGCGCCGACAGTTTAAATCATGCCGCCTGCAGCACCCTCGTTAAGTACCATTATAGTCAATGGGAGTGGGATATATTATCTTCTTCACCCAAATAGATGCGAATCGTCGAACCGCGGTCAACGCGCGTGCCCGCTGCCGGAGCCTGGCGAATGACCGTTTTACCAGAACCCGCTGTGGTGAGCATAAAATCCATCGTCATATCTTCATACAAGTCCGAAACGGTTTTGCCAATTAAATTCGGAACGGTAACAATCGGCGTTTCTCCATATTTATAGATCCGATCGATTTGCTTCTCGCGCGCAGGAATTTCTAGGATCGATAACGCATCCTCCATCATATTGCGAACGATCGGCGCGGCTACGACTCCCCCGAACTGTATGCCCTGTGGATTATCTACTGCAACGTAAATGACGATCTGCGGATCATCCGCAGGCGCAAAGCCGACAAAGGATACGATATGCTCGTTTGGCGAGTAACGTCCGTTAATAACTTTCTGGGCCGTACCGGTTTTGCCGCCTACGCGATAACCATCGATAAATGCATTTCGGCCCGTTCCTTTCGCTACCACGCTCTCCAGCGCTTCTCGGACCTGCTTGGAGGTGTCTTCGGAAATGACCTTTCTTACTGCCTCAGATTCGACGGTTTCTACAGTCGCTCCCGTGTCTGGATTTATCCACGCTTTTGCTACATGGGGCTTATAAAGCGTACCGCCATTAATCGCAGCGGAGACGGCTGTAATTTGCTGAATTGGTGTCACAGAAACCCCTTGTCCGAACGCGGTTGTTGCAAGCTCCACAGGCCCTACCTGACTGAGCTTAAAGAGGATCCCGTTTTCTTCGCCGCCAATATCAATGCCTGTTTTCGTTCCGAAACCAAAGTTTTTAATATAATCGAACAGCTTTTCTTTCCCAAGCCGCTGGCCGAGCGTTACAAACCCAGGGTTACAGGAATTCTCAACGACCTCCAAGAAGGTCTGGCTGCCGTGTCCGCCCTTTTTCCAGCAGCGGAGTCTGGCTCCGCCAACCTCGATTGCACCAGGATCAAAAAAACGCTCGTTCGTGAGATCAACCTTTTTTTCCTCCAAAGCTGCGGCAAGCGTAATAATTTTAAAAGTAGAACCAGGCTCGTACGTCATCCAAATCGGAAGATTCCTATTGTAAACTTCCGTAGGCACCTCGCGATATTTATCCGGTTCATAGGTTGGGCGGCTGGCCATGCCTAGTATTTCACCGTTATTCGGATCCATCGCAATGGCGATGATGCCGTCCGGCTGCAGCTTGGTCATCGCTTGGTCCAGCTCGCGCTCCATAACCGTCTGAATTTGCTTATCTATGGTGAGCTGCATCGTTAGCCCGTCCTTCGGCTCGACGTATGTGTCCGAGGAATTGGGCATCTGCCTGCCTGCGGCGTCCGACAGGAATGATACGCTGCCGCCGATCCCGCTAAGCTCTGTATTGTATTTAGCTTCAATGCCTGTCAAACCTTGATTGTCGATTCCCGTAAATCCAAGCACATGTGCCGCTAAGCTGCCAAAGGGATAAAATCTTTTGTTGTCTTCTGCGACAACGATTCCCTGAAGTCCAAGCTCTCGAATTTGATCTGCCTTGTCGATCGTAATTTTACGGCCGCCGGGTCCAAGCTTGACGATCATCTTTTTGGTCTTGATTTTGTCATAAAGCGATTCCTGAGACATGTCTAAAAGCGGCGCAAGCGCAGATGCAACAGCTTGTTTATCTTTGATTTGAACCGGGATGGCGTATACGGTAGGTGAGCTGATGTTATAAGCAAGCTGAATACCGTTGCGATCAACAATCTCGCCTCTCTTAGCCACGTACGGAATATCGCGCCGCCATGAATTCTCTGCTTTGTCTGCCAGCTCCTCACCTTGCCAAAGCTGTACAAAGCTAAGTCTCAAACATAAGGCCAGGAATGAAACCCCAGCCAGTATAAGCACGATAAATAAGCGTCGTCTAACCGTTACATTGGATACCTTCACAACTTGTTCCCCCTCCGCTTGACTGTTTCGAAAGGAGCGCGCAATGACGCTCATTCCCAGACTATTCGGGACAAGCGGAGGATAGAACAAGCTTATGGCACTGACTGCCGCATGTTAATCTTTTAGTATTTTTCAGGCATTACTCGGCTGCGGAATCGTTAGAACTGCTACTGTTTGTATCGGAATCGGCTTCCTGATCCGCCCCAGCAGCCTGCTCCCCGTCTGCCGGCTCATTTCCATCAGAAGTATCATTCGCTGCATTATCGGTACCAACAGCCGGTGTTCCGCCTTGCCCCTCTTTTCCATTTGGAGGTGCAAGCACGACCTTTAACACTCTTACGTTGTTTAAGGTCTCTTCCTTCTGGGATACGACAAAGCCTTGTCCTTCAGGGATAAGCCGAATCCCGATAAGCGATGTGATTTCGAGCGCATCCCGAAGCGAAACGCCCTTCAAATCAGGAATAGCCAGCTTTTCCTTTTGCTCCGTAATCAAATAGATTCGCTGCGTGGGATGTACGGACGAGCCCGCGGCCGGTATTTGCTGCAGGACCGTTTTGCCGTTGCCAACGAGTTCAAAATTAACCGCTTTTGCTTTTAGCTCAGCCTTGGCCTGCGCTACTTTTAATTCTGTAACATCGGGAATCGTCATCGTGACTTCCTTTGCCGCGCTATCCGAATCGGCCGCGTAGTTAGGCGCAACCCCCATCTTACGCAAGCTTTTCAGCACAATTTGCTTAAATGCCGGAGCCGCAACCGTACCTCCCCCTACAAGAGAGTCATTCGGTTCATCGACAACGATATAAACAACGATTTTCGGATTGTCCACCGGCGCATAGCCAATAAAGGATACTACGAATTTGGTAGTCGAATAATTGGTGCCGTCAACCTTCTGGGCCGTACCTGTTTTACCGGCTACGCGGTAGCCTTCGATATAGGCGTTTTTACCTGTTCCTTTTTCCTGATCCGAAACGACTTGCTCCAAATATTCGCCAACTTTACGGGACGTTTCTTCCGAAATCACTTGGCGAACGACCTTCGGCTCGATATTCGTTGTCGTCTTTGTGTTAGGATCAGTGATACTTTTCACGATTTGCGGTTGAAGCAGCTTTCCGCCATTCGCAACTGCCGCTACAGCAGCAACCTGCTGGATCGGCGTAACGGAAACCCCTTGACCAAATGTTGCATTAGCTATCTCACTCGGATATTGAAATCGAATCGAGCCCTTCAGCTCATTACCAAGCTGAATGCCTGTTTTTTGTCCGAACCCAAAATCCGTATAATATTTTCTGAGCTTCTCTTCGCCTAATCTTTCATAGCCAAGCTTAACGAACGCAACGTTACTGGAATACTTCAAGCCTTCCAAAAACGTGATCGTCCCCCAGCCCTCGCGCTTGATATCTCGAATCGGATTAGGAATACCTGGTATTTTTATTCTGCCTGATTTATAAGTTTCATCCGGATTAAAAACACCTTCTTCAACTGCCGCGGCAAGCGTTGCGATTTTGAAGGTAGAGCCTGGCTCGTACAATGATTTTATCGCATGATTATAGGAGTTCGCATTGTTTTTCCAATATTCATTCGGATTATATTGAGGAATGTTCGCCATTGCCAAAATTTCCATCGTATTCGGGTCGGCTGCAATGGCCGTTGCGCTTTTCGGCGCGTATTTCTTCTGAATCTCCTGCAGCGCTTCATCGACGTAACGCTGAATATCGCTGTCAATGGTCAATTGAATGTTATGGCCGTCCGCTGCAGGCTTATATTCAACCTCGCCTTCAGCCAACTGCACGCGTTTTCCGTCTTTTTCATACTTAATAATTCCGTTTTCCCCGCTTAATTGCTCATTAAACGAAGCTTCAATGCCTGTCATAGCCACTCCGTCTCTATCCAAATAGCCGACAACCTGTGAAGCCAACGAATCTCTCGGATAGTACCGCTTCAGGTTTTCCGCCAAATCAATGCCAACATCATAAACCTTTTTTTCCTTTGACAACTCTTCACGGAATTTTCTTATTTTATCGGCTAGCGTCTTGTCGATCTGCCAGCCTCCGTTGCGGATCTCCCGATGTATAACAAAATTCCCGTCTTCCTTCTTAGCCGTTACGCTTTTCCGAAGCTCTTCCTTGGAAATGCCAAGGATGTCGTGCAAGCCATCAATGATATCCTCTGTAAGTTCCTCATCGTTGATCACCTGTGGGTTAACAGAAACATTGTAGGCAATTGTATCCATGGCCAGCACATTGCCGTTACGATCCACGATTGAGCCGCGTTTAGCTACGAGCGTTTCTTCGGTTGACCATCTCTTTTTCGCTAAATCATACCATTTCGCGCCTTCTACTACCTGAACAACATAGATTCTGCTTATTAAAATGAGAAAAAGGAGGGTCATTAGCCCTCCAAACAACAGTGTCCGTGCTCTAATTCTCTTTTTCATCATTGATCACCCTATTCGCTCATTGCCGATTTTATCTCGGTATCACCGGTGTTCACTGTTATTCCGCCTTCTATCGAGCTGACCATTCCTTGCTTCTCGGCCAAATTGCGAATGCGTTCAGGGTTGCTAAGCATCTCTACCTGCTTCTTCAAGTCTTCCATTTCGACATTCATCGTCTGATAATTGTTGTTTAGCTTCTTGATCTCCAAATTCATGTCATAGATTTGCGCATAGCGAAAAATAATGACACCAGCGACTACAACGCACATTAATACTGTAAACATATAAAGCAGCTTTTCTTGTACGGGTAAGGATTTACGTGTCTTTACAAGTCGTTTCGTTTCCTTTATTGCGGGTTGCTGGTCCTGCTTTCGCTTAGGTTGCAGCGCTAGATTGCCATTCACATACGCCAATTTAAATCCCCCTCTTACAATTTTTCTGCTACTCTAAGCTTTGCCGATCTTGCACGCGGATTAAGCTCCAGCTCTCTCTCGGATGGGACGATCGGCTTGCGGTTTACCAATTTCACTGATCCGTTATTACCGCAAACGCATAATGGAAAATCTGGCGGACATGTGCATTTTTCCACAAACTTAGCAAACATCTGCTTGCAGATACGATCCTCTAGCGAATGAAACGTGATAACGGATGCTCTGCCGCCTGAATTCAAACAACGAATCGTCTGCTCAAGTGCTTCTTCCTCTGCGCCAAGCTCATCGTTAACTGCAATGCGAAGCGCTTGGAAGGAGCGTTTGGCAGGATGGCCGCCTGTACGTCTGGTTGCAGCAGGTATGGATATTTTAATTAACTCGGCTAGCTCGCCGGTTTTCTCGATTGGCGATTTTTCGCGCGCCTTTATGATGTTTCTTGCGATTGAACGAGCGAACTTTTCTTCGCCGTACCGATCCAAAATGCGGGCAATATCGCGTTCATCCCAGGTATTCACGATTTCATGAGCCGTTAGATCACTTTCACGGTCCATACGCATATCGAGCGGTGCATCATGATTGTAGCTGAAACCTCGCTCCGCCTCGTCTAACTGCGGACTGGAAACTCCTAAATCAAACAATATTCCGTCGACCTGCGGTATACCGTCAAGCATTGGAACGTCACAGCCTCTTAGCTCCTGCTCCAAATCTCGGAAATTGCTTCGGACCAGCGTTACTTTATCCATATAAGGAGCAAGCCTAACGCGAGCATTGTCCAGCGCCAAGTCATCCTGATCGAATGCGATTAACCGCCCTCCTTCGCCTAAACGGGACGCAATAAGCTCGCTGTGTCCCGCCCCTCCAAGCGTACAATCGACGTAGATGCCGTCCGGCTTAATAGCCAAACCGTCAACCGCTTCTTCCAAAAGTACTGTAATATGCTGAAACACGCCTCAGCCCTCCATTCTTGTTGTCCATTCTAGAAGTTGAAATCGAAATCAACGAGCTTCTCAGCGATTTCGTTAAAGGTTTGCTCTGATTGCTCGTAATAGCCGTCCCATGTCTGCTTGCTCCAAATCTCAACGCGACTGGATACGCCGAGCACCATACAATCTTTGTCCAGCTTTGCATAATCGCGAAGATGGCTAGGTATATTTACCCTTCCCTGTTTATCAAGCTCACATTCGGTCGCCCCGGAAAAGAAAAACCGGGTAAATGCCCGTGCGTCTGATTTCATCAGCGGCAGTGATTTTAGCTTTTGCTCCAATACGCTCCACTCACTCATGGGATATACGAATAAGCAATTGTCTAAACCGCGGGTAGCAATAAACGAGGCGCCAAGCGAATCTCGGAATTTGGAAGGTATGATGATGCGGCCTTTCTCATCAATGCTATGTTGATATTCACCCATAAACATGATTTCGAACCACCCCTTCCCCCATATCCACCACTTTGCCCCACTTTTCCCCACTAAGATACAATAGTTCGCCACCTAAAATAAAAATCCTGCTCCATGAGCAGGATTTTTCTAAAATATTTCATAGTATTAATGATTATTAATAATTAAAGAATTGGCTCCTGGCGATCATCTTCCTTATCATCAGTATTCGTCTTCTTATTATCTTTTCGTTTACCTTTGCGATAAAACCACAAAACAGGAACTCCGATTATAGCTAGCAGCACCAACACGGGAACGGCACCAGCCAGCACCACCAGCAAAAAGTTAATTGCATCCCACACGACTTTCGTGCTGTTTACTAAAGCATCCGACATCCGTCCGCCTAATTTCGGATACTCATTGCTTTTATTTTCTAGTGTTTGATTCGTTTGGTACATCCGCAGTTCGACTGTCGAGAAGGCTACATTATTATCCAAATAACGGATTCGGCCTTTTATACGTTCTATTTCCTCCTGCACCTCAGAGAGCTGCTGCGAAAATTTCAGCAAATCATCAGCCTTTACCGCTTTATCCATCATGGATAACAGCCTTGTCTCTACCAGCTGTCTAGCCTTCAATCGGGATTCGAGATCGACATATTCTTCCGATACGTCTTTCCCTCCGATATTCCGTTCAAAATCATTATGTTTGATTTCCTCGATTCGGTCTATGAAAGACATGAATCCGGAAGCTGGCACTTTAATGGTGTAGCTCGCGCCAATTTCTCCTTCATGCTTCGTGTCTTGAAACTGCAGGATATAAGCTCCGCTCTGATGGATGGCATTGCGCAGCGAGGTTCCGGCAGCTTCCAATTCATCAACCTGCATGCTAAGTGTAGCTGTGTAAATAATTTTTTGATTAATACCATTCCCATCCGCAGCCGTCTCCGATGCGAACCCTCCGCCAGCTGTCGCAGTCGTTCCACTTTCTTCATCAGGAGCAACATTACTGGCAGCTTCAGCTTCACTTCCTGCCATGCCCGCATTTTCATTGCCTGCCGCCATTGAATCGGATTTGGAATCCGATCCTCCCCATCCGTTTGAAGACGACGTATTCCCGTTAGCAGATGAGCAGCCCGCCATCGCCATGAAAGAAATCAAAAGCAGAAAAATGAACGCATTTTTAACCAACCCGTTTTTATATTTAAGCATCGTGAAACCCCCTTCTGTTTATTACCCTTCAGACGATGGCTGGGAATAAAAGGTTACATGATTATGTAGTCAAATAAAAAAGAAGCCGCGAGCAATCGCGGCTTCTCTGCTTTATTATTCCGTTTCTTTCCAGCTATCCAAATACGACTTCTGCTCATCTGTCAGCTTATCAATGCCGAAGCCAAGCGACTGCAGCTTCAGTCTCGCAACCTGTTCATCAAGCTCGTAAGGAACATTGACAACTTTACTGCCAATTGCTTTGTACTGCTCGTTAACGTATTTCAAAGCTACGGCTTGAAGCGCGAATGTCATATCCATAATTTCCGCTGGATGTCCGTCACCCGCAGCCAAGTTAACTAACCGGCCTTCCGCAAGCAAGTAAATGCTGCGTCCGTCCTGCAGCTTATATTCTTCGATATTCCGTCGAACGGTTCGAACGCTTGAAGACAACGCAGCAAGCTCAGGCTTATTCGCCTCCACATCAAAGTGTCCGGCGTTGGAAATGATAGCTCCATCCTTCATAACCTCATAGTGCTCGCCGCGAATGACATCACGATTTCCCGTAACCGTAACGAAGAACTCGCCAACCTTGGCTGCTTCGATCATCGGCATAACCGCAAAGCCGTCCATGTATGCCTCAACCGCTTTAATTGCATCAATTTCCGTTACGACGACGTTTGCGCCAAGACCCTTCGCACGCATCGCAACACCTTTTCCGCACCAGCCATATCCTACAACAACGACCGTTTTACCAGCAACCATCAAATTCGTAGTGCGGTTGATACCGTCCCATACCGATTGGCCTGTGCCGTAGCGATTATCAAAAAGATGTTTGCAATAGGCATCATTTACCGCTACCATTGGGAACCGCAGTGAACCATCCTTCTCCATCGCTTTCAGCCTAATGATCCCTGTCGTTGTTTCTTCCGCACCTCCGCGAAGGTTTTCACCGAATTCAGGATGCTCCGAGTTTAGAATCGTCGCAAGGTCTCCGCCATCGTCTATGATCAAATCCGGCTTCCATTCCAGCGCTTTTACGTTGAGGGCCTTAAACTCCTCTGGACTTGGATTGTATTTCGCGAACACCGTAATACCGTCTTCAACTAGCGCAGCGCACACATCATCTTGCGTGGACAACGGGTTGCTGCCTGTAATCGTAACTTCAGCGCCTCCGGCTTTAACCACCTTAGCCAAATAAGCGGTTTTCGCTTCCAAGTGGAGGGCGATTGTTACTTTTAGACCTTTAAATGGCTGTTCCTTCTCGAACTGCGCGCGTATCGTATTCAATACCGGCATATGTGCTGCTACCCAATCAATCTTCAAACGTCCTTCGGGTGCCAAAGACAAATCGGCAACGATGCTTTTTTCTGCAGTACTCATATTATTTACCTCCTATTGATTTCTATAAATAAACGATTTCATGTCCGCCGGTGCGGTAGTATGGAGCCTCAAGCAGCTTCTCCAGCCAGCTCAAGCTGTACCGATTCCAATATGCCGTCATATTCAGCACGCGCTCCTGCGGTTTTCCATGAGGTTTAATCGAAAGATGGATTCGGTCGAGCTGGCGGGTGGAAGCTTCAAATTGTTTATTGAACGCATCTACTGTCTTCGAAGACATGTAGTTGATTTGCTCCACGATTTTTTGCAGATTCGTATCGCCCAGTTTAGAGAGCGAAGGCTGAACGGATGTTGCCAGATCAAGCAGCGGTTTGTACAGCTGCTCAAACGTCTGTCTCGCTTCCGCAAATTGCTCTTCGATCGATAATCCGTCCTGCTCCTTCAGCCAATTCCCCTTACGCTCCTCAAATCGGAGCATAACGTCCTCGAACGTAAGCTCATATTTGCCCATATGCTTAGCTACCGTTCCCTCTATCAATGAATAAGACATACGGGGAACGATGATCGGCATTTCCATACCGAGCGTCCGGAAAGCTTCTCCGGTCAAAGCCCAATAAGCGATCTCGCCGGGACCCAGCACGGTTGCAAGAACAGGAAATAAATAATCCTGCATCAACGGTCTAGTAAGGACGTTATTGCTAAGCTGCTGCGGCTTTTCATCAGCGATGGATAACAATTCCTCCCGTGTCAACGACAGCTGACCCTTACGATCCTGAAATAAACCATCCTTCTTGTGAAGCAGCGTCCTATCCCCTCCGCTCGCCCCGTTGAAGAGGAACAGATTTGCGCTGCCTGGCGTTACATCCGCTTGCAGCTCATAACCGAACTTCTTGACCTTGGCGGCAGAAGCGGCATACGCCTTCTCTAACTCATCATTCTTTGCAATGATCATTCTGAACATTGGAGCTTCTAATCGGCGGATGCCCTCAAAGTCGGCATCAAGCAGCACTAAGCCCTGCTTTCCAAATAAATGACTTATGATCATCGCAAAAAAATCAGATAAAGACTTTGCCTTATGAGACATCTGTTTTAATTCCTCGAGCAGAATAGGTTTAAACTCAGAAGGAGGCAGCGCTTGCTCCAAGTCTTGCAGAAGCTGCTCCCATGTTTCTGCGTCGATGCTCGTACGGCTTACCGATGTACGACTTCCTTCCGGGCGCTGCACGTTCAGCTTGCGGAGCTCATGCTCGGCTGTAAGCACATAAGCATGATTGGCTTCGTCCCAATCATGATCCTCGCCGGCAATCCAGAAAACGGGCACAACCGTTTGTCCTAACTGCTCACTTGCAGATTTCGCAGCTCCAATAATGGATACCGCCTTATGTATAACGAGCAACGGCCCCGTCCATAATCCCGCCTGCTGTCCTCCGACGACGACAGGAGCTCCTTCCGCTATTGCTGAAATGGATGCAAACACTTCCGGTGCGGACGTAACCGCCTCGTTATATGTGCGCAGCACGCGTGCGAGTTCAACAGCCTCGACACGTACATCACGGCTTTGCTCCAATCGTTGATAACGTCTTTCCCAATCCTCTTCCGCTCCCGCATGATAGCCATACAAGGCATCGATACGGTCATCTGTCCGATGTATATAAGCCTCTGTCAAAGGCTGAGCGCTTGGCAATGAATACGTTTCTTTTCTCATAGCGCAGCCTGTAACCTCCCGCTTTATAGTCGTCTAAGCGACTTTATATGAAAAAAACTTAACCCTTTAATTGTACACAAAGGGGAAGCCGTCCGTCAAAACAAAAACGCCTCTATTAAAAAGAGGCGCTTAGCGCGTCGTTCTTCAGTTAAGCGGTGAACACCAATTTGCCAATTCCGATGCACATGAAGACGATGTACAGCAAGCTCATCGTAAAAAAGCTAAGCCGCCAAATCGTCTTGAAAATCTTTTTTCCGTCAATCTTGCCTCTCTTGCGAAACTGAGCATTACCGAGCAATCCCCCGCCAAGCAGCATAAACAACAAAATACCGTAGATACCGAATTGGCTGTTGAAAAGCTTATCGAATAATACGGCCACGCAGCCAATTAATAACGCGGTGGTTATGTCCATGGCCATCCGGAACGCTTTTTTTCGATCTTGAATATACGCGCCATAACCAAATAATACGATTGCGAAAGGTATGATTGGAATAACAGCCAAATAAGCATATACATGCTTGATGCTTTCCCATATCCATTCCATTGTGCTTCACTCCCCCATACTCGGCATCGGATGCAGCGCTTTAACGAATTCTATTACGGCTTGATTTAGCGGCGCTTGCAGCCCGAATTTCTCGGCTAACATGACAACGCCACCATTAATTGCATCTATTTCTGTCGCTCTTCCTGCTCGAATATCGCTAAGCATAGAGGATATGTTACGGCTGGTGTTCCTGCATACGTCTAAAACTAGCTGCCAACCGTCCTGTTGTAAGGCCATCCCTGCTCTCTCAAGAATAAACTCGGATTCCGCATATAATGCTCGCATCAGTTTCTTGCGGGATGGATGAAGAGGCAGCTCCCCGTTCTCCACATCGAATAGAGCCGTCAACGGGTTTATTATCGCATTTATGAGTAGTTTATAATAAATTCGATTCTCCATGTCATTCGACAGAAAGGTGGCAAATCCTGCCGATTGCAGCGTGGAAACCAACATTTTTAGCGAGATATCTTGGGTATTGTCTGGATTGCGCTCATTTCCTGCCCATTCACCAAGCCACAGCTCTCCCCTGCCTGTATGCTCAACCGAACGAGCATCGAGTCGTTTAGCGCCTTCTGTTGTGACCGCGGCAAACAATGGATTGTTAGGAAGCTTGGACTTAATGCGATCCAGATGACCAATGCCGTTTTGTAAACAGATAATCGGTGTATGCCCATCATTTGAGCCAGCAGCAAGCTGGTCGAGCAATTCTAGAAGCAGCTCGTCCACATCCGTTTGCTTAACGGCGAGTACGAGCCAGCGTAATCCATTACCGTTATTCTCGGTTCTCATTCCGGCACGGTCAGCATGACCGCCCCATACGCCTTTTACTCGGACGACATGTTCCCTTGTTCCGCCGAGCTCACGAACCATCGCTCCCTGATCGGTTAACAAAGCTGCTTGTTCCTTGCTGCGCGTCCAAATGGTCACATCCGCGCCTGCCTCTGCAAGCTTCGCTCCGTAGAGCAGACCTAGCGAACCTCCGCCCACCACATCAATTTGCACCCCGTACTCCTTCCGAACAACGCTGCTCAATACTATTTAGCAAATATCGTATCAAATTTACAGAAAATATGGCAACTCATTTTAGCATCCGTGCAAAAAAAGCGAGACCAGCCTATTGTTTAGGCCAGTCTCGCTTATTTTCATTTTATAACTTATTCAATACGTTCCAAATTACCATTAGCATCCATCTTAAATCTAGGTTTTGCTTCATCTTCGTTCGTCAATACGGTGAGCCTTCTCGCGCGATCCATGATCTGGATCAACGTTTTGTAATCGTCATTCACGGCGCGGTAATCGGTTTGAACGTTGTTAACCTCTTTGGACAATCTCTCATTCTGATCTCGCAAACGATACAGCTCATCCTCTTTTTCTTTCAGTTCCTTCWCAAACCATTTAATTTGACGCGTTAGATCCTGATAGGTCGTCTTCCATCCACGGAGAAAACGAATAACTGCATCAACCGACAGACCTTCTTCAATGGTTCCGCCCTCTTGCTTGAAACCACGTTCATCCGTCTCAAAAACGGCAATTGATGAAACATGAGGCGTAGCGACAATCGTTTGTTTTTTCAAATAATTGCGCTTCTGGCGCTGCTGCTTAGCGATTTGAATGGCATCCTCATACCTTTTGCGAACACAGCTGTTCCAACGGAATCCGCAGGCTGCAGATGTACGACCGATTCGTTCGCCAACTTCTTCAAAAGCTGCCAGCTGGGTACTTCCTTCGCGAATATGGCGTAGTGTAACCTCGGCGAGAATTAAATCATCGTCCGGACTCCACGCATCTTGTCTGACTGCTGTCATGCAACGAAAACCTCCTAACGTAAAGGCGCTTACTTTATCTCTATGCCCTTGGTAGAGTTCATAGAATCTATTGGATACTAATTTGTATAACCATTTTTTCTTCTGCTCATACATGTTAGCTCGTATATTTGAGCAAACTATATCTAAGTCTGCAGGCATTAACCGTATGAATACAAAAAGTTTGCGATTTCGTCACTGATTTTGGTTTACACTTATTTCACCAAACGTTATAATGATCATTAGAAAATCGGGTCGCAGCGAGAGGGGGATATTATCATGGCACGCATGTATCGGGTACTTGGCTTTTGGACCCTGGTAATCGGACTAATGGCTTTCGCAGGCCATATGACGGAATTTGCGCTATTGTTTTTCGCGCAGGCCGTTGCTTTCGTATTTCTAGGCTACTTGAATTTCTCCGAAAGAACGTACATCGTTATGTTCTGGGGATATATGATCATTTCATTCGTGGGTTTCACGTATTGGTCTGTCTTCAAGATGGACTTGCCGTTCTAACCAAGGCAAGCCGTTCCAAGAAAGCTTATGAGGTACGGAGTATAAGTGACGTGACAGCAGCTGCTGTACATACTTGTATTTGATTAGAAAAAGGTGCCAATCCTATAGGATTGGCACCTTTTTTCTATGTACTGGCTATATTTTGTCGAGCACCATGACTTTAAAGGATTCACTCATCTGATCGCTAAGAAGCAGCTGCCTAATCGCACGGTTTTTTCGCATTTCCTCGCTGAAGGGATCCGTACCATTATAGTTTTGAAGCATCTCCAGCACTCCGTTTTCGATCAAGAACTGCTTTTGGGTCATGTAGTCGATCACTCTCCATCCGCTCTCCTGTGCCTCGTTCCGCACAAAAGTAAATGGCACATGCGAGGTAATATCCTGTTGTCCTATTCTGATATACGGGTTATCGCTAGCTATATGCCGCCAGTAACACATCAATGTCCCCCGCATCCGATGCTCCGCCGCGTATTCGTCAGCCTCATGGCCATAATCGATGAGAATAAGACGTCCCCTCGTCATCATAGATCCAAGCCTCTTCAAAAAATCGGCTGCGCCTGAATGAATTTCCGTGCGCTGACCTTCCCTAAGCTTTATGCCATCCCTTTCCAGCCAACCGCTAATTCTCGCGTCCGTAAGCGGCATGTATACCTCATAAAAGCCTTGCGCTGCATCGCCGGCAACGCCAATTTCAACGAGCTGTCCATCTATACAAGCGACGAGATGTACCGGAAATGCATCCAACAGCTCATTAGCAAGCACCAGAGCCGGCTCTCTCAGACAGCTGGCTTCCCATGCCTCATTGGATGAAAAAAAAAGCGCCTTCTGCCCAGCTTCACCCAAGCTGATTAGGTCGGCAAAGGTTTGCCTCGCCTCTTGCATGTGCAGAGGATGATCCTCGATAAGAATCGACTGGAAGCTCGAATTCCAGTCATGGCTTCGCTTTCTGCCGGCGGCAGCAATTTGCGCAGATAATCTGCCTGTTCCCGCTCCCCATTCGATAAGCTTCAATGGTACGTTTAACGTTTTCCCATAAGTTATAGCATAACCCCCAAGCACTTCCGAAAGCACCTGTCCTATGCCTGAGCTTGTATAAAAATCGCCCTCCTTCCCCACACGGGTTGGCCCAGAAGTATAATAGCCGTGTTGGACATCATATAGGCAAGCATTCATATAACGAAGGAATGAAATACAAGGCACGCTGCGGTCTTCACCGCGTGAATTGACAGGCCAGCCTAATAAGGATGAAGCTGCAATGTCTGTTCCAATGGAAGCTGCCAGCTCTTTTTCGTTCATGATAAGGTTCATCCTTTTCCAAATGTAAGATATAATAGAATGGATTGCCGCATAAAATCAATGCTGAGGAGGACGATGCCGTTGACTTTGCCAGCCAAGCGTAATCGTATTTCCGTAGCAGCCACGGCGATGCTAGTTGTCGTATTGCTTCTGTTTCAGGCCCCCGCATGGGCAGAGCCACTGCCTGTTGATGAGACGGATATTCATTCCTTACTTGAAAAAAGCTTATCCGTCGTAGAAATCGACAAAGAGATAGAGCGCATCGGGGAACAGAAAGAGCAGCTCACGCTGACCATGACGGAGACGGAGAAGCAGCTGATGCTGCAGGAGCAGCAAATATCGGACAAACAAGATGAAGCAGGCAGCGTCCTGCGCGCTTATTATATGGGAGAACGGGACTTTTTGCTTAGCGCTCTTCTATCGTTCGATTCATTATCAGAGCTGTTTCAAATGCTGGATTATGCCGAAATTATACTTACCCATGACAAGCATACCTTGAATACATACGTTGAGCAATATCGCAAGGTTAAGGAAGGTTATACGCAGCTTGAAACGAGGCAGGACGAGCTGATTGCCATAGAGGAGCAGCTCAGAACGCAGAGAGAGCGAGTGCTGGCTCTCGAAAAACAGCTTGATGAAGAGCTGTCGGGCCGATCTGATGCGGATCGAATAAGGATCTTGATGAAAGAGCTCACCTCATACTGGGAAACCGCTGGCATCGATGAAGTCAAACAGTATTTCCGCGCGTTGTCGAAAGCAATGCGAAAGCTGCCAAGCTGGGTACAGGACAATAAGGAGCTGCTAGAAATTAAAGGTTTTCAGTACACCATTCATGTGCCTGAAGACGATTTGAATTCTTTTTTGCGGGAGCAAAATGACATTTTCAACAATTTCGCATTTGAATTCGTTGATGGTAAAGTCATAGCACAAGGCAAACGCGATAATATGGAAATTAAAATAAGCGGTCATTATACCATTGAGAATGATCCCAAAAATGCTATCCTATTCCATGTCGATGAGCTGCTGTTTAACGGCTTTACCCTGCCCGACACGACAAGAAGTGCATTAGAGGAGGAGTTTGATTTGGGTTTCTATCCTGATTTGATTGTCTCCTTCCTTAAAGCCAATTCCGTTGAAATGAAGGATGGCGAACTCACTATCAAGCTTAGTCTTAAGCTTTAGCGTCTTCCTCCTTTCTCCCTTGCCTGTTGCAACAAGAAAGAGCCTGTCCTCCATAATGATGAGGGTCAGGCTCTTTTTCATTTAACCAGAGCTTCTAACGCGTCAAGATACGCTGTAATTTCAAAGCGGTTCTCGGAAAATTGTTCCCATAGCCTCTCTCGCTGCTGCCATTTTTCGGGCCAAAACGGATCCGGGCTTGCAAGCTGCACATCCGCTTTATTCGTATCCAGCACGTTCTTCCACCATGCAGGCGGTATATGGGATTGTACACTTTGAAGCGAGCTGTTAAAAGCATACAGCGATGCCCGGGCGGGCAGCTGACCTGAACGGTCATAGCTGACTTGTTGGTTGTTTATATCGGTCATTTCCTGTATCCATTGCATCGCTTCTTCTTCGCTTTTGCTGCTCGATGAGATCACATAACTGCGCCCGTTTAACCAAGGATAATATATTTGTTCGCGGTCGACGGTCAGTTTATTTCGGGTAACCTCATTAAGCATCTCGTAGTCGTTCCATGGAATAATAGCTGCAAGCAATTGATTATTTTGAAAAGCCTCTTCTAATCGAGTCCTCTCTTCGCTATTTATTCGGCTAATCTTCGTCACCTTATCCTGAAACCATTCAAGCTGATGCGCTTGGCTTTCAGTTACCGACAAAACATTCAGCACGTTGCTTTGTTCAGATTGAAAGGCTGCAAGCCATGTCAGCTGCTGCTGTAAATCACCAGCGGTCCAGTTTACTATGTTTGCCTGTGGATGGAGCTCGATTATTTTTAAAGCGGCCGACTGATAAGAATCCCAATCCGCAGGCGGATCCTTTAACCCCGCCTCGGCAAGAAGCGAACTGCTCCATACGATCATATACGGATTTAAATCCTTGGGGATGCCCCATAAGTATCCGTTCCATTTGAGCGGATCCAGCAGGCCGGACATCTGGTCAGAAAGCGCGTCTCCTGTTAAAATGCTGTCTGCAGGCTTTAGAAACCCGCGAACGGCGAACGGTCTCACCCATCCATTATCAAGCAGGATAATATCTGCAGCTTCACCTTGCTGGCTCTGAAGCGCCCATAGGTCGTATGCTTTATTTTTAGACGGCTCATTTGTCAGCTTTACTTGAATATGTGGATATTTCATCATAAAATTTCTGTTTAATTCCTGAAGCTGCTGAAACTGCGGATCCGATAAGGAAACGTTTACATGAATGTTGGCAAGTTGATCGACGACAAGCTCTCCCGGAACGGGCTGGACATTTGATTTCCCGTCAGGCTTCTTTACGCTTGTTGGATTCGCATCTCTCGAGAAGGGGATAAGCAGCAATGCGGCTAACAGTAAAGCGCCTAATAAAAATGGCACATATTTTCTGGGAGTCACAGCTTTCTTCCTTTCATCCTTAAATCTACTAAAAATAGGATAACAAGAAATAGCCGTTTTGTCCAAATGATCGTGATGCCTACCAGCTTGATATCAAAAAAAGACCCCCTCATCGATGAGGGGGTTCGCCTTCTATGATTACAATAAATCAGCCGCGAGCTGCGCCAGCTTGGAGCGTTCGCCTTTCTCCAGCGTCATATGACCGCTTGTGCCTTCTCCTTTAAAGCGCTCCACGATATGGGTCAAACCGTTGCTTATGGAATCGAGGTAAGGATGATCGATTTGCTCCGGGTCACCCATGAGCACGATTTTACTTCCTTCTCCCACACGAGACACGATCGTCTTTACTTCGTGTTTCGTTAGGTTTTGCGCTTCGTCGATTATGATGAACTGTCCAGGAATCGAACGTCCGCGGATATAGGTTAGCGCTTCGACTTGAATACTTCCCATGCCCATTAGTATTTTATCGATATCGCCCGACTTCTTTGTGTCAAACAAATACTCTAAATTATCATAGATCGGCTGCATCCACGGACGAAGCTTCTCTTCCTTCTCACCTGGCAGATAACCGATATCCTTGCCCATTGGAACAACCGGACGCGCGATAAGCAACTTCTTATACTTATGCTCATCCTCCGTCTTCAGAAGACCCGCTGCAAGCGCGAGAAGCGTCTTACCTGTCCCTGCCTTTCCCGTAAGCGTTACGAGCGGGATATCATCATTTAAAAGCAGCTCCAGTGCCATGCGCTGTTGGGCATTGCGTGCCGTTATGCCCCAGACGGGATCATTGCTTAGAAACAACGGTTCAAGTCTCGCCCCATCCTGGCTGACTTTCAGCAGAGCTGATTTAGAGGTTCCCATTTCGTCTCGTAATATGACAAACTCATTCGGATTCAGCCGGATGTTTAAATGCATATTGTTCACTGTTAGAAAGCGATAGGTGTAAAATTCATCAATTACTGCAGGATGCACATACAGCGTCATGTAGCCTGCGTAAAAGTCCGAGGATACGACTACTCTGTCTGATAAATAATCCTGAGCCTGAAGACCAAGGACATCCGCTTTAATTCGTACGAGCACATCCTTGCTAACTAATACGATGCTTTGTTTCTCCGTTTCATTTTCCTGCTCTATGTGGTAATTCAGCGCAACCGCTAAAATCCGATTATCGTTTGTCATTTCTCCAAACATTTCTTGCACGCGCATAAAGCTGCGGTGATTTAATTCAACCTTCAGCAAGCCGCCGCTTGGAAGCTCGATGCCCTCGTGCAAATGCCCTTTTTCTCTCATCTTATCAAGCAGACGCGAGATTTGGCGCGCATTTCTTCCTAATTCATCAGCCAACCTCTTCTTAGAATCAATTTCCTCCAACACTACCGCGGGAATTATGACTTCATTATCCTCGAAAGCAAAAATTGCTTGCGGATCATGAAGCAGCACATTTGTATCGAGCACGAATATTTTTTTCATGAGAACCCTCCCGGCGTTGGATATTCTTTAGAGGCCATACATAGCATAACGCTGCTGCGGGTAAACTATGGCGGACTGGTGACATTTAGTTTTTCAACGAGAAAAAAGAGGTGGCAAACATGTTCAAATGGCTTACTTCAGCGATCATTGTTGCGATTGTAGCGACAGGATGCAGCACCGTCGCACGTAATGAGACATCACCCTCTCCACGAAATAATGGCCGTGTCCAGGCTCAGCAAACCGAACCAAGGAAAAAAGAAATTAAGAACTCGGAGCAGGTTGCGGCACATCTGGAGCAGTTGGCCAAAGGAATTGAAGGAGTAACGAACGCGCACTGTGTCGTGTTCGGAAATACAGCTATTGTCGGCATCGATGTAGATGCCAAGATGGAGCGCTCTAGAGTCGGGACGATTAAATACTCTGTTGCAGAAGCCTTTCGCAAGGATCCTTACGGCATAGACGCTCTCGTAACAGCTGATATGGATTTGTCCCAGCGAATCAATGAAATCGGTGCCGATGTTAAGCGCGGCAGACCTATCGCCGGATTTGCCGAAGAAATGGCTGATATTATGGGAAGATTAATTCCACAGCTGCCGCGAGATATCATGCCTCAGGAGCCAGAGAAGCAAGATGCTCCAAAAATGAATAAGAAATTGTAAAGATGCCCTGAAGACACAAAAAGCCTAGTGAGCTAACCACTAGGCTTTCTTCATTGCAGCGAAAACTTGTACATCCAAGTTGTCCCCTGCACGGTTCTTATTCGGTTTGTCGCACGCAGCAACAGCGGACAAGCACGCGGCGTTATTCATCGCGTCCCCGCCTTTTGCAATGCTCGAGGTCAAATCATCAGAAGCCGCATCGATCTTAGGCAATAGAACGAATGCTTGTTTTGGCAAAACTTCGATCGCAAGTTCGAATTCTACGGATACGGTATTGGTCATTCGCATGACCTCCTTCTGAACAGATTTCAAAAATGGCCTCTGTAGATGTATTATATCTAACATATTAGCTAGAGTCTACGGTTATTCAGCCAATTTTCCCTGCAGCGCAGCCCGTGCTTCATCCAGCTTCGCATCGTCCAGATAAACATATGGACTTCTCCAGGTTCCCTCAAGCGGAATGAAGGTGATATCCTCCCGACTCATGCCCAAGTAGGTGGTCATCATATTTTTGATTTCTTTGGAGGGCATATCCATTGTTAAATTCGCCCCTACGGCTTCGATCACGGAACCGATTTTTGTCACGCCGTCAAACGACTTCAATTTGTCCGTTAGCGCGCCGATGACTTGGCTCTGACGTGCGTTTCGTTCAAAGTCACTTGACATATTCTTGCCGTTATTGGACTTCCGGTAACGGACAAAGTCAAGCGCCTTATCTCCGCTTAACACTTGAACGCCTTCTTCAAGATCAATGTTCGTGCCATCTGCGGAATCTTTATATTTCATCCGCATATCGACATCTACTTCGACGCCGCCTAACGCATCTACAACATCTGCAAAACCTTGAAAATTAATGACTGCTGAATATTTTATGTCAATACCAAACAGTTCGCTCATTACATTACGCACTTCTTGCTTGGCGTCCGCATAAGCTGCTTCTTTTTTCAATTTCTTCTCATTAAGGGCGTTCATATAAAAATCAGCATAAAAGCTATTCGCTTTGCGTGCACGATAACCATCCACATCGATGTTCGAGTCACGCGGAATAGTTACCACCGTCGCCGACTTTGAATTCGGATTAAATACCGCTACCATCATCACGTCCGTATTCAAACCGCCGCCGTGAGAACGCGCGTCAATGCCCATCAAGAGCATTGCAACAGCTTTCTCCTTTACAGACTCGCCAGCAGGAATAACGACCTCCGTATCCGCAGGCGCGGAAATTTGGTCAACTGCATTATCTGCTTTAAAAACGAGATACGCAAGACCCGCAGCCACGATAAGGAGTAACGCAAACAGCAGTCCAAAGAATGTTTTTAGCACCGAGCGTTTCTTGCGCGGCTTCTGTTTTTTTGGTTTTGCCGGTTGGCGTGAGCCCGTTCTTGGAGGTAACGCCGTCGATCCTTTACTCATATGCTCCACCTTCAAGTTCAGTTATATTTGGGATTCGATTCGATGTCCGCGAGCAGCTGTTCGCCCAGTTCGCGAGGATAAAACTGCAGTTTAACGCGTCCATCCTTTTCATATTTTATATGAATCATCGTATCGTCGGTCTTCGTTATAGCAAAGTCCGTCAAGCCATGATCCTCCGTTAATATCTGCTCAAAAAAAGCAAGTGTATCGAGCGCCGCTTGGTCGTCTTGGCGAGCCGTTGCAACGAGCTTAATCTGCAGCCAGTTAAATAGAGCATCCTCCAGCTTCATTTGCCTGACTCCGTATTCTGAGGTGCATTTCCGCCGGATTTGCGGTCCTTCCATTTGTCATATAGCTGACGGCCCCGAAGCATTAACATCATAAGGACTGCTACACCCATACACTGAATAATCGGAAGTTTATCCACCTGTAAAATCATGAGAACGAACGAACCGAACGCAATTAACGCATATACAAGTATTTCTTTCAACAACGGTAACTTTTGCTGAGCACGAAACACTTTATTGAATATGTATATCGTGAAACCTAAAATAATCAGATAAGAAATGAGCTTATGGTCGCTAAGCCATGCCTGCATGCCTTAATCCCCCTTCTGAAATTGTAAACGGCTTTCGCCGCCAATTAGTTGCACAGCGCGAGTATCACTGTGAAATATAAGTGGGATTATAAGTTTCATCACTTATAATCCCACATATTTTCAAAGAAAACGTAAGGCTCTGCATTTGCAAAACCTTACGTTTGTTTAAAGTTCAGCTCTTAAACGCTTGCTTGAGCATTTTTACGGTTTTTGTCCGCACGCTCGCGCTCGCTCTTATTCAAGATCTTCTTGCGAAGACGAATCGATTTCGGCGTAATTTCACAATACTCGTCATCATTCAAGTACTCAAGCGCTTGCTCAAGCGAGAATAGACGCGGGCTTTTAAGCGTTACGGTATCATCTTTACCAGCAGAACGAATGTTGTTCAGCTGTTTCACTTTACAAATGTTAACGATGATGTCATTCTCACGGGTATGTTCGCCCACGATCATGCCTTCATAGATTTCAGTACCCGGCTCCAAGAACTGGATTCCGCGATCCTCAACGCCCATCATACCGTAGAAAGTGGAAGTACCATTTTCACTCGCTACAAGAACGCCTTGGTGACGGCCGCCTACGCCTGATCCCGCAAGTGGACCATAGCTGTCAAATGCGTTGTTCATAATGCCGTAGCCGCGTGTCAATGTCAAGAATTGTGTACGGTAGCCGATCAAGCCGCGTGCAGGAATTCTGAATTCTAAACGAACTTGGCCGTTTCCGTGATTGATCATGTTAAGCATTTCTGCTTTACGCGTTCCTAGACTTTCCATAACAGGGCCCATGCTTTCTTCAGGCGTATCGATTAGTAAGCGCTCGTAAGGTTCTTTCTTCGAGCCGTCGATCTCCTTGATAATTACTTCAGGCTTGGATACTTGAAGCTCGAAGCCTTCACGACGCATGTTCTCGATTAGGATCCCTAGGTGAAGCTCACCGCGTCCGGAAACGACAAAGGCATCCGGGCTGTCTGTTTCATCTACGCGAAGCGCTACGTCAGTCTCAAGCTCTTTGAAGAGGCGCTCACGAAGCTTACGGGAAGTAACCCATTTGCCTTCACGTCCTGCAAACGGACTGTTGTTAACAAGGAATGTCATTTGAAGCGTAGGCTCGTCGATTTTGAGAACCGGCAAAGCTTCTGGCTTCTGTGGATCAGCAATCGTTTCACCGATATTGATTTCGCGAATACCTGCGATTGCAATGATATCGCCCGCTCCGGCTTCCTCAATCTCCACGCGCTTAAGTCCTACGAAACCGAAAAGTTTCTCGATGCGCGCTTGTTTATTGCCACCCTCGCGTGTCATTACCGCAACGGTTTGACCTTGCTTAATAATTCCGCGGTTGACGCGGCCTACGGCAATACGGCCAAGGTATTCATTGTAATCAAGCAGCGTAACGAGGAATTGCAATGGCTGCGTTATATCCTCGGTAGGTGATGGAATGTTGCTTACGATCGTTTCGTAAAGAGCTTCCATGTTCTCATCTTGCTTCTCAGGATCGAGGCTTGATGTACCCATAAGCGCTGAAGCATAAACTACAGGGAACTCAAGCTGCTCATCGTTTGCTCCAAGCTCGATGAAGAGGTCAAGCACTTCATCTACAACTTCTTGCGGTCTTGCGTTCGGACGGTCAATCTTATTTACAACCACGATCGGCGTTTGATTCGATTCAAGCGCTTTGCGCAATACGAATTTCGTTTGCGGCATACAGCCCTCAAAAGCATCGACAACCAAAAGCACGCCGTCAACCATTTTCATAATACGCTCAACCTCGCCGCCAAAGTCAGCATGTCCAGGCGTATCCACGATGTTGATCAAATAATCTTTGTAATTGATTGCCGTGTTTTTTGCCAAAATCGTAATACCGCGTTCACGCTCAAGATCGTTTGAATCCATTGCGCGTTCCTGTACTGCTTCATGATCGCGAAACGTACCTGATTGTTGTAGCAGTTTGTCAACCAATGTTGTTTTACCATGGTCAACGTGGGCAATAATGGCGATATTCCGTAAATTCTCTCTTGCTTGCATAACTAGTAATCCACTCCAATTGTTTTTTATTTAATTCCTTACCAACGTCTGCGTTTGCTTAGCATCATCCAAACACCTGCCGCAATTAACGCAACAGCAATCGCATAAATCCCCCAGCTCCACAAAAGCACAAGAACGACAAACACAGCCGATGCGGCAGCAAGCGCAATCGATGCCGTGAGTACAACACGCGGTCTGGATGAACCGAACAAATAATATTCGTAAAGGCCGGCTGCCACTCCAAAAATAAACAGCGGCCACAAATATTTCAAGCTATCCCATCCAAAAAGGTTGCAAACGACAAACAGCAGGGCATATACGACGAGCATTCCGCCTGGGACAAGCACAACCGCCGGAACTAATCTGCCGAAGTACAGCACATGCAGAAGGACTCCGGGAATCAAGACGAGCAGCGGCCAGAAGATTGCGCCCAAAAAGCTGAATACACCTAACTTGCCCAACAAAATAACGACCCCGGCTAACAGCAAAATAATTCCAGCGGAATATTTGTTATTAGGCATTCGCGTTCCGCTCCTTACAACGCCAATCGCATATTGCGACGAAAGACGACAGTTTTTATCTATATTAGTTTATAGGAACTGAGACAAAAATACCAGTACGTAGCGGGGGTCTGAACAAAAAAAAACCGTTCCGCATTATTTTGCGTGAACGGAGCGTGTCATAATCATGTTGAAACTGGCTTCTTTTTGACAACTGCAAGCGCGATTACAAGCGGTACGCAAAGCAGCGGAACCGCTTCGGAAAGCGTCTTGGAACCGTGAAATAGCAGCTGATCGAGGCCTGGATCATGCATGAGCATCTCTCCGGCTGCATAGGCGAGCAGCGCTGCTCCAATGTAAGAAAGAGCCGGAAATTTTTGCAGCAGCGTACCCAGCATTTGGCTTCCCCAAATGATCATCGGAATGCTAAGTGCTATGCCTAGCAAGATCAAAATAGGGTCTCCCTCGGCTACGGCCGCTATAGCCAGAACATTATCTAAGCTCATGACAAAATCAGCGACAACAATTGTCCAGATTGCCGCACCGATCGTTTTCGCTTTTTTAACGTTGTGATTATCTTGCTGCCCCCCTGCCTCTGCAAGCAGCTTCACTGCGATATAAAGCAAGAGCAGTGCTCCTATGGCCTGTAAGTACGGCACCTGGAGCAGCTTGATGGCTACGAGGGTCAACAAACATCTTAGGCCGACAGCGGCAGCAGCGCCCCACCACACGGCTCGTTTGCGCTGCTCAGGCGGCAGCTGCCCGCTCGCCATGGCAATGACGATGGCGTTGTCTCCGCTAAGCAATACATTAATAAGCACGATTTCGATAAATATTATAAGGCTGTCCACGTTTCACACCCCCTCTATCAGAGGTATGAACAAGCTGTGGGGAATATGTCCAAAAAAAAATGAATCCCTCTTCTCTACCGCCCGTATTTAATGTAGACTTCAAGAAGTGTTAGTTAATGGAAGGAGGGAAATTACTTATGGAATTATTCTCAGTTGAGTTTTTCTCCGCCCTGTTGACCATCGTTTTCATCGACCTGATATTGGCCGGGGACAACGCCATTGTAATAGGGCTGGCAGCTCGGAATCTGCCAAAGGATCAACAAAAGAAAGCGGTCATCTGGGGAACTGCCGGTGCGGTCGGTATACGGATCATCGCCACCCTTCTCGTCGTGCAGCTTCTAAATGTACCTTGGCTTAATCTTGTCGGAGGTCTGCTCTTAGTATGGATTGCTTATAAGCTGCTTGTACAAGAAGACCCGCATGACGGGATTAAATCCGGTAATACGCTTTGGCAATCGATTCGAACGATAATCATAGCTGATGCGGCAATGGGGATCGATAACGTTATCGCCGTTGCCGGTGCGGCACACGGGGACACGCTGCTTGTTATCCTTGGCCTAATTATCAGCGTCCCCGTCGTCGTATGGGGCAGTACCCTCTTTATCAAGCTGATCAACCGCTTCGAATGGATCGTTTATGTCGGTTCTGCGGTTCTCGCTTACACAGCCGCAAAGATGATTACGCATGAAAAAGCATTCAAGGAATTTTTCGAAAACCAGCTGTACTTCTGGGCTTTCGTCATTCTTGTAATCATTATCACCATCGCAGCCGGTTTGTGGACGAACTCACGGAACAAGAAAAATGCGCAAGAAAAAAGCAGCGAATCCCATTAAGGGGTTCCTGCTTTTTTCTTTCTCAGCTTCACCTAACATTAAAGCTGGTTCACGATCACTATCTGACCGTCCCTTTCAGTTATCTCCACGAAAATCGGCCTTTCTTCCGGTGTGCGGTTTGGCGTATGAATGGTGAGCATAAGACGCCCATCGAAGGTGCGGAATACCATACCATGTCCTCCATCCGTATAAATAGTATTTCTTCTGTTCTAGCACAGGCAGCACAAAAGGGTCGCGAATCTGAATATCTTTGCTATTCAACACAACAAGCTTCCTCCTTTTCCTTTACCGATAACTTGGATTCACAATGCCGATATCGGAGGAAACGATAAATTTCCCCCTATCATAAGACAGTACTTCATTTCCCTTCACTTGGAATTGAATGTTTTTCCCGTCATATTGAATGCATCCGCTTACCACTCGAACAGTCATACCAACGATGCTTCTAAGTCTCCCGTCTCGATCCGTAATGACTCGTATTCCGCTGGGAAAGCGAATATGGGAGTTGCCGTTGCGATAAATCTCAGAGCCTTCCCTCAAATTCAGCAGCTCATAAGAGCTGCCGTCAATCGTTCGGCTATACCCGGTCTCGCCGGTAATTTCTTCACCATGGTCCATATCGTATGGAACAAGTCCCGTAAACCACAAATCACCTTCAGGTGTTGGTAAAATACCGCATAAACGTTCTACGAAATCGAGCAAGCAAAGAATAGACGGTGAGTAAGCCTCCGTGAAGCCCTCATCTCCGGTCCACGGACTGACTGCCTGAGCGAAGCGCACAGCTTTTGTGAAGGACGCGAGAATCGGATACAGCACCCAAGTCAGTTCCACATGTCGACCGTGATGCTCAAATGCATGAGGCGCCCGAATTAAGCTTAGAAAATTCGATGATCCGCCCCAACTGTTATAGTTCGAGAACGGATCAAATCGCGGATCATCCATCGCCATAGAGGTAAACGGATACTTAGCAAAAAACTTGCTTGTATTCAGCAAATAACGCTTCAGCATCGTATCAAAGAATGAACGGTCTCCGACCTCGCAGGCCATGACACGAAGCAGCACATCTGATTGCACGCGAACAAATTCATCGTTGCTATCACGGTCATAGAAGAAATGATCCACTTCATCAAAGCAATAACGGTATAAGCTTTCTAGACTATCCTCCGCTTTATTTAGCCATTCCTCTCCGGATCGACCAAGCTCCTGCGCAATACGCGCCAGATATAACCGCTGACAATACACATTGGCAGTCAGGTCAGGTGCGAGAAAAGGTAAAATTGGCGAGTCCGGATTCACCTTTGTGGCATCATTTTGATGAGGGGTGTCAGGGACATGCCAGAAACGGGGGGAAAGATCATGCCCCGTATCGAAAGTGCTGAATGCTTCTATGCATCCAGTGCCTCGCGTATTACGGTAAGTAACCAGCCAATCATCGTACCTTGCCATTGCCTCGTACATCGTTTGTAAAAACTCTTGGCTGGCATGATTGAGTTTATAGTGATTCCAGACGCTGCGCGCAAGCGGCGTTACCAACTGAATCTGTCGATAGGCAGGCCCATGCTCGGTCACCTTGTAGGGGAGCATGCCGTCTTCGCGCTGATGAACGGCAAACGACCGATATGTCGTTTCTGAAACGGAAGGGATAAAACGCGATAGCAGCTCAGCGTTAATCGTTCCGGTACTCTCGAGCCAACAGCCGAGATAAATGCCGCCTTCGTGTAAAATAGGGTCTTCTCCGCCAGTCGGCACAATGCAGTCAAGCAGCGTCCGCAATGCCGAATAATAGACCTGTTCTAACTTGCCTGAACGCGTCGTAAACCGGATTCCGGATTTCTTCCATTCCTCTATGCTTTTTTTATCCGATGGTTTTTTCAACTGTCCGATTTTGCTGTCTATAGAAATCTCTCGCAGCTGCTTCAGCAATGATTCGCTCACAATTGTCGCCTCGCTTTTCTTAAAATAATTGAACATTTTCAAGTTAGAAATGAAACAGGCTGCCGCGAGGCAGCCTATTCATAAAAGTGTTTATAGATTATTGATTATTATTGAAAATTTTCAAGGTTCCGTTATAAAAATCTTTTACAGCTTGCTCTACGTTTTTGCGTCCAAAGCCAATTTCGTACATGGTTGTTTCTGCGAGCTTTGAATATTCTGAGAACCCCGGTGGGTTGTAGCTGACTGCGAACGGCTCTTTCTTTGTCGCCTCGGAAACCCGGCTCGTGTAATCATAAACAATTTTCTCGACTGCATTAGCTCCGCTTTCAAGAAGCGTGCGATTCGCCGAAGTGACAGGTACCCCGCGGTCATTGCCTAAAATTTTGGCAACATCGGGATCATTTATGAAGAAACTCAAAAGCTTAGCTGCTTCTTCAGGGTGTTTAGACTTTGCATAGCCTGAAAGCCCTTGACTTGACTCGAATACCACGCCTGTTCCTTTATCGCCTCTTGGGAGCTGTATCATAATAAGTTCATCCTGTGTCAAGCCTTGCAGTGCAGCCAATTGATTGGACGGAATCAGGCTCATTGCGACTTTTCCTGTCACAATCAATGACTTGCTCGTATCGCCTGGAGGATTTGAAACCTGAAGCTCAGAAGGCACAACTCCTCCTGCTTTTGTTGTTGCATCCCAGTATTGGAACCATTTCAATGCGTCAGCCTCTTCGAACCCAAGCGTCCCCTTATCCATATCATAAAGCTGTTTCCCCTGCTGCTTTAAGCCAATGTCCATGCCATCAATAGACATGTTATAGGTTCCATAAAAACCTTTGCCCAGCTTATCGGAAATTTCTTTACTGATGCGGGCAAAGTCTTCCCAATTCCAGCCGTCAGCCGGCACTGGTAAACCTGCCTTCTCGAATAACGTTTTATTAACCACGATTCCTCGAGCATTGGCACCGGCGGAGATGTGTAGCAGTTTACCGTTTATCGTGCCGTATTCAATCATGGATTGATCCATGTCACTAAGATCGAGCTCTTTCTCGACGTAAGGGGTTAGGTCAAGCAGCACTTCCTTGTTCGCGTAATCCACTACGTTTCCTCCGAGAAAAAAGATGTCAGGAGCCGTACCCGATGCAAGCTGTGTATTAAGCTTATCGAAATAACCTGTCGATGGGGCAAATTCGCCGACTACCTTGATTGTTGGATTTTTCTCTTGAAATATTTTCAGTGCTTCATTTGTAATATCTGCTCTTTTTTGATCTCCCCACCACATAATGCGCAGTTCAACTTGCTGAGAGCCGCTTGTTTCCCCTGAGTTTGCACCGCTCTCATCGCTTGCTGCTCCGCCACTGCTTGTACCGCCGGAGCAAGCAGCCGTAAACACCATCAAAAGCCCTAATACCAATAGAAGTAACCTATGTTTCATTTTAATCCCCCTATAACCTAATGTGAATTCGCTTTCACTTCAAATGCTACCCTTATTTCCAACCATTCGGAATTTCATTCCTTCGGGTTTTCGTTATCAAATTTTTCGGTAGTCTCTTTCTGTGAACCATCACTCACTTCAACCCTGTAGTCGCGATTCCATCTAAGAAATAACGCTGGAAAATCAAGAAGATGAGTGTAATCGGAACGAGTGATAGTGCAGACATAGCTAGCAGGGCTCCCCAATCCGATTGGCCAGTAGGGTCAAATAAAGACCGAATACCCAGCTGTACGGTAAACAGCTTAATATCGCTTAAATAAATCATTTGGCTAAAGAAATCATCCCATGACCAGATAAAGGTGAATATAGCGGCGGAAATTAAGGCCGGTACGAGCAGCGGCATTATGATTCGGAAATAAATTTGCCTTTGATTGCAGCCGTCGATCGTCGCGCTCTCATCAAGCTCTCTTGGAATTCCGCGAATAAACTGAACCATCATAAGGATAAAAAAGGAATCATGCGCAAGCCATTTTGGCAATACAAGCGGAAAGTAAGTATTAATCCATTGAAGCTCATTAAAGATGACGTATTGCGGGACAAGCGTAACATGATACGGGAGCATAATCGTCACAAGCATTAATGAGAACCATATCTTTTGAAATTTAAAATTCAATCTTGCAAAGGCATACGCCGCAAAAGAGCAGGTAATCACGTTTCCAAGCACGCTTAGAATGGAAATCAACCAAGAATTTGCGAAAAATTTGCTAAATGCGACACCTTGGAAGCCTCGCCAGCCATTTAGGTAGTTGTCTAATGTGAACGAACTCGACCATAATCCAGGTTCTGTGAAAATCAGCTCGTTAGGCTTAAAAGAACTGCTTATAAGCCAAAGCACAGGATACAGCATCGCGAAACCGAAGATGATAATGAGTGTGTGCTTAACGGCTCCATTTATCCGTTTTGTCTGCATGACTCCGTTACCTCCCTTCCTTGCTGTCGCCGTAAAATACCCAAAATTTCGATGTCGCGAAAATTAATGCAGTAAAGGCGCCGATAATCAGCAGCATAATCCAGGCTAATGCCGATGCGTAGCCCATATCGAAGAACGAGAAGCCCTTCATGTAAAGATATAAGGTATAAAACATCGTCGCATCAAGCGGGCCTCCCCTACCGTCACCAATAACAAATGCAGGCGTAAAGGCTTGGAATGAATTAATGATGCTCATAACTAAATTAAAGAAGATAACGGGTGACAGCATGGGCAATGTAATGCGGAAAAATTGTCGAACCTTATTCGCACCATCCACTTGAGCCGCTTCGTAAAGATCAGCCGGCACCTGTTTTAGACCTGCAAGAAAAATGACCATGGCTGACCCGAACTGCCAAATGGACAAGGAAATTATGGTGTACACAATATAGCTGGGATGGGAAATCCATGACGGCCCTTGAATCCCGAACCACCCAAGAAATTGGTTCACCAAACCGCTGCCATCAAAAATCTGTCTCCAGACGATTGCTATTGCGACACTCCCCCCTAGCAAAGAAGGAATATAATATATCGTCCGGTAAATGCCTAGCGCTCGGATTCCTTTGTTTAAGACCATGGCGACCAGAAGCGCGAAGATTAGCCGAAGAGGCACGGAAATAAACACGTATTTGATGGTTAGCCACAAGGAGCCTGAGAAGGTATCGTCTTCTTTAAAAATTTCTAGGTAGTTGGCAAATCCAATCCATTGCGGCGGTGTTAGCAAATTGTACTTGGTAAGCGACAGATATAACGAACCGAGCATCGGTCCAAGCGTTAGAAAGAAAAAACCGATCAGCCACGGCAGCAAAAAAGTATATGCTGTTAAATTGTGTTGATTAGCAAGCGGTTTGCGGCTTGTTCTCATCGCGAATACCCCTCTCTTAGTGATGTAGTTCCATCATAAGGGAGAGGTAAAAGAGATAGAATGCTATTTTTTCGGGTATTCGCTATCAATTTTTTCAGATGACTGCTGCCGGAATTCGGAGGGGTTCATGCCGTACATACGCTTGAATTTGGAGCTGAAATAACTGGCGTTTGAGAATCCTGTCAGCTCCGCAATATCCCAAAGGCTAAGCGTAGTGGACTTAAGCATCCGAATCGCCTCCGCCATACGCACCTCATTTAAATATTGAATAAAGGTCTTGCCTACCTTTGCTTTAAACATTTCGGAAAAGTAAGACGAGTTATAATTAAACTTCTCTGAAATTAACGTCAAATTCAAATCATACATATAATTCTCATCGATAAAATGCTGCGCGGCTAGAATCATAGAAGGATCCGTCTCTTCAGATTCGCTTTGCCGCTTATTCTCAATTTTTCCTGCTATCCGCATCAGGAACCGCACAGCCTTCTCAACGGTATCAAAACTTAATGTCATTTCGGGTCTTAACCACAGCTGTTCCCCGCTCTCAAGGTTTATTCCTGATTCTTGAGCCATTGGCTCGAGCATCAAATACAGCTGGAATATCACTTTAACAAAGCGCAGCTGAGATACGACGGCTTGCTGCAATTCGTCCCTAATGGCTGCTTCAAAGGATGCAAGCTCTCCGCGAGCCAAATAACGTTGAATAACCTTTATGGTATGTTCAGGAAGCGCAGCTTGCCCTTCTTGGCCATTCGTATTTCCAGTGACATTATCCGATGGCAAATTCCACGCTAGCAAAGAGTTAATGTACCCTTCCTTCCACTGCTTGAAGCCCGCCACCGATTGCCCGATGCCCACTTTAACCTCAAAGTCCATAAAGGTTCTCACATTATGATGAAGCTCTTCTATAAACTCCCGTTCGATACTTTCATTCGCCTTTATTACGAAATGCATTAAGCCGGGATAACTAGCGTCGCGAAAGGCCTCAATTGAGCCTTGGAACTTCTCTGCGCATTCCCTTGATATGATATCAAACGGAAGACGGAACTTATCCGGCGTACGTTCTATCGAGCTGCTTGAGATCACATGCTCTTTTAGCCCCGCGGTAATAAATTTCACCTCACGCGCTTCCCAAGCGTCCAGCTCGAACAATCGGGATCGATCCTTAATAACGCTCGCTTGATCGATCTCCTCTTTCACAAGATGAACGATGAAATGCTCCTTCATCTCTTTGTAATATTGGGAAAGCCTCCATTGTATCAAAGCAGCCTGGTCCTGATTGTGACGTTCCTTGTCCAGTTCCTGCTTCACGTTCGTTAATGCTGTCGTCAGCTCGCTTCTAGCAACAGGCTTAAGCAAATAATCCCGAGCCTGATTTCGAATCGCCGCCTTAGCATACTGAAAATCCTCATAACCTGTTATGACGATAAAACGCAGAGATGGATACTGCTCATGACAGGTATCAAGAAACGACATTCCATTCATTATCGGCATATTCATATCCGTTATTACGATATCAATGGCTTCGTTAGCGAGCCTTTCCAGCGCTTCGACGCCGTTTGAAGCTTCTCCGGCTATTCGAAGTCCAAGATTTTCCCAATCTACCTTGAGCTTTAGACCTTGTCTAATTTCCTGCTCATCATCCACGATCAATACTCGGTACATGCTGGCGCTCCTCCTGTGCAGGTAGTATTAGCTCGATTGTCGTGCCCTCGCCAATTTTCGAATCAATATGAACTTCAAATAGAGACTCGTAATACAAACGGCAGCGGGAGAGGACATTTCCCAGTCCGATCTGACTGTTTCGGCTAGTGAGAATTTGCTCTAGCTGAATGGAAGCTGGACGTTCAAGCAGCTGCTGCTTCTGTTCAGCCGAAATACCCGGTCCATTATCAGAGACAATGAGATGAACTCGGCCATCGATATATTTCACTCTAATGCTGACGATAGCCTCTGTTTGATGCATGAAGCTGTATTTAACGGCATTTTCAATCAGCGGTTGAATAATGAACTTCACCATTGTCAGTCTTCCAAGCTCGCCCTCTTCTTCAAGCTTAATGTTCAGACGGTCGCCAAACCGGATTTTCAATATCGACATATAATAGCGGACATACACCAGTTCTTCATCCAGCTTAATGAGATCATCGCTAATTTTAAGCGAGAAACGCATCATTTTCCCAAGTGACTCGATAACCGCTACGGTATCATCCGTACGTCGCTGCATAGCCAAGCTGCTCATGAGCTCAAGCGTATTAAAAAGAAAATGCGGGTTTATTTGCATAAGCAGCGCCTTATACTCCGCCTGCTGCCTCAAAAGCTTCAGTTCAAATTCTGTCTTTATATGCTGTCGCAGCTGAATGACCATATTGCGGAATGTCTCCGTCGCGAAGCCAACCTCATTCCGAACCTTTTTCACAGGTGCCAATCGGCTCTCTGCATGAACAAAATCTCCTCTTTGAACATGCCTCATAGCGAGCACCAGTCGTGAGAGAGGCTTTGTAATGCCGTACGAAAGCCAAGTTGCAAGAATTAAAGACAACAGGAGCAGGACCGAGGCGACGATCAAAATCGTATTTCTCAGGCGAAAGAGCTGCGAATACAAATCCTCCTCCGAGACGAAACCAACAAGCATCCAATTCGTCTGTGACAGTTTTTTATAAACTAAAATAGTCTTCTCTCCGAGCTCGTTATTCAAGTACACAACACCTTGCTTCCTCCAACCGCTTCGTATTTCCTCCACCTGGCGCACCATATCCGAATGGACGCTGTATTCGTTTTGAGACAGCATCGGCTTGCCGAACTGATCCAATAAATAAATCGTTCCGCTCTCTCCAAGGTGAATACGCCCAAGCGGTTCAAGGAAATAGTCTGCGCTTACATTTACCTTCATCACACTTTTGGTCAAAGACGGCTCAAATGAACCTATGGGCATTAGCATACTGATGACGGGATGCTTATTGTTATTTCGAATTTCAGCCGCATCGGTGTGAGCCGGGATCCAATACTCGTCTTTGGTTTTAAAATCGCGGTACCACTCCTCCTGCAAAAAAGAAGGATTCATCTCAACTAAATTTCCGCTGCTGACCCACATGCCCTCCTGGCGGTAAACCGCAACACTCGAAACACTCGAGTAGCTATTTGTTGTCTGCGTTAAAAACTGGCTCATGCGGTAGTGGGCGATGTTTTTCTCCCCTTCCGACGAGGCCTTGTCAGAGACTGCAGCATCCCAATTGTTTGTAATATCGCTATTAAATACAATAGAAGCTAAATCGTAAATTTGTGTTTGCACCATATCAATATAAGAGCCGTATTCATCCATTTTCTCTAATGCCGAGGATTCAATATAAGAGCGAATAATCGATCGCGATTGGTTGAACAGAAGAATAGACATCGTGACGAAGGATAAGACGAAGAGTAAAAAAAAGATAGCGATCAAACGGCTTTTAAGCGAATAAAACACAGTCTGTCCCCTCTCAATCCAGCCTTTCTGCTGCTTTTTTCATTATCCCCATTATATCCATCATGCTTGAACATGCAATGAGCGTGTTGAAGCCGGAAATGAGGGAGCAACCTTTGCCTATGTAAAAAAAGGACATTCTCAAAAGGTAAATTACCTTCTGAAAATGTCGATTTAACTTCATTAAAACCAGCTGTCTTCGCCTGCAGTTTGCACAGCGGTTTCAAGCTGCGGAGTGAGCAGAAGCTCCTCCGTTCCTTCGACGGCAGCAGCTAGCAGCTGTTTATAATTCGGGATGAGCGACTCAATCTTCTCAACAATTCTGAGATTCGGATTCGTGCTGGGCGATTTCGGCAAAAATAACGTGCAACAATCCTCGTAAGGCAAAATMGACGTTTCAAACGTGCCTATTCTCTCCGCCAAACGAATGATTTCATGCTTGTCCATCATGATTAATGGCTTAAGCTGCGGAAGATCCGTTGCTCGTCCAATCACATTCATGCTCGGCAGCGTTTGGCTTGCCACCTGGCCCAGGCTCTCACCTGTAACGATACCGCTCGCTCCATTGCGCTCGGCAAGCTGCTCCGTAATGCGCAGCATCGCTCTCCTCATCAACGTGATAATGAGATTATCGCTCTTCGCCTGCACCAAAGTCGTTTGAATTTCGGTAAAAGGCACCAGATGAAGCTTTATGGGCTCACCGCTAAAATACGAGAGCCGTTTAGCCAGCTCGACAACCTTATCCTTTGCTTGCTCGCTGGTGAACGGGTAGCTGTGAAAATGTACGGCCTCTACTTCCAGCCCTTTGCGCAGCGCCAGCCAGCCTGCTACAGGGCTGTCAATGCCGCCGGAAAGCAGGAGCAAGGCTTTCCCGTTTGATGCGAAAGGAAAGCCGCCGGCGCCTTCTATAACGTCATAGAATACATAGGCTGCTTCCTCCTGGATATCAACGCGCAGCTCGACATCCGGTTTTTTCACGTTCACCTTTAGATCCGCCATGGCGCGAAGTACATGGCTTCCCACCAGGTGATTCATTTCTTGTGAATTATGAGGGAACTTCTTCCACGCGCGCTTGGCGCTTACTTTAAAAGTGGCAGGCTTCTCCGGCAATGCTTGCATCAGTGCAAGCGCGGCTGCCCTTATTTCCTCAAGATCCAGCTCCGTGCTTACAACCGGGCTTAAAGATACGATACCGGACAAATCTTTTAAGCGATCTGCAATCGGCTCAAAAGGGTGGCCGTTCAGCTTAACAAACAAACGTCCGAATGATTTAAAATAAGTAATATTTTCATAAGGAATTAACGCTTGCTTTACCTGCTCAAGCATTCTCTTTTCAAATTTATTGCGGTTTCTTCCTTTTACCATTAAATCTCCGTAGCGGAGAACAATTTGATCGTAAAGCAAAATTAAGTCAATCTCCTCTCAAGCGGCTTCAACTGCTCGACAACATGGCGCAAGCCTGCTGCCAAAGCGGTTATATCCCGCTCCTCATGTTCATCTCCAAGACTAATTCTAACGCCTCCTGCTGCCTGCTCATGGCTTGCGCCTATGGCCAGCAGCACGCGGCTCGGCTTATCATCCTTCGAGGAGCAAGCCGATTTGGTCGATGCCATTATACCATGCTGCTCCAGCATATGAATGACAACCTCAGGCTTCATGCCCGGATACGAGAAATGTATGATATGTGAGGCGGCCGGCTCTGCTCCGTTGAGCTTTAGCTCAGGTATCTCCCCAATTAGCTTAACGAGCATTTGCTTCAGCCGTATCATCTTGCTCTCTCGCTGCGCCATCGACTCCATTGACATTCGAAGCGCCTTCGCAGAAGCGACAATGGCCGGCACGTTCTGCGTTCCTGCACGAAATCCGTTTTCTTGCGTCCCGCCTGTAAGCATCGGATAAAGTGAAACGCCTTCGCGAACAAACAAAAAACCTACACCTTTAGGGCCTCTTAGCTTATGGGATGATCCGCTGAGTAAGTCAATGCCCCAGTCTTTAATCTGAATAGGCAGCTTACTTATGCTTTGAACCGCATCAACGTGAAATATTACTTTTGGAAAACGCTGCAGCAGCCTGCCGATTTGCTCAATAGGCTGAATGGTTCCGATCTCATTGTTAACATGCATGATGCTGACCAAAATCGTTTCTTCCGTCAAAGCGTCTTCCAATTGCTCGATCCGCACATGCCCTGTTTTGCTTACAGGTAAATACGTGACCCGAAAACCTTCTTGCTCGAGCTGCGCGAACGATTCATAAACCGATGCATGTTCAATTTGAGTCGTTATTAAATGTTTTCCACGGCCGGCATATTGGCGTGCGACCCCTTTTATAGCCAGATTATTGGACTCTGTTCCACCTGATGTAAATAACCAATTGCCATGCGATGCTTGCAGCCGCTCAGCAAAAACGGAGCGCGAGCGCTCGATTAATTTATCCGCGTCGGCGCCGGCACGGTGAAGGGATGACGGATTTGCATAAACGGACTTCATCACTTCCATCATCGTTTGCACGACTTCATCGTAGGGCGGAGTTGAGGCGCAATGATCAAAATATAACATAATAATACTCCCTCCTTTGCAAAAAAGAAAAAGATCATCGATTGCTCCAGCCTTTGGGGCAGTGAGCTAAACCGTGATCTTATTGCTGCCGTATCACTTCGCTTGAAGCACTTTAGCGACATATCGCTGGGTTTCCTCCGGAAGTGATTCGAGATTTTCTATCAGCTGCTCGTTCGTTCTAATGCCCGTACGGTCAACCCTGCCCGGACCGGCATTATATGCCGCTAATGCAACCTGTTCATTCCCGTTGTATTTCTTTAGCAGCATGGACAAATATTTAGTTCCGCCATCAACATTTTGCGCGGGATCAAATGAATTGGTGACACCTAGTCCTCTGGCCGTACCGTCCATGAGCTGCATCAGCCCCTTGGCGCCAGAGCCTGACTGCGCATCCGCATTAAACCCGGATTCGGTCTTGATTACGGCCTGAATCAATGAGGGGTCGACACCGTATTTGGCTGATGCTTGTTGGATAAGATCATCATAGGCGGATGGAGCGCTGTTCGAATCCCCTTCGCTGCTATAGGAAATATTCGTTAGGCCGTTAAGCGATTGAAGCTGGGCAAGCGCATCCGCAGGCAAGACCTGCGCCGCCGTTTCTTCCTCTGATGCGCTGTCCGACATATATTGTGATAAAAGAGTATCGAATAAGGAAGCAGAGCCATCCCCTGAAGCAGCTTGCAGCGGGTTAGAAGCAACCTTTAAATCTAAGCTTGGAGCAAGCTGAAGCTGCAATAATGTCTTAATAATACGAGGGTCAATACTCATGATATCCTCCTGGCTGTCTGTTTATGTGTTTGTACGAATGATCCAATTATTATAGTTTATCGGTTTTCATTGTACATTTTTTTAGAGCAAACAGCCAGTTTCACTTTTGCCGTTGGAAGGAATGAGGGGCATTATCTCATTGATCGTCCGACATTCCACATATTCCACGTCACTTTCCACCGCACCCGGCTGCTGCAATCTGCCATTTAACCAAATGGAATTCCAGCCTGCCCGGTAGGACGGCACAATATCATTATGCCAAGCGTCACCGACATAAACCAGCTGCTCCAGCTCACAGCAGGATTGCAAACGGACATGGTGAAACACCTCTGGATCAGGTTTCGCGATGCCTATTCCGTCCGAGATGTATATCGCTTGTTCGTTCATCCAATTCAATAGCCCAAGCGCTCTTATTTTGATCATTTGATGCTCAACGGGACCGTTCGTGATCAAGCCAATACGAATCCCGCATGCTTCGAGCTGCTCAAATAACGGCTCCACTCCTTCTCTCAGACGGATTTGCTTCTGCTCCCGCTCGTAGTGTTGCTGCAGCTGCAAGGCGGTCTGTTCCGATATGTTTATTCCGAAATCCAAAAAGGCTGCGGCAGTCCGTTCGATACGAAGCTCCTCCAGCGACATTAGCCCGCTTACATGCCGCTCCCACAAACGGTCGCTATGCCGTCTTAACCGTTTATATAAATCTTCTTTTTGCACTCTATCGCTAAAAAGCCCGCCTATGCCAGCAGTCTTTATCGCCATCAGAAAAGGCTGTAGCTGATCGTATAATGTATCGTCCAAATCGAAAAAAACCGCTTTTATCACAAATTACACTCCTTACTCGCTTTTACCGCTTCAGGCATAAAAACCATCTCCATTATAGAGCTTTCCACCAGCATTGACCAGTAAATGCTGTTCATCCTTCAAGCCAAAAAAAAGACCGCTCCTAGAAAAAAGGAACGGTCTTGATGGTGAGATCAAGGTATCAAAAGCAGCTGCTTACTTGAATACCTTCACACGCTCTTCGATTGGTTGGAAAGCTTTCTCGCCCGGCGCCGCTGTCGGTTTGCCGAATGGCATTTGAGCAACCAACTGCCAAGAATCGGATAATGACCACGTTTTCTTAACTTCTTCGTCAATCAGCGGATTATAGTGCTGGAGCGAAGCGCCAAAGCCTTCATTTTCTAACGCTGTCCATACTACGAATTGATGCATGCCTGAAGAATGCTGCGACCAAATCGGGAAGTTTTGCGCGTAAGACGGGAAGCTTTCCATTAAGCCGTTAACGACGTTCTTATCCTCGAAAAACAGCACCGTGCCGTACCCGCTTTTGAAAGCACCCATTTTTTGCTCGGTGGGCTCGAATTGATCGGCTGGAACGATTGCCCGCAGCGTATTTGTCGTAATATCCCACAGCTTATCATGATTTTCGCCAAGCAGCACGACTACCCGCGCGCTCTGGGAGTTAAATGCGGACGGCGTGTGCAATACCGCGTCTTGTACGATTTCTACGATTTTCTCATCGGAAATTACAGACTCTTTGCTGATCCCGTAAATCGTACGTCTTGTTTTTACTGCTTCCAAAAATGCTTGTGATGTCATTATTTTTCCTGCCTCCCAATTGTGGTGTTATGTTATCGAATGCGAGTTCATAGCCCATCTAACTCAATTACTTTATGTAAGTAACTTTATATTATTATCAACATAAAGTCAAGCCGAACAGATACATTATCCCCATCACGTTCAGAATTATGATTCATGGACAGCATCATCCGTTAAACTCGCAGCTTCACCGTCACGCATACGCCATTTCCCATTAATCCATGTCACAAAAAACGAAATTGCTCCAAGTGTCAGCAGCACCCCTACTTTATAAAGCGCTTCTTGCCCGCTCAAATCCATAAATATGGCTTTGATTGCAACAATCAGCAGGACAGCGGAACCAAACCATTTGAACAACAGCTCCCGATAAAAAGCACCCCATAAAATGAGCAGCAGCGAATAGCAGCCCCATGATACGGATAAAGCCAATGCCAAGTAAACGGTAGAAGAATCCGGCATATATTCTGTAAAAATATTTTCAATTTGTCTTGTCAACAATCCGCCTACGATTAAATGGGCTAGCAGCGCATAAACTCGTGCCAAAATGATATTAGCTTGATCTGTAAGCTGAGGAATGATCAGCTTTCTCGAGAAATAAAAACCAAGCGCCGCAAGCAGAATCCAAGCGAAAGCTCCCCAGTTCAAGAATGGAATATACATGCCGAACCACTCGCCACGAGGCGTATCCCAAGTCACGACATACCAATAACAGCCCACCACAAACCAGGTAACAAGCGAGCTCAAGCTAAGCAGCTGCCAACTTTTCGCATGACCTATCGCAGCGGCAAGTACGGCAATGATGCCCCATAGCAGTACCGTAACCAAAGGTTTGGAATCATAACCGCCTCCAATACTGCTCAAAGAGACGAGAAGCAGCAGCAACCCTCCTAGAAAAAAGCCGGCTGCTGAGGGAGTTATCTTAGCTATTGCTTGATAAATGACGAAGCTGACCAGCATGTAGACAATGCCGATAAAAGTAAGTACGTAGCCATAAGGCACCTCGCCTTGCAAAATCAGCAATGCCCAGAAGCCAAACAATATACCGTTAACTCCATTAAGGTAAAGATCGGTCCCTTCGAAGATCAACTTATTTCGCCACGAGGAAATCATTAAGCCGATCGTATAAAAAAGAAACGCGGCTAACGCATAACGAATTGGCATGCTCCACAAGCCTTCGGTCGATGGGTCGTAATGGATAAAATAAACGATATACATCAGCCATGAGCCAATAAAGCTAATGATTCGAAGCTCATGCCATCCGCGGGTTATGCTGAGAAAAAAGAAAGCGACGTTAAGTACAAGCATGTATAGAAATAAAGCAAAAACCTGATCTGTTTCCGGCCGCATAAGCAGCGGAGACAACAAACCACCCAACATAGCCATGATCATCAGCAATCTAGCTTGATACTTGAAGGCATATAACGAAATACCAATCGTAACTGCACTCATTCCAAGCAGGATCGTCATGGGATCCCAAAGTCGGTAATAAATGCCGGCAAACGCAAAGGTGGCATATAAAATACATGCGCCCATCCCGATCATAATCTCGCCGATCGGATTTCGAGGCACCCGGCTTGCCAGTTTTAAGCCAATAACGCTAATGCCTGCCCCGCCTAAAAGCCCAAAGCCTATTTTCATCGCTTCCGTTATCCATCCCTGTTCCACCGAATATTTGAACAAGGTAATAAACGCAGTCATGACGAATAAAACGCCCAGCAGTGAGGTCCAATGCTTATACACGATTTCCTTCATTTCTCTTCCTCCGTTTTATTCATTTGAGTTCTCCCGTCAAGTCTGCCCCGCCAATAGTCCAGTGCTTTTACGGCTGCATACAGCAGAACGAAACAAACAAAGGCAATGACCTCAAGCTGCAGCAAATACCAAGGCCAAGGTGCTAGTAAATCGAGCAAGGAGGCGGTGCCTGGCTTATTCGCCAAGAACATAAAATTCGTTGTGCCGGTGATGCTGTTTGTGATTGCCGCCGGTATGGCGAGGACATGCAGCCAAAGCATAGCCCGCAGCACCGATCGAAAGGTTGGTCGGTATCGTTCGACAGCCATAATGAACAATGTGGAGCCGATAATGCCGATATGCGCAATGAAAAAGTGGAAATATCGGAAATGTGGAAAAGCCTCGTCTAGATTCGGCGTTAACAAGGCTTGCAGCGCGCCCATGCTTCCAAGAAAAAACAGCAAATCATAAAAACCTTCGCGTTTCTTTATCAGCACTAACGCGCTTATTAGCACCATCAAGCTGCACAGCTGGAACGGCAGAGAGCCAATCCCCCAGCGATGTTCAAGAACGTAAGAAAGCTGAAGCGAAATCTCGCTGCATAGGAGCAGGATTGCCAGTCCATAGCGCATGGCTTGATTCAGCTTCGGCTTGCGCATATGCTTTCTGAAAATAACGATAAAAACAGATGCTGCGATAAATACAGCCAATGCCGCATAATGTGCAGCCGAAAACATCTCAAATGCCATGATGACTGCCCTCCCTTTCCATTTTTATATTCATACTTCTTAGCTTCATTTTGTAAAAAATGGCATAAAAAAAATAGTACCAACTTTATATGGTACTATCCTCGTCATTCTTCTTATGAAATAAGCCCATTTCTTTGGCTTTATTTGCTGCTTCGCGCGAACCGCTCAGATTCAGCTTTTTTAAAATATGATTGACATGATTTTTGACTGTGCGTATGGATACGACCAGCTTATCGGCAATTTGCGGCTGCGTGTAGCCTTGATCAATTAAATCAAGCAGCTGCAGTTCCGACGGGGTAATAAGATCACCAAGCTTCTTGGCCTCAAATTCGCGTTCAAGCTGCTTCAGCCTTCGGAACTCTTCCCGCATGCGTTCCGCAACGGCCGCGTTAATGGGCGATTGGCTTCGAGAGGCTGATCTGATTGCATCCGGCAAGCTTTCGAAATCGGATTTGATCTGATAATCTATGGCCCCTGCCTGAAAGGAGCGAAAGATAAGATCTTTTTCCTCCATCGAGGTAAGCATGATAACCTTTGCTCCAGCCGTTATTGAGGCCTCCTCGGCGAGCAAAACACCCTCCGGACGGCCCTCCAGCATGATATCCATCAACACTACATCAGGCGGCAAGGTTTGCTGTATTCCCTCCTGCAAGGCTTGCCTTACGTCTTCGGCTTTGCTGGCAGTCCAAATGACCTTCATATCCGGCTCTTTATCGATATAGGCAACTAAACCGCGAAGCCAATCGAGGTCATCCTCTACAATCCATACCCGAATATTATCCATTTATTTCCCTCCCTTTTTCATGAATTTATTCTTATTCTGATTTTCCTGCTTGGACTGCTCGTTTAGGAAAAGTCAAATAAACAGAAGTCCCGGCCTCCGGCTTGCTTCTAAGATTGAGAAAGCCTTTATGCTTTCGCATGACATGATAGGCATAGGGCAGCCCCAGGCCAAAATTCGTATCGCTGCCGCTTTTGGTCGTATAGAAGGGCTCGAGAACCTTGGTCATTTCACTCTTGCTCATTCCAGGGCCTGAATCTTTTATTTCGATGATAAGCTCACGTTTTGTCTCGCTTAATTGGATAAACAGCTCACCTTTACCCTTCATCGCTTCAAGGGCATTAGCAACGATATTGCCTAAGGCTTCACTTACTTGCGCTGGATCAATGCGACAGATCCAACCTTGGCTGAGGGAAGTACTCAGCTTAATTTGGCCAAGTACAGGTTCGTATCCCTTTATAGTCTGCTCGATAAGCGCTGCCAAATCCGCGGGCTCGACACGCAGCACCAGATCTTCCGTGCGCCGATGGACTCGTTGAAGCATCTCCTGCATGTGACGTGAAGCGTTTAGCACCGTTTCAATATCGGCAAGCAGTTCTTGCTGATCCGTAGCAACCGCATAAGCCTTCATCTTCTCCGAGAACAGCCGCATTTTCCCAGCATCATTCTTGATTGCGTGGTTGAGAATAGCCGTTCCTGACGTGACCGCTCTAAGCGTGGAATCATATCTCCGACGATCGATATTGACGCGCACACCCATGAATCCGTATGTAAACAACGCAATAACAAATACGGTAACCCCTAGCCCGACAATCCACGTATTATAGACCCACATGCGCAGCATCCCGAAGCTTGGCAGCACGTAATTCATGACCATGCAAAACATGACCGGCGGAAGAACAGCTGAGCATATGATCCAGTGCGTACGTGAAAAGGAGGCGTGAAGCTGACGCTTCAGCAGAACCTGAACTGCCCCGTACAAAATATAAGGCACTGCCCACCAGACTACAGTTTTGAACGAGATTGGGTAGACGATGGTATAAAATGGGGTAAATACGACACATAAAACGATTGGTATAAGCAGCAGGAAAGGCAATAGCCCCTGAAAACGCTTAGACAAACGAACAGGCCGATACGCAATCGCGAATAAAACGAAGGAATAGGGCAATCCATAATACGAAATGAGTGAGGAGACCGCCTGCAAACGGTAAAGCAGCTGCTGCGCAACCTCATTCATCCCAGCTTCCGCCGCTGCAGGCAGCCATTGCAGATCCAACACGGCAGCAAGCGCACCCGCTCCTCCGCTGAACGCGACAGCGCCCAGCCAATGATTAACGGATGCTCTCCGATCGGAAAGCCATATGATGGCTGCAATAGCCCACAATGCGATAAGAACGAATAGCATAACGCAGCTCCTTCACTACCGTTACTCTGTTATTTCAATTGATACGGAGGACCATTCACCAAAAATAAAAGGTAAATAAGCACTCTGCAGCCGATCGTTCAATTGAACCACTTCCATTCACTATACGTCAACAAACGGATTAAATGCGGCTCAGCTTTTCTACCTGCTTCAGCTTCTGCGCAAGCAGCTCCGCGCAATAATTATTTTGATTCCTTTGATCAAAAGCAAGGGCAAGCTGTTCGGTTTCCTGTTTTAACTGCTCATATGATAGCTCACTGCTAATTTTAAGCTTACGGCGCCGCTTCTGCTGCTGCCATAATTGCAGAAAGGCTTGAGCTGAGCTCATGTACAAGAAGCGATCCCACCCGACCCTCGTTTCCATCGCAAAGCTGATGGTATTCTCAAACCACTTCGCCGCCTTGTTAATGTCCGTTACGGTGTAATAAGCAAGGAAGCTCCCGTATTCCGTCAGGAAACCAGGACCATTTAATAGGCGTGCTCCTTTCTTCGCCATCTTCACCGCCTCATCTGCTTGATCGGTCTCGAGGAGCGGTAGTAGCAAATGGCTGTACGTGTTTTGAGGGATGGTTTTACAAGTCATTCGGCCATCCATGATCGGCTTCATCGTCTGCAGCCCGCGGCGGTATCTGCCAGCTGTAAAATGATAATAGCCGAAGCTATTTTGTTCGCATGCTCTGCAATCTGACATGCCGTCCCTCGCTGTTTTGCGCCAGAGCTCGTAATACTTCTGTGCCTCTCCCAAATCGCCTCTCGAGAGCGCATAGCGGTGCTGGCATTGATAATAGGGACGCAGGCTGTGTCCGTATTGTAAGCATTTTGCCTTGAAATCATCAAATATTAATACGATCTGGGCAGCGCCAAATTGCGGGAAGCGCCAAATTTGATTGATGAACCATTTATAATGCCAGATGATCGAGAAACTCGAATAAGCGCCAGGATCTTTTTCGAACTGCGTCAAGCACCATGTAAAGGAGACAAGAAACCTTTCTTGGAAGCCGGAATCGAGCGCCGCTTCGGAATACGTCATCCGCGCGAAGTAGGCATCCTCTTTTGTCATATATTGATCGGCAATCCGAATCGCTTCTTCCAAAACAGCAAGCTTTTGTTTGCCCTGCGGCAAACTCCAAGCTTCGTTTCGCAATTGATTGTAGCGCTGCTTCATCCTTAATGCTCACCTGCCTGACTGAGTCCGATATCCAGCACCTGCATAAACGATTGATTTAACAGCCTCAGCTCATCTGGACCGAGCGGATAATTGCCAAGCAGCAAAGCTTGCGTATACACGGTTTCAATGCAAAGTTTCTGCATTTCGGAATTGTCACAGGCAATGGCTTTGCGAATAAGCGGATTGTTAAAATTGTAGCAAATTCTGGCGAAAGGCTGTTCATAAAGCTCGTTTATGACAATATCCATGATCTCTGAAAATAAATCATTCGCTTCTTCCTTCGTTTGCTCCGCCATGCGCAGAAAATTCACTTCATCATTTGTATTATAGAGCGCTGCTAACTCAGCAGGCTCAAAGCGTTTCAGCACACTCCTGCATTGAAACGGCGCAAGCAGCCGATCAGACAGCTCTAAAAACGCTGCTGCACTCTGCTGATCCGTTTGATCGATTGTGATAAAAAAATTCGAGAAGTTAATCGGATCAAGGACGAGCGCTTCAATATTCTCATCCAGCTCGGAAAGCTTGCGCACCAGTTCAAAGTCATGCACATACCCGCCGTTAATAACCATGACATCCTGTGCTTTTGCTACTCGGGCAACTTGGCGGAATTCATCAAGCGTAGAAGAAACGACGATATTCCGGCTCTTCGCCAATATATCGCCCATTTTCATCTCCCCATACGAAGTCTCGAACGTTAAGAATCGAATGAACAACCGGTACAGTTCATCATCCTGGGAGGCCATCGCTTTGATGGACGAATAATGGATTCTAATTATTTTCTCGAACAAGTCGGGATCCGTTTCCGAAAGCATAATCATATGCCGCTTAATACATTCGCCAAGCTCATCCTTTACGCTGTGGAACAGCTCATTTTCCATAAACGCTTCACGGGACGCCGTCGGCTTGAGACCATTCGTATTCATGATGCAAGTTACGAAAAATGCCCATTCCGGCAGCATATTTTGAATTTGATCCGAGAGCAGCATTCGCTTCACATAAACCTTATGTTTCTTCTCCGCTTGCAAGCTGACTGCATAAGGTAGAATATATGCTACGCCTTCCAGCTCGCCCATGCCTGATTTTAATGGGATTGCGTCTAGGAAGTTCTGATACATATGATATTCCCCGTAGGTCAGCGCTTCTTTCATGCTCATCGCCCATGGAGGCGTGTCCTCATTGACGATAATCTCGTTTTTCCCTTCGGATAACTGGATAGGGACAGGCAGAAATTGGCCGTAATGCGTCATTAAATCCGACATGCTATCCCATTCGTAGTATTCCTCATAGCCTTCCTTGCAGGTCAAAAATACGGTAGTGCCGATTGGCGCATCTTTTTCAAGCTTACGAATCGTATAGGTCCCGTCCGAACGGCCTCTCCATTCGAGAGTATCGCCTTCCAGCGCGGATCGTGTAATGACAACAATCTCCCCGCTAACAACGAAGCAAGACAGCAATCCTACACCAAATTGTCCAATGAAATCATCTGCCGAATCAAGATCCTCTCGCTTTGAGGTGCTGCCGATTTGCGCCAGAAAACGATGGATCTCCTGCTCCGATAAACCGATTCCGTTGTCATGAACGGCTATCGTGCGCGAAGCGTATAGCTCCACGCTTACGCGGGCATCAAAGCGATGACCGAGCCGTTTGCGTGCGGTCACTGCATCTACGCCATTTTGAAGAAGCTCCCTTACGAATACGCCGGGATTTGCATATAAATGCTTCGATAGAAGCTCAATCATGCCTTGTAAATTAACTTGAAAATTCAATTCGCTCATTTTATCTCCTATGGACGTTATGTCATTGATATAGATATCGGTAATACCTTTCGTTTTATTTCGTCATATTGCAGATTTATCCTTTTTTTCTTTATGAAGTAGCAGGCAGAAATAGCAACAAAGGACGATCAGCTCACGGCTAATCGTCCTTTATATGGTTATTTTGTTTATAACTTAAATACAGACGCCTTTTCCTTCAAATCCTGCGAGGAGCCTGTCAGCTTCTCTGCAAGCGTACGCAGCTCATCTGAAATATCATTTTGCTTAACGGACAGCTCACTCATATGCTCCATCTTTCCATTAACATCCGATGAAGTATTAAGAAGCTTGTCGACCGCTGATACAATGTGGGTCATACCGCTCGTAATTTCACTGATTGCCGTGGAGATTTCGCTCATTTGATCAGACAGCACGCTGCTTTGGGACTCCAATGCCTGAAACGTGCCGCTCGCCGTTTCCGAAGCCTGCCGCGTCGAATGAATCACATTCGAAAAGGTGCTGATCGTCCGGCTGCTTGCTGCTACATCACTTTGGATGAGTGATAATTCCTTCGTAATCTGCTTGGAAATGGAATCCGTTTGGCTGGACAACTTTCTAATTTCCTCTGCCACGACTGCAAAACCGCGGCCATGTTCGCCTGCTCTTGCCGATTCAATGGATGCGTTCAGCGACAGCAGATTCGTCTGGGTATTTAAATCTTGGATGCCATTCAAAAATTTCGATACATTATTATAACGGTCATTCATCGATTCGAACGCTTCCGTGAGCTTAGCGAACTGCTCAACGGTCTCGTTGACCATGGTTACGACTCCAGCCATCTGGTGGGAACCGTTCTGCGAGGACTGTTTCATTTGGCGCATATCATTGTTTATGTACTCGCTTGATGCAGCGATTTGCTCAGAGCTCGCGGAAATTTGCTCGGTTACCGCTGAAATGGATGATGCATCGTCATATTGGGAGAGCAATGCCTCTCGGCCTAGATCCACTTGGCCTTTCACATCTTCCGAAGCCTTACGGTTGCTGCCGATCATCGTATCCATATTGCGCGAAACATGCAGCACCGACTCGCTCACCTGAAGCGTCGCGCTTATCGTATCACGTAAATTGTCGCCCATTTCAGCTAAGGCTTGATCGATTTCTCCGAATTCATCGGTGCGTACGAGCTTCTCTTGACTTGTAAAATCATTACTGCCGTATGCACGAATACGACGTGTAATACCCGCAAGCCCCGTTTTGATGGATTGCGTAACGCTAAAAATCATGATGGCTGGCAGCACAGCGAGCAAAATTACATTGACGAGAACAATAATGTTTGCGCTGGATACATCCTGATTCAAATTGTTCTGAGTGATACTCGCGTCATGGGTTAAACGCTCGTGCATAGTGTCGTTCGAGTAGTTCAGAATGACCGTATATACGCTGATCAAATTACTAATTCGCAGTGATTTTTCTTCTGCCGTCAATCCAGTAATATCGGTATTCGTTTGCTGTAAATTGTCAAAGGCCAGGCGGATTACGCCGACTTGATTAGCATACAAGGGACCGTCTTCAACAGCCGGAGGGTATTTCTTATCCATTTCAATAAGCTGTTTTTCTAATTCTTCAATATTGGCTGGCAGGGTTTCCAAATCCTTCATGATCGCAGTTGCGTCGCTTTTGCCATTCTCGATCGCATCAACCATTAACAGCATTGCCTTCAGCAGTTTATTAGAGATGCCTTGATAATTGCGTTCCGCGCGGGACAACTGCTCTGAATCCTCAATTGATCCGGCAACCGAAACATTTTGAAAATAAATAAATATGCCGGAACCTACATTAAAAAGAGTAATGATTGCTGTAATAACCAATAACCTGGCCGTTATTTTCCTCATTCTCAGTTTCTTTGACAGCTTGCCCATCTTGCCCGTTCTCCCCAACCATGCCTTTAAATCCATCCGTCTTTCTCTCCTCGGTCTCTCTAAAAAAGCAAAAAAGCTACCCAGCCACAGGAGGCGGATAGCTTTTTTAGCTTTATATCCTTCCGGCGGTCTGGCAGCCATAGCACATACACCTTAGGCCCATAACTTTGCGTCCTTGCCTTTCGGCAAGTTTGCCATTTTCAGATTGTCTATGTTTGTATTTACAACATAAACCAGTATAGGACATATCAGAGAGTCTGTACATACCTTTAGAACTAATTTATTCGGGACTTAGAAACAAAGTCGCATTACAATAACGTCTTGACAAGGAATGAAAATAGGACGTTTGTATCGAAATGACCGAGATCAGCAAAATATTGCGCACGGCCTCCCATTGATTCTCTGTTAGATTCGGCAGCCTGTTCGCAAATTGATTCGCTGACAAACGAATAGCCTGCTCCGTCAATAAATCCTGATGCGGATTTTCCTTCAAATGACCGGATATATCGAGAAGCTGATCGTTATTCGCATCCAGCTCTTCAAACATACTGGTATAAGATGCATATAATTCTAAAGGACCGACTAAATCATCCGTTTCGTCCTCTGGCTTCTTAAATACGATCTCAAATAGCTTGCGAATAGATTCAAAATCAAGATTTGACTTTAAATCATCAATAATGAACAATAACGCGGCTTGATTTAGAGAATATTTTTTCCCTGCCTTCGGACAATCGAAATAAGGTTTAAAATCTCGCTTTACCCAATTTTGCATGGATGTAATCGACAGATTGGAATATTCGATTAACTGGCCGAGCGCAGCAATCTCATGAAGCGAGAAGCCTTTCAGCTCATTGCCTTTTATAAGCTTCTCAATAATTGGAGGCAGCAGCGTAGACAGAAATGCAGGCAATCCCGCGCCCTTCTCCAAATCGTATTGATGAGTTTTTGTCCATGCGGCTTGCAGCACCTGCAGAGGCTTCTGATTATGCTTTCCATCTAAGGAGAGCAGCAAGCAAGCCATCTCTTTTCGAGTAAGCGTAAAGGACTCCATTTCCGTTCCTCCTCGCGCTTTCTTCATACGTTCTTATATTATAAGTTCATATGAACTCATCATATGCCGGAGAATGATACTTGTAAAGGCTCGAAAATCAATGAGAATAAGCTTTTCCATCTCGTAAAATCGCTCTAAAAGCGCATAAAAGGCTGTTACCGTTGGATACGGCGTTTGTCATAAGCTGTAATCATTCGTTATAGTAGAACATAAGAATACAAAAATATAAATATAAAAGGGTAGTGAGAAACGAAAATGGGTATAGGATTCAATTTATTCATGATTGCTCTTCTTATTTTATTAACTGCTTTTTTCGTCGCAACGGAGTTCGCCATCATTAGACTTCGCTCCAGTCGGATCGATCAGTTAGTGCTTGAGGGCCGGAAGAACGCGCTTGCCGTTCAACGGGTTACGAGTAATCTGGATGCCTACTTGTCAGCCTGCCAATTAGGTATTACCATAACAGCACTAGGGCTTGGCTGGCTGGGAGAACCGACAGTTGAAAAAATGCTTTTACCCTCGTTTGAGCGTTTGGCAATAAATGATGACATTAGTCATATTCTATCCTTTTTCATCGCATTTATTTCGGTAACATTCCTGCACGTCGTTGTCGGAGAGCTCGCGCCAAAAACCTGGGCAATCCAAAAAGCGGAGTTTATCAGCTTCTTAACCGCAAAACCGATCATTTTGTTCCACAAAATTTTATACCCTTTCATTTGGTTGCTTAACGGCTCGGCTAACGCACTGGTTCGCCTGTTCGGTTTAAAGCCTGCCACAGAGCATGAAGAAGCGCATTCGGAGGAAGAAATTCAAATTATTCTTAACGAAAGCTACCAAAGCGGAAAGATTAACAATACAGAGTATGGCTACGTGAGCCGCATTTTCGCATTTGATGAATTGTTAGCCAAAGAAATTATGGTGCCCCGCACCGATATGATCTGTTTATTCACAAACAAATCGTTATCCGAAAACATGGAAATCATACGGAAAGAACAATATACGCGTTTCCCGGTCGCGCTTGAGAGCAAAGATAACATCGTGGGCATGATAAACACGAAACAGCTTTTCCTGGAATATGAAACAGACCGTGATTTAGATTTCAAAAAGCTTGTACATCCCGTACTTAGTGTGTCCGAGGTTACACCGGTCAAAATGCTGCTTAAACGTATGCAGCTCGAACGCGTCCATATCGCGATCCTCGTTGATGAATACGGCGGCACTTCCGGCCTGATTACGATCGAAGACATTTTGGAAGAAATCGTCGGTGAGATTCGAGATGAATTCGACGCTGACGAACGCAAGGAAATCGAACAACTGGCAGACAACTGCTACCTGCTCGACGGTAAGGTATCCCTTAGCGAGCTGAGCGATCTAACAGGCATGAACTTCGAGGAAGAAGACGTGGATACGGTTGGCGGCTGGTTGTACAGTCAAGTTCCCGATCCAAAACCGGGCAAAGAGCACTTTTACGAAAATTATAAGTTCATTATTCGTGAAACAAGCAAAAATCGGATCCGCAAGGTTGAAATGCTCATTCAGCAGCTTGAAGAGAGCATGGAAGGCGAAACCGCTTAAATATCAGAAAATGAAGAAGCAGCTCCTGCATCGCGGAGCTGCTTCTTTTTGCTACCCAAAACAAAAACTATAAAAGACTAAAAATATGCGAAATCCGCTCTTGCATCCATTCCTCGGAATGACCCATTGCTTCTTCTACCGTACATGGACCCGGCACGATCGAGAAGCAAGCTCGCAGTCCAAGATTGGCAGCAGCAGCACGCTCAGCCGCAATCGACCCGCATACGGCAATAACCGGTATACCTTGTATGGCCGCGGAAGCACATACCGCTTCGATTACTTTGCCTGATCCGGTTTGGCCATCGAGCCTGCCCTCACCCGTCACGATCCAGTCCGCATCTCGAATTTTCTCATCAAAGCAAAGCCGATTCATAACTAAACGCGCGCCAGACTGCATTGAGGCTTGAAAAAAAGCGAATAAGGCTGCCCCGGTCCCCCCCGCTGCTCCGCTTCCAGGCAGGCTAGCGATCTCCATCCCTGTATGACGTTGAATAACATCAGCATATTGTTTTAATGCCTCATCCAGCTGCACGACCTTCTCCGCACCCGCGCCCTTCTGTGGTCCATAGATCGCCGAAGCACCCTGCTCCCCGCATAACGGATTACGGACATCGCAGGCTATGGCAAATTCGCTGACGCGAACCAACATATCAAAATCCGCACTATCAATTGAGTGCAACTTGGACAAATGGATACCGCCTCGCTGAAGCTCTGAGCCGCTTTCATCCAGCAGCTTCATACCAAGCGCTTGCAGCATGCCAGCACCGCCGTCATTCGTGGCGCTGCCGCCCAGACAGATGATAAATTTCCGGTATCCTGCTTGCAGCGCATGACGAATCATTTCCCCTGTGCCGTAGGTTGAGGTGTGCATGGGATTTTTCTCATCCTCTCGCAGCAGTGAAAGCCCCGACGCCTCTGCCAGCTCAATGACGGCTGTTATGCCGTCTCCCAGTACGCCGTATCTCGCTTCGATCCATCGATTTAACGGATCACGGACTATCGCCGCTATAAAAAAGCCTCCGCTTGCGCGAACCAAAATTTCCATCGTCCCTTCACCGCCGTCAGCCATTGGAAGCTGAACCAACTCCGCATTCGGATGTACCGCACGGATGCCTGCTTCCATGGCTTGTATCATTTGAAAGGCGTTCCCTGAGCCCTTAAAGGAATCAGGAGCCAATATGATTTTCATCCCATTCACCCTTTTGAAATTATTTTTTAAAAAAACTCTTGCAATTATACTGGGTTCTGTGCAATAATACATCTTGTGTTTAACGAATAAGACGTGCCGTTGTAGCTCAATTGGTAGAGCAACTGACTTGTAATCAGTAGGTTGGGGGTTCAAGTCCTCTCGACGGCACCACTTTTTTTACGGGACGTAGCTCAGCTTGGTAGAGCACCTGGTTTGGGACCAGGGGGTCGCATGTTCAAATCGTGTCGTCCCGACCACCCTATTAAATAATAGCAAATAAATACATAAAAGAAAGAAGCTTGAGCAATCAAGCTTCTTTTTTTTTCATATCTGCTCCCCTATTTCTTCAAGCAGCAATGCAAGCTCCTCAAAACCATATTCCAATGCATAGTCCGCAGCAGTATAACCCGTATCATCCGATTTTAATGGATCGGCCCCTGCTTCAAGCAGCAGCTTAACGAAATCTATTTCGCCTTTGCTGGCAGCAGTCATTAACGGTGTCCAGCCCGAGCTGTCCTGTAAATCCGGGTTAGCGCCTTCGTCAAGCAGCAGCATGACCATATCCGAACTTCCGTTAAATAAGGCAACCGTTAAAGCCGTTTCTTCATAGCTTTGCTCCACTAAATCAAGACTGGCTCCTGCTTTTATTAACGTTGTACCCATGGCAGTATCATTCAACTGAGCCGCCCACATTAAAGCCGTCCACCCTTCCTCGTCCGCAGCATTCGGACTTATGCCTGAAGCCAGCAACGATTCTACGCGTTCCAGATCAGCCTCTGAGGCTGCGGCAAGGAGCTCTACGTCTGATGATGTCTCGGCAATCGTGCTGATAAAGGTACCTATCGATTTGGAGAATATAACCCCGATAGAGATCGATCCGATTAGAACGGCTCCCGCTACCAGCGCGATGATAATTCCAATTCGCGATGATGGAAAAACAATGCTGGAAGCTTGACCTGTAAAAGACTGAATCGCATGGATACGCCTCGGCAAAGGCGGATGGGTCGAAAGCTTCTCCGCTAACCAAACAAACAAGCCTTTCTCATAGCTGCTTTGCACTAAATACTCTTCGCGGTCGACCCGTTTGTAGAGCGTTTTTCCTATCGCTAATACCGTAAGCCCGTTCATCGCGGCTTCTGCGTCTTCAATAAAATAAGCCGCCATGCGATCGCATGTATACTCGCATGCCCTAGAATAGGCCTCACCAAGAAAAGGCAGCCACATTGCCGGAATAATAAACAGCTGCTTAGTCAAATGATTGCGTTTGATGTGTGCCAGCTCATGCGTGATCACGAAAGTCAGTTCCTTCTCGCCGCCCGATTGGATCAGTTCAAACAAGTCGGAATAAAGCACTACCATATTACGTCCAAAAAACCGCGAAGCGAATGCATTCAATATCCCGCTCGATTCCATCACATATAAATCTGGAACAACCGCAAAGCCCATCTTGGCACATTGCTCTTGCGCGATCGCGAACACCTCCGGGAACTGTCGAGGCGTTATTCGTACGCCGTTGATCCGAATGTTCGCCATCATAATTGCTTGCGCAAATAACGGCAATAAAATCAGTACGGGAATCAGGAACATAAAAATAATAGTAAAGAACAATCCCAAATATACGAAAATACTAAAAATAAGCGACAGCGCATAATAGCGCCCTTCTTTCTTATGTACAAGCGATGGTTCATAAACATTGGCGTTCAACAATAGGCAGCTCCTTCAAAAATAATACCCACATTATACACGAATTTCCAACGTTAATGTATGACCAATAAAATGAAAAAAAACTTTTCAGCCGTTTGGCCAAAAAGTCTGTTGTCCTATTTATTTGAAATCTCGCAATCATAATTTACTGATCGGATTCATCCCACTTTTTAGAATAAGCTTTTTTTGTAACCCATAAGGTCAGCCACGTGAGCAATACAACGATAATACCTGAAAAAATCCAAACGCCAGCAGGAACGTTCATCTCTATGTACCCCCTTTATTTTCTCCTTTTATTTTACACGATCCGATTCGATAATTTCACCCAAACCGTTAACAAAATCGTAACTTTTCATATTTGTGGGCCCATAAGCAAAGAGACAGCTGATCTCAGCTGCCTCTTTCTTTAGACGATACGATTTATTTATCCTTTGCTGTGCACGATAATATCGATTGGGTAACGGCCCGCATTACGTCCATAAAGCGCCAATCCGCCATCCTCGGCAGCCAATTGAAGCTTAAAGCTTCGGCTTGCATTCAACTTCGCTGTGAGCGTGCTAGGCAGAAGAACCTTGTAGAGGTAGCCGTAAGAGCCCGCTTCCTCCAACTTAGTGCTAACCGCTTGATAATGCCAGGATAACACGCCTCGGCTATCGGCAGGATTATCGCTGAGTATGATCGTTTCTACCTGCTCACCGTCAATGATGACGTTGAGTTTTCCTTCATGGCGCTTTGAATCCGTCATATAGTAGGTGTTCATGTTATACTCCGGTTCATCTAATGCACCATGCATAAAGGAGATATCCAGCTTTTTCTGAATGCCGCCCTCCAAATTACGCTTCAGCAACCTTTTGGAGCTAGCTTCAAAGATGAGCTCGATGTCATAGATTGCCGCTTGCTCCAAGGTATCCGGGAGCTGTATGTCGTAGGTGAAATGACCCGTCTCTCCGCCATTCGCCTTTTGCTCCTGCAGCGCGTTCCAGCTGTATGCCCATTCGCTATCAGAGAAGCTGGCCACTGGTACGCTGACGACATTGCCATCTGTTGCATATGTGCCGTTAGCTTTCCCAGCGCGCACGTCAAACGTGATGAAGTTGCGAGTAACCGTAACGCCTTCTGGAGTCAAAAGACGAACCGCAAGCACAGCTACCGCATCCTGCTGAGGCATCAGCAAGTTAAGCGATATTAATGATTCTACGCCATAGCCGTTCCACTCCACCGCTTGATTACCGAAATCATGCACGACTCGCGAGCCTAAATTATCATACCAAAGCTCCCATTCAAGCTGAAGCGATTGACCATGGTAACGATCAGAGAAGCTGGAACGAAGAAGCTCCAAAGTTACATTGGCGCCTGCTTTCAATGTCTGGCAAGGAGGAGCGTCTATGACGACAAAATCCGGCGAATGCAAATCAGCCACCATCATGCCTGGCACAAACCATTCATAGCCAAAATGTTTATCCGTTCCATCCAAACGGTAATATCCGTTATATTCATTAACAACATCGCGGAACTCGGTGAATACGAAACCGCACATTTTATCATGACGACGGAATTCGTTCATCATATAACGGTAATGCCAAGCCAAGTCACTTTCGCCTGCCCCGCCTTCAATCCCCCATACGTTGCCGCATTCACTGTTCATTAACGGTGCATCCGATTGCTCGTTGCCGCCGATATAGTTGAAGGTTGAGCCGGGATGCGTCTTTTCCACTACCTCAGTTACATGGCTGCGGAGCTCATTATAGCCGTTGATGTAGAAATGCCAGGTGTTGAGATCAGATTCAACATGATCATAATTGCAAGGCGAATTGTCTTCCACTATGCGTGTCGGGTCAACCTCTTTTGCCCAATGATACATGGAGCGAACCCATTCCTGCGTCTGCGGCAAGTAATTATTCGGATGCGTAACGTCTGTCGTGAGCGAAGACGCCGCGCTGTCCGTCTTAAGGCCCCAAGTTTCATTGAACATGACCCAAGAGAAAATCGACGGGTGATTATAATCCCGGTCAATAACTTCCCGCGCTTCGCTTTCATAGGATTGTCTTGCCTGCTCATCCGGATCTCCCCAGAAACAAGGCATGTCTTCCATGACCAAAATACCAAGCTTATCCGCCCAGTAAAGCTTGCGTGGTTCTTCAGGCTTAATATGGATACGCACAAAGTTCAAGCCCAGGCGCTTCATAAGGTAGATTTCATCCTGCATCTCTTGATCGGACGGATAAGTAAAAAATCCGGTTGGGTGGAACGATTGATCCAGTGTGCCGTTTAAGTAAACAGGCTTGCCATTCAGCGTAATCCAGCGGTAGCTGCGATCTCCAACGATTGCTGTCGAGATCTCGCGAACGCCAAAATAGGTGCTGATGGAATCACATTGCCCATTGCTGGTCAATAGAACATCGCCTTCATACAAATATGGCGATTCCGGACTCCAAAGCTTAGGCTCGGCAATAACGAAGGCGGCTTGAATGACATTGCTTCCTTCTGTCAGCTCTGCTTCCGTTTTATGTGTAACGGCTCCTTCTGCGAAAATAAACGAAAGCTCTGCCTTTCCTGCTTTCTGCGCAACAACCGTCGTAGTAACTTGAATCATGCCGTCGACACTAGTTGTAAACTTCGAATCGCGCACATAGTTTTGCGGACGGGCTTCCAACCACACCGGCTGCCATATCCCGCGGATTTCACCATAGCCCTGCTTGCCACGACCTTGATAGCTATGGTCGAAATCTTCGACTCGAACCGTTATCGAGTTGATGCCGTCGAAGGACCAGACATCGGTTACATCAAATTCAAAAGTACCGTAGCCTCCTGAATGCGAGCCGATTGCTGTACCATTCACCCAAATGTCTGATTTATAGTCAACCGCGCCGAAACGGATAAATAATCGGGAATCCGGAGCCGCAGGCGCCCATTCCACCTCTTTGTTATACCAGGCAATTCCTTTGTCATTGCTGCCGATGCCGGACAATGGGCTTGACCATGAGAAAGGAACCGTAATTTCGGATGAAAGGGACTGTCCTTTGGATTTATGCCAATCAGCAGCCAATCCTTGATCTTCGTGATCAAACGCAAAGGACCAAGCCCCGTTTAAATTCAGCCAATCCGCCCGCTGCCAATCGGGACGAGGATATTCAGCCCGGGGAATGCTAACCTGTGAAGCATGTACTGTATTGGTAACCATTTACATCACGCAACCTCTCATTTGTCATTTGTTTGTTTGCATTCTTTTAAGTTAATTTAAAAGTTAATAATAAACTATAAAAACAACTATTTCGTAACAAGAATACGCCTCCATCTACTATTTTGTCAACTAATACTTTCTTATCGGACGTTTTAATGTATATTGATTAACTTAAAGATTAATTTAAATAGGGTCCTAATGAAATGAAAAAGGAAGCTTCTAAGGTTTATAAGGCTCACTTTACCGCTTGAAACTATGATTGTTAGGTGTGAATTTTGGATTGTAAAAAGGTTCTTGTATAATAATCCAATAGATCTGGTCGTTATAAGGAGCTGTAACATGTCCCATCGAAAATGGAATATCGCCATCGCGATCCTTCTACTTATTTTTATCAGCTTGCTTGCCTGCTTTTACTTATCCACGATGCGCATTCGGCAGCTCATTCAACCAATCCTCTCCGACGATTCCAGCCAAGCAGCGATGCGTCATGTCATACTGATATCGCAGGAGCTGGACAATCCTTATTGGCGCTCGATTGAACAAGGCGCAATTGATGCTTCCGCTAAATATGGCATGCAGCTTGAATATGAAGGCCCGATTCGCATTGACCCGCAAGAGCAAATAAAGCTTCTCGAAAAAGCAATCTCTGCCAAAGCGGATGCGCTATTGGTGCAAGGGATGAATGATCCGCAATCGGTGGCTATCATTAATCAAGCGGTGAGCCAAGGGATTCCCGTCATAACCGTCGATACGGATGAACCAACTAGCAATCGCCTGTCTTACGTAGGTACGAATAATGCGGATGCAGGAAAAACAATGGGTGAGCTGGTTGCCAAATCGGCAGAAAACCGGGGCAGCGTCGCTGTTATGATCGGGAACGAGCTGGCCCCTAATCAACAGCTCCGTCTGGAAGGCTTCCGTTCGGTGATCAGCCGGTTTCCAGAGCTCTCGCTCGTTGACGTCCGTTCATCCGATATCTCCCGCCTGCAGGCAACCGGGGAAACAGAGAAGCTGCTGATTCAATATCCGAACTTAGAGTATATGGTGGGACTTAGCGCGCTAGATGGCATCGGCATAGCAGATGCGGTCGAGCGGTTGCGGCCAAAAGGCCCGCAAATTTTCGCATTTGACGCACTGCAAGAGACGCTAATGCAAATCGCGAGCGGCAGAATTCATTCGACCATCGTCCAGCAGCCCTATGATATGGGTTACGATGCCATCACGCTGCTGAATGATTTTTTCCAAGGGAAGAAGCTCCCCGAGCAGCATTTTACGAAGATCAAGGTGATGGATCAGCCAACTTTAAAAAACGAGACGGGAGAAACGGGCTCATGACCATACGCACCAAGCTGCTCCTCTTTATCCCTTTACTCGTTCTTCTTGTCAACTCCGTTACTTTCTTTTTATTTCAAAGCGGTAAACTGGTCCAGCAAAGCTATAATCAAATGATGGACCGCCTTCTCTTGTACAATCAATCTATACAAACGGTAGAGCGTAACCTTGGCGCGCTTCATACCTATTTACTTAACCCGGATGACAGTAATTACGAGCTGTTTTTGAACAGTTTGAACAAGCTGACGGAACTTCGCGTTATGCTGCAAGACCATTCGGATGCCTCCCTCCACTCTGCAAAATTAACGAGCTATAATCATATGTTAGATACGTTTATTGAGCAGGAGGAAGCAGCTTTTAAGGCAGTAACTGCCGAGACCTTATTAACATCATTAGACCATTATGAGAAAGCGGAGAAAACAGCCGGCTTCATTAGAGAGGATGAGCAGCAGCTCGTCGATCTGGAGTTAAGTATTTATCAACCAATATACAAGAAAATTCAAGCTGAAAATAAAACCATGTATCTGCTTGGAGCCTCTGTCTTCATCATCAACACGTTGCTCAGCATTCTGCTTGCCGTCTGGATTTCTAGAAGCATAACCGTTCCTGTCAGCAGGCTTGTCTCGCGTGTGAAACAAATTTCCAAGGGCGATTTACAGCATAATACACTTACCTATCCTGCTAAAGACGAGCTGGGTCTGCTTACCGGCGCATTCGAACAAATGTCAGGTGACCTGCTCGAAATGATCGAGAAGGATAAAGAAAGCCTGGAGAAAGACCGCCTTGTCAAAGCATTGGAGCTTCAAGCGCTGCAAAGCCAGATTAATCCACACTTCCTCTTCAATACGCTAAATGTATTGTCGAAGCTGGCGCTCATAGAAGGCGCAGAAAAAACGAGCGATCTCATCATCTCGATGTCTAATCTGCTGCGGTACAATTTGCGCAATCTCGCTCATGCGGTCACATTGGAGGACGAGGTTGAGCATGTCAAGGAATACTTCATTATTCAGCAAGCACGTTTTCGCGAACGGATCAAGCTCGAAATGGCCATCGATCCATCCGCGCTGCAGCAGCCGATCCCTGCGTTAACGCTTCAGCCTATCGTAGAAAATGCTTTTTTGCACGGTATTGAACGCATGGAGAAGGATGCTGTCATTCGGCTTGAGATTACACAAGACGCGGACGGCGTATGCATCTCGGTTTCAGACAATGGCAGCGGAATGAGCTATGAGGTTCGTCAAGCCTTACTCCGTCTCGAGGCTGAGACTGAAAACAAACAATCTGCCGGACTTGGCACAAAAAACGTATTTAAACGTCTCCAATTATTTTATGGCGTGAGCGGGCTCGTAAATATTGAAAGCAAACTTGGCGAAGGAACGAAGATCATCATTCGGATTCCTTCCGGTAAGGACGGTGAACATAACCATGTACCGACTGTTAATCGCGGATGACGAGGCGCTTGAGCGCGAAGGATTAGAATGGATCATTGCGCGGATGCTGCCAAATACGTTTCAAATCATCCATGCTGAGAACGGACGCATCGCAATTGAACGGGCCGAGGAGCATCGCCCTCATATCATCTTGATGGATGTAAATATGCCGGGGATTCAGGGCTTAGACGCCATAAGAGAAATAAAATCAAACTTGCCGGATACCAAATTCGTCCTGGTCACCGCCTATGATTATTTTGCTTATGCCAAAGAAGCACTTTCACTTGGTGTAAAAGAATATCTTGTTAAACCAGCCAAGCGCGAGCAAATCGTCCTAACGCTCCAACAGCTTATTCAGGAGCTGGAGCAAGAAAAGCGGAAGCGTTCCGATGAACTCGAGATCCGACATAAGCTGTCCCAGCTGATGCCTTTGGCAGAAAATGAGCTCGCGATGATGTTTATGGTCGATACGGTGACTTATACCGATATCATGCAAATATCAGAATGGTTGAGTTTTTCACTCGAGCATGGCTGCGCCATTGTAATCGCCTTTCCAGAGCAGGTGAAAACAGAAAATAAGCAAAAAACCTACGATACCATTCGAAGCTTTGTCAAAACCTGTGTAAAGAGCAGTATCGTCAGCTCCTTGATCGATCGCCATATGGCAATCTTTCTTAACAAAGCGTCCTTCCACACCGATGCGGATTGGAAAGAAGCTGTACATACCATGGGTGAAGAGCTGAGTGCGATAGCTGCACGTCAGCTGGAGGTTGATATTATGATCGGTATCGGTCAGACGCGCTCAGGTGCGGAAGGACTTCGCAAATCCTATTTCGAAGCGGTGTTTGCATCTAATTATTTCAACAAACATGGAAATATATGCCACTTCGACGAATTAAAACAAGGAACCGGTCATTCTATAAGCAGCGGGGAAATCCAGCTTTCACAAACGGAAACCGTTCCCGATGCCTATGTGCTATCGGCAATGCAGCGCATTCGCGAGCAGCGGGAGCAGCAAACGCAGACCGTTCTGGATCGAGCAAAAAAATACATTCAAGAGAGATTTACTGATGATCTTTCACTTGAAGAGGTGGCTGATTCCGTCCACCTTAATCCCCACTATTTCAGTAAAATTTTCAAACAACAGGTTGGGACCACCTTTATCGATTTTGTGACAGCGCTTCGTATCGACAAAGCTAAAGCGTTAATGGCAACAGGCCAGCTAAGCCTCAAGGAAGTATGCTTCGAGGTCGGTTACAACGACCCTAACTACTTTAGCCGCGTATTTAAAAAAGTAACTGGCGTTACCCCCTCCGATTACCGCGGTCAATCGAAATAAGCAAGATTTGTAAAGTCCATGTCGCTTGACATGGATTTTTTTGTGTTCAGGTGAACAACATAATGCTAGTCCTTCCAAAACGTAACGGCATTCGCCGATCTTCCAAAATAAATGCGGGAACATCACTGAATAATGAAGATGTTTGCTCACTGGCCCCTTCGTTTTGCGTGATATAATAAAATTCGTTTTAAAGCAGGATGGGATTGTCAGAGAGGAGAATAAGAAGGTGCGAACAGAAATAACTAACACAACCGAACAAGTAAGCATGAAATTTGTGACGCTTGTTTCAATAGTATCCGCGCTTGGCGGATTATTATTTGGTTTCGATACAGCGGTCGTATCAGGAGCTATCGGTTTTATGGAGGAGCATTTTGACCTCACAAAACTGCAGGTTGGATGGGCCGTTTCAAGCTTAATCATCGGCTGTATTGTTGGCGCGGCTATGTCAGGCATTTTAGGTGATCGCTTTGGACGGAAAAGAGTACTTATTGCAGCAGCATTTTTGTTTATTATCAGCTCGATCGGTTCAGCCATTCCCGAAAGCTTCTCTGGATTTATTATTGCTCGGATTATTGGCGGAATCGGAATCGGCATAACGTCTACCTTATGTCCGCTTTATAATGCCGAGATTGCTCCCGCGAAATTCCGCGGCAGACTCGTCGCTCTTAATCAGCTCGCTATCGTTACCGGCATCTTCCTTACTTATTTCGTGAATTTATGGATTTCTAACGCTGGCGATGCAGCCTGGAGCGTAACCTCTGCTTGGCGCTGGATGTTTGGGGTTGGAGCCGTTCCCGGTCTATTGTTCTTAATTTTACTATTCTTCGTGCCTGAAAGCCCGCGATGGTTAATCAAGCAAGGACGAGCAGTGGCCGCATTGCCAATTCTTTTGCGTATCCACGGGGAAGAGCTGGCAAGGAAAGAAGTCATCGATATCAAACATTCCTTTGAACAGGAAAGCGGATCAATCAAGCAGCTGTTCAGTCCGGGACTTCGAATCGCTTTGATTGTCGGCGTAGGATTAGCTTTTCTTCAGCAGGTAACCGGCATTAATGCGGTGATGTACTATGCTCCCGAGATATTCAAAGCAACGGGCGCAGGTACAAACGCTTCACTGGTTCAAACGATTTTGGTTGGTTTCATCAACTTCTTGTTCACGATTATCGCTTTATGGCTTATTGATAAAGTTGGACGAAAAGCGCTTTTGCTGGTCGGTTCGGCTTCGATGGCGATTTGTCTGTTAGTCATTGGCATCGCTTTTCAAACGGGTCATTCAGCCGGTCCGCTCGTGCTAATTTTTATTTTGCTCTACGTTGCTTCATTCGCGATTTCATTGGGTCCTGTCGTATGGGTAATTATTTCCGAAATTTTTCCGAATCGCATCCGCGGAAAAGCGACGGCGATCGCTGCAATGGTGCTATGGGCGGCGGATTATCTCGTATCACAAACGTTCCCGCCTTTGCTCGGCTCCGCCGGACCTGCAGCCACGTTCTGGATTTACGGCAGCATGGCGCTGATTGCATTCTTATTCACTTGGCGAATTGTACCGGAGACGAAAGGTAAATCGCTCGAGGAAATTGAATCTTTGTGGGCGAAGTAATATCTCTGTATAATAGATGTATCACTTTAATCTATTCTTAGGAGATATACAAATGGACTTCCGATTAGATCTCATTGAAAACAAAATCGAATTTTTCGAGGCTTATGATTTGAAAACATTGGAACTGAAAATCGATCAGCAAATTGAGAATAACAAAGGCTTGCTGTTAGAGGTATTCCATGTCAGCCATCATGCCGTATTCAATCCCAAAGTCGAAAAAATGCTTTATAGCGCGGTCATCCACTTTAAAGCAAAAAAATAATTCGCTTTGCGCAACAAAATCCTCCTGACGAACAACAGTCGGGAGGGTTTTTATTGTTAACTTATGAGTTAAGGCTCTGCTTTTCGCAAACCTCGTTTGATGCTCGTTGCTTGGCAAATAGAAGCAGTTAGATAAAGCTCTTTAAAGAAGGCGGCCGCCGTACCAGACTCGCCTGCTCATAGGAATAAGCTAGCTTAATGAGCATCGGCTCTTCGTAGGCTCTGGCAGCGAACGTAACGCCAAACGGCACTCCTTTGGCCGTGTAGCCTGCCGGAACAACAATAGAGGGATAACCAGCGCGCGAAGTAATTCTTGCGCCGAAATCCGCCGGAAACAACAACGCATCCAATTGATGCTCCTTCATTGTCGCATCCAGCCCCTCTTCCTTGCAGAACCTTAGATCTGCCGCACGGTCCCGAAGATATGGAACCTCGGTCTGCGTTCCTGAGGTTGTCGTTTCAGCGCGCAGCAATGTTACTTGCCCGTATTTCAACGTCTCGACCGGATGCTCGTTATTAAAAGCGATAATGTCCTTGAGCGTCCGTATTTTGAAGCCGGGCGGCAGTTTGGATAAGTACGCATTCAACGATGATTTAAATTCATTCAACACAACGGAGGAATACACAATTCGACGGGCGGTTCTCACGTCTGCCGGGTCAACGATCACAGCTCCCTGTTTTCTCATCAGCGCTACTGCGTCGTTAAATATACCAAGCTGCTCTTCCGTTAATTCCTCGAAGAAATAATCTCTCGGAATCCCGATTCGTGCGCCTTCAAGCCCTTTGGGATCAAGAAAAACATTGTAATCCTCCTGCTTTCGCCAATAGCCCGCTCCCATAGCAGCATCGCCTTCATCATGCGCGGTGATCGCATTCAATACAAGCACGGCATCCGTTACCGTTCTGGCCATTGGTCCTGCTGTATCCTGCGTGTTCGAAAGCGGCAAAATGCCCGAACGGCTTACAAGTCCCACGGTCGGCTTAATGCCCACCGTGGAGCTTAAATTCCCTGGGTTGAGTATTGATCCAGAGGTCTCTGTTCCGATGGAAGCCATACAGAAATTACAGGCTACAGCCACTCCCGAGCCTGCACTCGATCCGCCTGTCGGCGTCGATATGTTGTAGGGGTTAAGAACTTGTCCGCCGCGCGAACTATAGCCGGAAGGCATGCCTTCCGTCATAAAATTAGCAAACTCCGTCATATTCGCTTTACCCAAAATGACAGCGCCTGCTTCCCTAAGCCTCTTCACGATAAAAGCATCTTCTCCCGCGAAGGAACCCGCAAGCGCTAGGGATCCCGCACTCGTATGCATATTATCGCCTGTATTTATATTATCCTTTAGCAAAATCGGAATACCGTGCAGCGGGCCTCTCGGACCCTTCGCAGCGCGCTCACTGTCCAGCGCAGAGGCAATAAACAAAGCATCGGGATTAAGCTCAATCACGGAATTGATCGTTAGTCCTTCTTTGTCATGAGCTGCGATCCGGTCAAAATAACGCAGTACCAGTTCGCGTGACGTAATCTCGCCTGATGCCATTGCTGCTTGAATGGACGAAATGGTTGCCTCTACGATTTCCATGTCCCGATTGCCCCTTATATAATCCGAATAAAAGCAGTATGAGCCTAGTATATACTATTTTTTGGCAAAGAACATCTCTGCTTCTTTCCCCCGGGCAAGTTATTATTATTTTTATGGATTGAAAAACATTTCATCTCATACTTCCTTATATTTAAAACAAAAGGAGAGAAGGCTATTCTCAGCCTTCTCTCCCTATTCATCTGCAGTCATGCTGCCATCCCTTCGTCACCTGCCAGCTTCAGCTGCTTGCGGTAGACCATTTTGGAGATGGAAATACTGATTTCATAAAGTAAAAACAGCGGGACAATGACGATAATATCAGACAGAATATCAGGAGGAGTTATCGTGATCGCAACGAGCGCCAGAATGAAATAAGCAAGCTTTCTTGCCTTAGCGAGCCTATTTGGATTCAAAATGCCCAGCTTGGTCAGAAACATGACGATTGCCGGCATCTCGAACAGAAGACCAAAGGGCACGGTCATATGAATCATGAAAGTAAAATATTTCTGGGCCGTGTACATCGTTACAAACTCATTTGCTGCCATTTCATTCATGAAATGGAGTACCATCGGAAATAAGATGAAATAACCGAAACAAATGCCGACGATAAATAATATACTAATGCTTGGAATGAACACAAGAGCGGCGCGCTGTGCTTCCTTTGGCACCGCAGGCGTGACAAACTTCCAGATTTGATAAGCAGCTATAGGCAATGTAATCGCAATGGCGACTACACCGGCAATCATCATATATACCCATATGACATCCGAAGGCCCTAGCAGAACCAGCTTTTGATCCACATTTCTTACCAGCCACTGATAAATATCCTTCACATAGATAAAGGCCGCCGCCATGGCGACTAAGAACGCGACAAGCGTTCGAATCAGCCTTGAACGCATTTCTTCCAAATGTCCGATTAAGCTTTGATCATTCGGATTGCTCATCTTATTTCGCAGTCGACGCTGCTGCCTCCGGCGTCTCCTCAGGCTTGAGCTTCTCGTCGTCATCGCCGTTTACAAGCCCGCGGGTTGCCCCTTTAAATTCGCTTAACGTTCTGCCAAAAGCGCGTCCGAGCTCCGGCAGCTTCGAAGGACCAAATATGATAAGTGCGATAATAAGGATTAATACTAATCCTCCGATTCCAATATTGCCAAATGGCATATCCTCAGCCCCTTTTAAGTTAAAATGCAGCCGCAGACAACAAGTCCGCGGCTATTTGCAAAGCACCTTCATCCATTAGCCAAGCTTAAATCCGCTGATCGCAACAACCGCGCATCTTGCTTTGGTATCGCCTGCACGGTGCGGCCATGTACTTGTAGGCTTGCTTAAATCTGTTGTATTCTCGCCTGGATGCTGCACCGAAAGGAATAAGGTTTGCTCATCAGGCGTAAAGAACGGACCCGTAAGCTCGCTTTCGACTGGCGCCGAAGCAAATTGCAGTGCCATTGCCTGATCCGGTCCGCTCGTCGGAATGACGAATAATCCATTGTTCATAAACGATTTATGAACACCTTTATTTTGGCTGCTGCTCGAAATATCCGTCACGACCCAAAGATGGCCATTGGAATCAAACGCCAGGTTATCAGGCGAGCTGAATCCGGATTGGCGGCCGCCTGCGGCAAAAATCTCAAAGTCGAATTCCAAAGCGGCCAAATCATTGTTCGCTTCGAATATTCGAGTAATATGACCGTGAATATTTCCATGATTATCATTGTTTGTGTGGCAGATAAAGATCGTATTGTCAAACGGCGAAATTTCAATATCCTCCGGTCGATCGGTTGGCGTGCCTCCCACAAGCAGTGCAGCCTCCTGGCAGAAGGTAACGACATCGCCTTGCGTCTTGAATTTTTTCAGCGCGTCAGGCTTGTCCTTGGCAGCTTTGATAACCTCATCCAAAGTGACCGGCATCCACTTCCCGCTCTTCAAATTGGCAACATAGAGCGTGCCATCCTCCAGCAGAGCAGAATTCGCACGGCCTTTTAGCTTATCGAACTTCCCTTTGCTTACAAATTTGTAGACGCATGCGTCTTTTTTGTCATCGCCCATGTACACCACGACACGGCCGTCAGGCGCAAGCCCCATTGCTGTATTCTCATGGTTGAAGCGGCCTAGCGCAGTATGCTTCTTCAGGTACGACTTATCGAAGGGATCTACTTCAATTACCCAGCCGTAATGCGTTTCTGGAAGCTTGGACGCTGCTGCAGTTTCCGCGAAATTTTCTTCACAGGAAAGCACGGTATTCCAGAGGGTTACACCGCCCGAGCAATTCGCAAACGTACCGACAGCAGAGGTTGCGCCGCCTACGGCAGTGCTGCCTTTTGCAGGACCTGTAAGCTGAAACTTCGTATATCCATTGATTCGGCGGGCATGCGTCGAGGTTTTATCCATCTTCCATGTCCCTTTCTCATCACGGTACACTTCGATGACGGACATGCCTTGGTAATAAAGATTTTTATGCAATTGATCCGCTGTCATCTTGCCGTCCTTCACGGGACCAATCGAGAAAATCGTGCTGTATTCATGGTTGTTAACGAGAAGCCCTCTAACATTCGATCCCTTAATTGGAAAGAAAGCATTATAATCGCAGCCAGATCCGAATTTTTCTCCCGCTTCGTTTATTACATCATCAAAGGCAGCGATCACATCATATTTAAAGTTTTTTGGCAAAAGGAGCTGATCTTCCTTAGAAGGAGAAATCGGCTCAAAATAGCCGCTAACCCGGTTCGTGTTAAATCCAAACAAATGATCAGCTGTTGCAGACATAGCAGAGGCTTTGCCGTTTAAAACCCCTAAACCTGCCGATGCTGTTGCAAGTGCAGCTGCACCTGTACCCAAATACGAAAGAAAGGTTTTGCGATCCATCGATTTGTTCAACTTTTCCACTCCTCTTGTATGTGATCTACTCTTAGACAAGCATAATAAGGAACTGTTAAGCCAATGTCACCTTAACCTGGAAATATTGTAAATGGCGGAATGATTATCATTCCATGCCTGATGATCGGGGGCATGGCGGCAGTGAAGGAGATTATATCGGCTTTGGCTGGCCTGATCGCAAGGATTACCTACTTTGGATTCGAAAAATTATAGAAGCGGTTGGCGAATCTGCGCAAATCGTATTGCATGGCATTTCGATGGGCGGAGCTACCGTCATGATGATTAGCGGAGAGAAGCTTCCGGAACAGGTTAAAGTTATTGTCGAGGACTGCGGCTATACCTCCGTGTATGATCAGCTCCTTTATCAACTAAAGCGGATTTACAAGCTTCCGGCCTTTCCTATTTTGCCGGCGACGAGCTTATTGACTCGCATGAAAGCAGGCTACCATTTTAACGAAGCCTCGGCACTCAAGCAGCTCGACAAGAACAAGCTGCCGACGCTATTTATACACGGCTCGGAAGATACCTTTGTACCTACCGAAATGGTGTGGCGACTTTATGAGGCATGCAAGACAGAGAAAGAAATTTATATCGCTGAGGGTGCCGGCCACGGTATGGCTTATTCGACGGACAAAGCAGCTTACGAGCAGAAGGTCTCTGATTTTGTCGGACGTTACCTCGCATACAGCTAGAGCATTGCATGACAAATCCCTGCATTAGCCATACTGATAGGATGAACAGGCATAGCTGAGCAGGAGGATTTTCATGACAAAACGACATTGGCAGATTCCCGCAACAAAAGGTTTTAGCTTCCGAATGGAAACCGGGCAGGTCCTTCGGGTGACCGACATCGAGGGCGAGCAGGTTGCTGACCTTGTCGCTTATCGTTGCGATGATTTTAGCGAGAGGCTAGATCCCGGTGTAACCATGGATGCCTTGCACGCAATGAAAGTAAAGCCCGGAGACAAACTGTACTCCAATAAATACAGACCGATTCTCACGGTCTTATCCGATACCGTAGGACAGCATGATTTTATTAATCCAGCATGCCGTTCAGAAATGTACGAGCTGCTTTATGATAAGAAGGAACATGCTAGCTGCTACCATAATCTAAATCATGCGCTTGACGCTTTCGGCATTCCCTCGCCTGATCAGCATTACCCCTTCAACCTATTCATGAATACGGTCATAAAACCTTCAGGGCAAATCAGCGTTGAACGACCGCTTTCTAAGCCTGGAGACTATATTGAGCTCCGTGCGGAAATGGATTTAATCATCGCCATTTCTGCTTGTCCTTGCGCCGAGAGCGCATGCAACGGCTACAATTGCACAGCAATTGAGGCCGAAATCCTTTAGTTAGCTTCTTCTACCATGAAAGAACCTTGAATAGAATGACTTGTACATGTCCATTTCTAATCAAGGAGCGATGCTTATGAGTGCTTTTTTCGCTTATATGTTTTTAGGTTTATCTTTATCCGCGCCAATCGGACCGATCAATGCCGCTCAGTTGGATAAGGGCGCAAGATTCGGCTTTACTCATGCATGGTTGGTCGGGTTTGGAGCAATGTGCGCCGATTTGTTGTACATGCTGTGCATCTACTTTGGGCTGGCGCATTTTTTGAGCACCCCGTTTATGAAAACTTTTCTGTGGCTGTTTGGCTGCTTTGTCCTTCTTTATACCGGGATCGAAACCTTGAAGAATATGAAAAAAATGCCTGAAGCAGGCGTAATCGAAACAGCCACCCGATCAAGCTCCTTTCGTTCCGGATTTCTGATGGCGCTCACGAACCCACTCAACATTTTATTTTGGCTCGGTATTTATGGCTCCATTTTGGCAGAAAGTGTTCAGAACCACGGTGTCTCTCAAGTGCTGTGGCATAGCTTTGGTATTTTTGCCGGCATTTTGCTTTGGGATTTTGTCATGGCCATACTCGCAAGCTCCTTCCATAAGTTCGGAAATCGAATGACCTTGCAAATCATTTCCGCAGGAGCCGGACTCTCTCTGATCGGCTTCGGACTCTACTTCGGCTATCAAGCTTTTTTGCAGCTCACCCGTTAAATCAGGCATTCACCCATAAAACCTTCTCCGCATAGTATGCTTCGTCATACTTTCTGAAGGAGGTTATATTTTTTTATGGCTGAATTAACAAGTAAGGCATGGCTTGATGAGAACTTCATTCATATACCGGAATGGCAGCAGGATGCTTATCGCCAATTTGCAAGCATGATTGCAGATCCTGCCAACAGTTATCCCTGTATACCCGGCCGTTATGGCTTTCTAACGAATAATTTACGATTTGGTTTTGCTTCCGATCCTCGAGACGAGCAAGCCATTACCGAGGTGTCGCAGCTGCTGCGGCAGTATGGCGAAAGTGCTCGTGAAACGGGGAAATACGCTTCGCTCGTTATCTTTTTTAAGACGACGGAAGAGCTGCGCAGCAGCTATACGATAGAAGATTACGAGGAGCTGTTTTGGTCAGTATTAAGCCGTGTCAGCGCAAAGGATGAGACACCTTGGCCGGATGCCATATCAACAGACCCTTCCCATCACTCTTGGGAATTCTGCTATGATGGCCATCCTTATTTCGCCTTTTGCAGCACACCTGCCCACACCGTTCGCAAGAGCCGTTTATCGCCTTATTTTCTCATCGCCTTTCAGCCGCGTTTCGTTTTCGAGGAAATCAATGATTCCACCCCGTTTGGACGAAACATGAAAAAACTTATCCGTCAAAAACTAGTGGAATACGACGGCGTACCCGCCCACCACTCTCTTAAATGGTACGGCCAGGAAGATAATCATGAGTGGAAGCAATATTTTTTGCGGGATGATGAGAGCTCTCCGTCCAAATGTCCTTATACTTATATGAAAAACAAATTTAAAGGCATGAGCCTGCGCTTTCATAAATAACGGCAAAGAGGAAGCTAGGCTTGCGCTTTTTTTGCCCAGATCCGATTCATAACCATAGTAATAAGAAGCACGATAACGACGATCAGCAAGCTGCTCCAAAAACCGGCTCTCCCCGTCCGCTCCGCAAGGACACCGGAAACCGCGGCAGCAATCAATCCGATGGCAATCCATGTTTTCAACTGCCCGCCGGCTTTGGGCTTCATCAGCTTTAGATAGGTAACCAGCACAAACAGCCAAGTATATAGAAGCACCAAACCTCCGGCAGTCGTAATATGCTCGAATATTTTTTTCGGCATCAGTAATGCGAGGACAATGGAGACGCACAGCCCCGCCGTATTGACGCCTAACGCATACAGCGGGAGCTCTCGTTTCCCAATTTTCTTTGCCAGCCATTTTGGGGCATCCCCATCCTCGGATAAGGTCATCAGCATGGCGGAGACTCCGTATAAAGAGGCAACGAGAATCGAAAATCCGGCAATGATTAGAACGCCGTTCAATATATGGACCAGCACCGGCAGATTCATCGCAACCAAAGGAATAATGAGCGGACTTTCATCTGGCAGCCACTGCTCCTTTGTCATATAAAGAAGCGCGATGCCGATGGAGCAAATATACAACACCGTTACGATGGACAGCATAATCCATCCCGCTTTAGGAGCTTCCTTCGGATGACGCAAATTCATTGCCATAAACCCCATGACTTCAATGCCGCTGAAAGCATAAAACGCATAGAGCAATCCTTTCCAGGCACCTACCCATCCCGCGTCGCCCCATTCAGACAAGCTTTCTTTCATAGAATGAACATTGCCTATCCCTCTAACCATTGCGTATCCCGCAACGATAATAAACATAACGATTGCTGCCATTTTGACGAGAGCAAAAATATTTTCTGCCTTGTTAATCCCTTTGGAGCCCAAAATAACAACGAACAAAGCAAGAACCGAGTAGCCTGCGGCAAAAATCCAAAGCGGTATGCCCGGGAACCAATATTGTGAAAATAATCCTATCGCCGTTAATGAGCTTCCTAATATAAGCATCTCAGAGGACCAATAAACCCAGCCTAAACTAAAACCAGCCCACCTGCCGAACGCTAATTTGGCATAGGTTCTAAATGAGCCCTTCTCGGGATGCTCAGCTGTCATCTGCGCCAAAGCCTCATATACAAATAGAGTAGCGATCGCCGCCAGCAAAAAAATTAAGAGCACGAAGAAACCGCTTTTTTTTATCGCGATTCCCGAGCCTAGAAAAAATCCCGTTCCTATCGTGCAGCCTACGCCAAACAAAGCAAATTGCCACCAGGACAGTTTATCCTGAGATGTCCGCATCCCTGTCGCCTCCATTTCTTTTGTACTGTTCGCTTCACAGCTGGTTTTTATTCTCAGTTGAAGCTGCTCTGGATTCCGCCGATTCGAATACGAAGGATCGATTAAATACATAACCCGATGCCGGCATCGATATGATTAATCAATTACAATCTTTTGTATGAAAAGGAGATTGATCGAATGGAACCTTTTTCCCCTGAGCTGCTGAAAGGAAAGGTTATCCTCATTACAGGCGGTGCGACCGGTCTAGGCCGCGCCATGGGAGAGAAATTCATTGCGCTCGGCGCTCGCCTCGCGATAGCAAGCCGCCGGGAAGAAGTACTGAAACAAGCAGCTAAAGCAATGAGCCTGGAAGCAAGCCAAGTTTTCCACAAATGTTGTGATGTGCGTGATCCCGATCAGGTAAAAGACATGATTGATGCCGTTGAAAGCCATTTTGGCCATATCGATATTCTTATCAATAATGCGGCCGGTAATTTTATAAGCCCAACGGAAAGGCTCTCGACAAATGCCGTTGACACCGTCTTAAACATTGTTTTGCACGGTACCTTCTATACGACACTGGAGGTTGGGAAGAGATGGATTGCTGAGGGCAGAAGCGGTACGATGCTGAACATCGTCACAACCTATGCATCAACCGGATCAGGCTATGTAGTTCCTTCCGCTGCTGCAAAAGCGGGCGTATTAGCCTTAACCCGGTCGCTTGCCGTCGAATGGGCAAATTACGGCATTCGCCAGGTCGCCATTGCACCTGGTCCTTTTCCAACAGAGGGCGCTTGGTCACGTCTCTCCCCTACGCCAGAACTGGAAGAAAAAATGATTGGCCGCATTCCGCTGAAGCGGGTCGGCAACAAGGAAGAGCTGGCAAATCTGGCTGCTTTCCTTATATCCGACTATGCGGCCTATATGAACGGGGAAGTCGTAACGATTGACGGCGGAGAATGGCTGCAAGGCGCAGGCCAGTTCAATGGCTTGTCAGAAGTAACCGATGAGCAATGGGATGCTTTGGCTGCGCTGACGCGAAGAGGCAAATAAAATGCTCAATTGAAAAAACAGCTCATTTCTCCAGAGAGATATGAGCTGTTTTAGTAACATGCGTTACTTATTTTTACTCGCCTTTCGCTTGTTGGAGCGGGCCAGCAAGCGGCCCTTTTCCGCCTGAAGCGTTACCAGCAGAAGCATTGCCGCCGGATTTGTTTCCTCCTGAACGTTTGCCTCCAGATGCGTTGCCGCCGGATTTGTTTCCACCTAAACGTTTGCCTCCAGATGTGTTACCGCCGGATTGGTTTCCTCCTGAACGTTTGCCTCCAGATGCGTTACCGCCGGATTTGTTTCCGCCTGAACGTTTGCCTCCAGATGCGTTGCCGCCGGATTGGTTTGCTCCTTTACGTTTGCCTCCAGATGCGTTGCCGCCGGATTGGTTTGCTCCTTTACGTTTGCCTCCAGATGCGTTGCCGCCGGATTGGTTCACCAAAAGCCCCGTATTGTCCATTAGACACATACGGAGCTTTTTCGGCCATATGGAGAAATCAGAGCTTTAATTTAATCGCTTAGGTTTCGGGCTTGTCCTATACTGTTTGCCGTTATCTCATTCCCAATTACAAAAAACTGCTAGAAATGAACTAAAAATTAACTAAACTTTATAACTATCATTTTTCATTTTAAATTTAGAATAATGTTGAGCCTAATTTCATCTATTATAACCAAACATGCAAGAAAAACAGCTTGAACAATAGCTTTTTTAATGATGAAATCGTACTTTTTTAACTTTTTCTATAAAATCATCTTAACACATCCCTTTTTACACACTACTAAACTTTCAGTATTTTTATCATTTATTATACTAAACTTTAAATAAACTTATTGACCACTTTAAAAATAAGTGATAAATTTAGTCAAAAGAAGCACTTATTTTAAGTATACTGTGAAGTCGAATAATTAAAGTTTAGTTAAATATTTATTCTTGTTAATGTCCGTTAAGTATAAAACAAAGGGAGTGCACAAGCAGAATGAAGAAACTTAAATTGGGATATGCCCCAACTAGAAGGTTTACGTTCAGTGCGGAGGATGCTTTTAAGTACAAGGTATTAATTAGGGAGAAAATCAACAGCTTCGGTCTTGATATGGATATCGTCGATCTGGAGGGAATTAACCAAGAGGGTCTGCTTTACGACGATAATATTAACGCAGACCTTATTATCGATCGTTTTAAGCAGGAAAACGTAGATGCGGTTTTTTTCCCCCATTGCAATTTCGGTACGGAGGATACGGTCGCAAGAGTGGGCAAAGCGCTTGGCAAGCCCGTGCTTCTATGGGGGCCGAGGGACGAAGCGCCGCTTGAAGACGGCATGAGGCTTCGGGATACGCAGTGCGGCTTATTCGCGACAGGCAAAGTACTTCGCCGCTTTAACGTGCCCTTCACTTATGTCACGAACAGCCGAGTTGATGATCCGGTGTTCGAAAGAGGCTTCACGAACTTCGCGGCGGCAGCCAATGTCGTAAAGCATTTCCGCAGCCTGCGGATTTTGCAGATCGGACCGCGCCCCCCATCGTTTTGGACGATGATGTGCAATGAAGGCGAGCTTCTCGAACGCTTTGGAATCGAGATCCACCCGATCACATTAGTCGACATTCAAAGAGAAACAAAACGGATCGAGAGTGGAAACAGCTCGGAGCTGACTGCCGCGATTGATTATATAAAAGAAAAGCTGGACTGGTCCGAAGTTACGGAAGCAGACGTTAAGCGAATTGCCGCTCTTAAAGTAGCAATGAAGTCGTATGCGGTCAAAACGGGCAGTTCTGCCATCGCGATCCAGTGCTGGTCCTCCCTTCAGGATGCCATGGGCATCATGCCGTGTTTGGCGAATGCAATCTTAACCGACGAGCAAATTCCGGTGACCTGCGAAACGGATATTCACGGAGCTATCACTTCGGTTATGGTGCAGGCGGCAACGATGAACCAGCATCCTACCTTCTTTGCAGATCTGACCGTGCGGCATCCAGAAAACGCAAACGGCGAGCTTCTTTTCCATTGCGGAAATTTCCCGGTATCGTTGTCGGTTGAGAATAAGCCGAAGCTGCGCAAGCATTTCCTGTTTGACGATCATGCTCCCGGTACGCATGAGGGCGAAATCAAGGGCGGTGAAATGACATTGGCCCGGTTCGATGGCGATCATGGCGACTATCAGCTATTCCTAGGCAAAGCCCGCGGCATACAAGGACCGTATACACGCGGCTCCTATGTATGGGTCGAAGTAAATGATTGGCCGCTTTGGGAAGAAAAACTCGTAAAAGGCCCTTATGTGCATCATTCCGTAGGTATTCATGCGAATGCCATTCCAGCTTTATATGAGGCATGCAGCTACATTCCGGGACTTACGCCAGATCCGGTCGACCCTACCGAACAGCAAATTCAAGCTTGGCTTCGCGGAAGCGGCTTATAAACGAGGAGGAGTATTAGCATGGAGACAATCGCATTAAAGGCAAAGGCAGCAAACATCCGGATGGACCTACTTCGAATGATTCACAACGCTAAAACCGGACATACAGGCGGCTCTTTAAGCAATACGGACATTTTGACGGCCTTATATTATCGAATTATGAAGCTTGATCCTCAAAATCCGAAATGGGATATGCGAGACCGTTTCATAGCAAGCAAAGGGCATTCAGTTGAATCTTTGTGGTGCATCCTTGCTGATCTTGGTTTTTTTCCAAAGGAAGAGCTGCAGACCTTCAGCCAGTTTGGGTCACGGCTAATCGGCCATCCGAACAATAAGGTGAACGGCATTGAGATGAATACGGGGGCACTTGGCCACGGGCTTGCGATTTCCGTTGGCATGGCACTTGCCTCCAAGCGCGATAAAAGCGGCTACCGCGTTTTCTGTCTCATGGGCGACGGCGAACAAGCAGAAGGCTCCGTATGGGAAGCTGCCATGGCAGGCGCACATTTTAAGCTCGATAATTTAATTGGTATCATCGACCGCAACCGTTTGCAAATCAGCGGATCTACCGAGGATGTGATGGGGCTTGATCCGCTTGAAGACAAATGGGAAGCTTTTGGCTGGCATGTGGTATCAATCAACGGAAATGACATGGATGAGCTTGTTCATGCGCTAGAGGCTGCCCCCGCTGCAGGAAACAAGCCCACTCTTATCATGGCGAACACCGTGAAAGGTAAAGGCGTTTCCTTCGCAGAAAATTCGGCGAAGTGGCATCATCATGTCCCTAGCGACGAGCAGCTGGAGCTTGCAATTAACGAGCTGACGGCTTTACTTGAAACCTATCAGTTAGAAAGGAAGGTATAGGCGCCATGGCAAATAAAATTCCGAATCGGCAAATCATTTGCGACACACTTCTGAGATTGGCAGAGAATGACCCTGATATTATGGTGCTTGCGAGTGATTCCCGAGGCTCGGCTGCGATGGCGCCGTTCGCCGATACGTATCCAGAGCAATTCGTAGAGGTTGGCATCGCTGAGCAAAATATCGTTGGCATCGCGGCCGGTCTAGCGCACAGCGGCAAAAAACCTTATGTAACATCCCCTGCTTGCTTCCTAAGCATGCGGAGCATCGAGCAAATCAAAGTCGATGTCGCATACTCCGCCACGAACGTTAAACTGGTCGGCATTAGCGGCGGCGTCAGCTACGGCGCGCTCGGCATGTCTCATCATTCGGTGCAGGATCTTGCCGTCATGAGGGCGATCCCGGGCCTGGCTGTTGTTCTGCCCGCGGACCGGCATGAAACGAAAAAAATGACGGAAGCGCTCGTTTCCTACAAAGGCGGCGCCTATATGCGAATTGGCCGTAATCCGGTCGAAGACGTATATGAATCCGATGATTATGACTTCGTAATTGGTCAAGCAAGAACGATGCGCGAGGGAACGGATATTACGATCATTGCCGCTGGCGAGACGGTCAGAATCGCGCTGGACGCTTATGCCGAATTGCAGGAAGCTGGCGTTTCCGCGAGAATCCTTAACATGCATACCATTAAGCCGCTTGACGAAGCCGCGATTATTAGCGCCGCGCGCGAAACGGGACGCATCATTACGGTTGAAGAGCACAGCATTCACGGCGGGCTTGGCGCAGCGGTGGCTGAAGTCGTCGTACAGCATCATCCCGTTCCCGTCCGTATCCTAGGCATTCCTGATGAGCCGGCCATCGCCGGAAAAACCGCCGAGGTGTTCGAACATTACGGTATCAGCGCGAATAATATCAAGCAGATTGCTTTGGAGCTGCTGGGCAGATAAGGATGGCGGCCATGGGAAAATATATTTTAGCAATTGATCAAAGCACCTCCGGCACGAAAGCAATTCTTGTAGATGGCGACGGAGTAATCCTTGGCAAAAGCTCTGTGGAGCATAAACAATACTATCCGGAGCCTGGCTGGGTCGAGCATGACCCGATCGCAATCTATGAGAACGTGAAGGAATCCGTAGTCGACGTTCTTAAACAAACAGGTACGGACGTGAGCGAGCTCGCCGTGCTTACCATCACCAATCAACGAGAAACGGCCATCCTTTGGGACCGGATTACGGGTCAGCCCGTTTATAATGCCATAGTATGGCAATGCCAGCGGACATCAGAAGCATGTGCGGCCTACCGTTCCGATGGGCATGGGCCTGCCGTAATTGCCAAAACGGGACTGATGCTGGATCCTTATTTTTCTGCCTCCAAGTGGCGGTGGATTCTGGATCACGCAGAGGGCGCAAGCGTGAAGCTTGCGGAAGGAAGGCTTCTAGCCGGCAACATGGACAGCTGGTTGATCTGGAAGCTGACGGGAGGCAAGGTTCACGCAACGGATTACACGAACGCCAGCCGGACCTCGTTGTTTAACATCCATACGCTGGAGTGGGACGAGGAAATGTGCCGGATATTCGGGGTCCCCTCCTCCCTGCTGCCGGAAGTAAAATATTCTGACGAGAAATTCGGATTTACGGAGAAAGACAGCTGGCTCGGTGCAGCCATCCCAATCTCCGGAGTAATTGGAGATTCCCAGGCAGCGTTGTTCGGTAACCTATGTTTGGAAGAAGGCATGGCGAAGGCGACCTACGGTACGGGAACCTCCGTGCTGATGAATATTGGCTCGCAGCCTGCATCCTTCGGCAGCGGATTGGTTCAGACCATTGCTTGGGGCAGGGAGAATAGCGTGACTTACGCGCTCGAAGCGGTCATCCGTACGTCTGGCGACAGCTTGAAATGGCTTCGGGAAAACTTAGAGTTATTTGATTCCTTTGAAGAAATGGACCGTTTACTGGAGCAAGTGCCGAGCAACGAAGGTGTTTATCTTGTTCCCGCCTTTGTCGGACTCGGAGCTCCGTACTGGCAGCCGAACGCAAGGGCAGCGATATCTGGCATGAACCGGGGAACAGGAAAAGCGCATATCATTCGGGCTGCACTCGAGAGCATCGCCTACCAGGTTTTCGACGCAGTAGAGCTGCTTCAATCGGCTTCAGGCATTACGCTCGAGGAGCTTCGCGCCGATGGAGGCGCAGCGGAAAATACGTTGCTGATGCAATTTCAAACAGATATTTTAAGAAAAAAAATCGTTAGGACCGGAGTTGCCGAGCTTTCCGCTATGGGTTCTGTATTTTTAGGCGGGTTAGCTGTCGGGATTTGGCGCTCTACCGAGGATCTAAAAAAGAGAGTTCAGAGCTCACGAACGTACGTCCCACAAATGAAAGAGTCCGAAAGGGCCGCTTGTCTGGATGGTTGGCGAAAAGCAGTATCCGCTCTGCTCTTTAAAGATGAATGTTTATCATTATCAAAAGAATGAGCTTACCGCGTTGGTACTGGCTTCCCAGTCAATAAGCTGTATGCGCTTTTGGTGCTGGACAGCATGGCAAGGAATCGAAGCAAAAAATAGGGGCTGTCTCAAAAGCAGTAAGCTCGCTAAAGAGATAGCTCGCTCTGAACAAAAATGTTGGAAACCATGATAAAATGGCGGTACAGGGGGCTACTCCTGTACCGCCATTTTTCTATTCTGGTCTATGGCTGCTTGCTTAAGCTGATTATGGGCAAGCGAAAGCCACCCGACCTCCAGGCTTACCCTTGTTGATGATAAGCATACGTTTTTTCAGAGAGAGCTTCGCTAATTTCCCAACCTTCAAAACATTTCCTCCTCTCAATACCCTCTGTATATCCAACAAGTAATTAACAATTATCATCTATTATAACTTTACAAAAACCCGATCTATTGCGATCGGGTTTATAACATTTTATATGGAAGGGATGGGATTTGGCCCCTTACTTTAACTCGCTTCCATTTTGATTGTAATTGCTATAGACAACCGGATTGAGAGGACTTGCTGCTAAACCTCCGACTTGGCAGCCAGGCAGCCAGTTTTGCAAATCGCTTTTGCGAGAATTGCTGTCCGGCTCCGCAACCTTAGTTCCGTCAGCATAATAGATAATGGTGATTACTTCACGCATCTCGTCCGTGGGATTCCCTGGAGCCGAGTGAAGAGTCCAGCCTGCGTGGAAGGTGGCGTCGCCTGCAGCCATTGCCCCGTAATTCACTTGTTTCAAGCCTTTTCCTTCGATATAGGTCTTCAGCGTCCGATGCGATTCATCCGAAATGAGCTCCCTGCTTAAGAACCCATTCCGATGGGATTCAGAAGCAAAAGTCATAGACCCTACCTCCTCTGAGATAGGAACGAGCGGCATCCATAACGTAATTGTTTTGTCCGTATCGAACGGCCAATAGATTTGATCCTGATGCCAAGGCGTGTGTCCTCCACCCGGTTCTTTATATAAGGCTTGATCATGGTAGATCCGAACGCCGTCCACTCCCATGAGATCTGCGGCAATTTTGGCAAAGCGTTCAGCTAAAATGAATCGTGCTAGCTTTTCGTCCCTTTTCCATACGTTACCAATCTGAATAAATGCTTTGCCGTAAGTATCCCTTTCCTCCATTGGTTTATCGTGGTAGTTCAGCTTCCTCACCAATTCACCCATAATAGGTCTATAAGCCGCGATTTCATCTTCCGTTGCTACGTTCCGCAGCAGGATATGTCCGTTCTTTCCATAATCGGCTATTTGACTATTCGTCAGTTCAAAATTTTGATCGATTCGAGGCAGTTGTTCATCGTTAACGGTTTCCATGTGTAACATCTCCTGTCTACAATTTCACGTTCCTTGCTCGTTCTATTGTAGAGTCATACCGTCATTAAATTCTTTGTGGGAACTGACCGATTTATTGTCAAAAATGACTGTTTACTTTAGAATGGCTGTAGAGCAGTACAGAGGTTGGACGTCTTTCAAATGAAAGGGACATCATGCTAACATTAACCGAATTGCTGGATAGCTCACCTGTTCTTCCGTATATAAGGGAATGCGATTTCGCCGTGCGGTTGCCTTGGTTTACGCATGAAAGAAGACTGCTTGACTACTTGCTGATCTATATTCAGGAAGGTACGCTTAGAGTGACAGAAGAAGGCGTCGCAGCGGATTACCAAGCAGGTGATTTCTGCCTGCTGCAACCTGGTACGCTGCATACGCTCGAAGGGCTGACGCACACGATCACACCATTTGCCCATTTGGATATTTTCTATCATTCGCAGCGCAAGGAAAGCTTTCCAACCAAGGCAGGGCAAACGGATTTAACGGCTTATCTCCATTTGCTTCAGCCTCGCATAAACGACTTGGCAGGATTGCATATTCCTAGCCGATTCAAGCCTCACGACCCGTTTCGCTTCAAGGATACCATGCTTAGAATGGTTGAATGCTGGAACCGGCACGACCCCTTAAACCGTTTAGAAGCGCAAGGCTACGCAACCGAACTCATCATCATGCTGCTTCAGGATCATGCTGAACGAAGCTTGAATACAGCACCGTCTGACACTTCATTAAAGTGGATGACTTCATACCTTCATATGCATTTAGCCGAATCTATTACCATTGAAGAGATGGCGAGCCGAGCCAATCTTTCCCCATCAAGGTTCAGAACGGTATTCAAGCAGCAATTCGGTCAACCGCCGCATCAATATTTACTGCAGCTTAGGCTTCGCCATGCTTGCGAGCTGCTGCAGCAAACGAAATATCCGCTTCACACCATCGCCGAATATTGCGGATTTGCCGACCTGCATCATTTCTCAAAAATTTTTCGCAAGCATATCGGTGATGCCCCCGGCGCTTATCGCAAAGCACGTCAGCAGGCCAAAATGTTCCTCTAAGGCATTCACCGAAATTTATAAGCTGAAAATGGATCAGTAAATACAACAGGCGATCGGAAAGTTTTCCGGTCGCCTGCTTAATTATCACTTACACCGATCGGGATATTTTGCAAACCCATGTGCTAAAAGCTCTCCTTAAAGCGACTGTTGAATTATGGTTTTTCACTGTTATCCAACATAATTACTGCAAAATCCATCAATCAAAACTCGCATCAGACAAGGTTCGTTTCACAACGTTTGCAAAAAAACTTCATAAATCCCAAGTGAAAAAATCTTACGCCAGTGCAGCCCATACTAAAAACCAATATAAACGATGATCGTTTTGTTGAGTCCAAAGAAATATTGGCCGACATCAATTCAATCCCTAATCTGGCCGAAATGGATTGGATGATTCTGAGCACTTGGTGCGTGAACTGTTTGAATTGATGATTCAAGTTCGGGGAGCGCAATCTCAAGAAATCATTAGCAAAAAAAACCGCGATTAACGCGGCTTTTCATGAGATAATGTTCTTCATCCGACATCTCCGGACAAGAACAATATACTTACCTTCACTTCCTTCCCAATTCGGATTGTAACAAAGTCGAGCAATTATTACATTTGATCTTCTGTGTTAGGTATTTTAGCCAGATAATTAGTTAATGCTTTGATCTTCCACTCCTCTAAGACAGTATCATTCATTAAATCGGTAGCAGCTGTAAAATCCTCAAGTTGGAATGTTTTCAACTCATCGAGTGTATAAGTGAAATCATCCCTCTCCTGAGAAGCATGGCATGATATGCAACTTGCTACATCCCTTTTGGCATTTAATGATTGGTCTGCATTGTAAGCCTGGAATCGCCAATCTCCATTTTGCTCTTCGGTTGGTTGATCGCCCCAGTCTAAGCGTTTTTCCATGACAAAAATATCCGATAAAATTTTATCTCTGTAGATTTCAAGAGTTAATACAGTTCCTTGTGGAATTGGCTCTCCGCTTTGAACTGCTTTAATGGTTTCCGGACTTGCGTATAGCTTTTCATGTGCATTCCCACGATCAACAGTCGTATAAATGATTTGATCGGTATAATTATCTGGTAAATCAACAATTGCAGTACCATTTTCAACAGTTTGTTCTGGTTCTACTGGTTGTGTTGGTTGTTCTGTTTGCTCAGATTGTTCGCTAGTCATGTTATCAACTTGATTGTTACTTCCTTCCCCGCATCCAGACAAGATAACTGTAGTTAAGAAAGTCAATAATACAAATACTTTTTTCATTGGTAATTCCTCYTTGAATAATATATCCGTCACTATATACGTTGTTTTTGCTTTTGTATAAACTTCACAGCATAATGTGTTCCACAGATATAGATTCCCATAATCGAAAGGTAATCCATAATAAAGGTAATGGCGGATTCATCGAAACCCAAGAATCCGAATGGATCATATACAACGAGTTTTGTACCTAGGTTTCTTTCGAACGAAGTCTGAACTCCAAAAACCACAATAAATACTGCCAATATGCGTAATAAGAAAGTTCGGACTGTGCTTGAACCCGTTATTCCGGTCATTCTTCGCATGGCATTAATTATCGTCCCCCATGACATTCCAATATGAACAGCCATGATAATAAAACCCCAATAAGAAGTCATGACATGGATTTGCATGAAGATCATGTCATTTTTAATCGGAATCCAAGAAAGAACTTCACGGGAAATTGGTATTGAACTGATTAACACTGCAGCCATTGAAACAAGGAATAACAAATTAACCATAATGCTGAGTATACGTCGAAGATCGAACTTCCCCTTTAAAAGGGTCTTATACCACTTACGGTTTAAAATGTTATGGACAATAAATAAAACCAACAGGATGACACCAACAACTTCGTGGACTAGAATCCCAGTCATTTGGTAGGCCATAGCCACTAACATAAGAACAGTCATTGTCACGTCAATGAACAGTCTGATTATCATCTTAGGATTCAATCCAGTTTCCTCTTTCCCAATTCATCATTCATTTTTCATCCACTTGCTTTTCCTATGCTGTATTTGGCTCCTCGATTTTTCAGTAAAACTGAGTTCACATCCAAAACGTTAGGATGTCAAAGGAATACGCATGAGAGAAAGTGTTCTTTTAATTATGTCCGATGTCATGGTTGAATCGTTATCTCAATCGTCTCGAATGTTTGCCTAATCCTCTCGCAGTTACTTACGAATAAAGAATAAATGCGATATACTTTGAAAAAAATAAACTATCGTTTGAGGGGGAGCATATGACTGAAGTTACTGAGAGTAAACGTAGCGAGCTCGCAAGCCTGATTGAGCGTCACATCATTAATGACGGAGTCATCCAAACGACAATTCCATCGTTGTTTTTTATTCGATTCTCCTATTCAACGGAGAAGGGTTACAGAGTTTACAATCCTTCATATTGCTTTATAGCACAAGGATTGAAAGAAGTTTGGCTAGCCAAAGAGCGCTTTGAGTATGGTCCAGCGGATTTTCTTGTTTCATCAATGAATCTGCCTGTAATTGGACAAATAATAAAAGCATATAATGCTGTACCTTATCTAAGTTTAAAACTTGAATTCACACAGAATCAGATTTTAGAAGTTTTAAATGAATCAGAATTTCAATTGACAGCGTCGGGGGACGTAAGAAGAGCTCTGTTCGTAGGAGAGATTGAGCTCTCATTGTTAGATGCAACTCTCCGTTTAGTTCGATTATTAGACAACCCCAAGGACATACCCTATTTGGCTCCGATCTATCTAAAAGAGGTGCTGTATAGACTTCTCCAAAGTCAGTATGGTTCCACTCTTGYCCAAATCGCTTTGGAAGGAAGCAGCTCGTTTCGTATTCAGGAAAGCATTGAAGAAATTATTAATAATTTTGAAAAGCCTCTACGAGTTGAAGAGCTTGCAGATGCAGCTAAAATGGGTATATCAACATTCCATCGTGTGTTCAAGGATGTTACTGCAATGAGTCCGATTCAATTTCAGAAACAAATTCGATTGCAAGAAGCTCGACGATTATTATTATCAGAATCAGCGGATGCCGCTGATGCAGCATTTCGCGTCGGTTATGAGAGTGCTTCACAATTTAGTCGTGAATATGCCCGTATGTTTGGTTCTCCTCCAAAAACAGACATCAAACAATTAAGGGACAAATATGAGGATAAAACGCAGTCAACTGAACCAGTTCGTACATAATGTTACGATGAACCATGGTATGAACTTTGGGATCACCTTCACAAATGAAGAAAGGCAGCGGACTTAGGTCGGCTGCCTTTCCTATTTCATCTGTCCTAACTTTTATTAATTGAGCTCCAGGGACCTCATCATAAATTCCAAGAACGGTGGCAGCGATTACTCTTTTCACTCCTGAGTTTTCGTTGATTGCTCAACAATAGGTCCGATTATAGTCCATTTTCGTATGTTACTTTAGGGATAGCGAGAGGATTAGGCAAACATCTGAGAGGAATGGGATTACGTTTGCTTTGAGAATTTACATCCTAACCCTTATCAGTAATTTAGTCGTTACTTGTCACAAAGATGTACGCGAATCACGATATCCTGATCATGATTGCCGAATCCGGAACCATAAAGCGTTAATCCCCCTATGTTAACGGCATCCTCGTCAACAGTGAAACGAAGCGTCCAGAACGGTTCTCGTAGCTTGATCTCCGATACGGTCACGTCTGACATACGCTCTCCATCTATAAACGTTCCTATGGCGTCAATACGGATTGTCTTTAAAAGTCCGTATTGGTTCACATTTCGATGCCACCACTCCGGCGTATATCTTCCACGCGCAGCTCTTCCGAAGTCAGCCGGGCTTGTCCAGGTACCAAGGGAAACGCCGTTAAACGCGAACCGGATATCCGATGGCCAATGATCCCTCAAGCCTGGTGCTTCAGAAGCTATTTCCATAGAAATTTCGATGGCGTCAGCGGTTTGATCGGAACGCAAATAGTTAGGTGTCTTGTACTCCACGTAACCTTTCCCGAACCAAAGGATGGCGGCATGAACCCGCTCGGGATCGAGAAAGTAGCGCGGGTCGTCCCAAATTCCAATTTCTTTCTCGCACGTTCCAAGTCCGCAGGTAGGATGGATTTCAAAAGCGGTATAATGCCCAACCGATATCTTCTGCTCTCTGATCCTTGCGGTCCGGCTGGCGGTTGGCAACTCGATCTCGATGTTTTTTTCTTTGAGGAAACACAATTTATGTGTCCCTCCATTTAGGCGAATTCTACGGCTTCCGATCAATTCAGCCTGCTCGAGTTTTCGTATGTGCATGGTGACAATGGAGGGACTAAGTTCTAACGCAGCCGCAATGTCCTTGACATTCATTTCCCTATCGGCAATCAAGTCCATAATTCTCCATCTGACCTCGCTTGCAAGCGCTTCGTATAAAAGCATGAATTGGAATTCCCCGTTCGCTTTGATCATAATCACATTCYCCTGTCCACGAATGTTAAAATCACATATATATTAATTTAATGAATTTAACCTATTCATACAACCCTACTCCATTGCAAGTTTTTGTACGATAGTGTTAAATTTCCTTATTAGCTCATCATTTTGAATTCTTATATTTATGAATTTTAGAATTAGAGGTGGATCAATGAAATACAATAATCCGATCATCAAAGGATTCTATCCGGATCCAAGCATCTGCAAGGCGAATGGCACCTATTATTTGGTTTGCAGTTCCTTTCAGTATTTCCCGGGCGTCCCGATTTTTGAAAGCAAAGATTTGATTAATTGGACTCAAATCGGCCATTGCCTAACCCGTAAAAGCCAGATTCAGTTGGATACCGTGAATAGCTCCGGCGGCGTGTTTGCTCCTACTATTCGGTACTACAACAGGCGGTTCTATATGACCACGACCAACGACACCACTCGTCAGAATTTCTATTTGTGGACCGACGATATTTACGGGGAATGGTCTGATCCAGTCTATGTAGATCAAGGGGGAATCGATCCGGATTTGTATTTTGAGGACGGGAAGACTTTCTTTATGAGCAACGGAACAGACGATAACGGTTTTCGCGGAATCGTTCAGTGTGAAATTGACATAGAGACAGGTCGCAAACTGACACCGAGCCGTTCGATATGGCAAGGAACAGGCGGACGTTATTTGGAAAGCCCTCATCTGTATAAAATAAATGGACGTTATTACTTGTTGGCAGCTGAAGGGGGAACCGAATATGGCCATATGGTTACTTATGCCCGGGGCGATTCCCCTTCTGGCCCGTTCGAAGCCTATACGCAGAATCCTGTACTGACAAATCGAAATTTGGGCGGGTACGAGCTGCAGGGGGTTGGTCATGGCGACCTAATTCAGGATCACGAAGGAAATTGGTGGCTCTTTCATTTGGGATTTCGTCAGATTGGACAATGGCTTACCTATCATCACCTTGGTCGTGAAGTATTCCTTACGCCGATTACCTTTAGCGAGGATGGTTGGTTTACGGCAGGACATAATGGCACTACGTTAACGAGTTTCGAGACCGATCGCATCTCCGACATGGTAACTCAGCAGGAGAAGAAAACTTATACATTCGAGAACACGGATTGGAACCTAGACTGGTGTTATCTTCGTCATCCTGCTGAGGAAAATTATAGGTTAGAACAAGGCAAGGCAACGCTGAAAGGGACCGAGGTGACACTCGATGTTCCGGCTTCACCGACCTTTATCGGCATTCGCCAAATTGACTTTGACGCTACGATCGCTTGCGATGTAAACCTTACGAGCGGAGAGGCTGGCATCACGCTCTATATGGATGAACATCACCATTATGATTTGGCTATCCGCAAAGAGGAGAACGGGTATAAAGTTATCGAGCGCCTTGCTATTGGAGATATCCGATCTATCGAAAATATAGTAGATCTGGAAAGCGCTAACCATGCCACGCTGGTTATTAGAGCTAGCCATGAACGATACAGCTTCCATACTTATGTAGATGGCAAGGATATCCTCTTGGGCTCGGCACAAACGAAATACCTCTCTTCGGAAGTTGCCGGGGGCTTTACAGGCGTAATCATTGGTTTATATGCCTATGGTGATGACTCTTTGGCTGAGTTTTCTAATTTTAAGTGCGAGTATGTTTGAAAGCTAAAGCATCAGATTTCGTGAAATAAGTATTAGATTCGCCCCAACAATAATGTGAGCGGTAGCCTTGGACAAGGAAATAGTCCTAGACTGCCGCTGTTTTATTGCTAACGTTCCCCGTAACGTGGTTCGGTAAAGCATACCAAGAATTAGCAGGCTCGGCTGCCTGCCCTTATAACATGTTATCTTTATTGAAGTTCTTTGAATACGCCTTATGCCTGACCCGTTTATTTTTATCATCACATTGCATAATGGGCTTATTCTTACGGATTCTGGAACAAACAGTCTAAAGAAATCTGGAACTACTCTAGGGAATTATGGAATTTCACACACAATACAAAATGTTTATTAAAATTAGTTGGCCTAACATTTACTATATCCGCAATTCGCACACTGCTTGCAGCCCTCAATATTGATCAGCGATGCAGAACCGCAGGAAGGGCATAAATCTCTGGAAGAGCCTTCGACTGCCTGATAGTTCTTACTCTCAGTCTTCAAGGGAATAACATGCTCAGCAGCAGCAGATTGCTCCTCCCCGCTCTCCATATGGATCTCCAGCGATTTGGCTACGGCATCGGCAATGGACTCTACCCGATTAGCGCCAAACCCGATCGCTCCTGAGCCGCCTATCCCTTTCAAGTGTTTAATTAGCAGTTTAACTTTGTTTCCGTGATCGCCATAACGCAGAAACAAAGAACAAACGCGACCCAATGCTTCAGCCATCGCAAATACATCAGAGCCAGCTTTCCCTACGTTCAAAAAGATTTCGCCAGGCGTGCCATTCAGATCGTTAATCGTAATATAAGCCATGCCAAATGGCGTGTTCACCTTATAGGTTGCACCTCTCAGCACCTGCGGTCTTCGTTTATATTGCTTATCGAGTACCCGCTCCGATTGAATCGCCGGGACTGCCGTTTCTACCAAATCAGCGTCAAAATAATTCTCGCTTTCCACATCCGGCGACGATAAAGCTGCAGATTGTTGTTCACTCGCCGTTACTCCCGCTTTATTCTCAGGTCCCTCATCCTTCGTCGTTGAAAGCACCTGCACATCTCGGCTGCCATCCCGGTAAATGGTCACGCCTTTGCATCCCAGCTCAAATGCCAGCTCATACAGCCGCCCTGTTTCTTCTATTGTAAAGTCCGCAGGACAATTCGCCGTTTTTGAGATTGAGCTGTCTACCCAGCGCTGAATCGTCGCCTGCACTCGGATATGATCCTCGGCGGACAAGCTCATCGATGTTACAAAATATTCGGGCAGCTCCTCGCCTGGATGCGATTCCTTCCATTCCGCCGCAATAGGAACATCCTGCTTGTCGTAGCCAAGACGGCTCTGACGGTAATATTCGAATGCAAAATAAGGCTCAATGCCAGTCGAGGTTCCGACCATGGTCCCCGTGCTTCCGGTAGGCGCCTGCGTAATAACGGTCACATTGCGCATTCCCTTATCGGCAACAGCCTCTCCGATCTCCGGGAATTGTTCAATCATATGCTTCATAAAACCGCTTTTTACATATTTGTCTGCATCAAAGGCTTGGAATGATCCTTTCTCTGCGGCAATTTCTGTGGATGCCAAATACGATTCTCTAGCCATAAAAGCGTACAGCTTATCCAAAAAGTCCAAGGATTCCGCACTGCCATAACGAATGCGCAGCTTAATCATAAGCTCTGCCAGCCCCATCGTACCGAGACCAATGCGTCGCTCCAGCTTTTGGTTGCGTTCATTTTCTTCAAAATGATAAGGGGTCTTGTCGATAACATTATCCAGAAACCGTACCGACCACCTTGTCACTTTGCCTAGCTCCTCCCAAGCGACGTCATGCCTCTCCTCATCGTAAAACTTAGATAGGTTCACCGCCGATAAGTTGCATACTCCCCACCCCGGCAAGCCTTGTTCCCCGCATGGATTTGTACTAATAATCGGATTAAAATACCAGCTGTTCGACATTTGATTATAATATTCCATGAAAACAACGCCAGGCTCGGCAGATTTCCAAGCCGATTCGATTATGGCTTGCCAAATCTCGCGGGCGCGCACCGTTTTGTAAGAAATAATTTTTCGGCCAAGACGTTTCCATTCCTCTAGATCGCCATTCCACAGCTCGTCATATCCTGCTTCCTTCGTATCCGGGAAAACAAGCTCCCAATCCAGATCTTCCTTCACCGCCTGCATGAAAGCGTTGCTTACGCAAACCGATAAATTAGCATTCGTGACTTGGCCCATCGTTTGCTTGACCGTGATGAATTCCAATATATCCGGATGCCAATCATTCAACATAAGCATCAAGGCGCCTCTGCGGCTGCCGCCCTGTTCGATTAACCCCGTTGTATAGCTAAATAATCCTCCCCATGAAACCGCGCCGCTAGATGAACCATTAACCCCGGCCACAATTGCTCGGCGCGGTCGCAGCGAAGATAGATTCATCCCTACCCCACCGCCGCGTGCCATGATTTCAGTCATTTCCGATAGGGTAGTCATAATCCCTCCGCGGCTGTCCTTCGGTGATGGGATGACGTAACAATTAAATAAAGTCAGCTCCTCGCTTGCGCCTGCGCCCGCAGCAATTCGTCCGCCGGGAACGAGCTTCCAATCATCCAAAATATATCTAAATCGCTCCTGCCATTCCTTCTTCTTCTCCGGTTCACTCTCAACCGAGGCCATGGCGCCGGCTAGTCGATCCCACATTTCCTCTGGCGTCTTCTCGATCGTCAGCGTTAGCTTCTCGATGCTAGACTTCACTTGCTCTCCGCTTCTAAGCCTTACCGTCACCACGCTGCCTTCGCGCACGATCACTTCTCCGACTTCCTTCACCGGGAACTTCGGATCGTCTTTCGTCAGGACGAGCACGATATCCCCTACCTTTGTATTGCTTGTATCGGCATTTTTCCAAGCGTAGCGGTCCAAAAATATTTTTTCGCTTAGCCCCTCAAGTCGTTTTACGTTAGACGTCTCCATCGTAGATGATTCCTCCTTCGAACTACCGCGCTGCAAGCATATGTATAGCTATGATATGCATATAGCACAATATATTGTGTGATAAAACGATTATACTATACTACATATTGATTTTCATGCTTGTATATGGCTGAAAATAACAATCCCAGCCGCTTACATGCCCTTTCTCATTCTTTTTCTTGTCCATACTCTTTTTTAAGCATCATCTTATTATTATTGGATGAAAGGGTAATACTGATTACAACTTATCCCTTTTACTGCGGAAGGAGCTGGACCAGATGACATTCCATACAACGCCGCAGGCTGCCTCGGCCGAAGCGGGACACACTATCGCAACCCGTAAGCTTCATCCACTTGTCGATCTGCAATGTGACCGCTCATGGTTTGATGAGCTGCAAAACCGTTTGACGCGGGGCGGTCCATGGGATGATTGGACGTTATATCAGCTCGCGATGGAGGCTGAGCAGGCGAAACGAATCGAAAGCTTCGAGCAGCTGCTGTGCCTGCGATCGCTGCCATCCTTCGAGCCGATGCCGCATCAAATCAGCACGGCGCGCAAGGTTGTTCACGAAATGGGCGGACGCGCGATTCTTGCTGATGAGGTTGGTCTCGGCAAAACGATAGAAGCGGGGCTCGTTCTCAAAGAATATATCGTACGCGGATTAGCAAAACGCGTGTTAATTCTCGTACCAGCCTCACTTGTCCTGCAATGGGTGCGAGAGCTTAATCAAAAGTTTGGTATTTCTGCCGTAGCCCAGAAAAAAGCGCATACCTGGGGCTATGATGTTGTGGTTGCATCCATCGATACCGCAAAGAGGGAACCGCACCGCGAGCTTGTTCTCGGAACGGACTACGACCTCATCATTATTGACGAGGCACATAAACTGAAAAACAAGAAAACGACGAACTATCAGTTTGCTAATCTTTTACGCAAAAAATATTGCCTGCTGCTGACTGCCACGCCGATTCAAAACGATATGGATGAGCTGTTCAATCTCATCACGCTGCTCAAGCCGGGTCAGCTTGGCGGTTTAAGCGACTTTGCCGCTAATTTTGTCGTCGATAAACGTGTGCCAAAAAATGAAGATCAGCTGCAGGAAGCGCTCTCCGGCGTGATGATCCGCAACCGCCGAGGTGACGGCGGCATTCATTTCACGAAACGTTTTGTCAAAAACATCCCGCTCACCTTATCCGAGGATGAGAAGGCTCTCTATGATGCGGTAACCGGATTTGTAAAGGAGAGATACGAAGAAAGCGGCGGCGATTTGTCCAGCATGCTCTCTCTCGTTACGCTGCAGCGCGAGGTGTGCAGCAGCCGGGACGCCGTTTTTTTAACACTCGTTAATCTATTCAAGAAAACAGCCGAGGACTCCCCTATGCGTCCAAAAATTTGGGAGCTTGTGGAGAAAATCCGCAGTATTAAAGCAAATACGAAAGCAGAAAAAGCGATGGAGCTTGTCAAAGAAATGAATGACAAGGTTATTATCTTTACCGAGTACCGGGCTACCCAAGAATATTTACTGCAGTTTTTCCGCGCGCAGAACATGATCGCCGTTCCTTACCGAGGCGGCATGAACCGGGGTAAAAAGGATTGGATGATGGATTTGTTCCGCGGCCGCGCACAAATCCTGATCGCTACGGAAGCTGGCGGCGAAGGCATCAATCTTCAATTTTGCCACCATATGATTAACTTTGATCTACCATGGAATCCCATGAGAGTTGAGCAGCGTATTGGCCGCGTGCATCGCCTAGGCCAAACAGAAGACGTGAAAATATACAATCTGTGCACCATCGGCACCATCGAAGAGCATATCGTAAATTTATTGCATGAAAAGATCAATCTGTTCGAGCTAGTGATTGGTGAGCTTGACCATATTCTAGAGCGCTTCGAGAAGGGCGATGGCTCATTGGAGCAGCGCCTTGCCAAAATGCTGCTTGAATCCGGCAATGAGACCGATTTGAAACAGAAAATCAATCATTTGGGCTCCTCGCTCAGCCGAATCCGGGAAGAGGTACTGATTGGCGAAAACCCGCTGCCCGGCCCCGATCTGCTTGTTAATTTGGATACGCTTGGACAAACCGTGGAGGTGCAGCCTTGAACGAGAAGCAGGTGCACAAATTTGTAAATCGATATTTAGAGGCGACAGAGTGTTCCATTTTAGAGAAATCACCCAGCCACTTTACGGTCAAGCTCTCTCCTCTCGCAGATCGCGAGCTGACAAACCGTCCGTATTATTGGAGCTTCGTGGACAGGGTCAACGCTGAACCAGAGACGATGACCTTCCTGTTCGTTACAGACAAAAACAAATATGACGCAGCCGAGGAAGCCAAAAAAGAAGAAACAGCAGCCATCCAGCTGAATGCCGCAGAAAACGCTCAAAATGAGGCTGCGAATGCCGCTCTTGGACGCTCGCTCGGCTTCATTCATGGCAATCTCGCCGCTCCTGCCCGGGTGCCGCGCGAGGACTTGTTTTTTGGCGCACGTAAGCTTGATATGCTCTTTGACGCTGCGAAAGCGAAGGGCAGCTTCGTTTATTTGTTTCAAGAGCCCGATAAGCGGAGCAGCAATCCTTTTTCATCCACGCCGTATACCGCGTGGCTCGGCGTCAATATGCGCGTTGAATTTGCATGCGACCGCAAACGCGAGGAAATCCATTGCTTCGGCGTATCGCTTGCGACTGGACAGATCGTGGAGCAGTTTTATGACCGGTTGCTCACCCATAAGCTTACACCCCGTCTGCCTGCGAATATTCATATTACCAAAAACGGTCTCTCCTTCAACAAAGCGCTTGGCATTGTGGAGCAAGCGCTTGAACGAAAGCTTCGCGCGTATGACTACAGCTGGGCAGAGAGCGCCTCTGCAAGACTTGAAGAGGAACTTGAGCGAATAAGCGGTTATTATGAACCGCTTGTTAAGAATGCGCTTGAAGAAAATAAGCCGGCGATCGAGGAGCAATTCGCGCAGCGGCAATCGGAAATAAAATGGCAGTACGAGCCTCGGGTGACTGCATCCGCCATTAACTGCGGCATCTTTCATCTTGAAGGCATCGACTGACATGGATTAGACGATATCCGCAGCGATACGTCAAAAAAAGGCGGTCGAAAGACCGCCATCACGTGACAGGTTATAACAGCCTTCTTAGGGCATGTCCGATACAATAGCAACGAGGTGATAAAATATGCGAAAAAAATTTATTAAGCTGACAGCGGCATGCGTATTAACCGCTCTTGTCCTTTATTCCGGCGGTTTACAATCGCAGCCTGCGGTAGCGCTTTCAAATCCGACAACCATCTATGAGCCTGTACAGCAGCAAGCCGAGCAATGGGTAGCGGAACTGGCGTCCCAACCTTCATTTCAAGCTTGGAAGCAAGCATCGCTTGTCGTTTCCCCGATTGGGCCAGGTACGCACAGCTGGTTAGTGCTTGTTAAGCAAAATAAACTTACGGTCGGTTACCTCATTGTCCACGCAGTAGAGTCGGGCGGTTACCAGCTCGGTGAGTATGGGACAAGCAGCAGACCTCCATTTGATGAAGGCACGCTTTCTAAATCCGTTCTGCAGCTTGAGCTGCTGCAACCCGCCTCCACAATTGAAGCTTTATATGTTAACCCCCTGCTCGCAGCCTGGAAGGTGGCATCTGAGCAGGATACCTATTATACCGATGGTGCCAGCGGCGAAAGCCTTCCTATTCAGGAAAACGACTGGCTGGCTGCCGAATCAATAATGCCGACTAATCTAGAGCATATGCAAATCGGTGCAAAAGCAACGCTTTTAAAACATGTATCATTGCCCTCATTCAATGCTTATGACAAGCTTCCGTGGTTAACAAATCTACCGATAGCACTCAGTGCATCTGCATATTCATCCTTATTCACAAAAATCAACAAAAAAGAACAGCTCCGTTATACTGCTGAGCTGTTCGAAGGTCAAATGCTGTATGTTTGGTCCGTTGTTGGTTATAACAAATGGAACAGCGGCCAGATTTATGTCGCTCTTGAAGCAGGCGAGGATGGATCAGACCGGCGTTATATTCCGGTCCCGCTGCTAATTGAACTTGGCCACTTTTACCGTTGACGCTCTGCGCGTCCCCGCCACCAAAGCATAATACTCATAGGTCCCCAACCGAACCAACGCGTCAGCCAAGGCTCTCTTCGCGCTTTGGCTGATGTTCTTGATTGCCTCCGCTCTTCCCTCGGTGTCTCTATATATGCCACAAATTTCTCCGTCATAAATTTCACGTACTCATCGCCTTTTGCCATTTGCTGCTCCCCCTTTAGCTCCGTATGAAATGATAAGATCAGTTTGCCCTGCAGCAATCGAATGTAAACATGCATGAGTTATCCATCAAAAAGACAATCTAACCGTATGTCAAAGTGATCTGGAGGAATGACTCGCATGTTTCGTAAAATGGCAATGAGCTTACTCGCGATATGGCTTGCTGCGCTCAGCAGCTCGATCAGCGCTTTTGCGTGGCCGCTAATTCCGGTAGGCACTAAGCAGGATTGGGCACTGCCGTCTACCGCCATCATAATTGATGCAGGTCATGGAGGCATTGACGGTGGAGCCTCCGCAGCTGATATTTTGGAGAAAGACATTAATTTAGCAGTAGCTCGAAAGCTTTATTTTATTTTACGAAGCCAAAATATACCCGCAGTACTTAATCGCACAGGTGATCACGCGTTGAGCGATGATAATCGTTGGCATGTCACTCGCTCGAGACATCGCAAGGATTTGTCTCAGCGGCGGCAGCTTACCGAAGAAATTGACAACGAGCTGCTCATAAGCTTGCATGTGAATTGGTCGAAAAAGAGTTCGGAGAAAGGACCACTTGTGCTGCATCAGAACAGCGGAGAAAGCTCGTTGCTTGCATTTTGCATACAGGATGCGCTTAACCGACAGCAAAATACGGCCTTCCTCCCGCGGGAAGGAAAGCCGTTTTATTTGCTCAAACGCGTCCATAATCCAGCTGTCATCGTCGAAATGGGCTTTATTAGCAGCGAACATGATCGCAGCATGCTGACTGACCCCAAGCGACAATTAGAGGTCGCTGAAGCGATTGCGTCAGGAATTAGGCAGTATAAGTGGATCGTTCACTGAGCCACCGCTAATTAGCGCTGTAAGCTTAACAAATTGTACGTTTGGCTGCATAACGGGTATGGACTGCTGGAGAACCGATGCCGTGAATTTCCCTGGCGGTCCCACATGACCTATCGTTATGCAGCTAACATGCGACTCTAGATGCTTGCGAAGTACGCTAATTTGTTTTGAAATATGCTGGACCGTATACACATCATCGAGAAACACATCATTGGAAACAATCGGAACACCGAGTTCCGCTGCGATTTTTGGCACTACGGTTTTATAGGTTGTCCGGCTATCTAGAAAAAAGAGACCCCGTTCCTTACACACGCCAAGTACAATGCGCATCATCCTCTCGTCCGCCGTCACCTTTGAGCCCATATGATTATTCATGCCGATCGCGTACGGCACATCATCAATCGCATTCTCAACACGTCTCCGCACATCTTCATCGCTAAGATCCGTCGTTAAAGCGCCTGGTCCCAGCCACTTTCTAAGACCCTTGTTCGGTTCCATCGGCATATGAACAATTACGTCATGACCATGTTTATGCGCTTCCTCCGCGTCCTGCTTCGTTGTGGGCATAAATGGCATGATTGCAGCCGTAATTTTGATCGGAAGCTTCATCATCTCAGCCGTTCCATTCATTCCGTTTCCGAAATCATCTATGACTACCGCGACCGTACGCACTTCTTCCTCTCCAGCAGTTTGTGCGTGTGTTATTGCGCGACTCGCGGAAATCTCAAAGCTGTTCGGGCTTCCGGCAGCCATTATAACGCCAAAAAGAACAATCGCCGCAGTTGTCCTCACGGGGAACCGCTTCTTCAATTGATGTATCGCCAGCTTTGTTTTTCCAACCACACTGTCCTGCTGCATTCTCATTGCTGCACACGCCTCTCATCTTTTAATATCATTGTTTGTGAATAGGCTGGAAAATATGCTAAAACTTGCAGAGAATACAAAAAAGAGGCCTTTGCTTGGCCTCTCCATCTATTTCTTCTTATTCGTCCGTCTTACTCATGACATCTTGTGTAATTTGCTCCAGCGTAATACTCGCCAGCTTGTTCTCCATCGCCTTCTGCGCTTCATTAAAGGCCGTTTCAAGTGAAGACTGAATGTGGCGGCCTACCGTGCATGCCGGATTCGGCTTCTCGTGAATGGCGAACAGCTCATCTTGCCCGTTATTATGGACAGCGTTGTAGATATCGTAAAGCGTAATCTCATTTGCCGGCCTTGTAATGACAGCACCTGCAATGCCTGCGCTTGTCGCGACAAGACCCGCTTTATTCAGTAAGCCCATAATTCTTCGGATTACGACAGGGTTGGTATTCACGCTGCCAGCGATAATGTCTGATGTCAGTCTTGCTGCCTTACTCGTCTCGAGTAACGTCATAATATGAACCGCTACTGCAAACCTATTGCTAGTCAACGCTATCACCGCCTGTCTTTAATTAACTTATCCTAAACGATCATCATGTAAGCATTATAGTTACATGCCGCTTGCATTGTCAATCAACTGTGCTGTCTACTGCTGCTAAATCTGGTGCAAAGGTTACTTTCCCGCCCGATAGAGACGATATTCTTGCCAAGGAATGTACAAGATAGCCAAGCTCGATCAGCTTATTTCGCCCTGGCTGGAAGGCCTTCTCGATTACGATGCCGATACCTGCAACGGAAGCTCCCGCTTGTTCTACGATTCGAGCTAACCCAAGCGCCGCATCGCCATTTGCAAGAAAATCATCGATAATCAGCACGCGGTCCTTTGCTTCCAAAAACTTGCGTGATACCGTAACCTCACTCTCCTCCTGCTTCGTGAAAGAGAATATTTTTTCCGTATACAGATCATCTTTAAGGGTGAGCGACTTACGCTTACGCGCGAAGATCAGAGGCACATTCATTTGCAGCGCAGCCATGACTGCCGGAGCAATACCTGACGATTCCAGCGTAATCACCTTCGTAATCTCTTTCCCTGCAAAAAGTTCGGCAAAGGTTTGGCCGATGCTGAACATCAGCTGCGGGTCTACCTGATGATTTAGGAAGGAATCTACCTTCAGTACATTATCGTTTAAAACTATCCCTTCCTCCAAAATCTTTTGCTCTAATTGTTTCACAGCGGCTTCCTCCATTTTTATAAGATAATGTTGACAATTCCATCATATTCATGATAAGATGTCTACTGTTGAAACAAGTTATGCGGTCGTGGCGGAATTGGCAGACGCGCTAGATTCAGGTTCTAGTGGTGTAACAGCCGTGGAGGTTCGAGTCCTCTCGACCGCATCCTTATTAGCATTTATGACTATTCTAGACGATATTTAATCTAGTGGTCAATATTAGAAATCAACTTATAAATTCAAACCACTTATTGTCATGATATTAAATTCATGATAGGAAGTGGTTTTTTTGATGCTTATTGCAGCTTTTTCCTCCTATACCATTCGCATTGTAATCTCCAGGATCATCACTTATTCCATCCGCTGGTACGTATTCTCCGTCAGAATTATAATCTTCAATATTCGTTGACGGCGCTCTCGGATCTGACTTTAATTCTTCCTCCGAGTAAGGCAATTCTTCGTTTGAGCTGCTTGAGCCTGATGGAGTTTCGATAAACAGCGAGGAATCCTCAGATGACTTTTCTGTATCTGTTTCCTCTACGATTGGTGAATTTGTTGGCGCTTCATTCGCGCTATTGGTAACGCCAGAGTTGCAGCCAGATAATAAGACTGTGATTGCAATAATTCCAAAAATAACATGCAGCTTCTTCATTCTTTATCCCCTATCCTATAATTACCACAATTATATCTTCTGTGGGTATATAGGTCTAGGAAAAAACTCCCATTGCATTCACTCATCTCAATCTATCATTACAATGTTGTTATATAATAAACACTGATTATCAGGTAATTCAATATTTTTGTGAAAATGACCAAAAAACCACTTCTTATATGCTAATTTGAATTTTATTTCAGTGAAATACATGTGCATTTGATCCGCCTCAACGTGATTCAAACCATAACATAGCGAAAGTGTTTGTAACGCGTCATATGAGCATGTATGTGTCAGTACATAGTCTACTTTCCAGTCATTTTTATCAAGGCACTGCAATCCTACTTCATACTCTTCTACGGACGGCATTTCCCTGGTCCACCAAGATTTATCGAGTTTACGATAATCCTTATCATGTGAAGCAGCTCCGCCGAAAGTAAAAAATTTCTTACCGTCCATTTCAAATACCTGTCCTCGCATCAAATGAAAAATGCTGGGTGTGATTTTATGGACGTTACCACCGTTCCATGATTCAATCGGAAATGACTCCAATAAATTGAAATTCTCATGATTCCCATCTATAAATAATGTCGTCCAAGGTTTACCACTTAACCACTTGAGCCAATATTTATCTTCATTATCATCTGCCCAAATCAACCCAAAATCACCAACTATGATTACATAATCAGTCTTTGTCAGTATTTTACCTAAAGGAAAATTTTTTGTGTTAAAACGTTGTCCCACGCTGACAGAACCGTGAATGTCTCCAGTTATATAGATAGCAATAAAGAAACCACTCCTTCAATTCTTTTTCAACTAATTCGGCTGATAGGATAGGCGTTAGCTTCGATTCTTTTTAACATATCCATAGTACCATATACTGGAATTTCAGCATAAGAATTAATGCAACTTATTGCCTCTTTTTATCGTCTGTCTCAACAGGATAAAGGAGGAGCTCATTGTGAAATATGTTTGGATAGCATGTACGCTGCTGCTAGCGTTAACGGGATGTTTAAATGCAGGCACGGAACATGAAACGGAGCAGCCCTTCAGCAATAAAAGCAATACAGAAGGCAAAGAATCTGCAGTAAAGCTGGAATTGGAGGATTTTAAAGGTGTATTGCAATCGGAAGGACTTGAATTAATGCCTTATGAGGAAAAAAACGATTGGATTTTGAACAATGTTAAACCGAATCGGTTTACCGTTGGCAGACCCAACGAAAATACTGACCCTGCAAAATTAGAGAAGGTTTCTGTCTACATATTTAATTCAGAGAAAGCAAGAATGAACGGATTGGAGGATTTCAATAAACAAAAAGAACAATATGACATGATGATACCCCATATTTATTCATCAACAAATATACTTGTTTTCTATTGGGCCGAGGCACAAATGGATAAGCCTGCAAAATACGAGGAGCAATTCCAAAACGCTATCCAGCAGCTGGACAAAATCGAAGTTGAATTCATCGTCAACGGAACTTAAAAGTTCAACAAAAAAGGAAAGAGCCTCTGTCACCTATCGGCCAGAGGCTCTTTCCTTTTAACTCCGACTAATCGATCATCGTGGAATGTGATGCATCTCTCTTATAAAATAGCATATACGGCTCGAACGGAAGCTTTGACCGTTAAAGCCCCCGGCTCGATCGGCGTAACCGCACTGTCAGCGAATGCTGCTGCTTTAAACATCGGGATGGGCCCTCCAGATAGCGGCAGCTGCTGCACTTCGAGCGGCACATTAGCTAAAACAACACCGAGTGTATTAGCAATCGTCAGCGCCCTTTGCGCAGCGTCACGCACAGCAAGCGATAAGGCTTGATGCTCGTAAATATCAGGCCTAGCAGTCGTAAGCCTGATGCTGGATACATGGTTGGCGCCGCTGCTAACGGCCGTATCCACAACAGTCCCCGTTTGATCAACTTGATCTACCGTCACCTGAAGCAGGTTGGTTACTTGATAACCTCGGAATATTTGTTTTCCATCCACAAAATCGTACATGGTGTCAACGCGATACTCCTGAGTCTGCAGCTTGTCGCGCGGTATGCCCAGTCTCAGCAATGATCCAATGACTGCTGCGATAATATTGGCATTTTCAGCTTGAATTGAACGCAAATCCGCGCCCTCCGTCACAGCCCCGAGTACGACGATCGCTCGATCGGCGGGTGCTGCTGCCGTCCCTTCCCCAATTACCTCAATGGTAGCGTTCCTTGACGAGTGACTATTCCCAACTTGTTTCATAGGGTATCCGTTCATGGCACGACTCCTTATTAGTTTTATTAGCCCCTAGGCACATACCGAGCGCATCTCCTGTAGGCACGAATAAAGTAATACATTCTTACAAGAAGAGGTGAGATATTGACTACGATCACGATTGGAGCTGTCGGGGATTTACTCATGAAAAATAAGATTATCGACTCCGCAAGAATATCCAAAAAAAATCAATATTCTTTCGGTTCGATATTTGCAGGAGTTGCACCCCATCTAAAAAATAACGATTTATTGATCGGTAATTTGGAGACGACCTTCTCCGGGACGCCTTGGTTCGGCGGCAATCCGAGTCGACTCGGGCGATACGAACGACGCAGCAAGCGCACCGGCTATCCGATGTTCAATTGCCCAGACGAGCTTGCTTCGACACTTAAGCATACCGGCTTCGATGTCATGACGACAGCCAATAATCATTGTGCCGACGGGGGCGAATACGGCATCAAGCGCACGTTGAACGTCCTTGACCGTCACGGCCTTAAGCATACAGGCACCGCACGCTCGCAAAAGGAGGCTAGACGCTTATTAATTATGCGCGTCAAAGGCATCGATATCGGTATTCTATCCTATACGTACGGAACGAATAGAATGCCTGTTGCCAAATCCTATCTGGTTAACCGGATTCAGTCCAAAAAAATAGCATCCGATATTAACCGTATCAAAAAGAAATGCGATTTTGTCATCGTCTGTCTCCATTTTGGACGGGAGTTCAAACTCAAACAGAACAAAGCGCAAATGCGATTGGTTGACCATTGCTTCAAACACGGGGCTAACGCCATTCTAGGCGCTCACCCTCATGTCTTACAGCCCGTCGTTAAAAGAAAGGTGAAGGACAAGTATGGCGTAACCAAAACGAGAGTTGCGGCTTATTCGCTAGGCAATTTCCTATCTTCAAAGATTTTCAATAATAAGCATACCACTCGCGCCATGATACTGAAGCTGACGATAACGAAAAACAGCAAAGGAGCAACCGACATCACGCGTGTCGGCCGCATCCGTACAATTACCAAGCATTCAAAACCCGGAGGAAAACCAACCTATAGGCTCGTTCCCGTCTCTAGCTACCGCTAGCGGTCAGCTGCTTCCGCATGCCAAGCTGCGTTAGCTCGGTTACTGAACTTAAACATTTAACTTCAACGATACAGCAAAGAGCCTCCGTCACCGATTGACCAGAGGCTCTCTTGCTACTTGCTGCACCAAAATCTAACTATCGAGGCTCCTTATGTAGCATCTTCAAAAGGATTTGTACGCTCCTCCGATACCGGTCCGTAGCTGTATGAGCGGCTGAGCTTTACTACACGGCGGCTAGGACGACGAATAACAACAGAGGAATCATCCCAAGCAACGACAATGCCGTGAACATCGTTTGCTTCCATAGCGTCTCTTACTACCCTTATGGTTTCGCCGCTTACACGAAATTTGTCCAATTGCTCTTCGCTTACCATATTCATTTCCTCCTGTTTCTAAGTTAAAGCTCCGATTGTATGGAAAAACCTCAATGGATGCTCGCGCATAACATTGAGGCTGGTTTGAAAATATAAATAAGAATTAATGAACCTAGCAAACGTTCAGCTAACCTGCATGCTCTTTTGCATCATTGGTTTCATACCATTCATCCAAAACTCGCGATGACATCACGCGTTTGCCGATATATTCGCTCTGACGGTCAGTGAACTGATCCCGCCATTCAATGGACAATTCGTCGCACAGCTTTACAATCGTCAACAGCTCCGACCATGCCACATAACGTTTGTACCAAAAAAACTGTGGATGCTCAATCATATAAGGATACAAATCATCAAATTCCGTATGTTTACAATCTAGTGCACGCTCAAAGTGGACCTTGGCAGCGCTTAGCTTCGTATACATAAACTCTGCAGACATTTCCCCCATAACCTGTGCCTCCCCTCGATCACTACTGTATCATTATAAGCGATATTGCCGGATGGGAAAAGAGCATTTGTACTGGAACATTCTACTCAAACTTTATTTCACCGTTATCTAGTGATGAAATTCGAACGAGCGGTTCCACACGAATCCCTTGCTCCCGCAATGTTCTTCCACCGGCTTGGAATGACTTCTCGACGACGACGCCAAGCCCAATTAAAGTTGCGCCCGAACGCTCTATGATCTTGATTAGTCCGCGTGCGGCATCGCCATTCGCGATAATGTCGTCAATAAATAGTACCCTGTCCTCAGCCGTTAGAAACTGTTTGGAAACCATAATATCCGTTACCATTCCTTTGGTAAAGGAAGGCACGCGTTCAATATAGGCATCCGGATCAGCGATCAGCGTCTTCTTTCGACGCGCAAATACAAGCGGTACACCCAGCGTATAAGCAGTTGCATAAGCAGCTGGAATTCCAGAAGATTCCACTGTGATCACCTTTGTAATATGCTCCTCTGCGAAGCGTCTAGCGAATTCTTGTCCCATTTCCATTGTCAATTCAGGGTCGACCTGGTGGTTGATCAAAGCATCCATCCGCAGCACGTTACTCGACAGTACGGACGATTCTGCTAAAATGCGTTTTTTTAAATTTTCCATCTTTCATTACCTCCACCAAAATCCTTTTTGTTAACGTACCATAGGTCAGGCAAAAAGTGCAACCCTATGGAAGGGTTCAATCTGAAACCAAAAATAAACGGAGTATTTTTAAGGTAGATTTTCAAATCATCGGAAAAAAAGAGCAACTTTTTCCACAAAGCAGCGTCTAATAGTTTAGTATCTTTTCATGCCTACAGCCTATTCGCTGCATTTGTAATTTATAATTAAATGCTTCAATTCCGATGTAATATATAGTAAGAAAGGAGTGCAAAATATGATCCCTTATCGCACAGAGCAGACAAAAACCGTCATGCTTGCGGCTGCCTCCGCGCTTGTCATTTTACTCGCCGGCTGCCAAAGCGCTTCTCCCGAAGAACCATCTTATACGGTTATTACAACCACTCCTCAGACCGACCCTGACACCCCTCAGAAAACATATTCTGAGCAGGCAGACAACGAGCTTCAGACGAATGAGCCGCATATAAACCGTGTAGATACGACTAGCGGCACAAGCGCTGAAACCTCGACGGTTCGCGATGAGAAAGATTCGAAGGCTCCAGTAAAAACACAAAGCGAAGATGCGGAATGGGCGGCCGACAATCCCTTGCTTCACGGCATTGCGATCGGAAACCATGATTCCGTAGTGTCCAAGCTTCACGGCAAGCCAATAGACAGCTACAAGCTGGAGGAAGATACCGAACCGATTACTGTGCTTGAGTACGATGGTTTTGCAGTTGGTATCAACGCCTACAAGAACGTGCAGTATATCGAGGTCTACGGCAAAGCTATTTCAGCAGGACTAAGCGGTCTCCGAATCGGCGACAATCCCGAAGAAGCACTGCATGCGCTTGGCAAGCCTGAGAAGCAAACCGCTTATTTGCTCACTTACAAAGCTAAAGATTCCCTGCTCAAGCTTGATCTAGATCCTGTCCACAATCAAATCGTATCCATTAAGCTGCTCGCGCTAAGCTAGCTGATATGGTTATGACCAATCCAGCAGCCATAAACCAAACAATGCKAGYAGTAAAATCGGGAAGGTTAGCAGCAGGCCGTATTTGGTATATTCACGCCAGCTGACTGTTATTCCTCCCTGCCGTACGAGCTGCATCCATAACAAAGTTGCCAGCGAGCCAATGGGTGTAAGCTTTGCTCCGACCGAAGTCCCCAGCAAACTTGCAAACGGCAAGTAGTCAGGTCCGTTTACCTGCTCGATTGCCAGTGAAGAAATAAGAACGGCAGGCAAATTGTTAATTGCGGCTGCAAGCAAGGAAAACAATAACCCGGATCCAAAAATGCCGATCAGTTCATTTTTCTCCGCAGCAGGCGCTATGACCTCCGGAAACCACGCTGTCGCTCCATGCACATGCAAGCTGTATACGATTAAATTCATTGATAAAGCAAATACAATAATGAGCCATGGCGCTCGCATAACCGTTTCCTTCAACGGCGCACGCCCGGCCGCTGCCGAAGCCGCCCACTGAATCGCAGCGCAGCCAACCGCTACCGCCGCAACAGGAACTCCAACCCTCTCCGAGCCTAAATACCCAATCATCATTAATAAAATGTTGAACCAAGATAAATAAAATAATCGTTTATCAGAAATAGCCGATGCTGGAACCGGGAAGAGGTTCGGCGCTAGCGCTCTTGCCTCTTCCCTCTTAATCGGCTGCCAGAAGAAAGCTACCGTCACGGCAATGGTGGCACCGATTGCGATTAACCCTGGCAAGAGCATCCGCGAAGCGTATTCACCAAACGAGATATCGAAAAAATCCGCTGTTAATATATTGGTCAAATTACTCATCATTAACGGGGCACTCGCAGTATCTGCCATAAAGCCTATCCCCAGCAGAAATAGAAGTCTTCCGCTTCGGGAAAGTTTCAGCAGCGCTGTTACTTCAAGTACGATGGGAACCATGATTAGGATAGTGCCGTCATTATTAAAAAAAACGGTAATAAGCGCAGCCATCAGGGACAAACCTATGAACAACAACAGCTGCCGATGGTGGAAACGATGAACGATATGCAGGGCAGCCCAGCGAAAAAAACCATTATAGTCAAGCAACGATGTAAATAACATAATTCCAATTAGCGAAAACGTCGCATTCCAGACAAAACCCCATATGTACGCCGCATCCTCCGGTTTTAAAAGCTGGGCAGCAAATAGGATAACCGCTCCTGCCAATGCAATGAAAGCTTCATTTATCCCCTTAGGCTTTATCAAAATAAACGTTAATGCGACAGCAAAAACAATAATGGCAATAAACATGGTTCTAATCGAACTCCTGACTTCAAGGCTCAAGCAGCGTAAAATTTTGAAAAATGTCATGCCTGTCCCGTCTTGGACATACCTTCTTAATAAGAGGTCAGCGAACGGAGGACGGTAGACGATGTGGAAACGTATTGGAAAGGTGCTGCAAATTGCTTCGACCTACATGGGTACGATCGTAGGAGCAGGCTTTGCCACTGGTCAAGAAATATTACAATTTTTCACCCGTTTCGGGTATTGGGGTACAATTACGATTGCTTTATCTACGGTTTTATTCATTTGGCTGGGAACAAAAATGATGCTTATTGCCAGCCAAATTAGGGCAAAATCTTATGAAGACTTAAATAAAGCGTTGTTTGGTGACAAATATGGACGGCTCATCAGCCATTTCATGCTCGTCGTGCTTCTAGGCGTTACGGCCGTTATGCTCGCCGGCGCCGGCACGATTTTTTATGAGCATTGGAACATTTCGTATCAATCCGGATTGTTGATTACGATTGCCGCCTGTTACTTTTTACTGCGGAAAGGGATGAATGCGATCCTTACCGTGAATGCGATTGTCGTGCCAATTATGCTGCTATTTACGGTCCTCATCATGATCGACACCTTCCGAACGCCGGGTGCAGATAAATTCATTACCTTGGTTAGCGATCATTCCATTTGGGCCGCCTGGGCCTCGCCGTTTCTGTATACGGCCTTTAATCTCTCCATGTCTCAAGCTGTGCTGGTTCCACTTGGCGCGGAAATAAACGACCGAAAAGTCATCATCGCCGGATCATGGGTCGGGGGCATCGGGATCGGTTTCATGCTGCTGGCTGGACATATTGCATTATCCGTACATATGCCGGGTATTCAGCAATTTGCGATCCCAATGGGCGGCATTGCCAGGCAGCTTGGACCCAGTGTGCAGTTTATTTATGTTTTCATTATTTTTGCAGAAATTTTCACGACGCTCATCGCAGATATATACGGGCTGACCCTCCAGCTCCACGAGCGTTTGAAATGGGCGCGCAGCTTGATTGTCCTGCTAATTCTCGCCATTTGTTACGTAGCCAGCCAAATCGGCTTCGGCACGCTGCTCTCAACGCTGTATCCGTTGTTTGGTCTTATCAGCTTTGGCTGGCTTATTTTGATTATCCGCAAGCGAGTGTCCGCTAATTAACCAAATCAGATCTGCGCCAGTAAAGCGCCGTTGCAATTTTCCAGCATCGCGTCCCGGACATGCTCATGACAGGTCATCACAATAATTTGCCGGTCACAGCTCAGCTCAGCAAGCAAGCTTGTGACCGCTTGGAGCCGTCCCCGGTCGAAATTAACGAATACATCATCCAGCATAAGAGGAAGCTTAGCCCCTCTCGAGGCTTCCTCCGCGAGCGCCAGCCGCATGGCCAAATAAACCTGCTCCGCCGTTCCCCTGCTCAACATTCCGCTGTCCACAAGACGCCTTTCCGAGGATTCAAGCCTGATACCCGGCTCGCCGGGCGTTGTCAGCACTCGAATGTATTTGCCATCCGTCAGCTTCGCGATAAATTGGGAAGCCTTGCGGAGTACGACAGGCTGACGCTCTTCCTCGTAAATCCGTTTCGTCCGACTGATCAACGCAGCGCTTATCGAAAGAACGGCATAACGCTCCGCATCCTTCTCCAGCCCCGCAACCGTCATCTCTCTTTCGGAGAGCAGTCTCTGGTGCTCGTCTTCCTTAAGCAGCAAATCCAGCGATTGCCGCAGCCTCCCCCTCTGTTCCAACAGCTCACGCTTCTTCTGTTCCAGAGCATTTAACTCCGTTTTCGAATCGGATAAGAGCGACTGAAGCTCTTCTTCGTTGCATGTCCCGAACATCGTCTCGAGCTCATTCACTTTCTGTGCAGACATGCCAGCGGTGAGCTCCAGCGTCAGCTTCGTCAGCTCAAGCTCAAGTTCCTGCAAACAGCGGCGGTGCTCAAGAGCGAGCTCATACTGCATTTCATTTGCGAGTCCAGCTTCTTCCAGCTGCGATTCGATTTGCTTTGCCAGCTCTTGTAATTGCGTCTCCGCAGCTTGTTTGGCCAAGAGCAGCTCATCGCGGCGAGTGAGAATGCCGCGTGCCTCCTGCTTGGCGGCTGCATGGCGCCGTATTTCGGCATGAAGCAGTCGCAACGCGACAGCCGGGTCAGCAGCCAGCTGGGCTTCCGCTTCCTCGAAATACGAACATAATGCTGCTGCTTGCTGTGCGAAAGCAGCCAGCTGCTTGTTTGAGGCGGCTTGCTTCGCCGATAAACGGTCATAGTGCTGAAGCCGCTGCAAGGCTTGCTCGGCAAGCTCGAACGCTTCTAGCGCAGCTGTCGGCGACATACCCGCCGGCAGCGAGCGTGCTTCAAGCCAGCCGGCCCACTGCCGGGCGACGGCTTGTCTTGCTTGCGCAGCGGCGGCGGCAGCCTCGCGGCGGCTTGCAGCGTGCGCGCGCAGGCGCTCCAAGCGGCGGGCGAGCTCGATGCGGCTCCCTTCGAGGCGCTCGCTGTTTTGCAGCGCCTCGAGACGGTCTTCAACCGCGGCGCGCAGCTGCATGCGCGCCTGCTCGGCTGCCAGCTGATGCTCAGGCGAGCTGTAATGTTTAGCTGCAAACAAAGCAGCAGCAGCCTCTTGTGGCTTTTTCACGAGTGCCTCCAGCGTTTGATGCACTCGTTTTTCGCGGTTACTGATAGCCAGTTGGTCCGCTTCGATTGTCGTCGGTGAGACTCCGCCCGTCCTTGCCCTCCCCCTGCCGCGCAGTGGAATGCCCTTCTCCTTGGCAGCATATCGAGCTGCGCTGCGGCTTCGCAGAAGCGCAGCGATGACAAGCACAAGCGCGGCTGCAGCCAGCGCCAGCGCAGCTACCCCCGCTTCGCCGCCAGCACCGGCCAGCGCGGCAGCCCCAAGCGCCAGCGCGGCTCCGCCCGCTCCTGCCGCCGCAGCCCACAGCAGGCCGGCTCCGCCAAGGCCTGCTGCTGCCGGAACGCTGCCACCCGCCCCGCTATCGCTCGCGTCTGCAGCAGCTCCGGCAGAGCGCACCCGCTCGAGCTCCCACTCGCGGAGTGCGCTGTCCAGGGCGTTCCACGCCACCTTCAGCGCATCACGCGCATGCGGCAGCACCTCAAATCCGGTGCCGCTCCTATCCTGCTCGCGCCGCTGCGCTTCAGCAAGAGCGGCTGACCTCGCTTCCTCATAGGCCGCAGACGCTTCTTGTTCTTGCTGCTTCAGCGTTTCAAGCTCAGCTGCGAACCTTTCTTCCGTCCGCGTATAGTCAAGCTCCTGCTGCTTAGCAGTCCTAACGTAATCGCGGTCGGCTACCGTAACATGAAGCTCCCTGAGCTGCCGCTCCGTCCATTCAGGCGCAATGCTGCTGACGAGTCTCGCAATCATCTCGTCATGCTCGCGAAGCTCTGTCTCGAGCGTGAAGCCGTCCTGTTTCAGCTGACGCATGCTCTCCGATGCTTGAAGGAGAGCCTCGGTCTCCTCGCCTATGCGGATTAGCCGCTCGTCATAGCTGATCGAATCCAGCTGGAGCTCAAGCAGAATCGCTTTCTGCCTGAGCTTCTCGCATTCCTCCCGCTCCGCCGTCCTTTGTCTAAGCAGCTCCTCCCAGCTCTTCTCCGCATGAGCCGGGAGAGAAGCCGCGTAAACGAAGTTTTCCCGTTCGATGATCAGCTGCTGCTTGCGAATCCATAGAGGTCTAGACGAAACGGCTTTGTTCAGCAGCAGATGAACCGCTTCTTTGGCCGGCAGCTCCAGCTCCAGAAGGCGAAGCGATTCATCCAAGCTTTCCGTTTGCTGCGTCAACGCATTGTAAGAAAGTATCGCATCCTGACGCTTTCGCAGCTCACCATCAAGCAGCTCGAGCGTTTTGAGCTGCTGATTCATTTGTTGATTAGCTCCCCGCGGCTTAAACAGCTGTTCCATTTCCTGCATTAACCGCTTTTCCGCCGCTGCAATCGTTTTTCCGTTATCCCAGCCTGCTTGGTACAAATAACGTCCCAGCTCATCCCCGGACAATGCGCCAATCTCCTGCAGCTCCGTTAGCGAAATCGCGAACAGCTGGCGATACAGCTTCTCGCTGACGCCTCCCAGATAGGCTCGCTCCCATTCTGTCTGAGTGAGTACGGCACCTTCTTGCAGCAGTCCGTCTATGTCTGATGAAGCATTTAAACCGCGCAGCTTTACTTTCCCTGTTCCGTCAGCAGCGTAACGTTCAACGATGTATGACTCATCCGCTGCATTGCGGAAAATCAATCGTCCTCCATGCTTGCCTCCGTTTACAGGCTCCTGCCTTTCTTGCGGCTGCCCGCGTTTAGCAAAGCCGAACAGCATTGAACGTATAAAGCCAAACATCGTGCTTTTTCCCGCTTCGTTCGGTCCATACACTATAATGACCGACGCATCAAGCGGGATATGTCTGCCGTAAAGCTGTCCGAATCCGTCAACTTCAGCCTTCAAAAGCTTCATGGTTCATGTCATCTCCCAAAGGTTTTGATAGAAACCGGCACGCAAGATTATTCATCTCCGCCTTGTCCATGGATCATGCCAAGCGTAAGCTCGCGAGCTTGCTCCAGCCACTTTTCCGGCAGCTCATCCCACCGGCTCCGCAGAAGCCTTCCGAGCTTCGCATGCCCGGCAATCGGTCCGACCGCGGTTTTCGCGAAATCCCGCCATTGCCGCTCGTCTTGTGCAAGTTCCGTACTGACCCGGTAAAGCTCCCCTGCAAAGCTGTCCTCTTCCGCCAGCTCCTGCCAGCTCAGCTCAGCTCCGGTACTCGCTTCCAGCCCAAACACATAGATCCAAACATTGTCCTCCGTTAAGCTTCTTCCTTCCTGCAGCTGCTCAAGCAGCGTCCGAATGACCGCAGGGTCTGAGAGCTTTTGATGCAGCGGCCCACGGCCATTCAAGATAAAGCGCAGCATAACCATCCGCCCGTCCGAATCCGCCATAACGCGGTCCAGCTCAGCATCCAGCTGCTGCAGCAGCTCTTGCTCGGAGCTGATCCCGGCTATCGAGAATCCATTCTCGTACCAGCGGACCTTATCCAGCGGCAAAAAAGTCAGTTCGATCGCTTTCGCAGCCGTCACTTCAACCAAGTAACAGCCCTTTGCTCCTGTTTCACGCGGATTTCTTCCCTGCGCGTTGCCGGCATATACCACATGTGGATACTCATGCAGCACCCTGCGATGATGGATGTGGCCAAGTGCCCAATAATCAAAGCCTTTGCCGCCGATTAGCTCGTCCAGCGCACACGGTGCGTATGGATCATGCGTGCCGTCGCCGTCAACATTGCCATGAAGCAGCGCGATATGAAACGGTGCTTCAGCTCCGATCTGATACGCTGCAGCCATATTCTCGGAAACGATACGGGTTCCGTAGGACCTTCCGTAAACAAAGGCAGCCAGCTCACCGCTTTTGCGGTAAGCCGGCCGATATTCCATCTGGTCCGCTCCAAAAACATAAACATTTGACGGAAGCGCTAATTTTGCCCGCGCCCCGTTCAGCGGGTCATGATTGCCATGTATCACATAAACCGCAATGCCGTGCTCCGCCAGCTTCTCCCACTCCCGTACGAGCATAAGCTGCGCCCTAAGCGAGCGATCCGCCTCATCGAACAAATCGCCGGCTAATACGATAAAATCCACTTGCTCGCTAATCGCAGCTTGCGTCAGCTGTCTCAGCGCATCGAAGGTAGATTCGGTTAAAGCCTCCCGAACGCGGCGAGGTGCTTTTGCAAGCCCGCGAAAAGGACTATCCAGATGCAAATCTGCGGCATGAATGAATCGAAACGGTACTGACATCCCCTAACCACCTATTCCGATAGAATGAGCCTTATTCCGGCTTCATGCTGATATAAACTTTTTTCAGCTGCGCGATAACTCGTTGAAGGGAATACACCTTTTTCGCTTTATCCGAGCCGGCTCTCGCCAAATGGTAGCGATAAGAAGGATCGGTAACGACCTTCTCCAGCGCTTCAGCCAGCGCTTCCGGATCCTCCGGCGGTACAAGCAATCCGTTGACGCCGTCCTCAATTTGCTCGGCTATACCACCGACATTGGTGCCTACCAGGGCAAGCCAGCAAAGAGCTGCTTCCGCGAATACGGAACCAAACGCCTCCGCTCGCGACGGCAGGACGAACACGTCAAAAAACGGCATAAATTCTTCGGGATGCAGCATGTAGCCGTAAAAGATAATGTCGTCATATAAGTCTAGCTCCACCGCTAACGCTTCAAGCTCCTCGCGAATGGGTCCGTCCCCGATGATATGGAGAACGAAAGGATGCCCTTTCTGCTTCAAAGCCGCGCATGCATGCAGCAGCACATCGAGCCCCTTCGCAGGAACGAGCCTGCACACCGTAATCAGCTGCGTTACCGCGTTCTCATGGGAGATCGGCTTAAATCTCTTCTCGTCAAAGCCGTTCGGGATAACCTTAATTTGTTCGGGCTTCTTGATATGAGGAGCAATGTAAGTACGAAACGATTCGGATACCGTCAGCAAATGATCCGCTTTTGCCTCCAGTTCGCCGTAAAGGCTCATCAGAAACTGATGCTCCGGCCCGCCTTCTTTGATTTTCCCGTTCAAAATGAGCTCTCGCTCATAACTGGAATGAATGGTTACAACCAGCGGCGTGTCCGGGAACAGCTGCTTCATGACGAGGGCTGCGATCGGATGATGGGCATGTATGATATCGTACGGCTTTTTAATGCGCATTTTCGTCCACCATACGTAATCTTTATAGGTTTGTATATATTTATCTACCATTGCATTTCCGCTGTAAACGGTATGATCGAAGGTCTCGAATTTGACCTCCTCTTGACCTTTGCTTCTCACCCGCTTAGGAAGGGAAAACAACTCCATTTGCCAGCCAAGCTTAATAAATCTATCTTGAATATACGGGATCATGGAAGAAACTCCGCCCGGCTGCTCCGGCGGGAAAAATAAGGCTTGTAAAATATTCATGTGTCCCATCCTTTCGAGGTGTAACTTGTTACAGGTATGCCAACTATTCGTTCACCGTAAAACATGATATATTAGAACATATGTTTCTGTAAAGCTATTGCAATCAATCCTAGATAATGGTGGTTAACTCATGTCAATTACACAATGGCTTTCAGGTCCAAACGGACTCCTGCTCTCATCTTCGGCTGTTATCGTTATCCTTATCCTAATGCTCTTCATGTCAGTTAGGCTATATGTAAGCTATCGCAACAAACGAATTTATCGTTTGCTGATTACAGCCATCCCTCTGATCATCGTTAAGCAATGCCTGCTTGTCGTTCTCGCTTATCCTGGCTGGTCGTTGTCACCCTATCTTTATTTAAGCTTTACGGTGCTGCAAATCATTTCTTTTATTATTATAAACTTTGTTTTCATGAAATTATATACTCATAGGTCTGCTCAGCTTAAAGTCATCCCCTTTATCATTATGAGTATGATGGCGCTCGTTGTTGCAGGCATACAATTTGCGATTACTCCCATTACGGCAGAGACGGTTGTCCATGCGCAGACGTTTACCTTTCCTGCGCTCGACTTTTATGGGTTAATTGTCATCTTCATGATTATGCTCGATACGAGAAGCGCAGATATGAGCTCCAAATATTATGCCAGCTTAATTGTTTTCTTCGCAAGCGAGCTTGCGAGACTGGCGGATGCTTATGTTTTTCACGGATCTTTAATATGGCTGGCCTCGGTTAGCCAGCTGCTTCCGATTATTTATTATACGCTGTTGTTTATTCTGCTCTTTGAATGGGTGATCGAGCGGCTCATGCATACCTATCAATCCTCGATCATGGACGGCTTGACCGGATTGTATAATCGGCGCCATTTTTATTCCAAGGCGGAGCTGCTGCTTCAAGGCAGCAAATCTATGGCGATTATTTTTTGCGATATTGATAATTTCAAGAAGCTGAACGATACACATGGCCATCATAAGGCTGACGGCGTGCTGAAACAGGTTGCTGAAATTATCAAAGAGGAGTCCAGCGGAATTGGTTCTGCGGGGCGTTATGGCGGAGAAGAACTGCTCAGCTGCATGAGCTCCGATCGGGTAAAGCCCGAGATCGTAGCCGAATCCATTCGGCGCAGAGTCGAACAGGAGACCATGGTTACGCTTAGTATAGGGTTTAGTACTTCTAAGGAGAGCAAATCCATTCAAGAAATGATTAAGCAAGCTGACGAAGCCATGTATCACTCGAAATCAACGGGAAAAAACAAAGTCACTCCGTTTAAATCCACTGCCGCGCATAGAAAGACGCTTGCTTAACCCCATTCGTTCTGTCCATCACGACATTATTTTCCCGCGTACTCGGATGGACAGAATTTAAGTTTCTGATACGAATAGAAGTCAACTTAGCCCTCTTGTATCGGCATGATCTTTTTGAGGAAATTGTCCATGAGCAAAGGAAGAGAAATCAAAATCGGGGGGTCATCCGCGCGTGGCGAATGAAGGGTAACCTTCTGGTACGGGACGGAGAAATGCGGCGTAACGACAATAGGCTCCTTCGATCTTGTGCGCAAAGTAGCATGCGGAAGCAGCATGTCTTTGGCCTGCATGCCCCAAGAGACTGATGTCGCCATCAAATAATAAGTGCCAGGCTTAACATCGGTTAAACAAAATTCTCCCAATGACGAAAGAAGCGTTCCATAAAGAGGCAGCCCCTCCGGAATGGGTTTGGCGAATAAGCCGATTAGAACGATACCCTCGAAATCCGCTTCCGCATCAACGCTTCCCACTACCCGGTCATGCTGCTTATCCGGTAAATGAAGTGACTGCCATCCCTTTAGCTTCTTTAATGAAAGCAGCTGTTGATCTGCTTGCAAAGCAGAGTTCCGAAATTCGGCAGGCGTCACGCCTACTTTTTCGGTAAATCTAGAGGTGAAGGTACCTAGACTCTGTTGTCCGATCTCCAAGCTGATATCTCGGATGCTTAGGTTTGTTCGCAGCAATAAATCCTTTGCCTTCTGCAACCGATGCGAGGATGCGTAGTATAACGGAGATAGACCTGTTCTTTCTTTAAAAATTCGCGTGAAATGAAAGTTGCTGTAGCCTGCATATCCCGCTAACCTTGATAACGGAAGCGGTTCAAAAATATTTTCATGGATATATGCGATTACTTCGTCTATCTCTGAGTATCGATCGGTTACCATAGCTGCATCTTCCTCTCGCCTTTGGATCAGCGCCTTCACGCAAAATAGAACTAGTGTTCGCATTTATAATAACATAATTCTTAGGATTATGCTACTGCATATTTGTTAAATAATAGAAAAAACGGCAGCGCCGATGACCCGGGGCTGCCGTGTTTCTTTTGTTCAAACAACATCCTTAAGCTTCACCGCCCGGATATAACGTAGAGCTGTAGAGCCGTTTTGGCTGCGGGATCTGCTTCCCGCTTGCAGGGTACGCTTTTAGATCAATAAAACGGCTTGAGTAAATTGCTGCGGTAAAATCGTCATAAATGATAACCTGCTCTATTCCTGTCCCAAGCATGTCCGCATGCACGGCATACCCGTTCGATGGGAATCGTACCACTTCATTCATGTGTCCGTCATATAATGCCGGATAAACACCGCCGCCTCTGCGGTAGGCGAGAATATAATCCGGGGCACCCGGCTCCCAGCCACGCAGGGTTTCGATAATCGTAAGCCAGCCTGCCGTCTTGCGGTCTTCCTTCCACAGCTCTCGTCCTTCCGAATCGAGGAGAAACAAAGCATCCTTCCCCCGCAGACCCAGCCCGTTGTCCTCACGGACAAGGCGATCTAGACCGGCGATTTGCATGCCCGGCAGTTCAGGGCGGAAACGTCCTAATGCAATATGCTGGGATTCGACTGACCCGGCATGACGCCACAGCTCCTTGCCCTCCCGGTCATACATGACCGTAACGCTTCCGCCGATAACGAGCTCTGGCATACCGTCGCCATTCACGTCACCGACCCAAATGCAATCGGCATGATCGTCCAGCTCCTTGCAGCTCCATAACAATCTACCTTGGGAGTCAAGTAAATCATAACCTGCCATCACCTCATCCTTGCCGTCCCCGTTCACATCATGAACCCATGGAAAATGGCCCGGATTTCCTTCATAGGTCCATAGCGGCTGAAAATTTCGATTCATTGCCCACAGCTTATGGTATCGATCCTTCAGGATGATGTCTGTCGGCCGATCGCCGCCGGACAAATTCGCAATGATAATACAATCATGGGCATGGGGATCCGGAAGGGAATAACTCTCCTTCTTCTTTCCTGTGGAGCCGTCCAAGATATAGAACATCTCATCCATGACGCATAGAATCTCCAGCCTGCCGTCACCGTCTATATCATAGATTTGTGCGGGGTAGTCTGATCCTTGGCTGCCTGCTTCCGTACTCGGTTCACCTGTTTGCCATAATAATTGCCCATCAAGACCGTATGCGGTCAGACACTGCACCTGATGGGGAATATATCGTACATCCCGCCGATTATCCGGCTGTACAAGCAGCAGCTCCATTCGTCCGTCCCCGTTTAAATCGCCAAGCAGCATCTTGCATCGCGGCCCTGCTGCGCTTATATCGATCTGACCCAGCTTGACCGCATCTACCGTTTCTCGTTTCATCGTTCTCCTCCTAATCATGAAGGTGATTTATTGGTCAAGTGCATATACCCTCAGGTTAGCGTACTCGGCTATAAATGGCGACATTTGGCGAAAGCCGATTTTCCCCGCTCCGAGCGGAGGACCATACGCTGCATCATCCTCCCAAGACAATATGGGCAGCTCATTGATCGAGAAATCAATGCGCGAACCGTGCATCTGAAGACGCATTCGATAAAAACCGCTGCATTCCGCGACCGAGGGCAGCGGGTCAGCCCCTTGTGAGACCAAATGAAAGCCGTAGCTTTTGCGCAAATTACAGGTTTGGAAGGACCGTTCATCGGGCCACCGCCTGCGATAATAGGAGAGATGATAAGCATCAAGTTCACCGTGATGATACTGCTCGTAATCGCCGGTACGCGTCGAAAATGACGAGTCAAACAAATCAAGCCCTTTTGCTCCCCTTGCCGCGAAAAAAAGAATAGCCAGACCTGGCTCCCGAATCGGCCTAAACTCCCATTCCACAGCCATATCGCTTGGAAAGCTTTCCGGACACCACAATACGAAGTTAGATTGCTGACCATCTTCTGGCTCCATCACGCTTTCCATACGAAGCTGTCCCTTCGGAAATGTCATGGCCGCCTCGCCTTCCAGCCGAAAGCCCGTTAGATCCTCCGCTGTCTTCAGCGGATTGCTATATAGCAGCTTCCACTCATGCGCAGCCATCATTTAACCTCGGCTGTTGCTTTTGTTTCTGTCACTGCCGCTGGCAGCCACTCGTCGATTAATGCCAGACTGATGATTGTATTTAATGACCACTGCGCCGCTTCATTCGTATTCATCCAATCTATTTCGTTCAATTCTCCAACATAAGTAACCGTTTCCGATGCCTGCTGAAGCTGGACCTTAGCGAACGGGTTCTCAAGCAATATGCCCCAAACCTGTTTGGCAACCGCTGCATCCTGTTTATAATAAGCGCCGAACGCTGCGATCGCAGCGCTGAGAACGGGATGCCCGAAGTTACTGTGGCTGATCTCGCCGCCGGTAATCCGGTCCTTCTCTTCTTGCGGCAGGTTATAAAAAACGCCGAAATCCGCCATCATCGCTTCCCACTCCGGATCCTTCAGCATGGCGGCCAGCTCGAACCAGACCTGAGGCGCACCCATGCATATGGCCAAATGCCGACCCCAATTATCGTCGCCAAGCGAAGACAATATACCGGTCTCCGGATCATAGCCGTAGGTAGGACCGGAAATAAGTCCGTATTTTGCCTGCTTAACGCAATCAATGCCTACTAGGATTTTGTCTCGGTACGATTCATCCTCGAAGCGCTCCCATCTAGTCATCCAATTTGAGCTGAAGGCCGCCCAGTCCGGTCCGATCCGGATGTGGGTCTTATGCTTGTCCTTCGGAAAATACGCACGCATCGGATCGAGGCTCACGGTCGAGAAATCTGCGTCTCTCACCTCATCCATAAGATCTCCGATGCGATCATCCGCGGTCAAATAATAATAATAGCGATGCAGCCCCGCCATGGCGATCCTCGCTTCCTTGCAGCCGCAGCCCCAATGAACGACGTTATGTCTCGATCCAAGCCCCGCATATTCGCCAAAATGATAGACATCCACTTCACTCGTATGCCTGGTCATAGCTTCCGCAAGCCGGAAAATATCCTCCCTGCCGGAACGGAGAAACATGACCCACAGCCACATGTTTGGCGCGAGCTCGGTATTTTGCCAAGCGCAGCCGCCCAAATCGTAATTCCACACATGTCTAACCGGATCATAGCTGTGCATGAAATCGCCGTAATCCCAGAAGCCGTACCATTTCCTCTGCTCGACCTCGGCCTGATAGAAAGTAATGATTCCGTCCAGCTGATCCTCCAAATGCGCCTTTGACAGCGTGCTGCGGTCAGGCAGGCTCCATAGGCCGAACGCGCGTGTCTCATGCAGGTAATCTGATTCACAGATAAGCATCGCAGGCGCGGCAGTCTGCTCCTGCATGGCTTGCAATTGCTCAGGCTGCGGCGTTTCCGAGGTACACCAAAGCGTCAGCTCGCTCGTATTGGCGATGCCGTACGGCGTTGCTCTCAGTTCCTCTGCCCCTTCATAGGAAGACTCCACATGCGTCTCCGTATCGTAATGCCGAAGGTCCATCACGTCACCGTCCGGCGACCAGAACCAAACGGTAAGCTTTGCCTCTTGACCTGCGGTACCTCCAATCTCCAGTCCGGATGGATGCTTCTCCCAAAAGCTTCGCAAACCTGCTGCTAAGCCCCCGCCTTCGCTGCCGACATAACCGAGGCCGCCCGCCCTTCTCCCCTCTGCCGCCTTGATCCAGCAGCACTCGGCTTTCGTCCGCTTCCATACCCCATAATGGTCAGCGGATCGCTGTACGAGTTTGAAATCATCCCATAAGGCCGAATCATCCAGCAAACTTAGAAAATACTGATCATCCTCGGCATCAAAAGCTACTTGCTCGCCTTTTGTTTGTTTCTCGAAAAGCTCCCTGTACTTTCCCTTCGTGCGCCTGGTATGCAAGGTTTTGGGTGATTCGCTAAAAAAGCCGCTGTCGCCCGCAAGCCTAACATGGCGGTTATATAAGGGTCCTCTCATCGGAACGGTAAATGCGATTCCTAAAGCTTTTATAAAGTCCGAGTGCGGATTACCGTCATAATGGAAGCTGTGAACGATTCGGATCGTTTCAAGTCCTGCGTATACATATAAGCGAAGTGAAATCGGGAGCCATTCCCTCGTTCCGGAATCCGAGCGATGTCTTCCATCCAGCTTAACGACGGCTCTCACCGGACCGCTTTGCTCGACGGTCACTTTATGAAAGCTGCAGGTGAAGCTTTCCTCCCGGGTCGTCTTGACGCCGGCAACGGCGCTGCGGCTTTCTTTGATTGAAACGAGCTTGCCGCCGCTGCTTAACAAAACCCCGTTTCGGCGGATTCGGTCTACTACCTTATCGCCTTGCTTAGGCACGACAACCTCTATAACACCGGTATTCAGCACGATAGATTCATCGGTTTCCCGCACGGTAACGGAACAGCCTGCTTCAGTCTCGTTTCCTTTAATGACCTCTAGGCCGCCGAGGCCGGATGCCATGGAGACAGCGGCATGCGCAGACCATTTGACGCTGCCGTCAGGCCAATAGGCGGCAGGCCAGCTTTGCATCGCGACCTTTTCATTGGTCTCTTCCTGCCGAAGGACAAGCGTTTCCTCCCGTTTCAAATCCCCTTCCTTCCATGGAATGCCAAAGGTTACGCCTACCGGGGCCGACACCTTATTTTTTAACCAACGCAGCTTAACGGATACGTGTAATGACATCGTAAAAAGCCTCCTTAGAATAGCTGGGTTTGCTTGAAGCGTACCACCTATCCTACAGAGGCTATCGTTTGCTAACAATGAGACATTTTTGCTTGCCGTTATCGTCAGGCTTGCACATTTTTTATCGTTTTGCACTTTATTGCAAGCCCTTATTTCGCTTGGCTCAGCTCACGGTATCTGGAAGGTGTCATCCCCTCGAGCTTTTTGAATATCCGGTTAAAGTAACTATGCTGATAGCCGACCTGCTCGGCGACGTCATTTATTTTGAGCCCGGATTCTCGCAGCAGCTCCTTTGCCTTGTCCATGCGAAGACCGGTTAAATAATCAATGAAATTTTTCCCCGTCACCAGCTTAAACGATTTGCTTAAGAAAAACGGATTGGCGCCGATATGGTCCGCGCAATTGTCGAGTGAAATATCCTTCATGAAATTTTGCTGCAAATAAATCATGGCATGTTCGATCAGTCTCTTCACCTGAGCATCCGAACGCCCTCCCAGCTCTTTCATAAACGGTGTGCACACCCGTTCTTGGAACCATGCCAAAATAAGCTGCGGCTCGCGTATTTGCGAAAGCTGCTCATACAAATTCACGCATTTGAACAGCCTTGTCGGCTGTATGCCGGAAACCATGATGGCATGCTGGACGCTGCCGAGCAGATGGAGCATGCCCTGCTGCACATCAACGGCCTTCGCGCCTTTGCAGGACAATGCTTCAAGAAACGCACGCAGCAGCTCATCCGCTTCCGATTCCTGTCCCGTTCTCAGCGCCTGAATGAATTCCCTCTCCAAAGTAAATGGATACTGCGGCTCGTCACTGCCAGTTCCTTGCGCGTGAAGCTTGCCGATATCGATTAACTGGTTCTCGTTCTCGACGTTTCGCTGGCTCGCCGCATGTTTTACCTCTTCGAAGGATAATGGGATGTCAGCGATGGTATCCGTCGGTTCGCTGACGGCAATCGTAAGACGCATGTTCAATATATGATTGACCGCATGCGTGAGCTCCGCGCCAAACGCTTGCAGCGCCTCGGCGTAGGAGCTCTCCTTCGGCACAATCAACAGCAGACCCGCTGCAAGATCATGGAAATTTATCGTTTTGCTTTGTTCGAAATGCTGCGAAGCGAACTCCTCGATCATATTAACCGCCGCGAACGTGACAAGACCTTCGTCACCGTATTTGAACTTCCCTTCCAGGCTGGCCATACCTGTTAGCTGCATATAGACGACGATAAAACGATGATGATCCACCTGCCATTTATAACGTTCCATTCTACCGAGCAAATCCTCTTCCGAATACGCGAACAAGTAGCCCTGCAGCAGCTGATGCAGAAAGCTTTCCTTCACATAGGGGAGCTGCTCCGAAAGCTTCGAATGAAGTTCCGTGCTTTCCCTGCTGAGATGCTGCCATTGCCGCTCGATCAGCGAGAATTCATCGCCCTGCTCCTGCGGCAGCGCTTTGCCGGCGGTAAGCAGGTTCAACAGCCGGTTGACAGGAGAATAAATGGTACGCGAAGCAAACCATGCCAGCAGCGCAGCAAGCAGCAAGGCGCTAAGGCTGACCGTGAAAATGATTTTTGATATAAATACGACTGGCTCCGTGATGCTTGTGATCGGAGATGCGGAGATGTAAGTCCAGCTGTCTGCAATTCTAGAAAATTTGCCATAGGTTACAGTAAAGGTAGCCCCCTCCCAATCAAGAAAAAAGGAGCCTTCATTTTGTCCATTGGCGGTTATTTCCGCTTTTAACGCAGTAACAAAGGAAGATTCATAGGTATTGGTGCCCGTGGATGCAAACAGCGTTCCATTGTCCTGCAGGAAAAAGGTTTCTCCGCCGTCATATGGGGTCATTGTGCGAAGCATATCCGCAACCTTCTCCTTGTCGAGACGGATTAACAACGCTCCGAAAGGTTTTAAGCTGCCCCCCGGAATATGGTGAACCAGCGTCAGCTCCTTGTTCTCGGGACGCTGCGGTTCAAACGACATTTCGGTCCAATAGGTTACTTTGTCGGATTCCAGCAATCCCTCGTAGAGGTTACGTTCCTGCTTATTCGTAAGAGGAGTGTATTCAGGCTCGAATAACACAGGCTCCTTGTCTCCGCCTAAATACAGCTCAACGGTCTTATTTATTGTATTCGAGCCCTGCATAACTAGCAGCGTCTTAGATATGTCTCTCGCCTTCTCGAAATCCTGAATGAAATTGCGGCTTTCGAGACTGTAATCAAATTTCGAGTCAAATGCCCAATGGGAGAGCGTCAGCTCCAAATTCGTTAATTGCATGTCTATGTTTCGGGCTCTCTGCTCGATTTGCGTGTTGTGCATTTGCAGCAGCTCACTCTCCAGCCGCCCGCCAGCGATGCCATACACGAGCGCGCCAGTTATTAAGCCAGGTATGCTGGCTACTAGCAGAATCATAATTAAGCTTTTCCTGTAAAAGCGCCGCTTCGTGCCTTTTTTCGTTGTTTTGCCAGCGATGATCTTTGATTTCAATTCCTTCAGCATATTCTCACCAACCGAATCTGAAATGTATTTCCCATCATTAACCCATTAATGTAAACGCATTCAATTCCATTGTCCAAGAATATCTCGCATTGAGGAAATGAACAAGACCTTTTTTTTACTTCTTTTATAGTTCTTTCGGATTATGCCAATAGACAGAGACCCGCTGAATTCAAAGCGGACTCTGTCTATTATGCTGCTTAATTTATTTGCTTGCTGCGTAAAGCTCATTCATTTCTTTGATCAAATCGTCGCCGCCGTTTTTCTTCCATAGCTCGATGGCTGCAGCGAAGCCCGCTTCATCAATCTGTCCAACGATAAATTTAATGCGCGCGTCATTTAATATACTATCAAGCTGCGCGCCTTTCTCGGTGTAAACCTGAGAGATGAACGGTTCTGCCGGATTCGTTACGATATATTTCTCATTCTCCTTTTGAAGCTCCGTTTGTTTCAATCTTAGCGGCGTTTGCTTTACTTTCTTCGAGCGGTCCTCCGGAATAAAGGTCAGCATTTGATTAAGGCCCTCTACCTCTGATTCCAGCAGCACGGTATCCTTACTCATCACGACCGAGTCCTCTTCGATCGTGTGATGCTTACCTTCGAGTCCATAGCCAAGCATTGTTTGCAGCTCTGGCGCATTAAGCTGATCCATGAATGCCAGAACGCGTTTAAGCTCGTCTTCCGTCTTAACCGACGATTTCGGCACAGCGAGCATACCCGCAAATCCAGAGGTTGGCAGTGTGTGAAGCACGCCTTCCGCATCCTTCACGCCGCTAAACACGTCCATGAAATGCTGATCCGGCTGATCCTTTCCTTCTGCCACGAGCGCTGCATGGATTTTGTCATCGACGCGGGCAGCGCCGTCTATTACGTCAATAATAACGCCAGCCTGGTTGTTTACGAGCGGATCGGTCCATTTTGCGGAATCCATAATGGCAAAATCTTGGTTAATAAGCTTCTCGTCATACAGTTTTTTCATAAATTTCAAAGCATCTAGGTATTCCGGCGTCATATGCTCGGGCACAAGCTTACCGTCTGATTCGCCCCATTTGTTCGGCGCTCCGAACCATAATTTGATGTTATCGAAGCCGCTGGACCATTGACCGGTCCACTTCACAAGCACAAGGCCATACGTGTCTGCTTTGCCGTTTTTGTCCGGGTCCTTTTCTTTAAACGCTTTCAACATGTTATAGAAATCATCAATCGTCTCCGGTACGGGAAGCCCTACGTTATCCAGCCAGTCCTTCCTGTAATAAACGCCGTTTCGCCCCAGCGCTCGGCCCCGATAAATGCCATAATTTTTCCCCTCGATGGAGGAATTGCTTAAGATTACGGGGTTGGCTCCGCTCAGGTTGGGATAATCCTTGAGATAGCCACCCAGTTCCCAAAAAGCGCCTGATTTGGCCGCATTCACGAAGCTTGGCGATTTCACGTCCGGCACATACATAATCGTCGGCAGCTTGCCTGATGCCAGCGTAATATTGAATTTATCCACATAGGATGCATTCGGCACCCACTCGAAATGAATGTCCGAGTTCGTGCTCTTCTCTAGCTCGGCGGCAACGGGACTATCGTCCTTCGGATAATTCGTTTTGAAAATCGGCAGCATGATGCTGAGCTTAAGCGGGGTTTCTGCTTGGCTGCCTCCGTTTGTCGGCGCCGTTTCCGGGGATGCCGTACCGGATGCCCCGTTATTCGCTCCGTTATTTTGCTGCGAGCAACCGATAAGCGTACCTGCGGCAAGCGTTCCGACCAGCAGCAGCGATGCCCATTTTTTCCCTTTGATCCGAGTTCCTTTCATGCATGTACCTCCCTTAGTTATTTGTATTATATCGTAAAACCGCCTGCCTTCGGCCAATCAACCATCCGGCAGTCGGACGTTACCGGGATTAGCCCTTAATCGATCCAATCAGCACGCCTTTGGCAAAATGCTTCTGGAGAAACGGATAGACCATCAAAATAGGCACGGTTCCAACAACGATGACGGCCATTTTGATCGATTGGTCAGGCGGCTTGACGAAATTCGGGTCCATGGAATTCAGGTCGCCCGCCGCAGCCTGCGACAGCAGCACGATTTGACGGAGAAGCACCTGCAGCGGCCATTTTTCCGGATTGTTAATGTAGAGCAGCGCGGCAAAGAAATCATTCCAATGCCCTACCGCATAAAACAGCGTAAAGGTTGCGAGTACCGGTTTAGAAAGCGGGAGCACGATTCTCCAGAGCAGGCCAAGCTCCGTGCAGCCGTCGATCTTTGCAGCCTCTTCCAGCCCAGGCGGGAGCTCCTGAAAAAAGTTTTTGACGATGATCAAATTAAACGCGCTAATCGCGCCGGGCAAAATAAGCGCCCAATACGAATCCAGCAGCGACAGCTCGCGGATGACCAGATAAGTCGGAATCATCCCGCCGCCGAACAGCATCGAGAAAACAACCAGGTTAAGGACCGTATTTCTTCCCATTAAGCTGCGGCGTGCGAGCGGATAGGCCATCGTAACGGTGAAAAACAAATTGACAGCCGTTCCAATGATCGTTACGTACATCGATACGCCAATGCTTTTCAGAATCGTATTGGTTGAAAATATAAACTCGTAGGCTGCTATGGAAAATGTCTCCGGTATAAGAAATACCGCCCGTTTCGTCAGCTCCGCATCCGTCGCGAAGGAACCGGAAATGACATAAATAAACGGCAGAATTGCCGCAATGGCGAACATGCCCAAAAAGAGATAGTTAGCCACGTCAAAAATCGTACCCGAAACCGTTCGATATGTTTTTGCCACAAGCCTGCTCCTTTCTCTCGCGACTCCTTAGTAGAGTCCGGATTGACCGAATTTTTTCGCTAGATAGTTGCTTCCGAGCACGAGAATGACTCCGATAATCGATTTGAACAAACCAACCGCCGTACTGTAGCTGAAAGCCCCTTGCGTAATCCCCATCATATAGACGTAAGTATCGAATACCTCGGCGACCTCGCGATTAAGCGGGTTAAGCAGCAGGTAAATCTGTTCAAAGCCGTTCTCAAGCACGTTCCCCATCCTTAGGATAAGCAAAATAATAATCGTGCTGCTGATCGACGGCAGCGTAATATGCCAGATTTGTTTCCAGCGGTTAGCCCCGTCCATGATCGCCGCTTCATATTGCTCGACATCTACAGCTGCGAGCGCTGCGAGGAATATAATCGTTCCCCAGCCGCATTCCTTCCAAATCGTTTGCAAAATAATAATCGGACGGAACCAATCCGGACTCGCTAGAAACTCGATTTTTTGACCCGTATACGCATAAATCAGTTCGTTAACCGGACCGCCTGCCGTGGTCAAAAATACATAAGTCATACTGGCTACGATAACCATGGAAATAAAATGCGGCACGTAAATCATCGTTTGAACCGAGCGTTTGAAGAATGCGATCCGTACCTCATTCAGCAATATCGCTAAAATGATTGGCGCCGGGAAGAAAAACAATAAATTATAAAAGGATAGGAGCAGCGTGTTGCGCAGCAGCATGAAGAACTCAGGGTTTGAGAAAAACAACCGAAAATGCTCCACACCCACCCATTCACTGTTCCAAAAGCCTGTATAAGGCTGATAGTTTTTGAAGGCGAGCAGCACGCCCCACATCGGAACATATTTGAATAGTAAGAAATACAGCAAGCCTGGCAGCAGCAGAAAATAAAGCCACTTGTCCTTTTGCAGCCTGCGCAGCACATTCGGTCGGTAGCCGGAAGATGGCTTGTTTACATTTGGAACTGCAACCTGCTTCATTAACGTTCACCTCCGGATGTCGTTCATCGCCTCGTCGGCGGTGTACACCCATTATGCAAACATCGCTTGATTTCCGGCAATCAGACATTTTTGTCCCCGGTTTATAAGGACTTTCGCGCTGCCGCACAAGAAAGTGCAAAGCCTGCAAAACTATCCTAATACCCTTGCTGGACCCGCCAAAAAAGTCTGATTGTTCGCAATCCCCCCTTTCCTTACAGTAGAAGAAATGGAATTGGAGAGGATGGTAAGCATGCGGAGTAAAAAGCTTTATCACGGAGCTGCTTGGTATCCGGAGCTCTGGGAGCAGGGTGTGCTGGAGCAGGATATTGCCTATATGCTTGCGGCAGGCATCAATGTCGTTCGCATCGGTGAATTCGCTTGGTCTACCCTAGAGCCAACGGAAGGAAAGATAGACCTCAGCTTCTTTGTCACTGTTATTGGGCGGCTTTACGAAAACGGAATTGAAACCATCATGTGCACGCCGACGGCCACGCCTCCCATCTGGCTGTCGCATGGCCATCCGGACCGCATGTATGTTAATGAACGCGGGGAAACGATGGGCCACGGCTCCAGGCAGCATGCTTGTACGAATAACGCTTATTTTCAGAAGAGAAGCTCTATCATTACGAAGCATATCGCGCGAGCTGTCGGTTCGCTGCCAGGTCTCATAGGCTGGCAGCTTGATAATGACTTTAAAGCACATGTATCAGAATGCATGTGCCTTAGCTGTCTTGGACTATGGCATCGCTGGCTCGAGAAACGATATGGCGATATCGAGCAGTTGAATGATGCGTGGGGGACTCAAATATGGAGCGAGCGTTACTCAACCTTCGAGGAAATTCCGCAGCCCGGCCCTGTTCCTTTTCTTCATAATTCCTCGCTGAAGACGATGTATCAGCTCTTTTCAATGGTAATGGTTGCTGATTTCGCCAAGGAGCAGGCCGATATGATCAGGACATATTCGAAAGCGCCGATTACTCATAACAGCAGCATTGCCTTTCATCTGGATAATGAACAGCTGTTTGACGGTCTGGATTTCGCTTCTTATGACACCTATGCTTCCGCAAGCCATTTTCCCGCTTATATGATCAACTGTGATTTATGGAGAAACGTAAAGCGCGGAAAACCTTTTTGGATCATGGAGACAAGCCCTTCCTTTAGCGGTTCCTTGGAGAGCTATGCCGTTCCGCATCCAAGCGGCTATGTTCGAGCGGAAGCGGTTGCCGCTTTCGCGCTTGGCGCGGGAGGGTTTTGTTACTGGCTTTGGAGGCAGCAGCGCGCGGGCTGCGAGCAATTGCACGGTTCCGTTTTAAGCACATGGGGTAAACCGACAATCGGCTACCATAATGTGTTGGAGGTGACAAAGGCAAAAAACGAGTTGGAGCCTATTTTGCTGGCGAGCGAGCCAATGCAGGCTGAGGTAGCGATGAGCTACTCCGATCGATCAAAAGCTTTTTTTAAAACAGAGCCCATGCGCAAGCTGAATTTCCGAGGTTTAATGACCGATATTCGCGATTGCTTCATATGGGGATTCATCGTGACTTGCTTTTGGAGGGGGCACGCTTAGAGGGCTATAAGCTTCTGCTTACACCTTATATGCCGTATGTATCGGCAGATTACCTGCAGCGGGCACTAGCATTCGTGAAAGAAGGCGGGATCTGGATCGCGGGCCCGCTGACAGGAGGAAGAACCGAGCAGCATACGATGCCAACGGATGCCGCGCTTGGTAAGCTCGAGCATGAAGCAGGCGTAGAGACGGTTCATACCTATCCTATGGATGATACCGGCGCAATGGGCAAAGCCTTCGGCTGTACAGCCCCGCTTGGGATGTGGAGTGCTTTATTTGAACCGCGAGAGGTGACTGCCAAAGCTGTCGGATCGGTTGCAGAGGGAATAACACCGGGGTTTTCATTTCTGACGGAACGGGAATACGGCCGCGGAAAGCTCGTTATGCTGGGTTCGATGCCGCAAGGAGAAAACGGAGATGCCATGCTGAAGAAGCTAATCGACCACTACTGCATGGAAGCAGGTGTCACCCTGCGGTCAGATGTGACACCCGGCACTATCGTGGCACCTAGAAGAGGTGACGGCTTAACGTTCTGGATCGTTATTAACATGAACGGCGCAGGCGGCAGCGTTACGCTTCCGGTTGGGGGAACCGATGCAGTTTCAAATATGTATCTGCCGCCCGGCCGCCTTGAAATAGGCAGATACGAATACCGGGCCATTCAATTCAAAGGCACCCTATAAGCAATGATCTTTAACGCTTCGTGACAATCGGCTTTTCCAGCGCGTAAAGCTCGTCCTCCAGTGTTTGCATTCGCTCAAGTACTGCTTTGCGCGCATCATTTATCGCATGATTGTACAGATGCGGTCCTATTTCTTGTATCATAAAATCAAGCAGCTGCTCCGCTGCGATCGAACCGATCGTCTCCGAGCGCTCCAGCTCGAAATAGTGCTGGATTCTTGCGGCCAATTGCTCCTTCTGCTCCTTAGGCAGCTTCATCATCAACATAGTCTCACTCCTCCAATTGTCCCTTAAGAATCGTTACGGCTTGTCCAGACAAATAAACGCGATCGCCCTCAGGCCTTACCCTTACGACGCCGCCGCGTTCTGAGGCTTGGTAGCCGACCAGCTCTTGCTTTCGAAGCCGCTTCGCCCAGTAAGGCGCGAGCGCGCAATGAGCAGAGCCTGTTACGGGGTCCTCATCAACTCCCGTGCCTGGATAAAATGCCCGCGATACAAAATCATAAGGCGAGCCTGACCCGCGGCTCGTTATGATGACGCCGCGCGCGTCCAGCCTCGCAAGCAGTCCAAAATCCGGACGCAAGGTTCGGAGCGTCTCCTCGCTGTCTACCTCAACGAAAAAATCCATCCGATTTCGGCCAACGAATCGCGGAATAAGTCCAAGCCCTTGAACAAGCTCCTCTGGCGCAACTGCAGCCACAGGCGGCTCTGCGGGAAAATCCATGTCGATCCATGTTCCGCTTTGTTTAGCTGTTAGAAGCCCGCTTCTCGTCATGAAACGTGCCTGCTCCCCTTGAGGCAATCTGCCAGATTCCCATAAGATATGCGCTGTCGCAAGCGTAGCATGACCGCATAAATCCACCTCTACGGTCGGCGTAAACCAGCGGAGGCCATAGCTCTCTTCACCCGGAACCACAAAAGCCGTTTCCGACAGATTCATTTCCGCAGCTACCTGCTGCATCCAGCCTTCTGACTGCGGCTGCTCCAAGAAACAGATTGCAGCCGGATTTCCTTTGAAGCGTTCCTTGGTAAAAGCATCTACGATATATAAGGCAAAGCTCATTTTTTATCCCTTCCTTTCTCGATCCACAATTTCCCGAAATACGCCAGCACTGTGCCGTAAAATAGATGGCCTGTAATCCACCACATCAAAGCAGCAATATCGACCGAGGATGGTACTCGTTCCGATAGCTGGGTCAGCGGTATCCATGTACAGCATGCGAGGGCTAGGCCCATTCCTAGACCGAGCCCAAGCGGAGATTTCCAAATCCGCAATAATACCAAAAAAAGCATACCAAGCGGCAGAGCTACAATCAAATGCAGCGCAAATTCTGCCAGTTCGGACAGTGGATGCGGCAGCCACTGAATAAAATCAACATTCAAGAGGTGCATGTAGACTGCTGACCCTGTCAATCTTTCTAACAGCTTCATGGTAATGCCAAGAACTAATCCGCTTAACACGCCGGCTAATAATCCATATCGCAGTATTGGAGTCGTTCCACTTATGAACGCATCTATCCCGTCGTTTCTCTTCAATCCAATCACGGTTCTCCTTCTCACTTCCTCAAACAAAAAATGCCTGCCTTCGCAGAATGAGGCGTATGGAATGTCAGCCATTCCATATGCCGTTCATTTGCGCGCAAGCACTTCATATAAGTTATCCTTTGAGAGGTATAAGCAATTCGACCGGCTCTTCCTCCAAATGATGCTCGTCAATATAAAATATTTCCAGCGACACAGCGTTTTCCTGCTTCTCTAGCCGCATCTCATTGATCCAAGCGTGCAGCAGCTCATACCCCTCGCCAATCCTTTTATTGGAGCAGGCGACCATCGCGTAACGATGTTCGGGAATGGTGAACTGTACCATGCCTAGCGGAACTTCTTCCAGATGCTGAACCTCGTAGGCTGCCCAGTAAGTGGCAAACACTTCATTTCCGAAATACGGACTGTATAGCACCGTAGATTTGACTGCGTCGTTGAGCTCATGTTTGCGTGTCAAAAACTCGGTTTGCAGCCTGATCGCTTCATCCGGAAAGGATGAATAGGGACCGCAATAGCTAATTCCTGCCAAATGAAGCGCAGGCTTTGTTACGATTGAGCAGTTTTCCACGCGATTTCCTCCTTCGGATCTGTCAGGACTTGTGCGCTAGGATGAGCTTTCTCTGCCCATAGTGTATCATGTTTTACAAGGAAATGGATAGTTGTTTACATTTTAATCATCCTTTGTACCAAGTTAGCTTCGTGCTACAAAGAGCTTATTCAACTTCCAAGCGTTTCATGAATTCTTCCACTGCGCTGTATCCCTGCTGCTTCAAATACCAATTGTTCGCAGCCGCTTCAATTAATCCGGCAACATCCCTTCCGGGCTGAAGCTGAATTTCGATATGCGGGATTTGTACGCCCATGTATTCCGTAAACTTAGGCTCCAGCTCCAAATCATTGTTCAGGTCATTGTCCCGCCACTTTGTCAGTTCAATGTCCAGTACGATTCTCGTCTCGTCCTGAAAGGCTTGCCTGCCGTATAGTCTCACGACGTTAATAAGCCCAATGCTGCGCAAGGCCAGAAACTCCTTGGTCTTCTCGTTATGGGTGCCCAGCAGCGTTCGTGAGCTCAGCTTCTTCAGCACGACGATATCATCCGCCACTAGTCTGGAGCCTCGCCGTATCAAGGTATGCGCGGTTTCACTCTTTCCAATGCCCGACTTGCCGCGGAGCAAAATACCGATGCCCGACACATTCAAGCAGATGCCGTGAATGGAAATTTCAGGTGCGAGTGTCTTAAGGAGATACGCATCCAGCATCCCGAGAAACTGCGCCGTCACCACGTTAGTTCGCAGCAGCGGGATGCCCTCCTGATCGCAATATTTGGTCAGATACTTCAATCCTTCTTGACCAGCAGTTACGATGAAACACGGCGGATGATATTTAACGATATTTCCTATATGGTGATTTCGCTCAGCCTCGGTTAGGCTATGCAAATACGTTATTTCTTTCTTGCCTAAGATTTGAATATGCTCCTGCGGAAAAAACTCGAAATATCCGACAAACTCCAGGCCTGGACGGTAAGCTCTCGCCTTAACAATCTGCCGCTCCAACTGATCGACACCCGCCAGCACCTCTAATGAAAACTGCGCCGCGAGCTCTCGGACCGCTATCGATTTCAAAATGCTGTTCCCCCTTAGCCGTTATAATCTCCATTCATTTCATTATAGCGTTTCCACATCTCTCATCATTTCCCTGCCGCTGTAACCAAATCGTCATCATCTATGAGCCCGTGGAGCGATAATGACGAACCCCAAAGCGCCATACCAGCAGACAAGGGATAATAAAGAGAATGCCGGACAGCGGTGCCAGCATGTACGGCAGCTGATTCCCAGGCGCTTTGTCCAGCAGGTAAAGCAAGGGTAAGTAGTTGACGCACCCAAAAGGAATAATGAAGGTGAAAAAACGTTTTACCCATTTCTGATAAATATTTAGCGGATACTGCGCCATCTCTCTGCCGCCGTCCGTGAATATATTTGCGATCTCCAGCCCCTGAACCGTCCAGAAGCACATCGCTGCAGCCAGCATAAATATTCCCGTAAAAATAAAAACGCCGCTTGCGATCATCAAGAGAAGCGTGATGATCTTGAGCACCGTCCAATCAATCGACAGCCTGCTGATTGCCCAGCTCAAAATGATCACGCTTTGCAGCAGCCTGCCAACGCGGGTGAATTCGAACTTCGAGCCAAGCACCTGAAGCACCGTGCCGCGGGGACGGACAAGTAAACGGTCAAAATCTCCGTTGCTAACCAAGCTCGAAAACGAATCGAAGCCGCGAGCGAAGCATTCGCTAATAGCAAAAGCCATGTGAATTATCGAGAAGCAAAGGGCCACTTCGTGGAAGCTCCAGCCCTTGATCTGTCCGAAGCGTTCAAACATGAAATACAATCCCGCGAATACCGTGAATGGCACAAGAAATTGCCCAAAGGCCAGCAGCCAAAACGAGGTCCTGTATTGCATTTGCGATTTGAATAGGATAACGATGTATTTTCCATACAAGCTCATTTCGCTTACCCTCCTTGAACGACGACTTTGTTCAATGCCTTGGCCATCGCCACCCTGCCGATGCTGACCAAAACAACAAACCAAACGAGTTGAATGCCGATACCGATCAACGCTTCTTCCTTTGAGATATGTCCGGAATAGACGCGGAATGGAAAGTCCGCGGTCCAGCGGAATGGAAGCACGTAGACGATATCTTGAAGCCAAGCTGGCATTAGCGGAACCGGGATGACCATGCCTGCAAGAAATTCCCCAATTACGCCAAACATCAGCAGCGAGCCTGCGGGGGAAAGCGTGACAAACACGGAGATGTACATCAGCATGGAAAGTGATACGATCATAAGCAGTCCTAACAGCAGCGCGATGATAAATAATAATAAAGCTGCAAGGTCTGACGGAAGCGGCATCCGGTAAGGCTGCGGCAGGAAGAAGGCAACCGCCAAGATGGGAATGCTCCGCAAGAGGGCGCTCGCAAGCCGCTGCGCAAGAAGTTTGGCATACCATAGTCCGTAGATTTCATTCGGCCTGCACAGTTCATAGGCAATGTTGCCCGTCGTTATGAGCTGAAACAACTCATTATCACGGAACCATAACATGACGAAGGCCAAAAAGGCTTGCTGCAGCCACACATAGGTAATGAGCTGCGATAATGAAATCGGGGTCTGAACGGCAGTACCGCTGTAAAACGCTTCAAATACCATGATGATGACGAAGCCCCAGAAAAATTGCGTCGCCATCCCCGCAAGCGCTGCGGTTCGGTATTGCAATCCGTTCTTCAGCCGAAGCTTAAAAACCGAGACATAGGCCCGCATTATATTTGATGCTCCTTATATAGCTGTACAATCATATCTTCAATCGGAAGCGTGTCGATCGTGACGTCAAGCAGGTCAACCTGCTCAGACAAACGGATCAACACCTCGCTTATGACGATCTCCGCCGTATCGACGCGAAGCACGGCCCGTTCGGGCGACCAAGACTCCACGGTCGCTCCATCCACCCGCAAAGGCTCCGAATGATGGTTGTAGACGACCGTCATTGTTTTTTGCGTGCCAAATTGACTGCGTATCGCACTCAGGCTGCCGTCGTACAGCAGTTTTCCTTTACCGATGAGAATAATGCGGTTCGCCAGCGCTTCGATATCGTTCATGTCATGCGTAGTCAGAATAATGGTAACGCCCTTCTCTTCATTAATCGTCCGGATGAAGCGGCGAACGGCTATTTTGGACACCGCATCCAAACCGATTGTTGGCTCGTCAAGGAACAGCACGCTTGGACTGTGCAGCAGGGAAGCCGCAATTTCGCAGCGCATCCGCTGTCCTAAGCTAAGCTGCCTGACCGGCATTTGAATAATTTCCTGCAGTTCCAGCGTTTCTGTAAGCAGAGCCAGCGTACTTCTATACTCCTCCTCTGGCACCTTATAAATATCCCTGAGCAAGTCGAAGGAATCGATAACCGGAACATCCCACCACAGCTGGGAACGTTGGCCGAAGACCACACCAATATTTTTCACATAGGCAACCCGATCCTTCCATGGCGTGTACCCCATAACCGTACAAGTGCCGCTGTCCGGCACGAGTATCCCGCTCATGACCTTAATCGTCGTGGATTTCCCGGCGCCGTTAGGACCGATATAACCTACGATCTCGCCTGGCTCGATCGTGAAGGAAATATCGTTAAGCGCTTCCACGATTTTATATTCCCTTCTGAATAATGCTTTCACCGCCTGTTTAACGCCGGACGAGCGCTTTGCAACCTGGTAGGCTTTGCTTAAACCATGAACTTTTATCACGCATGTTACCTCCGCACAAGATTTGAGAGGGAAATATTAACATCAAACCTATGTTGTGTCAATCCTTTTTCAAACACGTCATTCGGAGCGGAATTAAAGCGACTCTCATTAATTTTTTCCCGATCATATTTCGGTTACTATAAAAAAAAATCGCTCCCAGCCAGCCGCAAGGGACCGGACAAAGAGCGATTTTTTTGGTGCAAATTAGGATGAAACAGGACGCAATAACCGGATAAAAAGGCCGCCGACGACAGATCGGTTTTGAAAGTTCAACTGCTCGCCCGTCAACGTATCATACCAATCGGTCATTGGAACCCGGCTGGGAGATTCGTTCAAGAAATGCAGTATTGGATCAATCATCTGTTCAAAATCTACTTTGGACTCCACCATGGCTGCGCACCAAACGAGCCAATCTAGCTTCGTATACGTGTTTCTGCTATCGAGCGGAACACCGTACTTATTTTGTTTGGTAGTATAATATCGAATTTCTTCCTCGATAATATTTTCCGGAAACAGGTGAAGCCTGAATAGACGGTCCCAAATCAGATTATACTTCAAACTCCAAGTTTCCGGTGTGCTGTCAAAGGTTAGCTTGTAATGATCGCCTGCCTTCGCCATACTCGACCAGTTGGCTGCCATTTCTTCAGCCGCTTCATAATAAACGTCCGCCTCTTTCTCCCCTAGCATTTTGCATAAAATGGAATAGGCGCCGATTCCGATGATCGCTTTAATCGAAAGGTTCGTATTATGAGCCAAATGACCAGCAAAATCATCTGTGCACAATTGATTGTCCGGGTCCATTCCGTGTTCTTTTAGATAACCGGCCCACTTTGTCAAAAGATCCCAATGTTCTCTGGCAAAGCTCGCATCTTTCTCATATAAGCAAACCGCAGCGGCCATAATGAGCATATTCCCGCATTCTTCGATCGGCATCTGGTTTTCTGGCTCATTCTCGCCGTATACTTGGCCGTTTGCTTTCGGGTAACAGCCCACATCATGCGGCGCAAAATTAAACTTCCAAGCCTCGCTGTCTGCATATCTGAATATCGGCCTCATCATGCCCTTAACCAGCTCGGGATTATAGAGCAAAAATAACGGAATTGACGGGTAGCTGACATCCACGGTGGCGATGCAGCCGTTGCTGAAGTTTTCTTTGGAGAAAAACAAGATATCTCCGTTTTCATCGCTAACCAGCTTATGCGCCGCAATGGCCTGCCGGTATGCAAGCGAGAGCAAATTCGTATAGCTGTCACCGCCCGCCATTCCGCTCTCTTGTGTCAGCTTACGGTTGAAAGTATCGCATTTCGTTTGGATTTCTTCATATTGCTCCACAGCCAAGTCCAACATTTCCTCGAACGTCATCCCTGTCCTGCGCCAATAAGCATCCAATCTCTTGCCAAAATATTCGATCGACTGAATGTCATCGTATGCTGCGATCACGTATTGTGATGCTTGCCGTTCATTTACCTGGTTGAAATCCAATACGGCAGCCATGACCGGCGTATTTTCCGCAGCGGGGCGCGGCTGAGATTCATCGTCTCCCTGCGGCAATTCGCCGGTTTCCAAGAACTGTTTTCTTACCTGATAAGAATGAATCGTTGTTTCAAGACTGCTTGTGTGTGGCGCTGCCAAATAAACGTATCCCCAGTCGATCCTCGTATCGTCTCCGGTACGCGCTAATACCGGCTGTTCCTCGGTACCCATACGCATGGCGGCGATATTGCCATTGATTGTTTTGCGCGACCAGCCTACGGATTGATCCCCTGTATTCACGCACAAGTCAGCGGATAAATCGACATATACCTTAACGTCATGCGGCCTGCCGTCTATCGAACGAACACGGAACGTCATGTAGGAAACCGGTCTTGATAATACATCCAAATCATCAAGAAGCAGCGGTGTAGCAAATACCGCCTCCAGCTCGATACCGTCCGCTTCAAACGTGTACGTGCTGGTTAAAGCTTCAACCTTCAAGCTTGTTTGCTGCATCGCTGAAGGTTCGTTAACATATGTATCTTCAGACAGCTCGATCTTCCCCATAAAAAGGCTTGGCTTGCCATCTATCCTGATGATGCCGGTCATGCTGTTGCGTTTGTTGGTCCAATGCTTCGTATGATCATCGGATAGCTGATCCGCCGCCGACCAGACGCTGAAGTAAGGATCTACCGCAATGAGCGGTACGGAGGGTGGTCTAAAAGGGTGGGACACTGTAAACATCTCCTCTGTCTCCATAATTAAAGGGAGAGCGTAACCGCTCCCCCAGCAGCCCAAATCAGTTCGGCATCTGCATCATAACGACTTCTTTGCCTTTCAGGCTGTCATTCGTAAACTTCATTGCCTCTTCGTATCCGGTTTTTCTCATTTGATCGCGGAGCTCATTCAAAATTTTCAGCGCCGCTTCATCCGATTTGGCGTATACCGCCTCTTTCCATGCATCGCCTGTTTTGTCCATCGAAGGCTTCAACGACTCCCACTGATCGGACTTAATGATGACATCTCCCGGGTTATAGGCGGTAATTACCTTGATGCCATCCGGACGTAAAATTTTACGGGCATTATCCATTGCGGCAATCCGCTCTTGATCCAGCCAGATATCGCCGCCTCCAACGGAATTAATACGATCCATCCCTGACATGGAATTAAAACCGATATCGATTCCTTCGTTTTTGCGCGCGAGCAGCTTACCCGATGTATCAGCCGCAAATTTATCGAACCATTCCTTCTTCGCTGTCGGCTTGCCGTTCTCCATATCCCAGTGCACGCCTTGAACGCCGTAACGAACGAGCATGAAGCCCTCATCAGAAGCGAGATAATCCAGAAGACGCAGCGCGGCGTCCACGTCTTTGCACGCTTTCGTAATCGCCGTTACGTTGTTGCCTTGAATCCCCAGATCGACCGGACGGTTAGGCTCCGCGCCTGCCCGCTCCAATGGACCTACAGGCACATAGTCGCTGCCCGGATTCGACTTGACGTATTCCTTGGATGCATCAAGAATAGCGGGGTAATGAGCGGCAAGAACCGCGACGCGTCCCTGCAATATTTTCTCTTTCGCAATCGGATCCGTTTGGGTGAAAGCTTCCGCATCCAACAGCCCTTCGGACAGCAGCTTGCGATAATACAACGTATACTCGTCATACCCTTTGGAGAAGAAGCTGTTCTCGAGTGTGCCGTCGCCTTTGTCGACATAGCCGGCGCCGCCATAAAACATCGTATTGGCGATTCCCACGGCCCAGCCGTTACTGAATCCTCCAAGCGGAATAACCGGTTGGCCGTTCGCCTGCAGGTTCGCATCCTGGATCTTCTTCAGAAATTGATAAAAGTCGTCTTTCGTTTTGACGGATTGCGGGTCGACTCCGATAGCCGCCGCGATATCTTTGCGCACGTAGAAACCGTACAGCCAATCCGAGCCGTCCTTATCCGTGGCAGGCTGGTTCTGCAGCAGCAAATATTTCTTGCCGTCATATGCATCGATACCCTTCTCGTACAATGCAGGCGGCACGTTCTCTTTGGCGATCGACTTCGCCAGGTTCGGATATTTGTCCAGCTTATCCGAAAGGTCGACCAGCTGATCTTCCTTAGCCGCTTTAATCATGCCGTCAAGCTCACCGCCCCATGCCGGACCCGTATAAATATCGGGCAGATCCTGCGTAGCGAAGATCGCATTCACCTTCTCAGTTTCGCTGCCTGTCGTATATTCCCATTCCACGGTGACCCCGGTCTTCTCTTTGATGACTTTCTCTACTGGTGTCATGTCAACCTCTGCTCCCGAGGAACCGTTCCAGTTATGAAGGACTTTCAGCGTGACTTCCTTCGTTCCCGTAGTGCCCCCGTTAGCACCCTCGTTTTCGGATTCCTCTTTGTTCATACAGCCTGCCAAAACGCCGGTAAATAGTGCCGCTGCCAGTAAAACTTTTGCCCCTTTGTACCAAATCTTCTTCATATTAACCCTCCATTTCGAGTTATGTTTATATGATAAAGTCCTTGGAGCGGACCGTTATCCTTTAACCGAGCCGATCATGACACCCTTTACGAAATACCGCTGCAAGAACGGATAGATGCAAAGGATCGGGAAAACGGTAATAACGAGCAGTGCCATCCGAAGCGATTCCGGCGTGGATCCGGCCACGCTGCCGCTGATGGTCTGGCCGCCCTGCTGCGCCGATCGCTGCATGGAAGAAGATAAAGCCTCCGCTTGCGTCAGCATCTCCTGCAGCAGCGTTTGGACGGGAATCAAATCTTTATCCGACACGTAGTAGGCACCCGTAAACCAATCGTTCCAGTGGGCGACGCCGATAAATAATGAGATCGTCGCAAGCACCGGACCCGAAAGCGGCAAAATGATGCGCATGAAAATCTGAAAATCACCGTACCCGTCAATCCGCGCCGACTCCTCCAGCTCCTCGGGTATTCCTTGCAAGAAGGTTCGAATGATGACAATGTGCATGAAGTTAAACAGCATTGGAATGACGTACACCCAGAAGGTGTTGATCAAATGAAGCTTTTGAAGGGTGATAAAAAACGGAATGAAACCCGCGCTGAAGATGGTCGGCAGGAAAATATAGAAAGCGAAAAACGATCTCCCCGGCAGCGACTTTTTGGACAAGGCGTATGCCATCAACGTACTTAGCCCCACATGCAGGAAAGTGCCTAGAAGCGTCCGCATCAACGTGATTTTGTATGCCTTCCAAATGCGGGCGTTGTCAAACACCTCCGCGTAATTATCAAACGTGAGTTTGCGCGGCAGGAAATATAAGGCGCCGAGCATCGAGTCTTTCCCGTCGTTCAACGAGTAAACGAGAATGTAAATGAACGGGTAAATCATCGAAAATCCGACCAAAGCCAGAAAAATATAGTTGATTGTCGTAAAAATGGACAAATGGCGTTTCATCTCGTCACTTCCTTTAGAAGAGGGATACGTCGCTGGCTTTGCGAGCGATTCGGTTGACCGTCAGAATCAGAATCAAGCCAATGACGCTTTGGAACAGTCCCACCGCCGCCGCGTAGCTGAGCCTGCCCTCGCTTATGCCGGATTGAATGACATGCACGTCCAGAACGCTGCCGATTCCGGCAGTAGCCGGTCCGCTTAGAAGGAGAAGCTGCTCGTATCCGGCGCTCATCAAGCTTCCGATCGATAGAATGAATAGAATAATAGCGATATTGCGGACACCCGGCATTGTCACATGCCAAATTTGCCTAAACCGGTTCGCTCCGTCAATCTTTGCCGCTTCATACAATTGCTGATCAATGCCGGCAATCGCGGCCATATAAATGATGGAGTTCCAGCCGATGCTCTTCCAGATTTCCGAACCGACGATGACCTGATAGAACCAGGATGTGTTGTACAGGAATTGGATAGGCTTCATACCAAGAGCCATCAACATCTCGTTGACCGGACCGCCATTTAACGTTAAAAGCCGCTGCATCAGGGTGACGACGACAATCCAGGAAACGAAATGCGGCAGGTAGGAAAGCGTTTGCACGGTTTTCTGAAATTTAAGGTTTCGAACCTCGTTTAATAGAATCGCCAGCACAATCGGCATCGGGAAACCGATCGCCAGCTTCAGGAAGCTGATGATAATCGTATTGCGAAGGATCTCTTCGAACTTGTAATAATCGAAAAATTGCTGAAAATATTTCATCCCGGCCCATGGGCTTCCGGTAAAGCCTCCCGAGAAGGTGTAATCCCGGAAAGCTACCTGAATACCGAATAAGGGAACATAGGAAAAGATGAAAAACCAGACGATGCCGGGCAGCAGAAATAAGTAAAACACTTTATGCTGCCAGATCCTCTTCCACAGCAGTGATGCTATCATAAGCCGTACCTCCTTTACTTAAGAATCGTAGCTTGATGTGTCAATCGCAGCGTTTTGATCTCAAACGGGGTAAAAGTAAGCTCTACTTTTCCGCCGTCTAAAGGTAAGGATTCGATTTTTTCCTCCATCAAATCAGCCAGCCATGCCTTCTCGACATGGAATCCGAAGGACAACGGCGTTTGCACGCTTGTCCCCGCCGTTTCGTACATCCGGACGATGAGATCCTCTCCGTCCTCTGCCTTCTTTACGGCTTCCACCATGACGTTCGGGTGATTCGGATGCAGAAACATCTGCGATGCCGGAAGTCTGTCTGAATCATCGGACTGCGGAATAGCGATTGCCCGCAGCGGGATATTCAACTCATAACCTTGCTTGTAGACCTCGGCTTGCACATGGTCTCCTTGATGCGGATAGAGCGAATAAGTGAAGGTATGCATCGCCCGATCCGCTTCGGGGTCGGGACTGGAAGTGCTGCGCAAAAGGTTCAAATCGAGCACATTTCCATCCGCGCGGTGCCCATACTTGCAGTCGTTAAGCAGAGCTACGCCGTAATCCGGTTCCGAGAGATCTACCCAATGGTGTGCGCATATTTCATCCTTAGCGTAATCCCACATCGTATTGCGGTGGGTCGGACGCTTCAAGTAACCGAACTGGATTTCGCAGCTGACGCTTTCTGTGCGTACATTTACCGGGAAAGCCGTGCGGAGCATTTTTCCTGATTCCCGCCAATCGACTTCGGTTACGAAATCGATTCTTCTGCTGCCTTGGGTCAGCACAATTTTTTGCGTTAACACGGACTCTCCGAACTGGTACCGTTGTATAAGGCCTGACGTGGGGCCGTCTGTGAATTCAGCGGTCTCGTCCGGCAGAAGCAGCATCCCGCCAGCCTGGCGGTAATCCTGGCGGAAATCCCAAGCGTCACCTGAATCATGATAAATGCGCAGTTCATTGGCGCGCTGGTCCCGCTGAACAACTTCCCGCCGGTGCTCCTTATCGTAAATCGACGTGATCGAGCCGTCTGCTGCCAGGGTGATCGCAAGAAGATCGTTTTCCACGAGACGGGCTGAAGCTTGAGCCTGCGGCTCTGGAACCGAAGACACCGTTTTCACTTCCGCCGCGGCCGCTGACTCGGCTGATGCCTCTGAAGCTGCAATCGGTTCTGCGGTCGCGTATCCCATCGACGGCACGCTTACGCGCATCCATTGCCCATCCTTCTTCACCCATTCATTGCGTTCCCAAGACAAGGAGTTAAAGACGGCGAGCTGCCTGCCTCCAACTTCTTCAGGCAGCTGCCTAGCCAACGTTCCGTAGGTTTCGGCAATCATGCTCTCGACACGTTCCTGCAGTATCGCATAACGTTCAAGCGACTCATCATATACCCGTTTAATCGAGGAGCCCGGTAAAATATCATGGAACTGGTACAGCAATACTTCTTTCCAGATCTCCTCCAGCTCCTCAGCCGGATACGGGTTCCCATTCGCCATTCCGGCAAATACCGCGGCAAACTCCAGCTCCCGCAGCGCTTTCTCCAGCTTTCGGTTGTACCATTTGTTGCGTGCTTGGCTCGTTAACGTTCCCTGATGCTTCTCCAGATACAACTCTCCGCGCCATGTTTGATAGCGATCCTTGCCTTCATTCAGCTTCTCGAAAAAGACCGAAGACGGCTCTTGCTCTACTGGACTCAAACCGAGCAAATTTTTCTCGCGGGCCAGTCGTTCCAGATGCTCTTCACCAGGACCTCCGCCGCCATCACCAATTCCGAAAAGCATGAGACAGTTGTCCGACACGTTTTTATCCAAATAATCGGTTTCCGCCTTTATAATGGAGCGCGGCGCTGCCGGGCTGTTGTATGTATCTTCCGGCGGCATGTGCATCAGCACCTCCGTACCGTCGATACCCTGCCACATGAAGGTATGGTGAGGATGTTTGTTATACACGCTCCAGGACAGCTTCTGCGTCATCATGTAATCGACGCCTGATTTTTTCAGCAGCTGCGGCAGGCTCGCGGTATATCCGAATACATCCGGCATCCACAGCGATTTCATCTCTTGACCGAATTCCTTCTGAAAATACCGCTTCCCGTACAAAATCTGCCGGACAAGCGATTCTCCACCGGGCACATTCGTATCCGATTCTACCCACATTGCACCCTGAAGCTCCCAGCGCCCTTCCCGCACACGCTGTCCGATCTGCTCGTACAGCTTAGGATAATGCTTCTTCATCCAATCATAGAGCTGGGGCTGGCTCGCCCCGAACACATAGTCAGGGTAACGTTCCATCATGCGCAGCGCTGTCGAGAAGGTTCTCGCGCCTTTACGGACGGTTTCACGGATCGGCCAAAGCCAGGCCAGGTCGAGATGCGCATGGCCGACGGCGCTAATCTTCAGCACCGGGTCTCCGCCTCGTTTCGCAAGCTGATCGCCAAGTATTTGCCTTGCTTTGCCGACACGGTCATCTGACAATTCGGTCAGCAGCAGAGATACCTCATACAATGCCTGCAGTATCCGTTCTTTCCGCGCCGAGCCGGCGGGCAGCCGTTCCGCCGTTTCAAGCAGTACCTCAGCATCGTAATAGAGCTGCCGTACTTCCTCCCGGCATACGGCGATACTGGCTTCTTTCAGCGTCCCGCTGCGGAAACGCCCGAATAAATCATTGCAGCCCCCATCGCCCCACAGATCGATCGTCTCTTTACCTGTAGACGATTCGCTCACGTGCACGACCCGTTTGCCCGGCAACCCAAGGGAATAATCGAATTCCGAGTTGATGTTCGTCAATCCCTGCACCGGTGAGCCCTCGTCGTCGACAAGGCACAGCTCGCCGTTTATATCGATCAACAATACGATCTTGGCGCCTTTGGCGGATACCGGCAGTTTGCCGCTAAAATGAAACCAAGCGCAGTCCCACAAATTTCCCCATCGATCACCGGGCGAGAGTTCTACGAGCCGTCCAGACTTTCTCTGTTCATAGGGAACAGGTTCCGGCGTCACCCAAGCCGTAACGCGCAAATCCTCCAGCGGTATATAAATTTGTTCCTTCCACTCATTTATCATCGATTTCAACTGCTCCGGCCTTACAATTTCATATGGCATATCCTGTCTCCTTTTCCGGAAAATGATCAAGTTTCAAAGTTTACTTTCACTACGACATCCGTATCGCTCAAATGGTAATACTGGAGTAAAACCGTTTCCGAAGCAGCATCCCACTCGAACGGAATCGATTCCGTCTCGCCGCGGTAATCCAGTACGGCAGATACAGGCTGGCGCGGACAATAGAATCGCGCCGTCGCCCGCATATCTTCGGGTCCCTTTACCTGAAATTCAAATCCCGATTCACTCAAGGCGAGTGTTTCGATCCGCGATGACGCTGCGATACAGCCAATTGCAACGTCAACAGGCCGGCCTTTCTCCAAATCGAACAAAAATGCTTGTTCACCGGCTTCAATCTTAACTTCTTGCAGCACGGAAAGCGCTGGATCGAACAGATCGACCAATTGGCCCGAAATCGTTAGCGGCGTATCCGCAATCGATTCATTCAGTACGGCGGCAATGATATAAGGACCGCGCCGCATCTGGAAATAATGCTTTGGATGCAGCTGGAAACCCGGATCGCCGAGTGCTTTAATCGTCTCCGCAACCGTCCTGCGCAAGGCTGCAGCGCCTTCAACCGATTTCGCACATTCATCGGGGGCGACGGCTAGATAACCGACTGCACCTTTGCCTGCATGATATACGCCGTTCCCAGCTCCCTGCAGGTCCAACTGCTCAAATAGATGCTCGCGGGGAGAATAATAATTTGAACCGCCCTCATTCCACCAAGCGCGAATGCTGTGGTACGCATCGGAGTCGTCTCCGACATACACCAGCGCGCCTCCGTTCCTGACCCATCCGGCTAAAGCGAAATGAAGATCAGGATATTCCGGTTTCATAAATTCGTAGCTGAGCAGCAGCACACGGTAGTCCTTCAAGTAATGGGGGAACCGCCGCACGTTGTCGAGCTGGACAGGGCGAATCGGAATTCCGTGTTTGAGCAAAGGCAACGCGAGCCCGTAGAATGGGGAGAAATCGAGCATCTCCGTATCCCCTTCCATTCCGAAGGCCTCTGTATTTGTACCGTCATATTTAGTGAGTTGGTCAGGCGCTTGGTCGTCCATCCTTAAACGCTGGAACATAGCCGAATCCGCAATCAAAACCCCGACTTGCTGCATCGTTTCGTCCGTCTGCTCCAGCTCTTGTTCCATATTCCCAAGCGTGTGCATTACGTTCAACAGCGTCGTTGCATACTCCGGTGGGATTCCTTCTTTCCCTTTTCCATCCTCCGAAGGGTATTTCCCTTCAAAAACCCGTTTCGGCCATGGGGACACCTCATAATGGGAAACGGCTGGATGCAGGAGCGATGCTGTAACGATCTGGAAGTAGTTCTGCTTATAATCCGTCCATGTATAGTTCGGATTGTCTTCGATCGGATCATGTAGAAACCACATCCGCCGATCCGTACCCCTGACCAGCTCCTGCATGATGCCATATTCGAGATAGGCGGTTTCGAAAGTCCTTTCTTTCCGTATGCCGTGGTATACATTGGCCGTCCTTGAAGTTCCGGTCCAAATCTGGGCAATGTAACCGTCAATGGAAGGAAGGTCGATCAACTGCGACTCCGGACTGACGATTCTCCATTGCGTGTAGTTGATCAGACTGTGCGTTGGGACATAAAATCGTAAGTCCCGGCCATACGTCGTCAAAGCATATTCCTTTAATTCCGTGCACAGACGATCCAGGCTGCGCGTGTATAAGTACGCTTTTAGCTTTGAAGCTCTGAACTGCGCATCCGGGGATTCGTGCGGGGCCGACCACGGCTCCTTATAGTACAGCCTCCATTCCCGTTTGAACGCTTCGGAATAGCCGCCGTTTACCCAAAACTCAGGCTCCTCCAAATGAATCGCTTCAACGCCCGCATCAACCGCAAGACGAATGGGTCCTGCCAAAAAACTCGTATAAGAGAGGGTCGGCACCATATATGGAATATCTGGTGTATCGCCATGTATGATGTGATCCCCGTTTCTGTCCATCTGCGCTTCATCCCAGTGGCTCCGCCCATCTATTTCGCCATTCAGATATTTTTGGTAATTACCCCATGCTACTCCGGTCATCAAGTGAACGATATAGCCCTTTTCCTTCCACTGCCGGATCCGTTCAGGCATCGTATTATCGATCCCATACACCATGATGAAATCTGTCTGCAAGTCATATGCAGCGCGATAGGGAGCAGATTCCTGAAAGCCTGTTCTTTCTTCCCTTCGATCTCTGGCCAAGCGCAAGACCTCCTTACCGGGTTTTCCTTCTTTTCGATAAATGAATAAGGTTGGTTTTTCCTTCCTCAGTATAACCTTTATTATGTATATATTCAATATAATTTTATAAACTTTTATTCATGCTGATTGCTCCGTCAATTTCAAAAATAGATGAAAATAAATGATGAAACGTTTATTTAGAAGCACTAAAAGGAGTGAAAATTGCATTTAACCACTGACTTTCAACCTATTTTAAATAACTTTCGTTGTCATTTGGTGATAAATCCTGTCGATTTTCAATAGTTTTCGATATTAATATATTGAATATATATTTAAAGAGCATTATGACGATTCCAAATCAATTCTTCGAAAAAATGAATCCTTCGCCAAGTCGTTTTTGCAATGCGAGAGGTATTATTTGCATGTTTACAGTCCGTTAGAGGAGCTAAAAGCAGACATTGACGACTACATCTACTTTTACAATAACGAGCGATTACAGGAAAAATTAAACGGCCTCAGTCCAGTGGAATTCAGGACCAAGGCCGCTTAACGGACTTTTATTTTTTTTATTATCTACTTGACGGGGTACATTTCATCCTAATTATGCTAGCTTGTTCAACAAATTGTATATGACTTGCGCAGCTTCAGCACGTGTAGTCATTCCTTTTGGAGAGAATTTGTTCCCATTACGTCCTTTGATGATACCTAGCTCTACAGACGCATTCATAGCATTCACAGCCCAAGATGAAGTTTGATTCATATCATCGAACTTGGAGTCCGTGTAAACGTCAAGCTTCTTATTTGTTGCCGCTTCGTAGGCTTTTATCACCATTGTGACCATTTCTTCACGCGTAATCTTACCGTTCGGATCGAACACAGACTCACTCTTTCCGTTAACGATGCCCGCATTCACTGCTATGGAGATAGCCTCCTGGTACCAAGCATTGTCCGCTACATCCGCAAATTTGATTTCGCCAGGCGTTGTGAGCTTCAACGCCGCCATTAGCAGAGAAGTAAATTCAGCCCGGGTTATCGAACGATTAGGCTCGAATGCAGTAGGGCTGGCGCCTTTAATGATCTGCTTCGCAGTCAATGCTTGTATGGTGTCAGCAGCCCAGTGCGTACTAGGAACGTCCGCGAATTCTTTCTTAAACTCCAATACCGCGTAATAGCTGAAATGAATGACTTTAGCGACCATTTCTCCATTCGTATATTCTCCTCCGATATATTCCAAAGTACCGTTATCGGAAATATTGTAGATTCCCGCTAAGTCCGGGTTTATGGACGGGTCCGTTTTCAACCGAACGGTAACCGCTTGTTCGAATTGTGATAGAGTCGTTGTTTTGCCGGCTTTCGTTACGATTGAAAGGCTAAAATCGTATATTTCGCCAGAGAGTTTAAGTTTTGCATGGCTAAAAGCCTCTCCTTTGGCCAGAATCGCCGTCGCGGAAGATTGGGACAACGGATTGATCGTCAGCACGATGCTGCAGTCCTTCAGATCATCAGCTGATACCAATGCAGTCAACTGTTTAATGATTTCAGCGGATAAAGCTAACGACAATTTATCCGTTTGAACCACTAATTGATTTTGCCCGAGCAATTCAGCTGTGTTGGCAGGAAGCATGATGTGCTGCGCATCATCCGAAATGGGCAGGATAACCTTGCCATCTACCGCCGGTTTTCGGATTTCATCAGGCAGAACGACATGTTTGCCCGGCTCTGCGCCGCTCGAGTCGCCGCCTACGGTTCCGCCTGGATTATTGCCCCCAGAGTTATTATCAATCTTCTTAAACGTGGCATGAATCGTATGAGAGTCGGATATGTTTGTAAATGTGTAGCTATTGTCCACCGTTACCTCCATGCCGTCTACCATCACCTCGTCAATCGCATAACCGTTGTCAGGCGTAATCGAATAGACTTGGTTTGCCCCTTCCATGACATGAACGGCGCCGCTCGGAGTAATGACACCGTTCTCGCCTGCACTTGCTGTAATGGTATGGGTTTCTACCGCTTCGATTACGATTTGACCATCGGTTGCAATATTTGAAATTTCGATCTCATTTATTTCATAATAAGAAGGAGAGCTATAGAATCGGCCGTCGTAAATGACGATCTGCATTTCGGTAATGCCTTCCTGTGCAAGGATCGGCAGCGGTTCATTGTGAAAGCCGCCCTTATTCTCCGTGTTGATCCCCTCGTAAAGAGGCCAAAATACCAAATCGCCGCCCTCTTCCCAGTACCATGTATAATTGTCAGACATGATTTGGGTCCATGGGTCTTCCGCAGCTTTCCTCACTTTTATCGCGAGAACCGACGGTTTATGGTCAACAGCCCCGTCAGGAACGACCATGGTTACCGTATTGAAGGTTTGAGGCGTTGCCCATTTTAAATCAATTGTATGGGGAAATTGAAAGTCATCCCAATTACTTCCCTTACCATTAGTAAATACGGTGGTGTGATCTCCGTCAATGAGACTAGCAACATCCGTTGCGCCTTCCCTTACCTTATCCAAGGCAATCGAAGACACATTCGCAGCAAGATTTTTGACCCTCTTGATCGCGATGTTGTATTCCTTAAAGGCCCCTTCGTCTCCAATGGCTTTTACCGTCAAGGTTTGCTGTCCCTCGGGAATGGCTGCTGCAGCGATCTGGCTTGGCGAGATAGGAACGCCGTTAATCTCAAGCTCCCCATAATTATCTTTCAGAGATGGCGCAATCGCGATTTTATTTATTTCCATCCCGATTTCAATCGAATAATCCCTTACATTTGGATCAAACGGAAGCTCAATCGGCAAGCCGCTGTTCCAATCCTTTATTTCCAATCCGGACAACTGGGCTTCCTTCGTTACTTTTATGTCGCTAATCTCGCCGTTCTCCGGCAAGCTGTAAAGCTCCAGTTCATAAACGGCGTACATATTCCATGATTTATAGTAAGCGTCGTTAATTTGCACTCTCAGCTTGAGAACGTCACTGACTGCCGGGATATTGGCATACGTGTATTCCATCACGCCGTCGTCTTTGTCACTCTTCCAAATAAGAGGAACTCTCTGTGCTACCGTCTCCCAGTTCTCTCCGTCTTTAGAAACCTGGACATCCACATCATTGATGCCCTGAATAAGGCCGGAGGCAGTCGCCATAACAATGGTGTTAAAGACCTGTGGCTCATCCCAAGCCATTACGATCTCGTGCGGGAAAGGATGAGTATCGTTATAGCCCTGCAAGCTGGCGAACATGGTCCCGTAGTCCCCATCTGCCAATTTAGCCGGACCGTAGGTAACTCCTTGGTCACCCGAACGCGCGGCTGATGCCGTGATTTCAGAATAAGCTCTGGCCGCATTGGCGCCAGCTTCATTCACATTGCCCTTCAAAAAGTTCAACGTATACAGCTTGGTCGTTACCCCGTCACTGGCCGTGCTCAATAGATGGATGCTGCTCTTTCCATTCGGAATCGATGCAGTGGCCACCATACCGTCTCCAATACTCTTGCCATTGATTGCAATCGTGCCGCCTTTGTCCATTAACGTCGGAGTAAGAGTAATCGTATTTACATCCTCCGGCAGCATAATTTGGTAATTGGTAATGCTTTTGTTGAATTTAAAATTAGTCGCGTTGGTAATAGTAAGGCTTGCCAGAGAGGCATTGTAAATTTGCTGGCCTTCGTACATTTTCACTCTGAACGCGTCAATGCTAAGCTCTTTGTTTTCCAAGTTCACAACCTTTACCGTATGTCGCTCGCCTTCCGACAGATTGTTTATGCTGAAAATCGTATAATAGTCATGTTGAACCTTCTCATACAGATCAACCGTAACCGGGTCTGACCCGTCAACGGAAATGGCGGCTTTACCGGATAATTGGTTCTTTTCGACGACTACGTCAATTCCGGAGCCGACAAAAGTATATTCTGCGTAAGCATTGGCGCCCGATGTCGCCTGAGCGGTGCCAAGGTACGCGAACTGCCGGTTTCTTCCGAACCAGCTGCCCGAATATTTGATATCGCTGTCCGTATTGTCTGCCAGGTGAGTCATGGGCAGTTCCTGTCCGATGAATGGATTCACGGGCTCCGGTATCTCTCTCATTATTTCACCTGCGGCTGCCATAACCGAATAATCATGAAGCGTTTTGACGTAGTTCGGGTCTAGTGTGTATTTTTTCGGGTCATCGCGATTAACAACGATATTGGCAAGCTGCTGAGCCAGCTCCGGATTCGTTTGCTTGATGATGTGCAGCAGCTCGTAATCTTCCAGTCCGTCCCTCATGGCTTCATGACGCAGAGAGCTCTTTATCGTCATATTTTTCTTGTCCGGATAGACAATATAGGAATCGCCGTTCCAAGGTCCCACATACCATGCATTCCATGCCCAGTGCAGATGGCCAGTGACGTTCTCTTGGCTAATATTCCAGTATAGCAGCCTTCCGGTCAGGGTTGGCTGAGTCCAAAAACGATTCAGCCACGGCGGTTGATTCACTTCCATCGTGTAAACCCATAGGTCTTTACCGGCAGCTTGCTCCGCTTGATACTGATCCTTCAGTTCATGGAATTTGGTCGTATAAGGAACCATGACATCCAAATAATCAATGGTTCCATCTGCCAATAACAACGCGTTTGGATCCGCGTCCATTGTTTTAAATTCCGAACCGAAATCCGCGTTGATCTCTTTTATTTTTTTGGCAACATACGTCCACCAGTTTTTGTGGATGTCATTTTGCGGCTCATCGAGAATATGTTGATACCAAGTGAAGCCGTTCTCACCCAGCCAACCTTTATCCTTCAAATGGTCGTACAGGGCGGTCAGGTAATTCTTCAGAAACGCGTCGGTTACGGGAAGCGATTCGGGCAGTGCCGTATTCCACGCCGCCGTAGGTTTTTCATCGTCAGGCATTTTATTTAAGTAATGGATTAAATGCTGGTTGGCAAAGTGTGTGACACCATTCTTCATATAGGTTTCAACGTATCTGTCAAACAGAGACCAGTCGATGTCGGCAGGAATTCCGTCAACAAAGTCCGAAAGCTGTGTCCCCGTAGCATTTAAGAAAAGGTCAGTACGGACCCAGACCATGTTCGTCCGATATTTGCTCATGGCTTCGGCGAACTCATTCATCAAATCGAACCATTCGTCGCTGTAAGTTTCTACGCCATAATAATATTTGCCTACGTCATATGCTTGAGATCCGCTGCCCTCCCATGTCACGCCGTCCCATGTAAAACCGTTCGTCATATTCCAATGGTAATTGACGAAATCGGTCTTATCTACTTCGGGAATGGTTACATCGTATACGCTCACACGGATGGGCACCGTATAATCGTCTAATGACGTTTTTACCGTTATGATCCCCTCATAGATACCGGCTTTCGCATCAGAAGGAACATAATTGGTAATAAAAATAGGCTGTGTTGCATTTGCAGCAACCCCAATAGACCCTTCGTTTGAAAGCGGATCAGGAACATCTGAGAGCGGATAGAGCTCAAGCCCCTCTCTTTCCGGCCAGAAGGGATTCGCTTTGGCCGTTTCCTTGTCTTCGTATTCAACAAAGTGGTAGGAAAGATTGCTAGCTGCAATGATGTCATTTCCCGGTGATATCAGGTCAGAAAACTGTACTTCGGTGATGTCGAAGGCTTTGCTGCTTCTAACGGCAATTTGCGCACTTTCATATTCGTTTTTGGCCGATACTATATCGATTTCCGGCTGGAGGCTTTGGGGCATGGTGCTGGTTCGATACACGGTTTTCAACGCATTTTCCACCCAAACGTCTATCTCGCCGGTTTCTACATCGCCTGTGCCCGCATAGGTTACAGGCGCGGCGGACAAGAGTAAGCTGATCACAAGAACGAAGGACAGCATCTTTATTCGCATTTTCTTCACTCGCTTTCATTCAGAATGTTGAACCCCTTAATAAGCCGGTTGACTTCCATTCTTTTCTCCAACAACCAACTGCTGCTCTTTGGATATTGACTAAAGGTGAATGGATGATTGAGGCCCCTCTCCAACAGCTCCAACACACTTTCCCTTCCAATGAACCTTTCCAGAAGCTCACAGGCGGCCCTCAGGTCTTGCAGTGCTTCATATAAAACTTCCATGCGGATGGACTCATTCGGCCCGACCTCCCCTGGATAGACAAGGAAAGCATCTCCGGAAGTAAAAGCACCGTCAACATCGGTTAATTGATAAGCGTTTAATTTATTGATGGAATATTGCGAATACCAAAAGTTATATCCCCAGTGCAAAAATCCTTTTAGGTTGAATTTATACAGCTGCATGCCAAGGATCCGGTTGCGGAATGATGGGAAGGCGAGAAAACGATTAGAAACTTCCTGTACGCAGCAATAATAGGTCCACAAATCCTTCACATCGCGACTAAGAAAGGGTTCCAAGTGATTGCTCGCGCTCACAGGCTGTTTAACAGCGAACTCAAACATCTTGTTTCAAGCCGAATTGCGTTTTCGCTCATGTTAGACCTCCTTGCCGGATGTCATATCCTCTTTTGCTTCCCAGCAGCAAGCCTAAAGCTCAATGACGATCATCTGATGGCAATCGACTTTGGGCACCGTATATTTCAAAATTTTATCCCGCTGTTCGAAGGCAAGCGGTATCGATTGAGGCGCAAGGTATACTCGCTTCGCGCATTCAGGCAGCCTCAATTCGACCTCTACATCATAAATCGGGACGATATCTTCAATAACTTCGGTATTTTTACCTCGTCGCACCGGCGTCCGGATCGGCAGAGAAATTTCCCTTGCGGTTACGGCTTCCAGAGGCAAATGAGATCGCTTCCAGTGACAAAAGAGCGACATCAGCGACACTTTGAACGTCTGAACACCATTCTTCCTTCGCCTCCACTTCGCTGTAAGCGGCACCGATCAACCGATAAGTCGCTTCATCCATTAATCCTCTCGGGTGAAGCTGATCCCCGATGGAGCACCCCGCTCCATTGGCGATGCTGAGCGCTGTCTCGTACCTTAGTGCGTTTGGATGCTTGTAGCCGCCGAATTCCCCCCATGTTGTATGAAACTTTCCAGTCATGCCAAGAAAAGGCATGCCGATCGTCTGTGAATACCGCGCGGACAACGGGAAATGATCGTAACCCCAGCCACCGGTCGGCAAGGATTCCAGCTCAAGATGGGTATTCTTTTTTGCCAAATCGCGCCTTCCGCGCCTGATATGACCGCCATTGTGGAATATGTTCATCCCAGGCTTAATCGCTTGAACAGCTTCCTTGATTCTGTTCGTATAAATCGCGTATACCCTTTCGCCCAAAGCTTTCACCGCTTCATCATCCCGCGGATCCCGTCCCTGTTTCCGAAGGGCCGCTACACAATGCTGACAATAGCACATCTGAACCCCGACAATATCGAGAAAGATCCCGTCGACATCATAATTTCGTACTACTTCTTCCACTTGGCTGACTAGCACGTCCAAGTAGGGCGTGTTCATACAAAAACCATGATAACCGGGTTCCATAAAACTTAATGTCTGGTCTTCTTTGTCGCGGCTCAGCCATCCGACCCGGCGTCTCGCCAGCTTTTCATCCAAACCTGCAGAGAGGTACGCCGGTGTCTTCACACCGATTTCATGTGCTGCTTCGATCATTACGCCAAGGAGATCGAATTTCAGTTCCGGATGCATTTCGTTTGCGTCGGACGGGTGATAAGCCCAGCCGTGGTGACACTTCGAGAAGAGGGTAATGGAGTCCACATGCCCTTGCTTCAGCATGTTCTGAAATTGATGTTTGGAAAAGTCAGCACCTATGCCCGAGATCGCTTCGGACGTATGGAAATCAAGATGAACCTGTCGAAATCGCATCGATCCTTCGCCTGCCTTTATTCAGCTTTACACACGCACTTTAATGAACTCATCCAATCGAACAACACGTTTTTCCTTTCGTGAGCGTTCTGCGGCAAATGCCATCATGTGGCTTTCCACCGATTTGGCGGCCGACGTTAACGTATCTTGGCTGCCGTTTTTACGGATGACATTAACAAAATCACGTATCAATCCGTAATCGCCTCCTCCATGTCCCACATGTCCGCCCTGCTCGGTAAACGTGATGAGCTCTCTTCGACCGGTGCCGAAATACCGGATTTCAATCTCGTTTTTCTCCATTGAGCCCCGGATTTCGCCTTTGGTGCCCATCAGCTTGATCGTCCTGTCGCATTCTTCCGTAAAAGCCGTCATCGTAAATACAGCGGTTACTTCATTATCAAACTCCATACTGACTACTTGATGATCCACCACATCGTTATCGCAATGGTACACACAACGGCCGTATGGCCCCGTAAGAAGCGCTTGATAGCGTGCTTCATAGCTGAGATCATTACTGATTGCCATATCCATCCATCCCGGTTGATTGGTCAGATAAACCTTTGGCGCATAATAAGCACATGTATCGGCAGCCGGACATCCGTCAAGACAGCGCAGCGGCGCTCCCTCAGGAGCTTGCTCGGCTTTGAAATGGGATAATGCCCCGTAGGAATTAAGACTGCTGCAATCCGCTCCTGCCAACCAAAGCAAAATATCCATGTCATGGCAAGACTTAGCAAGAATCATCGGACTCGATTCCCTTTCATTACGCCAGTTTCCCCTTACAAAGCTGTGCGCTTGGTGCCAATAGCCTACATTTTCATTATGCTGAATAGACATAAGGCACCCGATCTTGCCTTCATCCAGCAAACTCTTAAGCGTTTGAAAGAAACGCGTATAGCGGAGCACATGGCAGATTGTAAGCACGCGATTGTGCTTTTCCGCCTGTTCTTGCATTTGAATGCATTCTTCGAAGCTGGCGGACATCGGCTTTTCAAGCAGTACATGATATCCGGATTCCAAAGCCTGCATTGTCGGTTCGAAGTGCATTTTATCTTGTGTGCAGATCAGGACCGCATCCGCACTCACCTCCGCGTCCAGCAGCTCCTCCCACTTCTCAAAACACATCTCATTATCAATGCCGTGATCCTTCTGCAGACTTAACCGGCGCTGCGCATCTGGTTCTGCTACAGCAACCACTTTCATATCCAGCGGATTGTTCAGCGCATAGCCCGTATAAACCCCGCCTCGCAATCCAGCACCAATTAACGCAACGGTAATCTGTTTCATAATGATTCCCTTCCTCTCTAAAGCGGCGCGAAATATCCTTCACGCTCTCTTATTCTTTAACACTGCCGATGGTCATTCCCTTAACAAAGTATTGCTGCAGGAAAGGATAAACCAGCATGATCGGAAGTGCGCCTAGAAATATTTGCGCCGTCCTGAGCGTTCTTTCGCTTAAATTTTGCAGCATCGACAGATCCTCGGTCGTAATCATCTTAATATTAATGGACGTTACCAACGTTGAAAGATAGGTTTGCAGCGGATAATTATCCGGTGAATTCATGTACAATATACCGTCAAACCAGGAGTTCCAATGCCCAACCAGCGTAAACAGGCCGATTGTTGCAATGGACGGAAGCGACACGGGCAAATACACTTTCCATAGGATAGACCAGTGGCCGGCGCCGTCGATCAAAGCGGCCTCTTCCATCTCTCTCGGAATTCCCCTGAAGAAATTAAGCATCAATACGGCATTCCATACGCTAAGCGCACCGGGAATAATAAGTGCCCAAATGCTGTTCATCAAGCCAGTCTCTTTGACGACGATATAAGTCGGAATGAGACCACCGCCAAAAAACATCGTTATCGCAAAAAACCAAACATAGACGACTCTATGACGGAATTGCTCAAATGTCTTCGAAAGCGGATACGCGGTAATAAAAACAAGAAACATATTAATCGCCGTTCCGAGGACGACCCGCTGCAGCGTTATCCCAAGCGAACGGAGAAACTCAGGCTTCTGCCCGAGAAAACCGTACGCTTCAAGCGTAAATCCGATAGGCCACAGTTTTACCGAGCCGGCTGATGCGGCCGCGTTTGAGCTTAACGATACGGCTAGCAGATGGATGAAAGGAACAACGCACAAAAACGTTATAAATGTCAGAAAACATAGGTTAACAATATTGAAGATTTGTCTCCCGGCAGACTGCTTATAGAAATGCAATAGGTTCCACCCGCCTTCTAGAATATTCTATAGTTGCTGAATCTGTATGCGAGGTAGTAAGACAGCGATACCAAAACGACCGAAATAGCGGATTTGAACAATCCAATAGCCGCAGCCGGCGCATATTGATGATCGAACAAGCCAAGTCGGTACACAAAGGTATCTATTACATCGGCTTTCTCATACACGATCGGATTATACAGAATCAAGATTTGATCGAATCCTGCATTCAGYACGCCTCCCAAGCTCAACGTGCAAATCAGGATAATAATCGTAGACATTCCCGGCAGCGTAATGTGCAGCATCTGTTTCCATCTGCCTGCTCCGTCAACCTCGGCAGCCTCATAGAGATTAACGTTAATGCTGACAATGGCAGCCAGGAATATGATCAAGTTGTATCCCATACCCTTCCAAACGTCGGATGCGATGATGATGGAAACAAACCAATTGTTGCTCGCCATAAACATAATCGGATCAACGCCGAAGAAAGACAGCAGGCCATTAACAGGACCGCTGAGCGAAAATAGCTCGATCATAATTCCGCCTAGCACGGCCCAAGAAAGAAAGAAAGGCAAAAAAATGCTCGTCTGAATCATCCGCTTGAACCAGTTTTTCGCAACCTCGTTCAGCAATAAGGCCAAAATCAACGGAACAGCCAAGCCGAAAATAATTTTTAATAAGGAAATGAAAGTGGTATTCCACAGTACCTGATTAAAATCAGGCAAGTTAAATACATAACTGAAATTTTTAAAACCAATCCATTTGGATTTAAAAAAACCGAGCGCCGGTTGAAACTTCTGAAATGCCATCACGATCCCTAACATCGGTCCGTAAGCATAGATCAGCGTTACAATAACGCCGGGGATAAGCATAAGATGCAAAGGGAGTACCCTTTTCAATTTCCAGCGATTCTGAGGCAGTGTCAATGATACATTTCCGATGTTCGTTTTCGTTTGCTTCACATCAGGAGCCCTCCGATTTTTAATAGAATGTTAGAATAAAAAAGAAGGGGAACGATGCTGTGCATAGCTTCCCCTCCCTTGCCCTTCCGATGGACCATGCCTTTATTTATTCGCGTTTTCGGTATACCATTTATTCACTTCGGCGGTAATGTCGTCTCCGCCCAGCTTCTTCCAGTCCTCGACGTATTTATCGAAATCGGAAATAGGAGCGGAGCCTACGATAATCTTCATGAACGTTTCATCCCTCATCTTGTCTAGCGATGAACGCCGTTCGATCATTGTTGGTGTAGGAGGTCCGAAATACTCGTCCCATACGACCATTCCATCGTCAACAATCTTCTTGGAGAAACCGATTCCACCGTCTCTGGCTCCTCGGCTAAACCACATCCCCCAGGCGGCGTTGTCTGTCGGATCTGCAGCGTATTTCTTCGCGTTCTCGAAAACGGCCTGCGCTTCGCCTGCGCTCGGGAAATCTTCAGGCAGATTAAGTGTCTCCTGGCCCGCTTCCACGGCTGCGCTGACTGTTTCCATTATCAGATCAAATACGCCAGGATAATAAAATCTAGGTGTGTACCAATTATAAATGTATCCGTTGGATGGTCCTTTATAATCATCACTTTTTTTATCTGTATACTTGGGTTTATTCGTCTCAAGGAAGTAATTGGCCATCTTGATCGCCGCTTCCGGATGCTTCGCTTTTTTATTGACGACCAAAATGCTGTTAATAGATCTTTGATTCAAAGTCTTACCCGGTTTGCCTTCAAAGGATGGCAGCTGCAGCGGAATCCAGTCTGCTTTCGGATCGTTATCCTTGTTCAGGTTAAGCGGCCAGTTCGGATACCACCATTCTCCAAATGAAATCCCTACTTTGCCGACCACGATATCTTCACTGATCTTGTCTTCATCCGCAAGCATGAACTCTTTATTCAAAATCCCTTTCCCGTACCATGATTGCAGAGTTGATAGCGCTTTTTTTGTTTCTGGCTGAATATTGCCAGATACAAGTTTGCCGTCAGAATTCTTTAACCAGGCATTCGGATAGGAACCGTGGCTGTAGAACAACCCTTTGGCATCAAACCCCCAGCCAAAAATATTTTTGTTTAGTATGACGCCGTAAGTATCATCTTTGCCATTGAGGTTTGGATCATCTTTAACGAACGCCTCTGCTACCTTTTCCAGTTCTTCCAATGTAGCAGGAGGCTGCAGCTTAAGGTTGTCAAGCCAGTCTTTGCGAATCCATACGATTTGTGTCCCACCCGTTCCGCTTCCCGTAACGCCCAGCAATTTGCCGTCGAAGGTAAGGGAATTCAACGCAAAACGATCGTCCTTCTCGATGATTTTCTTCAATGCCGGCGACGCATAATTTTCATAAGCATCAGTCAGGTCAGCCAAAATGCCCTGCTCCCGGAATTTCTCAAACGTTGTCAAATCTACCTGCATGACATCGGGCAGATCACCTGACGCAATCGACAAGCTAAACTTCTGATCAAATTGGTCTTGAGGGACAGACCATAAATACTTAAGATCAATGTTCAGCATTTCTTTTAAATCCTTGACAAACCCGCTAGTTTCAGGCTTGACGCCAGGCAGGGCGTCGGCATCCTCAGGGGGGCGGTATGAAAGGACCTGGGTAACGGTTACAGGCTCATCATATTTGCCTAGTGGATCAAAATTTTCTACCTCATTCGTTTGAGTATCACCTGCTGGCGGTTCTGTGGTAGTGTTGTTTGCAGTCTCCCCATTGCTGCATGCAGGCAAAACCACAAAAGTAAAAATGGTTGAAACGATGAGTGCATAGCTAGCAAACTTTCTCCTCATGTTATTCCTCCCCTTTAATTCGTGTCCGTTTTCTTTACAAGTTCATCATATCCCGGCCATTACTTCGGAACAATAATAAGATCTTTACATGCTTCTGTTCTATTTACTTTTTATGATAGCAGTCTCTCTATACTCCTGAGGCGTAGATCCAGTCATTTTTCGGAAAAAGGATGTGAAATAAGAAGGCGACTCAAACCCCAGCTTAAGGGCGATTTCATTCACCTTCAACTGCGTGTGCATAAGCATGTCCATCGCCGCTTCAGCTTTCGTTTCATTGATGAAATCAGATAAATTACGTCTGGTCAGCTGCTTATAAAAGCGGGAAAGATAGGATGGATTGAAATAAACAACTTCCGCAATGCGGGCAAGCGATAGATCATTTCCTAAATTTTCGGTCACGAAACGGTGAATCCTCTCCACAATCTGATTCTCGCTTTTCTCCACCTGCTCTTTTTTTATATGGCAGATCAATACGCATAATCGGTTCAACTGCTTTTCGATTGTCTCCCATTCCGCTGCCGGCTCCATAACCGAAATACTTGCTACCCCGATGTCATGGAACGATTTATCGTAGCAATCCATGCTGTTTAATGCAGACAGATAGACTAGAAGAAGCTTATAATACCGCTCCATCCCGACTATATAGTTAGGATTTATCTCCTTCTTTAACCTTTCAACCAATTCGGAGGTTAACGAGTACGCTTCCTTCTCGTCTCCTTCATCAAGAAATTTTTCTAACACCTTAAGTTTTTTATTGAATTCAACCGCTGGAGGTACAGCGGACTTTCTTGTTTCCCCCTTGAACCATTCGTCGGACTTGTCGAGATCGATGATTGCCATTACCGGTCCGAATACGGCTCGTTGCTTGAAGGCCGCTTTTATCAAATCAAACGTTTGTCCAATTCCATCCCATTCGACGGCTCTCTTACCAACGACAAACGATATCGGAATTCTGAGTTCATTGCGGCAGCTGTTTTGTATCGGCTCCAGCATCCCTTTCAAATAAAAGACCAGCGCCTGCCAGTCCGTTGCGCCGCTTTCTTCGTTAAATTTATCGGCAGCCGCGTCAGGCTGTACAAACCACACAAGCTCACTGCGGTCATGGATGACTGTTTCCGCTTTGATTTGCAAAGGCAGATGCTCAGCAAATAGGCTCTGAATAGAATAAAAGAGTTCCATTTTTTTCATGTAAGTAGTTTTTTCTTCCCATAGATCCACTTTTCCCGCAATAATCATTAATGGCCTTCCAAGCTCGATTCGCAGAGAAAGCCCCTCATACCATTCGCTGCGCCAAACATTTACGGCATTATCCCCTGTCAGCAGCGCTTCAAAAAATTCTTTTTTTAATAAAGGCTCTGCCACCGTTAGCTTCAAGCTGGCCCTCTCAAGCAGATTCCGATTACGGTGTTCCTCATCAAGCTTGTTAATCGCTGTGCTTACCGTTTGATGAATAACCTCCATTCCTTCCATTTTCAGAATATAGCTGTCCACATTTTTCTGAATCGCTTTATATGCATAATCAAACTCACTATGTCCGGTTAACAGAATAACCCTGCAGGAAGGCCAATAAAACAATACATCATCGACAAGCTGCAGCCCGCTTTTACCAGGCATCCGGATATCGCTTATAAGCAGATCGATCTTTGTTTTTTTTGCAATTTCCAACGCCTCGAGCGCCGAATACGCTTTGCATATGTCGAGCTCCCATTCTACATTTTCCTGAAAATGCTGCAGCAATCCGTCTACAATGGAAGGCTCGTCGTCAACAATCAATAATCGATACATCTATCCCATCTCCTTAAATGTCAAAGTAAATGCTGATCTCTGCTTTTAATCCGCCCAATGTACTGCGGGAAACAAAAACACCGCTTCGTTCCCCGAATTGAAGCTGAATCCTTCGGCTAACGTTAATCAGTCCCGTTTTTTCAGGGATAGATGAGGCAATATTTAGTTTTTTTCGAAGTTCAAAAAGCGAATCTTCCGTGATTGCGCTGCCATCGTCCTCCACAACAATGGACAAATGGTTATCCTGAAAAGTCGTTTCCAGTCTTACGTTCCCACGACGCATCCCATTTTCGAATGCGTGTTCAAAGGCATTTTCTACAAGCGGCTGGACGATCAAACGAGGAACCTCAATCGATTTAGCGGCCTCGGGCAGCTCAGTCGCTTCCACATTTATCCGATTGGAGAAGCGGATGCTTTGAATTTCACAGTAGTCAAGCGCATGTTGATACTCCTCTACGAAATGTACCGAATCCTTCCCGCTGCGCGTTATGAATTGGTAATAGCCTCCAAGCTTTTGTGCTAATGTCGCAGAGCTATCCATATCACCGCTCCGGCAAATCATATAGAGGTTAAAAAAACTGTTATACAGAAAATGAGGATTGATCTGCGACTGCAGCTGCTTCAGCTCGGATTGCTGGAGAGCGATTTTTTGCTCATAATTTTCATTGATCGATTGCCTCAGCTTATCGACCATCTGGTCAAAATTACGGTACAAATAACCAAATTCATTATCGTGCTGCTGGTTCCGAAGGGAGACGATCAGGTTGTCTGTCTCTAATTTTTTAAACGCTTGGATTAGCTTTTTTATAGGCCTGTGGATCATCAAATTTACTGAAAAGGAAAACATGATAACGATTGCTATCGATACGAAGGAAAAGAGGATTAACCAGAAGTTGAAGTTTTTGAGCGGTTTGATCACTTCGCTCTCATTCATATAAGTGTATAACGTCAATCCAAGGGCTCGAATATCCGTACTGGTGATCATATAGTTTTGACTCTCAACCTTAACCATAGTAAAGTCCATTGTTTGTTCAGGTTCATTAAGCGCTTTAGTTGCTTTAATAAATCCCATTACCGGATCTTTAGCTTTCACCGATATAACGTTATCGAGCTTTTCATCTGCCAGCAAAGCGCCAGAATCCTGAGAGTGCTCAACAAGCTTTAAAAGCGTCTCCTTAAGTTTCGGGATGGAGAGCTCCATATACACTATGATATTGCCGTTGTTTCTGGATTCGATAAAGAGCATTTTTTCATCATCGAAATAGAATGGCTGTGCAGGCTGCTGGCTACTATAGCTCGATATAATGGAAAATTCCGAATTTCCTTCGGTCTTCTCGACACCGCTCTGCGTTGATATCGTTCTGCCGAGGGATTTCACATATGCTCCTACGTTAACGAGGAAATCGCTAGAGTCTTGAATCGTGACCAGCCGTTCAACGATTCGATTCACTAATTGAAAATCTTCAAATTCATTAAGCTGTTCGCCAAGAAAACTTAACTTTTGTAAATCGGAGTCATTCAAAAGATGCAGCTGCTGTTTGCGGACAAAAGCAATTTGATCATCCAACTGGCTGGAATAAAAAGTGACATTTGACAAGCTTGAATTGGCATACCCCTGTTTCATAAGCGAGAGCCCCGACATATTCATCCATAGATTAATCAGATAAACTGGAAGCATCATCACCATAAAAACGATGATTACCTTCTGATATACGTGCAAATGGGACAGCATGTTTAGTTTCTTCAAAGCTCGGCTCCTTTCAATTGAGATAATCGCAGTTTTGCCCAGAGGTAGTTAGGTTGTTTTGTATCATTTACGACTCATTAAGTAAAATATCCTTCTTTTTCGACCTCTAACATTGGTTAATAGAAACCGGGCTATCTGGACCGTGATATGCCCCATTTAGTAGACAGGTTAAATAATAAGACCTGCGTGTGAGAGGAGCTTGTTCATGTCAAAAGAACAGTATAGCGCACTAGAGAAGCTTGCGATCCTTGATGAAATAAAGAGGGGACAAATTGTCATTAAGGCTGCAGCTGCTGAATACAGCTCAAACAAAACAACCTTGGAAAAGTCGAGTCGTCGTTATGAGGGATATGGATATGAAGGGGTGTCTCAGTATCAGGAAGCGCTTAAAGGCAAAATTAAACGGCCTCAGTCCAGTGGAACTCATGACCAAGGCCGCTTAACGGGCTTTTATTATTTACTTTCTACCTGACGGGGTCCAGTTCACAGACCAAACAGTCTTTTCTTGCTTATCTTCTTATTTACATTCACTTGTCGTATGACGGGTAATCAACTCTGGTTTTATTAATATTTTGTTGTATTTCCCCTTAGGCTCCCCATCGGCGTTTATGCGGTTAAGCAGCAGCTCTGCCGCTTTAAATCCGATTTCATGCTCGAACTGCTTTATGTGGGTGAAGTTGGTGACGCCTTCCATGATTGCAGTCGAATCATCAAACGTAATGATCGACAAGTCCAGCGGCACATTAAGCCCTGCCATCTCAGCCATTTGATGAATATAAGCGCCAAGCCTGCCGTTTAAAGTAATATAGGCGGTAGCCATCCGGTTTTTCACATATCTGAACAAAGGATGAGCTTTAACATCATCCGATGTTCTCAAGCTGAATTCGGTAATAATGTGCGCGGGATTAATTAGCGCTCCTTTATTTTTAAGAGCGTTCATATATCCGTCTATTCGCTCTTGAACCGTTACCGTCTGAAGAGGAGAATCGGAGCATATGGCGATTTCACGGTGACCCAGCTCCCATAGATAATCTACAGCAAGCTGCGCGCCGATTCGGCCGTCCGATGCAATGTAATCCGTCTCCACGCCAGGCAAGAAGCGGTCGATTAGCACAAACGGAAATCCACTGAACTTCATGCTTAAAATTTCTTCGTTATACTGCCCTTCGTCAACCGGGAAAATGAGCAGACCTTCGACACCAAAGTCCATAAACAACTTTATGGCTTCTTTTTCTTTATCCAGCTGTCCTCCGGACAACTGAATCACAGATCGATATCCTTTTTCAAGCAGAGCTTTCTGCATCCCGTCAATCAAACGTATCGAGAAATAATCTTCAATCGTCGGCATCACGATGCCTATTATTTTTTCCCTAAAGCTGCTTTCCCGCTGCTCATGCAGATGGCTTGCCGGGCGTCCGGTATCGGGCGTCTCCATCTTCGCTTTATTTACGAAACTGCCTCTTCCTGGAACGCGGGTGATCGAGCCTTCATTCGATAACCCTGCCAAGGCATTGACGACCGTAATTTTACTCACATTAAAAAGCTCCATGAGTTCCTTCTCGGTCGGAATCCGATCACCTTGCTTCAGCCCCGAGGACTGAATGAGCTCTTTAATATAATCCTGAATTTGCTGATACAGCGGCATTCTCTCATTTTTCATGTTTATTCACCAAAAATTCTGTATATTTGTTATGTTATATATAATATATGTTTGTTCTCTTTTTTTCAAGAGAGTTCGAAAACAAATTATGCCCGAAAACGTTTTTCGGGCATTGGTTTACCTTATATTTCTTCGGCATACGAGCCTAAAGTTCTTCATGCTCCTTCGCTAAAAGGAGTGTTGTACAAGCGCAAACGGCTGTCGCCGTCCTCTGTGGCAAAAGTAGTCGTTTCGCGGAGATATATAAGCACATTTATATGTGAAAACATATAAATTCTTATATATTAAAAATAGAGAGGACAACCGATACAAACGGCGTCCTCTTCTATTCAATCGTGCAAGCTCTATTAAGGCTTAGCTGGCAGCCCGTTTGCACTGCGAATCAATGAGAAATACTGATCTGCGCGAACCGCTTTGTACTCAGGTCCGAGCGACGCTTGCAGCTCAGCGATGTCTGAAGGCGTCATGCTCCAAGCAAGCAGCCCCAAGGAGATGAACAACGGCGACTTCCCGTCCCATTTCGCCTTGGCATCAGCAAGAATCTTCTCACCGTCTTTCACCGTGCTTATGCCTTGAATAGTCGAGACAGGAAGCTTTCCGCCTACAATCTCTACGCCATGACGATCTTCCCAGCTTAGGAACATCCCCGAAGGCTTATACTCCTTGATATAGGCAGCAGCATGAGCATCGCTGAGCGGTATGTTCTGACTGTTGATACGGTTCAAAACGTAAGGTATCGTCATGCCAGTCTTCTCCATATACGAATTGGACTGCTTCAAGAAGTCAGCAAATGATTTTGCAGGCCATGCATTCGGATAGAAGTATCCGGCGCCGGACGGTCCTGCGATAAGCAGGTCGTTATCCGTAGCGGTCTCCCGGTAATAATTCAACATCACAGGCGCACCATCGTAGAGCAGCGGACTGGAGGTCCAGTTCAGCGGAACCTTACCTCGGCTCGGATCATCCCATAGGATGCGCATTCTATGTTGATTATATTGGAAGTTGTCGCCTTCGCTGAATGTATACGTTACATAAATTTTGTTCTCAAGCTTAGGTGTGTTCACTGTTTTGGCCTTAACTGCATTCGCCTTGGTACCGGAGAATACTGTCAGGTTACTGAACCAATCGGCCGCCAGCACATAGACACCATAATTAGAAGTAATCTCGACGCCGCTGAATTCTCCGTCCGTATCATTGCTGAACCAGCCTAGATAAGGCGTGCCCGGCTTTACGCCTGAGAGAATCTTCTGGAAAAGTTCCTTTTCTTTCGGCACGTTGGAATCCAGCCAGAAAACCATCGCTTTGTTCGCTACCGCATAATCGCGCAGGTAGCCGTACGGCTCTTTCTGTTCAGAGGACACTGGTTGTACGTTACCAACTGACACTTTATATTGATTCCACATGTCCACAGAAGCCGTCAACTGCTTCGTACCGGCAGGCGGCGTGAATTTGTAGATAAAGTAACGGCCGTTGTCGGCGAATCGATGTCCTCCGTTACCTGCAGATACCTGCGAGCTCTGCCGATCGTATAAGAAAGGCTCCTCTTCCGGCGTACCCGGAATAAACTCCGCGATCGTCTTCCCGTCAGCTTTAATCGTAACCTGATGCACAGCAGCTCCCCAGCCGTCCTGCGTAAACGCATCGTCAAAACGGAGAAAAACATCCGTTTTACCGAGACTCGAACTGAGGTCAAGATCATATACTTTTCTATTTTTACCGTCTCGTTCCTGTGTTTTATCCTCGTCAATAACCTTGAACAAGTCCGCTTGGTTTTCCGGAAGCTTGATTGAAGATTCCGGATTAAGTCCTACGAGCATCCGATGCGTCGTCTGACTCCATAGATTCTCATACTGCCATGTGTAAGCATCAAGTCTATCCTTGAATTTCCCTTGAAGATCGTCCAATACTTTCAAGCTGAATGGTGCTGCTTGCAGCTTCTGCGCGAGCTCAGGACTTGCTACTACAGCATTTTTCAAGCCGGCCAACGTCGTTGCTACGTTAACGGAGTCCGGTACTTTGGGATCGTATATAATGATTCCGTTGATTTCCTTCTTGTAAGTACGGACGATCTGCCAATAGTCGTCCCTGACCTTGTAAGTAACATCTAAGTCATTCAGCCAAGTGAATGCCCCTTCCTCTTTGTTCTCAAGTAAATAGATGCGGGGCTCGGCGCGATTTACGATACCTTGCAAGGACGCCATCAGAATTTTTATGTCGCCAGGCGCATCATAAATATCCGCCACATCCAGCTGCTTAATCTTCGAGAAACTTGGAAGCGCTTGCTTTTCTGGCCAAGAAATCGTATTCGTTGGCAACTTCTCTTTGGATTCGGCAGCGGCTGCACTTAAAGACATGGACAACGTGCAGACGACAGCAAGTCCGATAACAGTAAGTTTACGTAACATGATTACACCTCGGTTAGATTGTTTTTTGGAGGATATTCGTGGTGCATGCCATAACTCTTTCCCTCCTTTACCCGGCAGCGTTCCTTCAAGTCCTCGCTTATATATATTTATTATATTCATAATATTATTACAACCACTTCGACAAAAGTTCTTATGCTATGACATGAATATGATCCTCCCGTTGCAGGCTCTTTTAACTGAATTAGTTATTGCTTCCTATTTATTGGAAAGCATTTCCGAGGGGTTGCAGCTGATGTTCTCACGGGCTGAGTAGCCCCCCATTCTCCTAATAGCTTCTCTCTTTAACAAGACAGACAAAGAACCCCCCGCAGCTACAAGTAAGCTTGTAGTACGGGAGGTTCTTTGTTCTGGCTATAGATGCTTAGCCATAACATGAAGCTTAGAATCTATTAAAAGTTAAATACGAAATCATCATCATTCAGTGGCTCAACGTGAATCGTACGTACATAACCGTTTCCTTTTTTGGAGAAGAAATCATGCTGCTTAGTATGCGTGCTTATTCCGTTAAACACGATCGGATTCACAGGCTCTTCAGGGAAATGCGGCTCCATACCAAGGTTCATAAGAGCTTTATTTGCATTGTAGCGGACGTAGACGTTGACCTCCTCAGCTAAGCCGAGGGGAGCATACAAATGCTCGGTGTAGATGATCTCGTTCTCGTACAGCTCGTTTAAGAGCGCATAGATCTCAATTTGAAGCGTTGCTTGCTCTTCAGGGCTAAAGGTCTGGAAGAGCTCTTGCGCAAGAACGCCAACATATAAGCCATGAATACTCTCGTCACGCAAAATCAAATCGATAATTTCGCCGCTGCTCGTCATTTTGCCTTGACCAGCCAGATAAAGCGGATAGAAGAAGCCGCTGTAGAATAGGTAGCTTTCCAAGAATACGGACGCAGCCATCGCTTTATAAAGCTCTCTCGGGCCCGTAATGTTCGAATACCAGGAAGAAATCAAATTCGCTTTCTTCTGCAGCTGTTCGTTTTTCTCCACCCATACGAAGATCTCGTCGATCTCTTCGCCTGATGCCAGTGTCGTGAAAATGCTGCTGTACGATTTGGCATGGATTTGTTCCATCATCGACATAAAGGACAGCACTGCTTTACGCTGTAAGCCATCTACATGCTCCAAAATTTTCGGCATGCCGATACCGCCTTGAATCGTATCAAGCAGTGTAAGACCGCCGAGCACGTTTTTGTAGAGTGTGCGCTCAGCGTCTGTCATTTCCATCCAATCCATCTTATCGTCCGACAATGGAATTTCTTCATCCGTCCAAAATTGCATTACATTTTGCTGCCAGAATGTTAATGTGAAATCGTCATCCGGGCGGTTCCAGTTTACTGCTTTCATTTGATGAGCTCCTTCTTTGCTACGTAAGCATCAATTAAAATAAAACTTAAACGGCACAGCTCGTGCATTCCTCAACGGAAAGCCGCTTCGTTCTTGTGTAATAGAGCGATTTGAGCCCTTTTTGTGCAGCGTAAACATAGAAGCGCGCCAGCTCGCGAGTCGTCACATTACTATTTACATGCAGCACCGATGAAATACCTTGGTCTACGTGCTGTCCAATTTCAGCAATAAGATCTATCAGCTTGAATTGATCGATATTGTAAGCTGATTTGTAGTAGAAATAGTTTTCCTGTGCCAAATACGGCATCGGATAATAGGTTGTTGAGTTCGCATACGTGCGTGTCTCGATGTGCTCGACAATCGGCATAACGCTCGATGTTGCGTTTTGGATATAGGAAATACTTTGTGTTGGCGCAATAGCAAGCCGGTACGCATGGTATAAACCGTGCTCTTGTACTTTTGCTTTTAGAGCTGCCCAATCCTCAGGTGAAGGGATTTCCATACCCTCGAACAATTCCTTGACTCGATCCGTTTTTGGACGGTAATCGGTCTCTACATAACGAGTGAAATAGGTTCCCTTCGCATACTCGGAACGTTCGAAATCTTTGAATGTAATGCCGCGTTCTTTGGCGATTTCCATACTTTGCTCAAGGGAATAGTAGTTCATCATCATAAAGAAAACGCCGGCAAAATCCTTTGCTTCTTCGCTTTCGTATGCGATTTTGTTTTTCGCTAGATAGCCATTCAAGTTCATCGCGCCAAGTCCTACGGAATGAAGCTCCTCGTTTGCTTTGCGAACGCCTGGGGCATTGTCGATATTAGACAAATCGCTGACAGTCGTCAATGCTTCGATGCCCACATGTACGGACTCTTTTATCTTCTTATGCTCCATAACATTAACAATGTTTAGTGAAGCAAGGTTACAGCTGATATCACGTTGAATAACATCATCAAAGCCATAATCTTTTATTTCTGAAGTCTCCTGCAGCTGGAAAATTTCCGTGCAAAGGTTGGACATTTTAATCGATCCGATATCTTTAAGCGCGTGAACGCTGTTAGCATTTGATTTGTTCATGATGTATGGGTAGCCTGATTCAAGCTGAATCGAAGCGATTTTTGTCAACATGTCGCGTGTGTTCATTACTTTTTTCTTTGTTACCAGTTCATTAGCGAGCAATTCTTCGTACATCTCGTCCATATCCATGTCATCGAGATGCTTGTTGTATGCTTTCTGAACGGAATGCGGACCAAATACGAATAGCGGTTTGTTTTGAGCTGCGAGCTCATAAAATTTATTCGGAATAATGAGACCGATAGACAACGTTTTAATACGCGCCTTCTCATCAGCGTTAATTTTTTTGCAATCTAGGAATTCGATGATATCCCAGCCGAAGATGTTGTAATAACCAGCTCCTGAGCCTTTGCGCTGACCCATTTGGTCTGCGTAAGAGAATGCATCCTCCATTAGCTTAAGTACTGGCATGATGCCTTTTGCAGCACCTTCTACGCCTTTAATCGGCTCACCGCGTCCGCGAAGCTTCGAGAGGTTGACGGCAACGCCGCCGCCAATTTTGGATAGCTGCATGCATGTTCCTAAAACGTAGTTGATGGAATTAAGCGAGTCGTCCATTTCAAGTAGGAAGCAGGAAACCATCTCACCGCGACGGCTCTTGCCCGCATTCAGGAAGGTGGGAGTTGCTGGCTGCAAGCGTTGATCGATCATCGCTTCAGCGATACGGAGTGCTCTTGCTGCGTCGCCTTCGCCTAAGTGCAAAGCAACGATCGCTACACGGTCGGAGTATTGCTCTAAGTATTGCGCTTTGTTGTTGGTCTTCATCGCATAGTCTTTATAGAACTTCGATGCTGCCATGTAGGACTGAAATTCAAAGCCGCTGTTCGCTGTTAACGTAAATACAGCCTCAACCTGCTCATGTGTATATTTTTCATATACATTATCGTAATAATCGTTCTCGATTAAGTAATCTAGCTTGTGTTTGAGGGAATCGAACTTTACGCTCTTCTCTTCCACTTCTTCCATAAATGCAGCAACAGCCTCTTTATCTTTTTCCAGCTGGTAAAATCCGTCTGCACCGCGCTGCATCAATTCGTTATTCAGTTCAATATGCTTCAATGGTTCGCACCCTTTCGACAAAATGTTGCGTATCTTGATTCGTGCCTGACAATTCAAACTTCAAAATTACGGGGACATCATACTTTTGGGAGATCGTATCCGCGCTTTTCGCGAAGCCGGTTCCCCAGTTTCGGTTGCCGCTGGCAGAAACGCCGCGAAGCATGTCCGCATTGTTCTCCAGAAACGAAGTTACCTTCTCTGGAACTTGGCCGAACCCTGTTGTATACGTGACCAGCACGAACGGCTCGTCCACTGCTGCCTTCTCATCGATTGGCACTGCCCGCATATTCAATTTTTTAATGAAACGCTTGACATTACCTGTTTTGGAATCATAGACAACTAGCATAGCGCGTTCGCTCCCCTACTGAAATCAAGCAATCAAAAAGCGCTTCTGACTAGCAAATCCGTCAGCTGCGCCGGTTCAAGGTTTACCGATGGTAATCATTGAAAGCACCAATCCACATCAATATGTAGTTGATGTTTTTGATTCTACATCAATATATAGGAGTAGTCAATGAAAATTATGGAGAAAATATTAATCTATTTTTTTGGCGCACTCGACTATTTTAACAGATGCGGATATGATGGGATAGTGACATTTTATTGCTATTGTGGAGGTTCCAATGAACATAAAAACACCGGCAGAACAAATGCGGGAAACGATCGAACAACTGTTCAAGGACGCCGGATATACGGTGCCTGAGCTGCTTTCTTATATCGAAATGCTCGAAAATGAGCATGATCTAATGGCCGAACAAATAAAGAAAATGAAGCTGGATTCCGTGCGAAAAGCATCGGCTGCGGCCGGAATGAACAGCCGTTTGAAAGATGCGCTGCGTGAATAATCAGCTTAAGAGACACAAGATCTAGTAATATACAAGCATGCGATTCGAAGATTCCGATAGCACTTCTCGTTCACCGAGACTCTCCTGATAAAATATTACAATCAGTCTCAAAAAACGACAATTTTCGCGAAAAAACTAGATATTGTTATATTTCATGGAGAAATCAAAAAGCCCGCTAGTCGAACAGCGACTGGCGAGCAGCGGCAGAGCATTGCCATTGGCATGGCTTACTTTTTCGATTTCTGAGGCGACTCCGGCATTCGTTTTTCATCTTGCGGGATCCCGCAAGCCTCGACGGCAAAGTTCCCCTGCATGAGCCTTGTGTCAATGAGAGTAATAATTTGCTGTAACGAAGCCATTTGATTCTCGATTTTCTTCTTATGGTTTAAAATCATCGCATGCAGTTCCGGCGATGCCGTTAGGTCTTCATTAATAGATATGTTTAAATACGGCTTCATCTCGTCAAGCGACATTCCGGTTTTTTTCAGACAAGCAATGAGCTTCATCGTTTCGACATCCGAAGGCCGGTAAATGCGATGCCGATTCTCCTTCCGCTCCGCCCGCGGCAGCAGTCCTATTTTCTCATAATAACGAATGGTATCCTCAGATAATCCAGCCTGCTCCGATGTTTCTTTAATCGTCAGCCCTATACTTCCCATCAGCCCTCCAGCCTCCCTTATGCTTCCGAAAATCAATTATACATCTTGGAGTCGACTCCAAATTATATAGTGATCACATCGGATCGGTATCCGGAATGAACATTATATAGGAGGCTCTCATTATGAACATAATACGAAAAGATCAAACCGCATTAATTACTGGAGCAAGCAATGGCATTGGACTGCAGTTGACCCGCAGAATGCTGGCCGAAGGCTGGCAGGTCATCGCACTGAATCGGTCCAGCTTCCCTGAAGACGACACCCTGATTCAAAGCTCATTAAGAAAAGGTGAGCTTCGCTCCTATCATGCCGACCTGTCGAATTTCGAGAGCTTGAAGCTCGCACTGGCACAGATTAAAGCCGGCGAAGAGAAAATAGACCTGCTCTTCAACAACGCTGGAGGCAGCAGCGATGTGCTTTCTTACACCAAGCAGGGGCGGGAGCTGCATTTTGATCTGCAAACCGTGGCGCCTTACGTTATATTCATGGAATTGAAGGAGCTTTTAGGGAAGGGAGAAGGGAAGACCATCATCAACACCTCTTCCTACGTGTTTAAGTTCCGCAAGAAATTTGATCCGGATACGTTGGAGCGTCCAAACGAGTTTACGAAGCTGTACGGCCCCTATGCGGCCTCAAAACTAGCCCTCTCCTTATGGTCCTATGAGATTGCTTCCGAGGTCGCTGGCGAGGGCTTAAAGATTTTGAGCGTAGATCCAGGTGCGAACAACACGATTAGAAAAGGCAAACGTTCGGGTATCCCCTTTTATTTGAAACCGATCATAAAGCTTTTCTTCCCTCAGCCAAGTAAAGGCGCGGCTTTATTATATGATGCAGCTATGCTCACTAATAAAGCCGCGTCGGGCAGTTTTCTGGTGAATGGGCGAGTTACGGAGTTGAAATTCATTGAGCAGAGCCGAAAGGTTTTAGAGAAAGTCAGCTCGATTTACAAGAAAGAGTTTTCCGCAGCCGCGAGCCCTGAAATAATTTAATCAGCCGATAAAAAGGGCAATCTAAAAGGTTCATTACCTTGTAGGATTGCCCTGATTTTTTATAAGTAGTATGTCGTTATTTGACAGCCGCAAAGAACAAACGCTCCGACTGGCTGTTAGGTGGAAACAGTTCGAAATCCGCATAACGGTCAACCGTTTGGAAGCCGGCACGGCGCAAGGCAGACTCGATCCAGTCCGGATCATAAGCACGCTGCACATGCGATTCCTCGAACCGGTAAAATTTCTGATCCTGGTCACGCGAGAAAATCGTTAAGTGATGCTCGATCTCGCAGCGCTCCTCTTCGAAATCACAGGTCCATATGTACGCGACATCCCGCTCGTCAAGCACGAAAGGCTGCTCCTCCGCATAACGAATAAGCTGCTTCTGTGGATGCATGTCAAACAGGAAGGTTCCGCCGCTGCGGAGGCCCGCGTAGGTTGCACGGAAGGCTGCTTCAACATCGGCTTCCTCGGTCAAGTAATTCAAACAATCACAAAACGATATAACCGAGTCTACGGGCTCTTGAAGCTCCCATTCGCGCATATCCTGCTGAAGCCACCGGATAGAGCCTGAGCGTGGCCTTACCACTAACTGAGGCGGCTCATCCCATTTGCTGCGGGCAACGGTAAGCATATCGGATGACAAGTCGATGCCGTAGACATGGAAACCTGAGCGGGCCAGGGGAATGGAGATACTCCCTGTTCCGCAGCCAAGGTCAACTACGGTCGCTGGCATCATTCCATAACGCGACCAGCCGGCCCTGGCGAAGCCAAGCCAGTCAGCATAAGGCATGTCCTCCATGAGCTGATCATAAACCGTTGCAAACTGTCCGTATGAGCGTGTCATTGCCCATCCGTCCCTTCCGCCTCGTTACTCGAAGCTTTTGCCTGCTCCTCCGCCTCAGCTTGCGGATTTTCCGCCAGGTATGTCCAGCTGCCTTTCTGCGTTACGAGCCTTTCACGCATCAGCTTACCTATCGCGCGTTTAAATGCGCCTTTGCTGATTCCGAATTTTTGTTTAATGATGTCAGCATCGGTTTCGTCAGAGTAAGGCATGCCGCCTCCAGGCCGTTCTTTCATAAAGGCTAGGATACGATCTGCATCCTCAACTCGTCCTACTTCCTTGCGCTGCGCCATCGACAGATTTACTCTGCCGTCCTCGCGGATAAAGGTGACCCGGGCACTCACACGCTCACCAAGCCGAAGCGGACGAATGCGCTCGGCGCTTGGAATTAGGCCGTAGACGCCAAAGCCTACAACGCCGCCGTCGATCATGACAAACGAACCGAGCTGCAGCGTTTTTGTTACCCAGCCCTCAACCCATTGGTTGTTCCAGCTCTCAGGCGCATGGAATACGAGCTCCGAGAGCTCTTCCTCAAATGCGATCTTAGCAACAAGCCTTCCGATTTTGTCATGCTTCATCACAACGAACACTTCGTCTCCAAGGAGAGGTCTGTAGTCGATACTCTCCGGCAGCTCCGAGAGGGGAAGCAGCAATTGTCTGCCGAGTCCCATTTCTAGAAAACAGCCGAGCCTTGGATGAACGTCCGCGACACGCAGCCGGGCTAGCTCGCCAAGCTGCAGCAATGGCTTCTTCATGGTTGCCGCCAAACGATCCTCCGAGTCATAGAACAGGAAAGCTTCCACATCATCGCCGATTTTCGGCTTAGAGCCCACAAGCTCTGTATAATGCATCAGCACATCCGATTCTCCGTCGCTCAAAAAATACCCGTAGGGTGACACCTCGCGTGCCACCCTTAACGTTTGAGTCGTACCGGCTACAAAACTCATGCGAACTCCACAACCTTCGCATCGGACCATAGCCGCTCGATGTTGTAATATTCACGTTCATCGCGGTGGAATACGTGAACAATCACATCACCGATATCGATCAGTACCCATCTAGCAGAATCCATGCCTTCGATACCGCGAATCCGGTTCCCGTTTTTCTCTGCTTGCTTGCGGATTTCGGTTGCAATTGCTTGGACCTGCGTATCCGAATTACCGCTGCAAACAACGAAATAATCCGCTACCAAAGAAATCTCTTTTAAATTCAAAGCCACAACCCGTACCGCTTTTTTGTCTTCTGCTGCTGCGACCGTAATTTGAAGCAATTCATCTGAATGTAACGCCATAGCTCAGCCTCCTATAAAATATTATTATTCCAATAAACCGTTTCTCGCTTCTACCGTTAGCGGAAATATTCGTTTTCCCTTTGCCAATAAAAAGGTAATCGTAGAATTGAATCCCGCAATCAGTGCCTTATCCAAAAACTGTTCGCTTAGCTTGCGTATGATGTCCACGCCTGGAAAGTCGCGTCCCGGCTCCATGTAATCGGCCAGGCATACAATCTTCTCCAGCTTCGACATTCCCCGGCGTCCGGAGGTATGGTAACGGATGGCATCGAGTACTTCGGCATCCGTCACGCCGTATTCATGCTCAGCTACCCAAGCGCCAACCGGTGCATGCCACAGCTCTTTATCATAAAAAAGCAGCTCAGCGGGCAAGGATTGCTCACGAATCACCTGCTGCATCCGCTCTGTCGGCCAGTATTTGGCTACATCATGCAAAATGGCAGCCAGCTCCGCACGTACGGGGTCCTCGCCAAATCGCTCAGCGAGCAGAATCGCGGTATCCATGACTCCTTGCGTATGAAGCCATCTTCGCTCCGGCATTTCCGCTTTCACCTTGTCGATCATTTGCTCACGATTCATACAGCTTGTACCTCCTCATGTAGCTATTCACCGAATCCGGCACTAAATACTGAACCGTTTGCCCGGCGTTTCTCCTGCTGCGAATCTCTGTAGAAGAAATATCGATTGCAGGCATATGAATGAGGTTTATCCGCTCCTGCAAGTAAACAGGCAGAGCAGCAAGATTTACCGGATCTCCGGGACGCTCCAGACCGATAAATGAAATTCGAGAAGCAAGCTGCTCGATTTCATACCATTGCGGCAAGTCATTTATCCGATCTGAACCGATAATATAGGAGAAAGAGTCATAAGGATTTCTTTGCTGCAGCTCCCTAACCGTATCATAGGAGTAGCTGACACCGCCGCGAAGCAATTCAATATCCAATGCGCGAAATGCCGAATTGCTCCGTATGGCTTCGCAAACCATTTCGTAGCGCCGCTCTCCGCTAACACCCGGCTCATTTGCTTTGAGCGGAGGACCGTAAGACGGAATGAACCATACCTCATGCAGGTCACACTGCTCGCGAGCTGTTTCCGCCGCGATCAAGTGGCCGATATGGATGGGATCGAAGGTTCCGCCCATAATACCTATCTTACTCACTCGTTGAACGCCTCCCTGCATCAAGCCGAATCAGAGCTATGAAAGCCACTGCGGTTTTAGTATGCCCTTTATGACAAAAATCCGCATGGCCAACCAAACTCCGAACATTCATAATGTTTTACTTGCGAGCTGCGCTAGGAAGCACAATTTGTTTGTTGTCCTTTGATTCCTTATAGAGGACAATCGTTTTCCCAATGACTTGAACGAGCTCGGCTCCAGCTGCCGCGGCAACCTCCGCACCAATTTCTCTAGGATCATCAAGGCAGTTGTTAAGCACGGATACCTTGATTAGCTCGCGTGATTCTATGGCTTCCTCGATATGACGAACAAGGTGATCGTTCGTGCCGCCTTTACCCACTTGGAAAATAGGTGTCATGTGATGGGCGAGTGATCTTAAATAACGTTTTTGTTTACCTGTAAGCATAATAATGGTTCCTTCTTTCATCTCGATGTTTCGTCTGTTTATTTGTTTATAACCAATAAAAAAATATCGGGTTAGCTTTGTAAGGAAGCTAGGACTGTCTCTCGCATCGCCGCTGCCGGAGCCGGCTGGCCTGTCCAATATTCGAAGGCATATGCGCCTTGATATATGAACATGCCCAGTCCGCCGTGGATACGGCAGCCGCGCTGCTCGGCCTCCTTGAGAAATCGCGTTTTTAAGGGATTGTAAATTAAATCGCTTGCAACCGCATCCGGCTTAAGCCAGTTTGCATCAACCGGTGTCTCATCCGTATTCGGGAACATGCCAACCGAGGTCGTATTAATCACGATATCCGCATCCAGGCACGTGCTTTGCAGCTCCTCGTTCGAAATCGCGTAAATTTCGGCTTTCCCTTGCAATGAGTCCGCAAGCGCCTTGGCGCGCTCAACGGAACGATTGGCAATCGTAATGCGGGCGGGCATCTCATTTGCGAGGGCAAATATGATTCCGCGGGCAGCACCGCCGGCGCCGATTACAACGATTCGTTTGCCGGTAAGCTCGCTTTCCGCTTCTTCCTTTAATGAACGTACATATCCGATCCCGTCGGTATTGTAGCCAATGAGCCGGCCTTCGTCATTTACGATCGTATTTACCGCGCCGATTGCTTGCGCGCTCGAGTCGATCTCATCGAGCACCGACATGATGTCCAGCTTATGGGGGATCGTGACATTAATGCCGCGAATCCCCATTGCGCGAACGCCTGCCGCAAAGTCTCCGATGCGGTCAGCGGTTACGTGAAATGCCGTATATACGCCGTTGATTCCCGTTTCCCGGAAGGCACGGTTCATCATGATCGGTGATTTTGAATGTCTAATCGGATTGCCGATTACACCAAACAAAAGGGTATTGCTATCAATCTGGTTTCCTGCGCCCGCGTTCGTCACAGTGAATTCCCCTTCCAAGTGCCATGTCGTTAAATCATTGAATCGCGAAGCATAACCTTTACGCCTTTGGGCGCGTAGATATCAATTACGGCTCCGCCGGTGCCGTTCACCTGAATCCAGCCAAGACCGGAAATGAATACATCCTTGTTTACGCCGCGCTTTACGCGCAGTGAATGTCTGGTCCATGCCGGAATAGTCTCCAGCTCTTCAAGCGACGGTCCGCCAAGCAATTGTCCACGGTGATCGGCATAAAGCTCATCCGCCCGCTCAAGCTTCGTCCGGTGCATGTTAAGTGCATTAGACACATAAAACGTAAAGGATTGACGATCGCCCTCGACAAAATCAAATCGGACCAGGCTGCCGATGAACAGCGATTGGCCTGAATTCAATTGATAAACAAGAGGCTTGATCGGCTTGTCCGGCAGCAAAGAACCGAGGAAGCTGCGCGGTACGACCTCCGTCATCCGTGATGAATATACGATTCCAGGCGTATCAATAATCGCTTTGCCATCTTCAAGCGGAATATGAACGGCATCGAGCGTAGTTCCCGGGTACCTTGAAGTCGTCAATTCGCGTTCCATATCGCTGTAATCACGGATCAGTCGATTGATTAAGGTAGACTTCCCGACATTCGTTGCGCCGACCACATAAACGTCACGACCGTTGCGATATTGCTCGAGCGCTTCGATCACGCGCTCAAAGCCCATGTTGCGCTTCGCGCTGCACAGTACGACGTCCACTGTACGCAGGCCCTCTTCCTTCGCTTGCTTCTGTACCCAGTTTCTTAGGCGATTGACGTTCATCGCTTTCGGCAGCAGGTCAATCTTGTTTACGACAAGCAGCACCGGGTTATTTCCGACAAACCGCTGCAGGCCTGAGATCAAGCTGCCCTCAAAATCGTACAAATCTACGATGTGCACAACCAGGCTATCCGTGTTTCCGATGCTGCCTAGCAGCTTTAAGAAGTCATCCTGATCAACCGCAACGGATGAAGCCTCATTATAATTGCGAATCCGGAAGCATCTTTGGCAAATAACCGGTTCGCGTCCTATAGCCGATTCCGGCAAATATCCCGGCAAATCGGAGCTTTTTGTCTGAAGCGCCACCCCGCAGCCCGCACATGAACCAGATGCCTGACTAAGCTGTTGTTCCATCACTTTGTGTCCCCCTCATACCATAACCCTTTTTTCCTCAAGCGTACTAATGCAAAACGTTCGATACGGCGATTCACTCGTGTCATGATTCCTTCATCTAAAGGAGCAATCGGCGTAACCAAAATGGTGTAAAGTCCCATTCGGTTGCCGCCAAGCACATCAGTAAGCATTTGATCGCCGATAACGACTGCATGATCTGCGGCTAGGCCTAGTACGCTGAGCGCCTTCCTGAACGCTTTTCCAGCAGGCTTGCGAGCAGCGTGAATATATGGAATATTCAGCGGTGCTGCAAACTTCCCAACACGGGTCTCATTGTTATTCGAAACGATAACAACCTGAAACCCCCGTGAGCGCACGTAATCAAGCCACTGCACAAGCTCAGGCGTAGCTAACGCCTCCTTTGCACCGACGAGCGTATTATCCAAATCCGTAATGATGCCGCGAACGCCTCTCGCATGCAGCTCATCTAAATTAATTTCATAAACTGTATTAACGCGCATATGCGGCAACAGCCGTTCAAACATAATGGATATCCCTCTGCTTTCTGCCTGCTATCTTACGAAACTATACCATACAAACCAAATTTGTTGCAAAAAATACCGCTGCCAATTTCTCTGGCAAGCGGTATTTGCTCAAGTAAAATGAAGAAATTCGGTTTGTTATTCCAAATCATTCCAACCTATGGATAATGGATCCATTTCCCATAAGAATAATCGTAATTTCACCTTAATTGATCGATGATTGATCTGACTTTTACAACGAAACGATCCGCTTCTTCCGATGAAGCCATGGAAGGACTGTATTTCGCCTGCTCAAACCGGTCTAGCACCGCCCTAAAATCATCGCGCAGACGTTTCTGGCTTTGCGACCATCGCATTACCGCTTCCCTTAGCGTCTCATGCTCCTCGCGCTCCAGTCCGCGCTTCTTGCAAATACGAAGCAGCTTCTGCGTCTCAATTACGATGCGGTCATTCGAAGTATAGGAGCCGTGACGCAGCTTGCGCCAGGCCAAAACAAGCTTGTCGCGACGAATGAATAGCCAAACGGCTGCCGCAATGAACAAGAGTGATCCTGCGCTCCAAGCCCACACCTTCGAGCTCGATGAGCTCTCATTGCTGCTGACTGCATCAGCCTCGCTGCCTTCCGTATCTACGTCCGGCAGAGCAGGAGCTTCATCCTCCGCTAAAGTGTACGGGAAGGTAAAGCCCGCTGTTGCCTCGAAAGGAATCCAGCCAAACCCGTCAAAATAAATTTCTACCCAGGAATGGGCGTCGGAATTCCGAACCGTATACGTACCGGCGCCGCTCGGATTAATATTCTCATCCAAATACGCGCCGGGCGGACCGTAATCGCTAATCGGCAGCACACCAGGGGCAAAGCCTTTTACCCATCTGGCGGGAAGTCCTAAGCTTCTTGCCATGACAGCCATAGAGGTAGAGAAATAATCGCAATAGCCCTCTTTGAGCTCAAATAGAAACTGATCCACAAAATCTTGCGACGACCCGGTAAGCTTGGATTCATCCGGCAAGTTATTGTAGGTATAATTAAGTCTTAAATAAGCTTCAAGCGATTTTGCCTTGTCATAGTCGTTGGTGGCTTCCGCGGTTACTTCCTTTGCCAATTGCTTGACGCGATCCGGCAATGTGTCCGGCAGCTCCAAATAATAAGCATTTCTCGACGCAGCTGCCTGATCGGGCCAGCCCGCCGTTGTCTCCCTCAGCAGCTCTTCATCAATAATAGGCACTGAAGAGGTGACTGAATAGGTTTGTGGATATTTGCGGTTTTTCATGGACCAATTCAATAATCGCAGCTCGCCGGAGGACGCTTCCCATCTTAAGCCTGACGGCAAAGATGCTGTGTCATCATCCATCCAGTTTACGCTCGTAAGCGGGGCCGCCGCGAACAAAACTGGAAAAACATCCTTCCGCACCATCGTAACGATTTGATCAATCTTGGTTGTACCCGCTGCCGGAGTAGGATCGAGTGAGACGAGTGCCTCACCTTTAGGGACCGAAACAAGAACTTCACCGCTCGTTTTCGAATCAACGTCCATCCAGCCGGCGCCCGTATAGATCGCTTTCGATTCACCCCGCCAGTAGCTGCGATGCGAGGTTGTGACGGTCATCATCGGCGAATAATCAAATTCAAACCCTCCGCCCAGCTGATCATCATTGCGGCTGTAGCCAGAGCTCGCATTGCCGGTTTTGTTCGGCGTTATCGTATCCGTTCCTTTATCGCCCAGGAATACTTGTACTTGCTCCCCGTTTGCTTCCTTCCAAATTGTATAAGGATCCTGCAGAAGCGGCGACAAGGACGGCATGTTTAGACCGACAGTCATCAGCACGGTAAGTACGAGCGCAATCGGCAGAATTAATTGCAGCGGATATTCGATCAGCTCCCTCCAGCTCTTCGGATGCTCACGCTGCAGCCGTGACAAATGACTGGCTACCAGCCAAAGCAGGCCTATGAAAACAACCATCCCTACTTCATCCCACAGCCAGATTGGCGTAAAGGAATCCGCAATGGTTAGGACAAGGATACTTACACCGACGAAGCCGAACATCCGCACGCGCGTGGCTGTCCATATTCCGAACAGGATATATAAAAGAAGTAAAGCCAAGCTGATCCAAATAAATGGATTTAACTGCGCGGTATGGACTTGCAGCCACCAGATCCACTCCTCCCAGCGCTGCGGGGTTGCGATCAGCCAGTCCATTTTTGCTATCCGGGAGGTAATAACTATCGCCGCTACCGCTTGAAGCAGCAGTTTTAGCAGCTTCATCCGAACAGGCAGCAAAACATCGATTGCCACTGCGGCAAACAGCGTGTAATAGACAATGGAGAAGGTTTCCTCCCACCAATAGCCTTCAAATATCGTAATCGTATTGGATAAAATGATGGCAATAAAAATAAATCTGAGCTTATCGAACCAATTTTCTGCAAGATAAAGGCCTATTGATACCATGCTGCGCTTCATGCGATACCACTCCCTTCTAAGACAGCGGGGAGCTCTTGGAGCTGGCGAATTTCAAACACTGGCCAGCCGCGCTCACGCATCACATGCTTCCAAGACGTATTAGGGCTAAGAGCGTCAACAACGGATGAAATATGCAGCAAACATGGCGTCATTCCTTTTCGGGAAAGCCACTCCATGCTTCGTATCACGTCAGCACCGGTCTCCGGAGTAATCACGACAGCAAAGCTGCCAGGCTCTAAAATCGTATCCGCTTGCTGCAGCGAGGCATACAAAGGCCGGACCGCATCCGCATTAACAAAAGTAAGATGCCTCATCATCGCATTCCGTTGATCCACGCCCGATTTAGGGGGAATCATCGTCAACGACTCACCAATCGAAAGCAAGCCCATAGCCGTATCATCCTTCAAACCGTTCTCCAGCAGCGAAGCTGCCGCGGATACGGCTAATTCAAAGCGGGTTGTCAACTCCCCGGAATAGCCTTTTGCATGACGATCTAGGATGACAACTGTACGCGGTAATGACTCTCGTTCGAAAGCCTTTGATTTCCACTCCCCCGTCTTGGCCGTCGCATTCCAATGCACGCGCGATAAGCGGTCGCCGTATAAATATTCCCGGACGCCGTTTATTTGTGTTGTTTCCTTCGCGGACCGGGTAGCAACGGCATGGGAGTAAGGTCCGCGAATTCCGCGTTGGATCCCGTTCCATTGTCTTAGCGGCACCGTTTGGGGAAGCACGTTGAACACGGTCTCCGTGCCGAACTGGCCCGAATGTTCGAATAAACCAAATACATCGTAAGACAAACACTGCGTGTGCGTAAAACGATATTCCCCGCGCAGCAGCGGAGGTGTCTGGTACGCCACCTGCCCCGAGCGTTTCCAATTCGGCACAAAGGAGGTCTCAAAGGCCATCCTTTGCCCGTTATGACGTTGGAGCTGGTCCCTAACGATAACATAGGGCAAAGGGTAATAGCCTGGGATTTTCATGGTAAGATTTACTTCAAGCGAGCTTCCAGCCGATAGGGACTGATCGAGTGCGTTCATGCTTGGCACCGAATAACTTCTGCTCCCCGTTACTTTGTTTATGCCGCTCCAACGCCCGAGCACTAAATAAATGAGTAATAGATTTAAGATCATAAAGAGCATCATTGCGGTTTTGCCGCCTTGAAATAAAAAATAAAAAAGACTAGTCAAATAAATAACGGCGACATGCTGCCAGCGCAGCTTCGTAGATTTAGCCGCTGCCATCTGATTATCGCTCTAGCCGAACCGGCACTTTCGTGGACTGGATCACCTGCGCGATGATGTCCTCCGCTTTAAGCCCGTTCATTCTGGCCTCTGTACGAAGCAATAGCCTGTGGGAAAGAACATGTGGCGCCAGCTCCTTCACATCATCAGGCGTTACAAATGTACGCTCCTGGATATACGCACTCGCTTTAGCCGCTCTTGCGAGCGCCAGCGCTGCGCGGGGACTAGCCCCTAGCATGACGTTCGTATGCTCTCTCGTACCTCTTATTAGGCTTACCAGGTATTTTCCTACCGCATCATCGATGTGCACCTGTAATACTTGTTCTTGAATATGAATCATGTCCGATATATTAATCATTGGCTCAATGCGGTCAGACGGATGGATTCCTTCATTAGATAACACCATTCGCTGCTCATCCGATTCGCTCGGATAACCAAGCGAAAGCTTCATCATAAAGCGGTCAAGCTGCGCCTCAGGGAGCGTATAGGTGCCTTCAAACTCGATTGGATTTTGGGTAGCAAGCAGTACGAACGGACGCGGAAGCTCGTAAGTGTCTCCATCAACCGTAACATGCCCCTCTTCCATCGCCTCAAGCAGCGCGGATTGAGTCTTCGTTGTAGCTCGGTTTATTTCATCGGCTAGCAGTATATTAGACATAACCGGACCCGGTCGAAAAATAAAGGTTTCCTGTTTGGGATGATAGATGGAAACGCCTGTAATATCGGTAGGAAGTAAATCAGGATTGCATTGGATACGGCGAAATTGCCCGCCGATTGACTTTGCCAGCGCTTTCACCAGCTGCGTCTTACCTGTGCCGGGCACATCTTCCAACAGAACATGTCCGCCTGCAATAACGGCGATGAGCAATCTCTGGATTTCTTCCTGTTTACCAAGGATACAAGTTTCTAAGTTTCGTAGAATAGTAGCACATAATTGCATGTCTGCAGGACGAATATCCATTCCATTACCTCCCGAAATAACGCTAAAGTACATACTCAATACTACTATTTTACAGTACTTCCTTTCCCGTACACAAACTTTTTCGCTACAAAAAAAATTGGAAGATCCCACAGGATCCTCCAACTTATGTCCTATATTTATTATCCTTTTGGTCTGACCACCAGTGCTGCCAGAAAGGAGAAAATAATAGCTGCAGAGATGCCGGCGCTGGTGACTTTAAAGATACCGGAAATGACGCCAATCCACCCCTGACTATGCAGCTCGGTCAATGCCCCGTGAACGAGCGCATTACCGAAGCTTGTGATCGGAACGGTAGCTCCCGCTCCTGCGAACTTGACCAAAGGCTCATATAAATCAAAGCCGTCAACGATGGCACCGATAACCACCAGCGTCGCCATCGTATGAGCCGGAGTCAGCTTAAGCACATCAAACATGAGCTGACCGATCACGCAAATTCCTCCGCCAACTAGAAAGGCCCATAAAAAAATCATACTGATTTACCCTCCTTTTGCGCTAATGGCGACAGCATGCGCGATACAAGGAATACTCTCCCCTTGCTGGAACGAAAGCGGTGAGAGCAATGCGCCAGTAGCAACAACTAAAATTCGCTTTAATTCACCCTTTTTGATTCGTTTAAGCAAATGCCCATAGGTCACTACAGCAGAACAGCCGCAGCCGCTTCCCCCAGCTTGCACTTTCTGCTTCTGCACGTCATATACCATCAGGCCGCAATCGCTAAAGACCGTATCATTCATCGGCACCCCGTTTTTCAAGAGCAGTTCCTTCGCAATCGGATGACCTACTCCAGCCAAATCTCCCGTTACAATTAAGTCATAATCGCTGGGCGTACGGCCGGTATCATTAAAATGAGCTTGTATCGTATCGACAGCGGCCGGCGCCATCGCTGCTCCCATATTAAAAGGATCCGTTATCCCTAAGTCGATTACTTTGCCGATTGTCGCACATTCAACGACTGGGCCGTTTCCTTCAGCAGCTACGACGGCAGCGCCTGCCCCCGTTACGGTGTACTGTGCTGTGGGCGGCTTCTGAGAGCCGTATTCGGTTGGATAACGAAATTGCTTCTCCGCCGTACAATTGTGGCTGCATGTTCCGGCAAGCACATGCGTGCCTGCTCCGGAATTCACGAGTAATGAAGCGAGCGCAAGAGTTTCCATCGATGTTGAGCAGGCGCCAAAAACGCCGATGTAGGGTACACCGAGCGAGCGAGCTGCGAAGCTGTTACTAATGATTTGGTTCATCAAATCTCCGCCAATAAAAAATTGAAGCTGATCACGCTGTATACCTGCATTTTGAATGGCAAATTCGGATGCTTGCTCAAGCAGGAGCCTCTCCGCCTTTTCCCAGCTTTTCTGCTGCATATCAAGTTCGGGATGAACGAGATCAAAATCAGCCGCGAGCGGACCCTCTCCCTCGTCAGGGCCGACCACAGTTGCTTCGCCAATAATAACCGGGCGCTTCTCAAACCACCACGTTTGCTTCCCACGCAGCATATTACTGACCCCCAGTACCTAGTATGAGATGGGCAATTCCGACGAAAAAAGCAGCTACTGTACCAAATACGATGACGGATCCCGCCAGCTTAAACATATTTCCGCCCACGCCGAGCACAAGGCCTTCACTCCGGTGCTCCAATGCTGCCGAGCACATCGAGTTCGCAAACCCGGTTACGGGAACAGCGGATCCGGCACCGGCCCATTGCGCGATTTTGTCATACACGCCGAGACTCGTCAGTATAACGGATATTAAGATAAGCGTCGCAACCGTGGGGTTGCTTGCTGCTTCTTGACTCATTCCCATCAAATGAACATAAAGTTCTTGAATGACTTGTCCAAGCACGCATACTGCTCCGCCAAAAACAAATGCCTTCAAACAGTTTCCCAAAATCGCTCTTGGCGGCTCCATGGATTTCGCGAAAGACTGATATTCCTTCGGTGACATCGCCATTTTTTTGTAGTTATTTCGGCTTTTGCTTTTTGTAGCCACTGCGCCATCCTCCTTTTCCGGCACGGTATCTCGTTAGGCATAAGCTCGAGGTTCCGTATCCGCATTACTTTCTTCTCGTTCATTATTTGTAATAGCAGGAAGCAATATTCCAGCAAAAAAAAGGATTGTCTCAGACGAATGCATACGTCTTGGACAATCCTTTTCTCAAATTAATATCGCTAACAATAAAAGAACGAGCAATACATACAATACAAGCACAAGTATGCTCAATAAATAACGCTGCCGTTTTTTCGACACAAACGCTGCTCCCCTCACATCGGGCTTATAACTACAGCATATGCCTAATACCCAGTCAGAGAGCTTGTGTACATCGAATTTTCTAGGCAAAGTTACTCTTCAATAATCATAACGCCTTTGGCTGCAAGGCTGTGTGTGCCGCTGACAGGCTCTCCGGTCAATAGCTCAGGACGCGGCTGAACGCCCAGCTCGAGCTCTGCCGCCTCCGAATTATGATTCAAAATAAAGGTATATGCTTTTCCGTCCTTGTTTCTGCGCGTGACTTCAACGCCGGAAGGCGCTGCAAGTAAAGGCTCGATTCCTTTATCCTTGCAAAGATTGCTAAGCAGGCCTTGAAGGAAATGCCCATCAGGGCTGGAAGCGATATACCAAGCTTCCCCTTTGCCAAATTTATTTACAGTAACTGCCGGCATGCCTTTGTAAAAATCAGAGCCGTACTCCGCAACAACCTCCGCGCCTTCGGAATGAATCAAATCACATAACAAGCTGCATGTATAAGTTCCGCTCAAAGCTCCGTCTACCTTTTTCATAACCATTTGGTTTTGCTGACCTGGCAGCAGAGAGTCAATCTCCTCGGCCCAAATGCCAAGAACCTTGCGAAGCTTGCCAGGATATCCGCCTGTGGTTACCAGATCATTCTCATTCACGATGCCGCTGAAGAAGGTTGTAATGAAAGTGCCTCCCCGCTCAACGAAGGCTTCGACCTTCTCCGCAAAGCCGGGCTTAACCATATACATGACCGGAGCAATGACCAGATCATACTGGTCGAGCTGCTCTTCGACGCTGATCATATCGGTTTGAATATTGAGCTCAAACAGCGCATCATAATATTTATGAACCTCATCCACGTATTTAAGCGCTATGCTAGGTCCGCTTGAGAGCTCGACAGCCCAGCGGTTCTCCCAGTCAAATATGATCGCTGCCTTCGCGTCAATCCGTGAATCGAGCAGCTTGTCAGAAAGCTTGGTAAGCTCATGTCCGAGCTCCGCGCATTCGCGGAAAACACGCGTGTGCTCATGCCCCACATGCTCAATAACAGCGCCATGATATTTCTCGCATGCACCGATGGAGCGGCGAAGCTGGAAGAACATAACGGTATCCGCGCCATGAGCGACCGCTTGATAGCTCCAAAGACGCATAACGCCAGGACGCTTCAAGGCATTGTAGGCCTGCCAGTTCTGTTGGCTTGGCGTTTGCTCCATCAGCATAAACGGCTGCCCGCTCTTAAGGCCGCGCATTAGCGCATGCGTCATAGCTGTATAGCTGACTGGAGTGTCAATGGAAGGATAGTTATCCCAAGATACAACATCCAAATGCTTAGCCCATTTAAAATAATCAAGCTCCGGATAAGTGCCCATTAAGTTGGTCGTAATTTGAATATTAGCCGAATGCTTACGAATTTCATCATATTCAATTAAATAGCAGTCAAGCAAGGCGTCAGATTGGAATCTGCGATAGTCTAGCGAAATGCTTTGGAAGTTGGTGCGGTTTCCTCCCCACTCCTCGCTTAGCGCATTAGGAGGTACAATCTCATCCCAATCATAGAACGTATGCCCCCAAAAACTCGTATACCATGCTTTGTTCAATTGCTCAATCGTGTTATAGCGCTTTTGAAGCCATACGCGGAAAGCGTCGGCGCAGTTGTCGCAGTAGCAATAGCCGCCGTATTCATTCGAAATATGCCATGCAACAAGCGATGGGTGGTCTTTGTACCGCTCAGCTAATTTACCGGCGATCAACTTCGTGTATTTACGGTATGTAGGGCTGCTTGGACATGAATTGTGGCGCCCGCCGAATTTACGCTTGCGGCCATCATAGTCAACGCGGGTAACATCTGGGTAACGCTTAGCCATCCAGGCAGGATGAGCCCCCGTGCTCGTAGCAAGGCATACAGCGATATTGTCGCCATGAAGCCTGTCGATTATTTTATCCAGCTCAGTAAAATCATAGGATTCCTCGCTTGGCTGAATGCGGGCCCATGAGAACACGTTAACAGTCGCAACGTCAATGTCCGCAAGCTTAAACATGCGAAGATCCTCCGACATTGTTTCATCGTCCCATTGCTCCGGATTATAATCGCCGCCATACCATATTTTCGGAAGTTTATCATTTATCATGTTATTCTGTTTCTCCTTTCATTCTATGCACATTGTGAACGCGTGAAGAGAGCTCATCAAATGAGCTCTCTCCTTCCTCGCTTATTTTAAACTTATTTGGACCAAAGCGCTACGCGGTCTTGCACCATTTTCGTGAACTCGGCATTCAATTTTTCTACGCCTGCATCTTCAAGATCTTTCAGGAATGCATCGTAGATTTTGTCGAAGTCAGCCGGTTTAGCAAGAATAGCTTCCGGAATGCGTTTTTTCATAATATCTTGCGTTTTTTGGAAAATAACGTTTGCTTGGGAGCCTGTTTCGAAAGGAAGCGTCCAAGCTGCGCCGTATTTAYGCTCTGGGAATGCATCGTCTGCAGGCCACAGATCTTTATACGTTGTCGCATTGTATTTCGCAAGCGTCTTTTTGTCTTCTTCGGAATAAGCCGTTTGGATTTGCTCCGGGAATGTCGTTGTATAGTAGTTTCCGGATGGATCCTTCACGCCGTCGCCGTAACGAGCGGATATCAAGTAGTTGCCAATGCCCGTTGTTTTCTTGAAAGTGTTGTTGTCGTTCGATTTTTGAGCTTGAACATCCGCAGGAATGACGCGTTTGCCATCTTCTACGTTATAATGTTTGCCTTCGATACCCCAGTTAACGAGTACTTGGCCTTCATCGGAAGCAAGGTAATCAAGGAATTTAATCAAACGTACAGGATCTTTAGCGTTCTTCGTAATACCGATTCCGTAGCCGGAGAGGTAGCCCGTACCTTGGAACGAGTGATCTTGGAACGTTTCATTCAATGTTACGGGGAAACGAGCGTAAGTCGCTTTGAAATTACCTGCTGCTTTCAACGCGTTTTCCGCATCGCCGTAATCCCAGTTTTGATCGATAAGGCCAAGAACACGCCCGGATGCCACTTTAGCTTTGTATTGATCGTATTTTTGAACGAAGCTTTCTTTGTCAAGCAAGCCGATATCGTTCATGTGGTTCAACCAGCGGAAATATTCTCTTTCTTCAGGACGTTGGTAGTGCATAATGGCTTCATGAGTTTCTTGATTTACATAGAATTCGCCGTCATCAGGAGCGCCCGTAGCATAGAATGCAGGGTTTGTTACGGAAATCAGAATTTGCCACTCGCCGCCGTTAAGCGACATACCGATTGTCGGTTGGCCGTCTGCCGTTTTTGGGTTTTTCTCAATGTAAGCTTTGATTGCTGCTTCATAATCTTGAACGGTTTTGATTTCAGGGTAGCCAGCTGCTTCAAGTACTTGGTGCTGCAATTGGAAGCCGCCGCCTGCTTCGAAATAAGTTTGGCCAACACCGTCTTGCGGAAGCATGTAAATCGCATCGTCATCCTCGCTCCAGCGAAGGCGGTTGAAGTATTCGCCGTAAACCTTTTTCAGGTTCGGCGCGTGCTCCTCGATCAATGGACGAAGGTCAATCATTGCGCCGGCATCAACCAATTTGCCTGCGCTTCCTTTTGGCATAACTAGGTCCGGATAATCGTCGCTTGCCACCATAAGTGCGAACATATCGGAATCGGTACCGCCAACAGGAAATTCCTGTTTAATCGTGATACCTGTTTTTTCTTGAATAAATTTACCGACATCGGATTGCATGTCATCCCAGTTCGCGTTGTTGTCTCCTGATGCTACACGAATGGTAATCGGTTCAGCCGCTGCGCCTTCGTTTGCCGAATTGGTCGCTTCATTTGTCGTACCGTTGTTCGTGACGCCTTCGTTATTCGAGTTGCCACATGCGGTGACGAATACGAATACAAGTGCCAACATCAAGCTTAGTGCCATCTGCATCTTTCTTTTCATTGCTGGAAAGCCTCCCTTTTTTTCTTGTACGTGATAAACATGTATATAACAGGATACCTGCTATTACCAAATTTAGCTTTTTACAGCTCCAAGCGTCATACCCTTCACGAAATACTTCTGAAGGAAAGGATATACCATCAAGATTGGAACGGTAACGACAATCGTAATTGCCATCTTAATGGATTCAGGTGAAACCGATGCGATAGCCTGCTGCGCATTCGGGTCGCGGTAATTACTGCCCGTTTGCGTGGACAGCAGCACCTTCATCAGCTCGTACTGCAGCGTCGTATTCTCGGGACTCCTGTTGTTGAACAGGTATGTGTCAAACCAGGAATTCCAGTGGCCGACCGCAATGAACAAAGCGATTGTCGCAAGCACGGGCTGGCATAGCGGAAGGATAATCTTCCAAAATATCGTCCAATCATTCGCTCCGTCGATTTTGGCTGATTCTTGAAGCGCGTAAGGAAGCCCGTCAATATAGGAGCGAACAACGAACACGTTCCAAACGCTGAGGAGTGCAGGAATGATATAAACTGAGAAAGTGCCGATCAAGCCAAGATTTTTCATAAGCAGGAAGCCCGGAATCAGGCCGCCCGAGAAATACATTGTCAAGGCGAATGCGACTGACATCCATCTTCTAGCTTGGAAATCGGGACGGCTAAGCGTGTAAGCCATCATCGATGCGGATAGTACGCCGATTGCTGTACCGATCACGGTACGCAATACGGAGTTTTTGAAACCGACAAGCAGTCCATCGAAACCGAATATCGTCTCGTAGTTTTTGAGCGTAAATTCACGAGGGTATATGGTTAGTCCGCCTCTCACCGTATCCACAGAATCATTGAATGATATAGCGAGTACGTTGAGGAATGGATATAACGTTACAATTGCGACAATAACCATGAATACATATACGAATATATCGAATATTTTGTCGCCCGTATTTCTGATAGTACCTTGCATATGCGTTTCCTCCTATATGATTGATTCTTTGGTGACTCGTTTGTATATTCCGTTCGCGATAAACACTAATAGGATGCTGACTACGGAGTTAAATATACCGATTGCCGTACCATACGAATATCGGCTCATTTGAATACCGTACTTAAGCGCATACAGGTCGAGTACCTCTGAAAAATCGGATACGAGAGGATTTCCTAGCAAAAACTGTTTTTCGAAGCCAATGCTGACCAAATGTCCGATCGACAGGATGAATAGCACCATGAAGGTTGTCCGGATACCTGGCAGCGTGATATGCCACATTTTGCGGAACCGGCCTGCGCCGTCAACCGTCGAAGCTTCATAAAGCTCAGGATCGATTCCTGCCATTGCAGCAAGGAATATGATCGAATTCCAGCCCATTTCTTTCCACAAATCGGACAGCGTAACGATACCCCAGAACCATTCGCCCTTTGCCATAAACTGTATCGGCGAATCAATAATGTTCAAGAACATCAGCAATTGGTTAATGGCGCCGCCGTCTGTCGACAGCATTTTGGACACGAGTCCCGCCACAACAACCCAGGATACAAAATGCGGTAAATACGAAATGGTTTGAACCGAACGTTTAAAGAACTGTCCTCTCATTTCATTTAACAATAACGCGAAAATAACTGGGATTGTAAATCCGACAATCAATCCCATCGTGCTCATGGCTAGCGTATTTCGCAATACGATATAAAATCTTTCGTCTTGGAACAGCTCAATGAAATTATCAAGCCCGACCCACTTTTGATCCAATATGGAGTTTTTTGGTTTGTAATTTTGAAAAGCGGTTAACCAGCCCCATACCGGTACATAGCTGAATATGAATATCCAGATGACGAATGGCAATGACATTAAGTACAAATAACGCTGCTGGAATGCTTTGAACCAGAATTGGTTCTTTTTGTTTGTCGACCTTATTTTCGGGCTACCTTCTGTTAGCGGTTTCATCGCTGCTCCTCCTATTGTTTTTGCACCAGGCAAAAACGTCGTTCGTAAGCTTCCTCTTTGTCTGTGTAGCTTACCCTCTCTTATCTGTACTTATCATAAACGAAGAGGGCCACACTCTTACACCCGGTAAATTAGTTCTAAAATCATATCAAAATACGCACTTTCAAGCGCTTTCATAACCATTGGTTATATTTAAGCGCATAAAAAAAACGCCTATATCACTGGCTGCTTCAAGAGCACGGCGATATAGGCGTTATTTGATTATATCTATCATTCGGTTACGGGTCCCCTGCTATTCAGAGACCGATTTGCCCGAGATACTCTTAAAAGAAGAAGGAGAAACGCCTTTATACTTTTTGAATTTGCTATGGAAATAATCGACATTCGCATAGCCGACACGTTCTGAAACTTGATGCACTTTAAGCCCTTCCTGCAAAAGCTCGATCGCGTGCTGAATGCGCACTTGATCCAAATACGTATTGAAATGCTCGCCGGTATAGTTTTTGAACATTTTACCCAGATACCCGCTGTTGTAATTGAATAGGTCAGCAAGCGTCTCCAGTTTAATATTCTCGCTGTAGTGGCGTTCAATAAAATCCGTCATTTGCTTCATGACAGACAAGCTGTCGGATTTCCCGATTTTCACCGTCAGATCCGACAAACGCTGCTGCAGCTGTACGATCATTTCTTGATAATGATGGGCGAGATACAGCGCGGTAATCATCGATAGATCCTCCTGTACCGAAACCTGGGGATTCGATGTCGTTGCTTTATTCAGCACAATCGTGAGCAGCTGCGCCCAGCTAGACTTGACGAATTGCTCCGCCGTATCGTGCGCGCAAATATGATCCGACGCCTCTTGAATCGCCTTGTCTACGCCGTCCTTACTTCCGATATCAATCATGTAGTAAAGCTTCTGGGCAAGAGTCTCTATTGAAAGCTCCTCTTCCTGCTTGGGCGCCAATGGTTTAGCTTCTCCGGATACAGCGGCGAAATGAATATGCTGTCCCTGCAGCATGAAACGCTGTTTAAGCAAGCCTCTAACCGACTGAACAGAGAGCATGAGCTCTTTCGGTTCGCGGACCGGTTCACTGGCAACCGCTACAAATCTCACCTTCGTTCCGCAGCACTCTTCAATCCAAAGCTTCATTTGCTCTTGCGAGCCATTTTGCAGCAAATAGTCCTTCAACAATATGCCGACATAAGGCTCTGCCGAGAAAGCCCATCCGATCTGCTTTTGCGTTACGATATCCGCCAGTTTTTTCTTAAGCGTAGCATTCATCGTGAGAGAATGCTCCCTGCTGTAGAGCTCTATTAGCAGCAGCTGATAATATTTCGCCGGCTCCCCTAATAAGGATTTCAGGTCTTGACTCCCGGCCAAATCCGGATCGAGCTTCCCGGCTGCCAGCTGCTGCAGCATTTCTTCCCGCAGGAGCACGTTCGTCTGCTCCGTATTCTGCTGCTGCTCGGATTTACTTTTGAGCTGGCCCGCTATCCGCTCAACATAGCTCTCCAGTTCGTCCTCATCAATCGGCTTCAAAATATAACCGTCCACATTATGCGCAATCGCCTGCTTTGCATAATCGAATTCCGCATAACCGCTCAATATTAAGAAATGACAGACGCTGTCTGTTTTTCTTATTTCCTCTATCGCTTGAAGCCCGTCCATACCGGGCATCCGAATATCTATTAGTATCAAATCGGGAGCGAGCGCTGCATGCTTTTCAACCGCCTCACGGCCGTTAGATGCAATTCCCACAACCGTGAACCCGTATTTGTTCCAGTCGACCAAGGTTTGCAGCCCTTCTCGAATCATTGGCTCATCGTCGACAATCATTACTTTATGCAAAAGGATGACCCCCTATCGGAATTTCAAAAGTAATTCGCGTTCCGGCGCCCGGCTCGCTCCTCAGTGTCAAGCCATTGCCGTCTCCATAAGTCATAACGAGCCGTTGATGTACATTTCGCAGCCCAATACGGTATTCTTCCTCTTCTTCCATATCGTATAGCGCGGTATTGATTTGATTGATTTTGTCTTCGCTGATACCGACCCCGTTATCGGAAACCTCTACGCGAAGCATTCGATCGCTCACCTTCGCCGTTACCGAAACGAAACCGCCCTCCGCAATATTTTCCAGGCCATGCACCACCGCATTCTCAATAAGCGGCTGTATGATAAGCGGAGGAATTTCGATCTCTTGGCCAGATGGATCTACATCGATGTGAAAGGTTAAACGGTCATTCCCATATCTGAATTTTTGGATTTCCAAATAACAGCGTACGATTTCAAGCTCTTCCTTCAAAGCAATTTTCCTCGTGCCAATCTCTAAATTTCGTCGGATCATCTTGCCCAGCATGCGAACGATTGAGGATATCTCAGTCTCGCCCTTTATATGCGCCTTCATGCGAATCGATTCAAGCGCATTGAACAAGAAATGCGGATTGATTTGGCTGGCCATCATCTTGAGCTTAATCTCTTTTTGCCTAAGTTGGAGCTGGGCTTGCTGCTTATGTGACTCCGTAACCTCATCCATCAAGCCCCGGATGCTGACCACCATGTTGTTGAACTGCTTGGAAAGAATACCGATCTCGTCATTTCCTGTCACGTGAGAAATAACATTCAGATCACCCATCGCTACTTTGTTTAAATCCTTGTTCAACACAAGCATCCGTTTTGCCAATATGGTTGAAAAAATATAAATCAGAACAAACGCAATGACCAAACTTAGCATAATGATACCGAAGCCAAGCAAGCTGATGCGGTTAGCCCCGCTTACGATACTGTCAATTGTAAATACAGAAACGATTTTCAGGCCGTTATGGCTGGATTCGGGAAGCAGATCCTCGATAACGATTTTGGACGGCTTGCCATCATATTTAAATTCGTAGGTCCCCTCCGCCTTATCCGTTAATTGACTGGCAAAGTCCAGTTCATCGATATTCTTGCCGACCCACTTGGGGTTTTTTGCCGCAATCATATAGCCGCTGTCATCAATGATCATCGTATCAAAGGGCTCTTGGCTGATCATCGCGTTCAGTTCGTCTTGATTAACGCCAATAACGAGGACGCCGCTTGTCCGATAGGTAGGAAACGTGATTTTTCTAATGAGACTTAAATAATGGCGGTTTTCTTTCGTTTCATCGGCGATATATGCCCAATGAATGCCATCCTGTTCCATGGCTGATTTATACCAAGACTGTTCCTTTGTCGACTCCGTAAGCTTCAGAAACTCCCAATTGTCTAAAATCGTCATGTTCGTCGTATAGAAGCGAATGTTATAAATCTCGCTGTACAAATGGATATAGTCGCGAAAATCACGATAATCCCAAAAGGCCTTTACGACATCAAAGGTGGAGCTGTATTGTGTATTGACGACATTCGTTAACCGGCTGTCGACAAGCAGCTTATCCGAAATCTCGATCGGCATTCGAATGATATCAAGCGTTTGCTTCTTAATTCGTTCCACGTTATTCGTAATCTGCTGGGTCGCTTGATCAAGCACATTTTGGCGAAAAGCTACCGTTAGAAAAATCCCGACAATTAGCACAGGCACGAATACGACGAGGATAAAAGAAAAAATCAGCTTGTTTTTGATTCGAATATTGTTCATTTTAAGTGCCAGCGCTCTGATGCTCATCATCATATAGGCTGCTCCTCCTTCTCAAAGGAAAGCGTTTACTTTTGTACGCATAATTTGAAGCATCCTATATTATAAAGCGGGTATAGACGCATTCATACATGACTTATTCGTTATTTTATCATATAAAAATTAGACATTGTTGATTGAATTATTATTTTATATAGAAAAAACCGCTCTGATTAGAGCGGAATACGGTAGGACGAATGCTGTTCAACGATATGCTCGCCTTTATTGTAAACCCATTTAAAAACAAAATCATCGCCTACATAGTTTGTTCTGGCGCGAATATCCGGTAGAATCACCGTTTGGAAATTTTCCAATATGATCTGCTGAAGCGAATCCAGACGTTCCCTATTCTGCTCTTGCAGCGTTTCCGCCTCCTCGGTTGATTGCGCGGTTTGCATGAAGTAAGCCAAAGCAACCTCACTGTCGCTGATTCCTTCATGAAACGGAACCCCCGAGCCTCGGAATATTTCCTTTACCGTATCGATCCAATCCTGATATAAGTTGATTTCCATCCCATTCATAAATAAGTTAAGCTCCTCTGCCGATGTTAAATACTCCTTTCAAGGATAAAGAAGGCTTCGCGAAAAAGCAACCGCAGTCGTAAGCGTAAATGGATGACGCCGTGCTTGGCGGTAAAATCCCGTTTCGCAGCGAAATAATAGCATCATATGTGGATACAATTTATACTTTCTTATTTTCCAAAAAAAAGCGGAGCTGTACCAGGCCTCTTTCGGCCTTTTGTACAGCTCCGCGCGTTGCTCGGTACTTATTTGATTAATGGATGCGGAAGCTGCTAAGCTTCACACTTCCCTTTAACCCGACAACCAAATCTCCATCAGGTTTCGCGTCCGGCAGCTCAATTCGTACGTTTTGCCACACTTGCTCTCCGCTGGCATCAACCGTGCTTGAGCCGATAACCGCCGAATCCGATCCGCCAATTCGAATCGAAAGCTCTCCGCCTTGTTCGCCGCCGCTAACTCGGGCCTCGAATACTGCGGAGCCGTTCGACCAATCCACGTCGGCGAATTTGATCCAGCCTTCAGCTTGCGACAACCGCACCGCCGTTCCGCCTTCTTTGCTCTCGTCCAAATAAACATTTGCGTAATCATCATAATTTTCCGCGCGGGTTTGCATCGATAGATTGCGCGCAGGGATAATTTCGCCATCGATTCGGATAGAAGCGGAAGCATTCACGTCAGCGGAGGAGCCTCCTGCGCTGAACGTATACTCTGCAGCTTCAAGGCAGAAGCGATCACGCGTTACATCCCAGAGAGCAAGCTCTTCAGCCGGTACGACAAGCTCAACATCCTTCGTCTCGCCCGGCTGCAGTGTAATGCGCGTAAAGCCGACCAGCTTCTTCAGTGGACGCTGGGCTCTGGAGCCTTCCGTACGAACATACAGTTGAACGACCTCGTCGGCTTTCATGTCGGACGTATTCATCACTTGAAGGCGAACCGTCACGCTACCGTCAATAGTTGCCGCGTCATTTGTAATTTCCAGCGGACTATACCGGAAGGAACCGTAGCTGAGTCCATAACCGAAAGGATATAGAGGCTCTCCGTCGAAATACAAATACGTCCTTTTGCCCTTCAAAATATCATAGTCCATCAGATCCGTAAGCTGCTCCTCTGATTTGTACCAGGTCATATTTAAACGTCCTGCTGGGGAGTAATCGCCAAATAATACATCTGCGATCGCGTTACCCAGCTCTTGTCCCGCATGAGACAGATAGATAATCGCTGGAATTTGCGCATTAACCGCATTCAGCGTAAACGGATAGCTGCCGATGACGACAACGACTGTATTCGGATTCGCTGCGTATACAGCGCTGATTAATTCGTTTTGAGATGCGGCAAGGTCAAGGCTTGGACGGTCAATTTCTTCCTTGCCGTTAATCAGCGGATTATTGCCCACGACAACGATTGCCGTTTCCGCAGCTTTAGCTGCCGCTACCGCTTCAGCGATTCCTTCCGCAATCACATCCTTTGTGAATAGCTCGTTTACGCCGATCTCTGCTGACTCCGTGACTTGAAGCGAATCTGCACCAGCGTTAGGAGCCGTAACCAGCTTACCGTTCCAAGTGCGGATCGCAAATTGATGATTGGATTGCTCATCCAGCTTGAATACTTCCTTCACATACCATCCGAACGCTTCGCTTGCTGCCGCAGCGATATTCACATCATCGGCGCTCGTAAGCAGCTTGCCAGTCGTTTTGCTCTCTAGCGTGTAGCTGCCCCAGCCCCAATCGGTTATTTCGAACGTTTCGCCAGCCGCAGCCGAATCGCTTGCTTGCAGACGGCTTTCGTTGTCAGCTGAAGCGCTAAGCGCTTTGCCGTTTGCCGCTGATTTCAACACAACGCGGTCATTTCCGCTGCTATAAGTGACCGTTTTGCCGGCCAGCTTGCTTTGGATACCTTCAAGCGGCGTAACTTTATACGGCAGGGAACCGGAATACCAGTCGCGGTATACAACATCGGCAAGCGGTCCGATAACGGCTACATGATTGAGCTTTTCTTTGTCCAAAGGCAATGTCTTGTTATCATTTTTCAGCAATACGATGGACTCGCGGGCAGCCTGCAGCGACAGCTGACCATGCTCAGGCGCGCAAAGCTTCGATTCCGGCATATCGGCATAAGGATTCTGCTCGGCTGGATCGAATTCGCCGAGGCGGAAACGAACGCGGAATGTATTGATGAGTGCTTTGTCCAAATCCTGCTCCGTCAGCAGTCCGTCAGCCAAAGCTTCGCGAATAGCGGTGCATGATTTTTCCTTGTCATCGGTAATACTGTCGATTCCCGCTTTGATGGAATGCGCGACTGCATCTTTATAGGAATCATAATATTTATGATCATTGACGATCCCGAGAAGATCGCCGGCATCGCTAACGATAAAGCCGTTCATGCCCCACTCTTCTTTAACCACTTTGTTTACGTCCTCATGCAAAATCGTCGGCGTACCGTTAACCGAATTGTACGAGGTCATCATGGAATGCGCGCCGCCCTTAACGAAGGCCGGCTTAAACGCCGCTTGATAATATTCCTTCATATTGCGCGGATCGATGCTCGCCGAGCAGCTGCCGCGATTGATTTCGTTATTATTGCCGATAAAATGCTTCAAGGTGGCTACCGCTTTGAAATAAAGCGGATGATCTCCTTGAATGCCTTGCACGAGCGATGCCGTCAGCTCTCCCGTCAGCTTTGGATCCTCTCCATAAGCTTCCTCCGTCCGTCCCCARCGCGGATCGCGCTCCATATCTACAGTCGGTGCCCAAAGGGTCAAGCCGTTAATGGCAGGGTTGCGCTGAAAGTAGACGCGAGCCTCATCCCCAATGACAGAACCCACTTCTTTGAGCAGCACGGGATTCCAAGTACAACCCAGGCCGATCGGCTGCGGAAACGTAGTCGCTTCACCAAGCCAAGCCATTCCGTGTGCCGCTTCTGTTCCGTGCTTGTACGGCTTCACCCCTAAGCGTTCGATTTCAGGCTGATACTGCACCATGGAATCAATTTTCTCATCGAGCGTGAACCGGGAAACGAGGTCCGTTACCCGTTCTTCCAGCGGAAGCTCGGTATTTTGAAATGGAAAATGCGTATTCGTTGTCATTATGGTTACTCCCCTTCTTTAGGTGCAATTATGATGCTATACCATTCATTTTTAATGGTTTTGAATGCCTTCGACGCATCTATGAAGTTGCCATCGGAAGCCTGAATTCGGATAGAATCCTTGGATTGAAGTCTGCATACCGCTCCATGGGTGGAGTAAATCCGGCCTCCCGCCAGCTTTCCGCCAATCCATTCGATATCGACGACAAAGCCGCCTCTTGCCTTGAGGCCTTTAACATAACCGTCCGGCCAAGCTGCTGGCAGCGCCGGCAGAAGCGCGATGCCATCCAAATGACTTTGCAGCAGCAGCTCTGCTATGCCAGCCGTACCCCCAAAGTTGCCGTCAATTTGAAACGGCGGATGATCATCGAATAAATTCGGGTGCGTTGATCGCGCAAGCAGCGTATGGATAAAGCAATACGAGGACTCTGAGTCCTTGAGACGCGCGTATAGGTTAATGAGCCACGCACAGCTCCAGCCTGTATGGCCGCCCCCGCTCCTGATGCGGCTCTCCAAGGATAGCCTGCTTGCTTCGACCAGCTCTGGCGCAGCCTGCGAATTGATCGTTGTTCCCGGATATAAACCGTACAGATGAGAAACATGGCGATGTCCTGGTTCATGCTCTTCGAAATGCTCATGCCATTCCTGCAATAAACCGCTTGGCGCAATTTGCAGCGGAGGAAGCTTGCGCCTTGCCTCTTCTAACCGCTGAGCAAACGAATCGTCCTGCTGCAGCAGCCCCGCCGCGATTAGGCAATGATCGAACAGCTCACCGATTAAGGTAATATCCATGGCAGACGATTCCGCTACGCTGCTCACCTCGCCCTGCGTGGTCAAAAACTTGTTCTCCGGCGAAGTGGAAGGCGCCGTCATCAGCAGCCCATCTTCGTTCTCCTGCAGCCAATCCAAACAAAACAGCGCCGCTCCCTTCATTAGGGGATAAGCTTTCTCCCGCAAAAAGGCTTCATCCGGGTTGTATAAATAATGCTCCCACAAATGCTGAGTCAGCCAAACTCCGCCCAGCGGCCAGAAGGCCCAGCTCGGATGGCCCGCGGTCGGTGTCGATGTCCGCCAAAGATCAACATTGTGATGCGCTACCCATCCCGCGCTGTTGTAATGAATGGCTGCCGTGCGTGCGCCCGACTCGCTAAGCTCCTCAATAAGCTGAAACAATGGCTCATGGCATTCGCTCAAGTTAGCCAGCTCGGCTGGCCAGTAATTCATTTGCGTATTTATATTTGTTGTATAGTCGCTGTTCCAAGGCGGCTGAACACGGTCATTCCATATCCCCTGCAAATTAGCAGGCTGTGTCCCGGGACGGGAGCTTGCTATGAGCAAATATCGGCCATATTGGAAATACAAAGCTTCCAACTGGGGATCCTGCTCGCCTCTCTTATACGCCTCCAGACGCTCGTCGGTCGGTAATAGCGCGTTCGGCGTTTGTCCTAAATCGATGCTCACCCGCTGAAATAATTGGCGGTGATCCTGAGCATGCCGTTCTCTCAGCTGCTCATAGCCAAGTGATAAAGCTGCCGCGAGCAAATGGTTATTTCTTTCACTTAGCTCAGCCTCGCTCTTGAAAGGTTGTTGATCAAATTTCTCGAAGCTGGTCGCGGCACTGAGCAGAAAGGTAGCCGTACGGGCGCCATGAATCTTTAGCTCATTATCATTGCTTATCGATACATGACCGCCGTCAACAACCACTTGAAGCTTAGTCTGAAAAGTAATGCCGCGATTATCCTCATACTGCACGGCTCTTGGATGATCGCCCATATAATTGTCTGCTACATGGCTTGGACAGCGTCCGTGCAGCACGATCGCCACGCCACCGGCAGATGAAAGAGCAAACTGCACCGGTGCTTGCAGCGAAGCCGTGAGCTCCAGACATTGATCGCCACTCGCTTCATATCTTGCGCATATCACTTGATCGACCGCGCTTACGAATATCTCGCGCATAAATTCCGTTTGCCCGACTTGAAACCGCGTAGAAGCGATCCCTGAATCAATATCAAGCCTGCGGACATAGCCTTCCGACCGACTATTATTCGCAGAAAAATGCTGCTCAACGTACCAGTCGCCCATCGGCTGGTACGATTCTGTATTCGTCCCTAACATTTTTGCTTCTACTAGCTGTTCTGCTTCAACAAATCGTTTTTCCTTTATTAATTCGCGCGAACGCTTTAAATAGCGCAATGCCTCGTAATTGTTCGTATCGCGCGGAAAGCCTGACCACAACGTATCTTCATTTAATTGAACGCGTTCCTTATCTACGCCGCCAAATACCATGCCGCCCATTCGGCCATTGCCGATCGGCAGCGCTTCTTCCCAGCGGGAAGCCGGCTGCTTATACCAAAGGTTCAACGGATGTACCTGCTCTGACCCATAGCCCATATTGTTGGTCTCCTGTTATCTCTCGTTTTATGATCATAGAAAAACGGTTATTATCCATCATAACGGAATATACCTCTCGTACAGTACCCATCAGATTTCGTAAAAATTCATATGAAAATTAGCGCTTGCTTGCGGCAAAAACTTCAATCAAATGACGGCTGCCGTTACAAATGAGGCAGAAACACAAAAAATCGTTGTAAGCACCTGCCGATGCCAACAACGATTTCGCACAATAAGAGTGAACCTAGCTTTTTAAATTACAAGCCTGCTGCTCCAAATACCTTATCAAATCCTGCTTTAGAGCGCTGAACAAGCTCCTCTGGTGACTGTGTTGGCGCTTCTGCCGTCAAAATCTCCTGCGATACGGCTCCTTTGTAGCCAATTTTCGCAAGTGACTTCAGAAAACCAGCCAAATCAATAACACCTTCACCCGGATAAATCCGGCCATTATCAAGTGCTTCCTCAACAGGAACGTTAGGCGCATCATTGATATGCACATGGACGATTTGATCGGCGCGAAGCGCTTCGATATCCGCAGTGGTCAACTCATTCGTATACCAATGATAAGCATCAAACAACAATCCGACATTACTCTCGCCAATCGCGTCGATCCACTCCAGCGTCTCCTCAAGCGTCCATATAAACGGGTTCGCCCAACGAGTACGCAAATGATGCGGGCCAACGAATTCAAGACCAAGTCGAATGCCGTAAGCGCCTAATATTTGCGCACAGGTACGCAATCTGCGCGTGGCAAGCGCCATGAAACGCGCGGCTTTCAAATCCGTTGACGGCAGGATATAGGTACAGCAGCTTGTGCAGCCAAGAGCCGCTGCTGCCGAAGCAGCACTTGCCAACTTTTCTAAACCCTCAAGAAAAGCCTCTTCTGTCGTTCTCCATTCCACAGGCAATCCGATCGATCCAATCACCAAGCCATTGCTCGCCAGAAGGTCGCGTGCTTTCTCCACTCCATGACGTTCGATAAGCGATCCGGCATCTAAATCTACGGCTTGGAAGTCGTATGCTCCAGCAAGCTCGATGAGGCGCTCATCGCTTTCAATACGTCCAAGCCCTGCGCCTGTTAAACCTCTCAACATGTAAAAACCTCCTCATTTCATCTATGATATTATTTATTTAAATTCCAATCCAGCTTCACTTCATTGCCCGTACGGGATGATTCGTAAATGGCATCCAGCACCAGGTTGTTCGTAAAGCCTGAAAGCACAGAAGTAATCGGTTGTTTGCCTTCACGGATGCATGCCAAGAAGTGACGGCTTAGACGTGCGCGTTCTCCTTCGTCATTGTCCGATTTGCTCAGCACGCTTTCAATGGGACGATCGAACTTTTCAGTAAGCAGCTTGCCTTCGGAACCGCGGTAGCTGGCTCCGCCCTCTGAACCCATCACGTGAATGAACGGGGAATTGTCCGTATCCATATGGACAGCCCAGCTCACTTCCAGCGAAAGCGTACTGCCGTCTTCCATTTTAATCAATGCCATTGCCAAATCCTCTACGTCATAAGTTCCGTCCCAATCCGGCGTTCCCCATGTTCCGATCCCTTTGCGGCTTGGGCCGAATTCTGCATAGGTAGAGCCATAAACCGAAACCGGCTTCGGATTGCCCATTAAGTATAACGCAAGGTCAAGCATATGAACGCCGATATCGATTAGCGGACCGCCGCCGGATTGATCCATTTGTGTAAACCATGTGCCCCAGCCCGGAATGCCTTTGCGGCGGAACCAACCTGTTTTCGCCGAATAGATTTTACCTAGCTCGCCCCGATCAATTTGCTCTTTAATTTGCATCGCGACAGATTCCCAGCGCATTTGATGAGCAACCATAACGATGCGGTCCGATGCTTCGCTTGCGTTTAATATTTGGCGCGCTGCATCGCTGTTGATGCCCATCGGCTTCTCCAACAGCACATGTTTGCCAGCCGCTAGTGCTTGTACAGCCAGCGGTGCATGAAATTGGTTAGGTACGCCAATAATGATGGCATCGATATCCGACCGCCCGATCAGTTCATCATTTGAAGCGATTACATTTTCAATACCGAACTGCTTCGCCATCTTCTCCGCACGCGACAAATCCAGGTCGGTTACCGCCGTAATAACACAATCGTCACCAAGCTTCGAAAATTCGCCTGCATGGACATTGCCGATGTTACCCGCGCCGATAATGCCTATTCTCGTTTTATTTTCAGTAGTCATTAGAATTCCTCCTGCGATTTTTTATGAGGCAAAGCTCGTTTTATAAGCATTCATTTTGCTAACGCTTGATCTCGTTATTTATGTTAGAATAAACGGGATTAGAAATCGTGCTTGTTTTTCGTTAAATGTCTCAGTTTTTCGGAGGATTTGAATCATTCATGACTTACATACCTGATTATCTGAAAACGTATCCAAATATGAATACCTCATCGCCTCTCCATATCAGCATGAACCGCCTCTATCACGGCTTTCGTCCGCATCGTCATGATTTTTTGGAATTTTCGTATGTAGTCGACGGCAGAGGCTCCGAATCCATCAACGATGCCCGGCATCAAATGCTGCCAGGCACGTTTACATTCGTATTGCCCTACCAGGTGCATGAGCTGTTTAYGGAGCCCGGAAGCACCTTGGTTTTGTATAACTGTATGTTCAGCATGGATCTATTAATGGAGCCTGGGCAGGAAGAGGGCCTTATGGATCTGATTGATCAGAACACGCTGCCTCCATTCGTACAGCTAAGCGGCGCGGACAATGAACGGATGAAACAGCTGATTGAGGAGATGTTCCAAGAGTATAAGGGGAAAGAGCCTTGGCGCCGCACGATGCTGCAAGTGAAGTTAAAGGAGATATTGGTTTGCTTCGACCGGTATCGCCGCAAGGCAGCGCCGCAAGCGGCCGTCTCCAAGCTCGCTTCGCGGTCTAGCGCCTCCATATGGCCAATCATTCATTACATTCATCGCCATTACCAGGACGAGCTTGCGCTGTCTGATCTTGCAAGCCGCTTTTCCCTCAGCGTTTCCCGGATCAGCGAGGTGATTAAGCAGACAACCGGACAAACCTTTGTACATTTCCTGCATGATTTGCGCTTGCGCCATGCGTGCAGCCTGCTTGTATCTACGGATATGAGCGTCGCCGAAATTGCGCTCGAAGTCGGCTACGGATCCTATAAAACGTTTTCGCGTATTTTTCGCGAGACGAAGGGTGTCGTTCCAAAGGATTACCGTAAAATGAAGCTTAGTCAAGAAACACTTGGTTAATAATAATGGCTATCTTCCATAAGCAAGGGCTGCCTCCAGCAGATTATTCTACTCACGAGGCAGCCCTTGCGCTGTTATGTGTTTATTCGAAAATAGACAAAACCACGAATAAAATGGCTAGCAATGCATAAATGACAAGCGATACCACCATTAAAGTCCGCTTACTCACAGCGCTACTCCCCTTCCAGCACCGATTAGGCTATACACCATTATTGTATGTGTGCGGGGACAACGCGGAAATTGTCCTAGTGAGAAAATCGTCCTCGAGTACGTTTCGAATAAAATGCTGCCTCGCCTTTCCTTCTTATCCTTATGCTTCCAGCCAATTCCAAATGCCTTACTTCCCTTTTACCACTTGGCCTAATTGCTTGCAGCAGCCTTCCGATCGGATGGCAGCAGGATCGTCAGCATACCTAGCAGCGGCAAATACGAAGTGCATCTTATAACAAACTCGATGCCCATGGCATCCGCTAAGTTGCCAAGGATAGCCGAGCCTATGCCGGCAAGTCCAAACGCCATACCGAAGAACACACCTGAGACAAGTCCAACCCTGCCCGGCAGCAGCTCGTTCGCATAAACCAATATGACGGAAAATGCAGATGCCAATATAAGTCCCGCGAAGAAAATTAAGATGACCGAAAAGGTTAAATTCGCATAGGGCAGCAGCAGGGCAAACGGCGCCGTTCCTAAAATAGAAAACCAGATTAAGCTGCGTCTGCTGAATTTATCAGCGAGCACTCCCCCAAGCAATAAGCCAATGACATTCGCAGCAAGAAAAACAAAAAGCACCATTTGCGCATGACTGACAGAGAGACCAAAATGATCGATCGCGTAAAAAGAATAATAGCTGCTGATCGCGGCGATATACACATTTTTGGAAAAAACAAGAATCATTAGAATCGTAATAGCAAAGATGACCTTACCTGTTGATACGTTAAGTTTCGAGACTGGCTTAGCTGCGTTTTTTTGATGAATGGCAGGTACAAGCGCAAGCTGCTTCCCATACCATTTTGCCACATTGAATTGAATTACAATGCCGATCGTAACGACGAGAGCGAACCAGATTACCCCCTGTTGACCCGTATGCACGAACAGCACCGCAGTCATAATGGGAGCCAGCGACTGTCCAATATTTCCGCCAAATTGAAAAATCGACTGTCCCGTACCTTTTTTCGCCCCTGAAGCCAAATAGGAGACGCGCGCGGAGGCCGGGTGGAAAACCGCTGAGCCGACGCCGATCAGCATGACGGCTGCCATCACCATCCAGAAATGCGTCGCATAGGACAACGCCGCCACGCCCCCCATCGTAAACAGCATACCGATTGGGAGCAGCATCGGCTTCGGATGTGAATCAGATAATATGCCGATGACGGGCTGAAGCATGGCCGCCGTAATATTGATCATTAACGAGATCAGTCCGATTTGAGCGAAGGTGAGCGATAGCGAATCTTTTAGGATTGGAAATAATGCCGGGACAACCGATTGAATCGTATCATTTATCAAATGAACGAAGCTAATCGCAAACAATAACGGGTATATCGTCTTTATGGCTGACGGCGATGCTGCTATAGAAGCTTGGGTGCTTGACATGCTCATTTCTCCTTTATCAATAATCAATTGTCTTAACGGATATGCAATATATCGCATATTATATTTCCTCTTTCTGCTAAATGCAATACAAGAATTTTATTCCCATAGGGTTTGCGTCCGCCGTTCATCCTGCGATATATTATATATTGTGTAACTTTCTCAACGGTTAATAAGGTTCCAGCACAATATAAGGAGGGTCTCCACTGCCTATTCCAAGCGACTATTCATCCCCGGTTAGACTGTCTGCCAAAGAACGTACCTTAAGCCAGCTGCAAAAATGGATTATCGACGGCACGCTCCAGCCTGGAGAGAAGCTGAATGATACCGAGCTGTCCGAGGCGCTTGGCGTAAGCCGCACCCCAGTAAGAGAAGCCTTTCAATTACTCGAGGTTCAAGGGCTAATCCAAACTTTTCCCGGCAAGGAAACGCGCGTCACGACGCTGGAAAAGGAAGATATCATAAAGCTGTACGCGCCCCTTACCGCACTTCAGGCACTAGCTGCCGAGCTCGCGGTCCAAAACATCCAACAGGAGCATATCGATCAGCTTCGCGCAATCAATGCCAGCTTCAACGAGTATGTTAACGATGAGCAGCTCTATGAAGCGATGGAATATGATGAAGAATTTCATCAAACGATTTTACATATCGCAAATAACCAGCATATCTTATCCTTTTGCTCCGCCCTGCAAATGCATATTAGAAGGTATAAATATATCTTTATCAAACGGCCGAATTGGGAGTCGCAAGCCGCCGTTGATGATCATGAAGCCATCATAAAAGCGCTGGAAGCACGCGATGCGGAAGCAGCCGCGCGCTTGATGAAGCATAATCTCGAAAGACCGCTCGAACATTTGGATAAATTGCTTCACTCGCTTTAAAGCTTACGCTCAAACTACATAAATAAAAGGGATCAAGCAAATGCAGCCGGCGCTTGATCCCTTTTTTTCGCTGTCGCGACGATTCTTATCCTTCCCTAACGCACAAGCGTAAACGGCTGTCGCCGTCCTCTGTGGCAAAAGCAGTCGTTTCGCGGAGATATATAAGCACATTTATATGTGAAAACATATAAATTCTTATATATAAATAAAAGGGCGATACCGCTCCCGGCGTAAACACCGGAAACAATATCGCCTTCTGAAACTAAGATTTGGTTAGGACTAAGCTTCGTTGCTATCTTCACGCTCATAATAACGGACAATCTCGATGATCAAAGCACCCATTCTTTCGATTTCCGGTACAACCATTCGTGCCACGCCATATTCCTTCAGTGCTTCAGCTGTTACTTTACCTACCGCAGCAGCAACTACTTGCTGCTCAAAGCAATCTAGGAGCTGCTCCTTGCGGCCTTGCGCGATYGCATGTCTGAACAAATAATGCACCTGAACCGCAGTTGTAAAGCAAACCGTATCGACGGCAGCTTCCATTAGCTCCTCCATTAGCATTGCCAAAGTAGCATCTGCAGGCGGAACATGTCTATACGGCAGCACCGACTCTACATGAGCCGCGCCCTTATTTTCGAGAAAGCGGACCAGCTCCGGCGCCGCTTCACCATGAAGCTGAATCCATACGCTCTGTCCTTCAAAATCAAAAGACGCAAGGTTTTCTATGAGCCCCTGCATGGTTCCGTCATCATCACTGACGACCGCCTTTAGCTCGTTCCGCTTCAAAAACGCAGAGGTTTTATAGCCTCTTGCCGCGATCTTTGCATTAGAAAGCCGATCAATCACATCTTGCCCAATCCCAAGCTTACCAGCTGCGGTGACCAAGCTTTCCGATCCCATTCCCGTCGTTAAAATAACCCAGTCCGATCCCTGCTCTGCGAACCTGCGCAGCGGTTCTTCCAGCTGTTCCTCTTCAAACATCGTTAATCCCTGCAATGAGCGAATGATTGGAACTCCGCCCTGCTTCTCTATGATCAAGCCCATTTCATCCGTTTTCCGTGATCCGGCAATGACGACTCGTTTTCCCTGTAATCCGTTAATCCCCATATTATTCAAGCCACCGTACTTTCGGTAAATTAGCCTTAGCTGAGGTCATTATACCAAATGGAGCTGTAATACACATCCTTTGTGTCAGATCTATGTCAGGCATTTTCCCATTGCTGTTTAAAAAAAAGCTCATACACTCTGCAATATACAATTTTTAGGATCATGTAGACCGGAATAATCAGTAAAATACCAAGAATGCCAGCAATGTCTCCACCAACCAGCACTAAAATGATCGTCGTCATGGGATGGATATCAAGCTGCTTGCCGAAGACATAAGGCGCTACCAGATTGTCCTGAATCTGCTGGGCTACCGTAATGATAACAATCGACCAGATGGCGATAGTCGGGGATTCGATGAAACCAATAATTACGATCGGCACGGAAGACAGGAATGAACCGATAAAAGGAATAAAGTTCAGAATGACAGCCACAACCGTCAGCAAAAGCGCATATGGCAGATCGATGATAAGGAAGCCTACATACATGAAGACGCCAAGCGCCAGATTCACGATTACGCGGCCGACAATAAAGCTGCTCAGCATATGATCGATATCCTCCATCACTTCCGTTCCGTCCTTGCGGAACCTCTTGGGAATGAAGCTGACGATTTGTTCTCCGAACTTCCCTCCTTCCTTCAGCATGTAAAACAAAAGGATCGGGAAAGTAATAAGTACTATCGCAAAATTAGAGAAGAACGTGAGCATGCCGGAGAAATAATCCGTTAACAGCGTAAAGCTTTTATTCAGATACTCTGTCAGCTTGGACAGCGGACTTGAATTCTCTGGCAGGAAAGAGGAAATAAAGCCGTTATGTTCAAGCTCTGCCACCTGCTCGCTTAAGGAAGTGAACAGCGTTGGCGCATTTTCGACCAAATTAAGCAACTGCGTGCGAAGCGATGGCCAAACGCCAAGGCTGAAGACGACCATGATGGCGGCGAAAGCCAAATAAATGAGCAGAATGGCGAATGTCCGATTGACCATGCGGCGTTCCATAAGATTGACGATTGGACGCAGAAGGTAATAGAAAAACCCTGCTAGCATAAGCGGTACGATAATCATGCTGAATAGCGAGAGCACTGGTTTGAAAATAAAATCGACACGCGAACCCAAATAAATAATGATCAGTATTAAAATGATGGAAACACACCATCTAATAAATCGATTATGTCTGGCCATATGAACACCTTCTTCTCCGTTTTAGATGGGCGGTTCAACCACGCTGCTAAACGTAATTCCCCCTATGAACCAATCGTCTCCCCAAAAATAGGTTACTTACCTTTTACCCGCTGCTGCCTCAGGTGAAACCTTGACACACAAGCGTAAACGGCTGTCGCCGTCCTCAGTGGCAAAAGCTATCGTTTCGCGGAGATAGATAAGCACATTTATAAGTGAAAACTTTTAAATTCTTATATATAAAAAAAGGATCGCATCAGGGGCGACTGCTCCCTTATGCGATCCTTTGCTTATTTCGTAAACAGCTTCTCTGCATCATCAAGCGCCATACTATGGCCGATAGAAGAGTAATCGAGCCACTTCTGTCCGTCCAAAACATAGACATGATCGTTTTTCACGGCCTTCAAATTTTGCCATACCAAATTTTTCGCGAGCTCGTCAAATTTGGCTTTCGCTTCGTTCCCTTTGCTTATGATAACGAAAATCGCATCCGCATCAAAGTCCGGGAGCACCTCTTGCGAGATGACCGCGTAAGGATCTTCCGTTATTTTTTCTACTCCTGTCGCCGGATGTAGAGCAAGATCCTCAAACATGATAGGTCCAACCGGCCGCTTCATTCCCATGACTCTCAGCTCCTTGGCTGTCATGCGTATTGCCATCACCTTCGCATCTTCCCCCAGCTCCGCGTTGATTAAACCCTTTACCCGCTCTGCTTTTGCTGCGTATTCTTTAATGAACGCCTCGGCTTCTTTCTCTTTGCCGACCTGCTGTGCAATCCGCGTCAAATGGTCTCGCCAAGTGCCTTGCTCCATATCAATGCTGATTGTAGGCGCAATTTTCTCGAATTTAGCCTGATCGCCGCCGGAATAAACCTCATCCAAATAAATAACATCCGGCTTCAGCGCCAGCACGGATTCCATGTCCGGATCGGTGACTACGCCAAGCTTCGCCGCGCCTTGCAGCTGATCAGCGACATGAGGCAGAAAATCCTTAACATCGCCGCCAACTACCGAGCCTGCAGGCTTAATGCCGAGTGCGAGCAGATTATTCGTAATATGAATGGACATCGATGCAATTTTCGCATTCGCATCATGGGTGGTTGATCCTTCCTCAGCAGCAGGCGCTTCGGATGGGGCTTGCGACGGCGTGTTCGTGCCGGATTCCGATTGATTGGATGCTGACGGCTTTCCGCATGCAGAAAGGACAACCATAAGCATTAGTGCAGCAAACATAGTAAACATTTTTCTGGTCATTTTAACGATTCCTCCGGGTGTTAGGTTTTGTGTGCAAAAGTAAATATAGAAAAAACGGGCCACCAATAGCCGCTACGACAACGCCTGCCGGGATGGCATTCGGCTGAAAAAGCGATCTGCCAACGGTATCTGCCGTTACAAGTATGACAAGGCCAATAAGACCGGCGATCGGCAGAAAATGCCGATGCTGCGGCCCAGCCAGCCGCCTCGCAAGATGCGGCGCAATAAGACCGATGAAACCTATTCCGCCGGCCATCGACACGCTTGCGCAGGCCAAAGCAACAGCAAGGCTTGCCAAAACTAAGCGGCTTCTCCCAACCTGGCTCCCGACACCTAATGCGGTCTCATCACCAAGGGCAAATAAATCGAGCGAGCGCGAACGCATATATATGACCGGTACAAGCAAAACAATCCACGGCAGCAGCGCCTCCGCATTCACCCATTCCCTGCCCCATACGCTTCCGGCAAGCCAACGGGCTGTAAAAGCGTACGTATCCTCGTCAAGCCGGAGCGAGAGAAACAACGTAAATGCGCTGACTCCTGCTTCCACTGCAATGCCGACTAATAGCAAACGAATCGGTATCAAGCCTTTAAACCGGTCGTAAGCAAGGACAAAGATAAGAACCGATATAGCTGCCCCGCCGGCAAAGGTAAACAATGGAATCAGCAGCGCCGCAGGACCTTCCATGGTTCTAAAATAAGTAACAAACATAATTAAACCCAATGCCGCCCCTGCATTTATGCCCAGAATTCCCGGATCTGCAAGCGAATTGCGGGATATACCCTGCAAAACCGCTCCTGATATGCCAAGACCGATGCCTGCAAGCGCGGTAACAACGATACGCGGCAGACGATATTCAAACAGCACAAGCCTCTCGTCTGCAGTGCCGCCGCCAAGCAGCGTCCTCCAAATTTCAGTAGGAGACAATCGGATCGTTCCTGTATTTAAACTCACAATGACAACAACGATGGCAACCGCAATCAAAACAATCCCGATGAGAATTGCTCTAGCTGCTCGTTTTTGCTCCAAGCTGGCCATTCTAAAGCTCCCGCCTTTCTTGCCTGGCCAGATATAGAAAAAATGGCACGCCGACTAATGCAACCATCGCGCCAATCGCAAACTCCCGCGGCGGATTAACCATGCGAGAAGCAAAATCCGCCCAAACTAGCAGTATCGCGCCAAGCAGGGCCGAGAAAGGAATCAATTTCCGGTAGTCTACGCCGATCAGACGCCGGGCGATATGCGGCACGACAAGCCCAACAAATCCGATTGAACCCGCAACGGCCACCGAGGCTCCCGCAAGAATAACCGCAGCCGTCATCCCCAGCATTTTCACTCTTCCCGTATGTATACCGAGACTTGCTGCAGTCTCATCGCCAAGCGACAAAAAAGAAATGGATCTGCCCATTGTCGAGATACCAATAATTACGACCAGAACAATGGGCGCTAGAAGCTTAAGATGCTCCCATTTCACTCCCGCAACCCCGCCGGCGTACCAAAAAGCGAGATCTTGACTCAGCTCGTAATAAATTGCAATCCCGCTGCTGAAGGAGTGAAGAATCGCAGCAAGAACGGCTCCCGCTATCGTTAACCTAATGGAATTCATTCCTCCCTGCGTTGCCGTTCCTAATAAAAGAATGAGCACTGTGCTGAGTGCAGCCCCGGTAAAGGACATAAGTATAAGCTGCATGTAGGTTAGATTCGGCAAAAAAGCGAAACAAAGCGCAACTACGAATGCTGCCCCCGCGTTTACTCCCAAAATGCCGGTATCCGCCATCGGGTTTCTTGTGACGCCCTGCATTAGCGCGCCCGCAACAGCAAAGGCCATGCCGGTAATGACGGCACCAAGCACGCGCGGGAGCCTGTATTCCTGTATAATTTGATGGGCAGTCAAATCCGGATTGTAATGAAAAACGGAAGCCCATACCACCGCAATGCTTAGCTCCTTCGCCCCGAAGGATACCGACAAAAATATGGATATCAATAGTACGGCCCCTGCCGCCGTAAACCAAAAGCCGGTCACCCATGATTTATTCCGTTTCATCTCTCTATAGATCTCGATATCCCCCCATTTGATAATATTGATAATCATTATCACTATTTAATTATAGCTTCCCCTCTTAACCCGTACATGACATATTTCAAGAATCATTCATGGATTATTCCAAGATTGACACACTTCGGCTGCTGTCAAAGGAGCAGCAGCCGCTCGACCTCTTCTAATTGTTGGTTAATTCCGTGCGGAGCATACACGATCCACTTCTCCCAATCCAGAAAAAAAAGCTTACCGCTTCGAATAGCCGGATGCTTTATCCAGTGTGGATTTGAATGAATATATTGCATAATTCGCTGGCGGTCATGTTCCGTCTCGCAGGAGATGAATAAATAATCCGCTTCAAAATCTTTGATTTCGTCCGGTTTAATAGACATCCAGTTGAAGCCTGTTCCTACTGCGTGCGCTCCCTGCGCTTGTCTAATCCGAGTAGGCATGGCAAGCTGCAGCGAGCGGTAAAATACATGCCCGATATTCCTCGTCCCGTACATTCTCAGATCATTTTTACGGGAAACGCATATGGCAACGGAGGCATCGCCAATCAATGCCTGTGCTTTTTTTCGCAAACGCTTTGATCTCCGTTCGTGATTATCCATCCAGCGGAGCGATGACGATTTCCTGTCCACCAGCTCAGCAATCTCTTGATGATGGGCATATATATCTTTGCTTGCCCAGGAAATCGGAATGATCGGAGCGATATCGTTAATATGGGCTTTCGCTTTTGCCAGTACATTGTCCTTGCAGAGGATCAAATCAGGCTTCATATCGCTGAATGACTGCCGGCTGATATCCCAAGGATCCGATGCATGCTTCGGCAGTGTAAGCTCCCTTGTAACGAGCGGCATAAAACGATGCACCTGCGCTGCGCAAGGATGAAGGCCAAGGGTATAAAGATGGTCCGTATAAGGCGAGGAAAGGGAAATGATGTTCAAATCCTGTTTCTTTGTATAAATGGTTGGAGAATACCCGTTTGTTTCCTTAAACCGCCGGCTAAAATAAAACTCATCCTCGTAACCCACATCGGCAGCGATATCATTAACCGGCTTATCGGTTGTCAGAAGCATCTCTTTCGCCTTGTTCATGCGCAAATGGGTTAAATACGACACGGGAGTTTTGTCCATCGTTCTCTTAAAGATTTGCGAATAATAAGACGGATGAAGCCGCGCTAATTCAGCCAGCTTATTGACTCTGATTGCTTCCCGGTAATGGCTTTGCATATAATCAACCGTCAATCTAAGTCGGTCTTCCATCTCGTTATTGTCGGCAGGCTCCGCATGCCTAAGCATCGCGTTCAACAAATCAGACAAGTGATGCTGTGCAAGCAGTTGACTTTGCCCGCTGTCTTTCTCCCCGGCGGCGGTCAGCAAATACAAATAACGCTTGAAGAGACTTCCGTTCATTTGCAGCCTCCCTGTCAGCGGAAAAGTAAGCTCGCGCCGATAGGATCTCCCCGCTTCCGTTCGTTCCGTCAAGCGGTACCAATCAAATGTTACCCAATATAGCTCCGTTCCAAGCAACGACAAAAGCTCCATATCCGCAATCGTTCCCGGGGCAAGCATATGCAGCGAATCCCGCTCTAAGATACTAGATTGTCCGTTTATCGTTAAATGCCCTTCGCCTTTGGCCAAATAAAGCAAAGTATGCCGGGCTAACGGCGTGTAACCGTCAACCCAGCTTGGCTTCTCTATTCCTGTTCCCGCATGTCCGATTTCAAAAATGACATCGCGCAATAATTGATAATGATCAAGCGTGCTCATTTCAGCCGCGCTCCTCTCCTTAACCTTACCGCTGCCTTCGGCAGCAATAAATGAAAATCATTATCAATTGTAATGAAAAACCATGCTCAATACAACGCTTTTATTTTGTAAATTTCTTCAATATAATAACCGCGTTATGACCGCCGAAGCCAAAGGAATTGGACATCCCGATTTCAATATCCGCCTTACGAGCCTCGTTTGGCACGTAATCGAGATCGCAAACGGAATCAGGCTCCTCCAGGTTGATGGTCGGCGGGATCACGCCCTCCTGTATGCTCTTCACTAAAGCGATGGCTTCCACTCCGCCCGCAGCCCCGAGCATATGTCCTGTCATCGACTTGTTCGCAGTCACAGGAATTCGATAGGCTTGCTCGCCGAACAGTTTTTTGATCGCCGCAGTTTCCGAGCGGTCTCCGATTTCCGTGCTGGTGGCATGCGCGCTGATCACATCAATCTGGTCAGGCGCTAGGCCCCCTTCTCGCAAAGCATGCTTCATTGCTTGGTAAGCACCAATGCCCTCCGGATGCGTGGCTACCATATGATAGGCATCTGAGCTGGCGCCGTAGCCGATGACCTCTGCATGAATACGAGCGCCTCTGCGCTGCGCATGTGATAAAGACTCCAGCACAAGTATGCCGGCACCCTCAGCCATCACAAACCCGTCGCGACCGGCATCGAAGGGCCGGCTTGCCTGCTCTGGCTCTTCGTTTCGGGTCGAAATGGATGTAGCGTTGCCGAAGCTTGCCAGTGATATATCTGTAATTGCTGCTTCTGCGCCTCCTGCGATAACCACATCCGCGCTGCCTGAACGTATGAGACGCCAGGCTTCCCCGATTGCAGTATTCCCTATGGAGCAAGCCGTAACAGGCGACATGGAAGGACCCTGCGTACCGAAGCGAATGCTGATCATCGCTGCGGCCATGTTCGCGATCATCATCGGGACTAGAGTTGGACTCACCCGGTCAGGCCCTCTCTCGTGCAGGACCTCAGCTTGGCCGAGCAAGGTTTGAATGCCGCCGATGCCGGAGCCTACATAAACGCCTACGCGTTCACGATCCGTATCGTCCATTGACAGTGATGCATCCTCCAATGCCTGTTCCGCCGCCGCAATCGCAAATTGGCTGAACCGATCCATGCGGCGGGCTTCCTTCCGTCCAAATCGCGCCTCTGCATCAAAATCCCGCACAAGGCCTCCGATTTTCGATTTATGCTTACTAGTATCGAAAGAATCGATTGATGATATACCAGATCTCCCGTTTACTAATCCGTTCCAAAATTGTTCCACGCTGTTCCCAAGCGGCGATATGACGCCCATCCCTGTAATTACGACTCGTTCCATCGTGAACCCTCCTTCGCAAACTCCTTTATGAATTGTAGTTTGTCACAGAAGTTATCCTATTACAAGTTGTAGTTTATTATAGTATAATGAGTACCACGATAATGGAAGAACAGGGATGATAGATATGATTAACCAAGAAACAAGATTACAGGCTCTCTCTTCGTTCTTAAAATCAAAGCGGGCCAAAATCTCTCCCGAAGCCGCGGGATTCCCTCCCGGTGCCCGGCGAAGAACACCTGGCTTACGCAGAGAAGAGGTTGCGCAGCTTGCCGGCGTAAGTCCAACCTGGTATACATGGCTTGAGCAGGGCAGAGATATTAAAGTATCCGGCTCCGTTCTCGATTGCGTGGCTGCGGCGCTGCAAATGAATGACGACGAGCGGAAATATTTATATGCACTTGCCTTGGGGTCCGGTCACATCAATCATATGATTGACGAGGAGCATTCGGAAATTACGCCATCACTCAAGCGAATCCTGCAGGAGCTGCGTTTTTGTCCCACGATCATATCCGATCGCCGCTGCCAAATTGTCGGATGGAATGCAGCAGCCTCGCATGTGTTTATGGATTTCGAACAAATACCTGCCGAACAGCGAAATATGATCCAGCTGTTGTTCACGCGCAAAGAGTTTCGCAGGCTTGCGGGAAATTGGGAGCATTTTGTAGGCGGCTATCTGGCTATCTTTCGCGCCTATTACGGCCAATATGTGCAAGATGATTGGTATGAGCGGTTTATTGAGGAAATGAAGGGCAGCCATCCGGAGTTTCAGTACCTTTGGGAGCAAAGCCAGGTCAGCTCAGCTCCGGATGTACTGCTTGAATTTCGGCATGCGAAGGTGGGGAAAATGTTATTTCATCTGACTTCTTTTCAAGTGCAGGGGCCTTCCGATTTGAGATGCAGCGTGTATACGCCGGCGCCTGAGTCCTCAACCGAGTCTAAGCTGCGCCGGCTGATGGAAAAACAAGACTAACGAAACGGTTTGATTTTGATACAAAATGGTACGGGCATTTATCCGAATGGAACTGTGCGGTCGCATATTTTGTTCACGAGCGCATGATCATGACTGATGACCAGCAAACCGATTTGTCTGGCCGCAGCGATATCCAGCACGGTATGCCAGATTTGAGCCTGCGTAATCGCATCCAGCATCGTCGTCATTTCATCCGCAATCAGAAATTTGGTGCCCGGTCCCAGCGCCCTGGCTATACAGCATCGCTGTAGCTCACCACCGGACAACTCGTTCGGATAACGCTGCAGAAAGTCTTCTCTGATCCCTAGCGCCTCAAGCAGCGGATCATCCGGAGACCAGCCTTCTGATAACGTTTTAGCCATTCGCCACCTTGGATTGACCGCGCGCTCCGGATGCTGGAATATCATTTGAACCGGATCATAACCGTTATTGTGTTTTTTTCGGCCCGCTACGATTACCTCGCCCGCGATTGGCTTCACATAACCCGCGAGCAGTCGTCCCAATGATGTTTTCCCGCTTCCGCTCGGCCCGATAAGTCCGACGGTTTCGCCCGGCTGCACCGAAATGTTAAAGTCGGTAAACAGCCATGGACCGCTCTCGTATCGCCAGCCTAGATTCCTGCCCTCAAGTTGCATGTAAGCACCTCACGATTCCGCCCCGGATGGAACGAGGCTCCGGCCGCATCGTCCCGCATTGCTCCCCAGCCGAAGGACAGCGATCAACAAAGAGGCAGCCTTGCTGACCAAGGCTTCTTCCTGGCTGCGATCCGGGCAGCGGAACAAATCCGTTTTTCGGCAGCGCGCGCCATAACGCTTGACTGTACGGATGTCTAAGCCTCTCGCCATCACCCGCAAAATCACTGGCAGGAGCGAGCTCGACCGACGTTCCCGCATAAAAAACGGCGACCTTATCCGCTATACGTACAGCCGCCTCAATATCATGCGTAATCAACAATACGGCGCAGCCTCCTTCTGCCAGCTGCTTGAATTGCTTCAACGCTTCCTCAACATCGCCCGGATGCATGCCCGGTGTCGGTTCATCGGCAATAATCAGCCTAGAACGGCCAAGTGCGGCCGTCGATACAAGCACCTTGCGGGCCATGCCGCCCGAGAGCTGGAACGGAAAAAGCCGTTCTACATGCTTCCCCAAATGAAATCGCTCGAATAAGCTTTTACGCTCAATATGCTGCTCCAATCCATCCTCCCTCGTCCGAAGCTGCTTGCCAACTCGCATGAGTGGGTTCAAATAGCTGACGGATTGCGGCACAAAGGCGACTTCTTTGCCTCGGTAGCGTCTTAGCCTTGCTTCGTCAAGCGGCGCTCCGCCGTATGAGATGCTTCCGGACATAACGACATTTGGAGGAAGAATGCCCATGATCGCATGCGCGAGCAGGCTTTTACCCGATCCGCTTGCTCCGACGAGCGCAACGATTTCTCCTTCGTTTATCGCAAAATCCAGCTCTTCGATGACATTGACCGGCTCCTGCCGGCTTCCCTTCGTATATTGCATGAACGAGATCGATAGTTTATTTACCTCTAACAGCGGCACGGGTTTCCCTCCTTTCTATTTGAAATGACGACGATCGGCTTAACTGTCAAAGATGGGTATGGCGTGGATCAACCAGCTGCCGAAGATGATTGCCAAGCTTGTCGAATGCTCTTACGGTGAGCAGCAGTCCTAAGCCGGGAAATACGGCAAGCCACCACATACCGCTCGATAAATAACGCATCGATTCAGAAAGAATGATGCCAATGGCTGGCTGATGCGGGAACATTCCAAGACCCAGAAACGTTACAGCCGCTTCATGCAGCACGGCATGCGGAAAAAGAATAAGGAACCCCACAAGCAATTGCGGCAGTAAATGCGGCGCCAAATGGCGTGTCGCAACGGCATAGCGAGAGCTTCCAAGCTTTCTCGCTGCGAGCACATATTCCGCGGACATCAGCTGCAGCGCCTCAGCGCGAATGATGCGGGCAAGGCTCGGCCAGTGTGTGAGCATAATTCCGACAGCGACTCCCTTCAGCCCGCCTCCACAAACAAAAGCGATCAAAATGAGCATGACGAGATGAGGAACGCTTAAGAACACATCGATCAGCCAAGTAATGATGCGATCAGCGGTTTTGCCAAGCGTTGCTGCCATAAGTCCCATGATGGCAGCGATTACGACACTGCATGCCGCACCAAGCAAACCTACCTGAATGCTTAAGGCAAGTCCTTTTACGGTTCGGGAGAGCATATCCCTGCCCAGCCAATCCGTGCCGAATAGATGAGATAGAGATGGCGCCAGGTTTCGGCTTTCCAGCTGAACGGAGAGCCCTGAAGCGCCGAGCAGCCAACTGCCAATTCCTATGCTTGCAAGCAGGACTGCCGCAGCTGCCGCGGATACAAGCGTCCTCCGCCGTTCGTTCCAGCGCCGCCGCTCTTTCTCTTTCTGAACTGAGGCCGGTTGATTCACCCCCTCATCCCCTTCCCCAGCCGCAGCCTCGGATCAACCATCCGATAAAAGTAATCTGCTAAGGCATTTCCCGTAAATACGAACAACGTACTGCATAGAACGAGCCCCATAAGAAGCGGCACGTCGCCTCGCAACCCGGATTCTACTGTGGCTTGCCCCAGTCCGGGATACGAGAAAACTTGCTCTACGAGCACCGCTCCCCCGAACAACTCACCGAATGAAGCGAATTGCAGCGTAATCGCAGGCAGCGCAATATTGCGCAGGCTATGTCTAAAAAATAAGCCCGCGCCTCTTTCGCCTCTTGCTTTGGCAAATAAGATATAGTCGCTATCCATCACGTCGATCAGCTTCTGCCGCGTGTGCAAAGCAATCGGCGCAATCCCGACAACGCTCAAAGTAATGCCAGGCAAAATCATATGGCGGATATAGTCGCCGGCTGTGACGCTTCCTGCCAGCACCCCTGCCGGCACGCCGAGCCCGACAGGCAGCCAGCCGAGCCAAACCGCGAACACCATCATGAGCAGCAGTCCGATCCAAAAGGCCGGTGTCGAGGCAAGCGTATAGCAGTAGCTTGTGATCATACGATCGATCCAAGAATCTCTTTTTAACGCCGAAACCACGCCCGCAGCAAAACCCATGACACCCGAGAGCATCCATGCGAACGCCATGAGCAAGGCTGAATGCATAAATCGCTCTCCGATAACTTTGGTCACAGCCTCTCGGTAAATCATCGAGGTTCCCAAATCACCTTGAAGTAAAGCAGAAGCCCACTTTAAGAATCGTTCCGCAAACGGACGATCTAGTCCCCAATACGCGGCAATCTCTTCCCGCTGCTCCGCTCCGACACGCATCACATCCGCACCGATGTATGATTGTACGGGATCAATGGGCGACATCGCGACAAGCGTAAAGGTAATGATGCTGACCGAGGCCAGCAAAAGAAGCAGACGAATGATTTTTTTACCTATAAAAACTGCAATTCCTCGAAACATGCAAGAACCTCTTCCCGCTTTCTACTTTGTCCAGCTCCAGCTTTCGATGTTGTCCGTAACCGGCCATCCGTGACCATGCGGCTGAATGCGCTGCTTGCCGATGTCTAGCCCATCCTTCACCAAATAAAGATGATCGATATTGACGAGCCAAGCCCAAGGCGCATCGCCCTGCACGCTCAGCCCTGTTTGACCGTCCCATTGCGCTTGCTTCCAGAAGGACAGAGCTTCTTCTTCGGTACGGGCATCAAGCGCTTGCTCAAACAGCTTATCCACGGCCGGATTGCTGTAATAGCCGGTATTATAATAATCAACACCGCCATACTCACTGCTGTAAAGATTGAACATTTCCAGCGGATCATGGCTGCCCCAGCCAAGCAGCACTGCATTTGAATGCATGAGCTTCTCTATCTCATCCCAGCTCTTGCCTTCAACGTTGATTTGAATGCCAGCTTTTTTTACCATATCAGCGGCTGCCAAAGCAAGCGATTGCCGGGTAACGTCTCCGGATGGATAAAGCAGCGTAAACTCCGCCTTAAGCGATCCTTTCTCAACAATGCCGTCCTTATCGCTGTCAATCCAGCCGCCATCGGCTAATATCTGCGATGCAGCGTCCGCATCATTGTCTTTGATTACAGTGTCCTCGTTCCACCAAGGCAGTCCGTCGTTCGCGGTGAAAGCTGGTGAACCGTAGCCTTCCAAAATACCCTCGACCAGCTGTTGACGGTCAATAACGGTGTTGATTGCTACACGAATCGCTTTGTCTGCCGTAACATCATTCCCGATCGCATATCCCTTGTCCGTTTTGCCGCCCGCCGTCACGTAAGGAAATGCGATTCCCCGATTATCCACCGTCTTGACTGCTTCAAGGCGCATCCCGGCAACTTCTTGATGGCTAAACGCAGAAGGAATGTAGGCCACATCGACGCTGCCCGCCTTCGCTGCCGCAAAAGCAGCATCCTCATTCAAGAATAGAAAGGTCAGCTTATGGATTGAAGGTTTGGCTCCGTAATAATTTGCATTCGCCTCTACGATCAGCTGCTGTCCCCGATCCCATTGCACGAATGTAAACGGTCCGGACCCAATCGGTTTTTCTGCATAAGTGCTGCTATAAGCATGCTTAGGAACAATCCCTGTAGTGATCAGATTATAAACAAAGGTAGATTGGGGCTTATGAAGCTGGAAAATCACTTCATCCTGACCCGCCTTTACGCTTATCAAATTTTTCAAATCAATGGCCGCTCCATTGCTGGCTATCGTATCAAAGGTAAACTTAACATCCTCGGCTGTTAAAGGTTCCCCGTCTGAGAAGGTAACGTCGTTCCGAAGCTTAACCGTCCACGTCTTACCGTCTTCGCTGACCGTGTAGCTTGTCGCAAGATCGTTTACGATATTTAACTGATCATCACGCTTCAGCAGCGTGCTCTGGAAAAGCGGCGACCCATAACGGCCCCAGCCCTTAGTCGGGTCAAAGCCCGTATCCGGCTCTGCGCCTATGGCTACAACAAGCTCATCCTTTGGCGCAGAGTTTTCTGCCGGCTTTGCCGTGCTGCAGCCGGCAACAAGCAGAAGAACAGCGAGCGCAAACACCGTTCTTGAATAAAATCTTTTCATTTTAATCCCCCTGTTTGTGTTGATTTTCGTAACACGATTATACGATATTGTAACACGACCCAATTGCGAATTCACCATTTTTTCTTGGCTTCGCTTGGAATACGTAACAGACAAGCGTAAACGGCTGTCGCCGCCCTCAGTGGCAAAAGCTATCGTTTCGCGGAGATATATAAGCACATTTATATGTGAAAACTTATAAATTCTTATATATTAAAAAGACTGTAAGCACGTATTCGCGCTCACAGCCCTGGGGATTGCTCAAAAATAATTAAAAATATCACTCATGCGTATGCTCTTTGCCATGATCATGCTTGTCCGCGTAGGTTACCGAAAGCTCGGCATAAATGACGCCCTTTTGCGCTTGAATCTGCTGATGCAGCGAACGCAGCCGCGCAAGCTGTCCTCTCACGACGATAACCTCCAAGCATTGATCGTGATTCAAATGGACATGCATATTGGAGATGATATCATGATGAAAGCGATGCTGTACCTCCATCAGCACGATCGGAAGATCGCTTGCGTGATGGTCGTAGACGAGTACGATCGTTCCCGCCACATGCTCCTGGCCGTTCATTCGGGACGGTTCCAGCAAAGCTCGCCTAGCCATGTCACGAATGGCCTCGGATCGGTTTGTGTAGCCTTGCTCATCGATATAACGGTCAAACTGATCGATTAAAGGCGCCGGGAAAGAGACCCCGAACCGGACCAACTCTTCCTTGTCTGCCATACATTCACCCTGCCTGCTTCATTTTCGTCTTGTGATATCTTCAATGATAACCGTTAAACGATTGGATAATCAATGACGATCACATTATCAATAAGTCCGTCCAGTAAGCTTACGAAGCTTTGATGCGCGGGATGCGGGCCATAATCGAGCAAAGCCTGTTGATCGGTAAAGGTTACCCTAAGCCCGAGTGTATAGCCTTGAATATTGCCGGTTTCCGTCGTTTCGTTACTGCCGGCTGTCAATTGTATGATTCCCGGAATTCTCGACGGCAGCGAATATAACGCATCCAGCAGCTCCTTTTCTTTGCTGGCGGACAATTTTTCTTTGAATTTAAAGGAAACCAAATGCTCAAACATATGACGACAATCTCCCTTCCATGCTCATAGCGCTATTTCACTTTATCATATCATGCATAAGTGATGTGAAAAACAAAAAAAGCAGAGCATATGCCCTGCTTTTAGTCTATGTGCTTACAACCGCTCGATATTAAATTCAAAAGACAGCTCTTGATTCGCCGGAATCAAATACTCGTCATGGACTGGAGCACCCCAGCTGTCGTCGCCGCCGACACCCATTTGTCTGCCAGCTACTGTAACTACGGTGTAGTGTACGTTAGGCAGCTCATAATGGTGATAAGCACTCTCCAGCTCGAAGGCTGTGAACGGCGAAATATTGCATTCGACCGGCTGCTTCGCAGGAGCCGTAATCCGAATCCCTTGACCATAATCATTGCTGATGCTTACACGGCGTACTCCTGTGTGGTTGCCTGATTCCTGTGGAACCACATACMCGGAAACATTATCGGCAGCGTCATTTTGGAATACGCCGAGTCTCGCTCCAAATGCCCGATCGATATAGTTTTCCTCCGGCCCCATCGCATACCAGTCCAAATGGCAATAATCTGCCGGAACTTTGAAAGAAAGTGCAAATATCGGAAGCTTAGGCAGTCCTTCTGCTCCTTCATAACGTGATTTCACGTTCAGGCTGCCATCTGCAAGAACCTTATAGGAAACCGTAACCGACACGTCAGCGCTAATACTTAGCTTGTAACGGAAGGTGACGGTTGCGCTTCCCGCTTCCTCCGACAATTCAACGCCGGTACACTTACGTGTCAAGCTCGCCGCAAACCAAGCGCCGGAATCAAAGCCTAGCGAGAAACCTTTATCATTATCGGTAGTCGCGCGCCAGAATAGTGGAGCCGGTGGAATCGCGATCAGCTCTCTGCCCGCATAATTCAAGGAAATAAGCGTTCCGGCCTGTTTCGAGAACATAATGCTGAAATCTCGGCCATGAACGCCAATGTTGACATCCCCCTCGACGACTCGGAGCGACCCCGACGGCTGTTTTGGTGCTGTATCTTGTTCCGTTACAAATACATATTGCCCGAATGAGGTTTCGTGTCCGGCTTCTGCCCAAAGAGTACGCTCTTTCAAATGAAGCGAGGCATGGAGCGCATATTCGCCTGGCTCATCCGCGCTCGGCAGCTCCAGCTTCACATAAGCTTCCGATTGCGCTGCAACGTCAACAGCCAGCTTGCTTCGGAAAATTTCTTCGCCTTCAAGATGCAGCGCAATAACCAAATCATAAGCATCTGTGCCCTCGAACAGATTTTCATTGATCACCTTCACGCCATGCCGATCCGGAATAAGCTTGATATTCTGGTAGAGGAACTTAACCTCCTGCATTTTAGGCGATTCCTTGCGGTCCGCATACACAATGCCGTTCGTACAGAAATTGTAATCGGTCGCTCGGTCGTCGAAATCACCGCCGAAGGCCAGGAATTCTTTGCCGTAACGATCCTTTTTCACAATGACTTGATCAATATAATCCCAAATGAAGCCGCCTTGGTACATGGCGTATTTCTGCTCAAGTTCCGTATATTTATGCATGCCGCCGACCGAATTGCCCATGGCGTGCATGTATTCACAGCTGATATATGGCTTATCCGGATTATCATTCAAATATTGCTCGATATCCGCAGGCTTGGCATACATCCTGCTTTCCATATCGCTTGTCGCATTATATTTCCGGTTATGGAATACGCCCTCATAATGGACGAGCCTGCTTGGATCCGTCTCGCGGAAGTAGTTCGAAACATTAAGCAGCACTTCCCCTGCGTAAGCTTCATTACCGACGGACCAAATGAGAATCGATGGATGGTTCTTATCGCGTTCAACCATAGAAATCGCCCGATCCATAACGATTGGCTGCCACTCCGGCTTGTTTTCCGGGATGTTCCAGGACGGTTCAACAGCGCCCATTTTTTGCCATGAGCCATGTGTTTCAAGGTTCATTTCGTCGATGACATAGACGCCGTATATATCGCAAAGCTCATACCATAACGACTGATTCGGATAATGTGAGGTGCGGACAGCATTTAGGTTGTTACGCTTGATGGCGGCAATATCCCACAGCATATCTTCCTTCGTAATCGAACGTCCCCTGCGGCTGTTGAATTCGTGACGGTTGACACCCTTGAAGACGATACGCTTGCCGTTGAGATGCATAACCTTATCCATCATTTCAAAGGTACGGAAGCCGACTCTCTGCGGAATCGCCTCTATAAGGTTACCTAACGAGTCATATACCGAAATATACAGCATGTATAAATAAGGATTTTCTGCGCTCCAAGGTGTTACTTTGCCAGCATCAAGAGACAAAGAGAAAGTGTCGCTTGTTACAGAACCAGACTTCTCCGAAGCGGTTGTACGTCCATCCGCATCCTTTAACTCGATCACTATGCTGGACGGCTGCGCGCCGGACAGCTTCAAATCTACGCGCAGATTGCCCTGCGTATACGTGTTATCCAGCTCCGCATGCACAAATAGATCGCGAACATGAATGCTAGGAACGGTATATAAATAAACATCGCGGAAAATACCCGAGAAACGCCAGAAATCCTGATCTTCCAGCCAACTGCCGGTACTCCGCTGATACACTTCTACTGCTAGTTTATTTTCTCCTTCTGCTAGAAACGGAGTGAGGTCAAATTCCGATGGCGTAAAGCTGTCTTCACTATATCCGACGAATTCGCCGTTCAGCCAAAGATAGAATGCCGATTCCACCCCTTGAAAGGAAAGGTACACAGGTTTGCCCACCATTTGGGCAGGTACCGAAAAATATTTTACATAGCTGCCCACTGGATTATGATCCTCCGGAATAGCCGGCGGACGTATGTCGTTATGACCATCCCATGGATACATCGTATTAACGTATTGAGGCTTGCCATAGCCTTGTAATTGAATATGTCCAGGCACTTCAATATCTTTCCATCCATCCACATCATAATCAATTTGATGAAAATGTTCGGGACGGTCCGCAGGCTTTACCGCATAGCTGAACTTCCAGCTGCCGTTCAAAGAATGACGCAAAGCCATCGGAGCTTCCGCTGCCGCTTCCTCTATCGACTCGTAATAACGGTGATCAGAATGCGCAGGCAATCGGTTCACAGCAAATATGCTCACATCAGTGAGCCAGCTTATATTCGGTTTCATCTTATTCATTGTTTTTCCCCTTAAATTTATTTAAAAGTCAGGGGCCGCGTAAGAAGCACGCAGCCACCTGACTTTTCGTTTGACTATTTCACTGAACCTGTCATCCCCGCTACAAAATGCTTCTGCATTAAGAAGAAAACGAGCGCGGTCGGAATCGTCGAAATAACGATAGCCGTCATAATAATACCATAATCCGGGGAATAGCTTGAACCCAAGTTGGAAATTAGCATCGGGACTGTCTTTTTCTCCGGTGATTGCAAAACGATGAGCGGCCAGAGATAGTTGTTCCAGCTCGACATAAACGTGATAATGCCTGCTGCCGCATAGGTCGTTTTCATCGTTGGCATGAAGATCCGGAAAAAAAGACTGATTTCATTTAGACCATCAATCCGGCCGGCTTCAAGCAGCTCCCGCGGAAACATTTTTGTATTTTGACGGAAGAAGAAAATCAGGAACGCTGTCGTAAAGGTCGGCAATACAACCCCTGACAATGTGTCAAGACCGATGAAAGGAATGACCTGTGAAATTCCCCCGAACATTTGATACAACGGGACCATAATGGCTGCGAAAGGAATCATCATGGAAAGCAGCAGGATGTTAAATACAACATCCTTTGCCTTGCTGCGATAAATTTCAAAGCCGTAGCCCGCCAAAGAGGCAATAACCATGGCGAGAACCGTCGTCGTTACTGAAATTTTTGCTGAGTTCAGCAATGCGGGCAAAATGTCCACCGTACTGAACAGCTGATTGATATTTTCGAAAAGCTGACTGCCGGGAAGCAATCTTCCTTTGGTTACGTCGGCCGATTTATTCGTAGCGCTGATGATCATCCAAAGAAACGGGAAGATCGAAACGAAAGCAAGCACGCTTAGAAAAATATAGACAAAAACACGCTTGAGCTTATCCATTTTTATCACCTGCCGCTTTGAACTGAATGAACGCCAAGATGACGATCATGATAACAATTGAATACGAGACGGTAGCTGCATAACCGAAATCGGCCGAATATTTGAAGGACAGGTTATAGATATACTGAGAGATGGACATGGATGCGTTACCCGGTCCGCCCTTCGTAATATTGACAACCTCATCAAACAATTGCAAGGTACCGATTGTTGAAGTAATGGAAGTGAACAAAATGATCGGCTTTAGCAGCGGCACGGTAATTCCAAAAAACTGTCTCGTGGAAGAGGCACCGTCGATTTTTGCTGCTTCGTAGATCGAATGATCAATATTTTGAAGCGCGGACAAGTAGAAAATCATATTATAACCTGTCCAGCGCCATGTGATTGCGATAATAACGGTTACTTTCGCCCAGAACGGATCCGTAATCCATTGAATGGGGTTTGCGATCAAATGAAGGTTCGTTAACAGTTTATTAACTAAGCCCTCCGTAGCAAACAAATATTTAAAGATAACGGAGTAAGCTACAAGCGAGGTAACGGCAGGCAAAAATATTGCCGTACGGAAAAATCCTTTAAATTTCAATTTGCTGTCGTTTAGTAATACAGATATAAACATAGCAAGTACGATCATGACTGGAACTTGAATGACCAAATAAATAAACGTGTTCTTCACTGCGGTTAAAAACGTCTTATCGCTAAATAGCCGAACATAATTGTCAAAGCCGGTAAATTTCAAATTCATTCCTTTACCTGATTTGAACGATAGTAGTAGCGCCTGAATCATCGGATAAAAATAAAACGCCGCAATCATGACAACCGCAAGAATGATAAACATCCAGCCAGTCAAATTAGCTCTAGTGCGAATTCTCACGCCAGGCTTCGCTGCTTTCACGTTAGCCTAACCCCTCTCTTTACGGGAATAAAACCATAGGGGCCCTCCAGCTCCTGTAGCCGGATCAATCAATTGCGATGCAGGAGAAGGAGAAGGCCCCCGGTCTTATTTCATAGCCGTATGGTCTGTTTTATTTAACTTGCGTTTCAGCTTGCGCTTGCGCGTCTTTGAGCACATCGTCAATTGCCTTGCCGCCTAAATAGTTTTGCATTTCCACGACGAGAATATCTTCAACTGCGTACGTGTGCATGCCGTAGTTCACGCTAGGAATTTGCTCTGTCCATTTTGCGAAATCCTCGATTACCTTTTGCCCGCCAAAAAACTCATCAGCCTGCTTGTACGCGTCGCCGGCAGCCGCAGCTTTCAGGGTACCGATCGCACCGATCTCCGTCACGAGCTTCTGATAAAGATCAACATCGGAACCGAAGGTTTGTTTCAGAAATTCTGCCGCTGCTTCTTTTCCGTCAACGTTCATGACATACCACGAGCTGCCGCCTAGGTTGGAAGCATTTACCGAGTTCGGGTTGTTAGTCAGCTTAGGGAAAGGAACGACTGACCATTTGCCGGATTGAGAAGCCTCTGCCTTAACGGAAGCCGTAATCCAGTTTCCAGTAGGAACAGTTGCAACTTCTCCGCTGTTAAAGCCGCCTACAAACTGGCTCCAATCTGAAGTAACCTTCACAATGTCAGCGCCCATGAGCTCTTTGTAAGTTTCAAACGCTTCTTTAAGCGCTTCATTGCCCGCAAGGTTAGGAGTCGTACCGTCTTCCTTCAGGTACCATGAACCGGCCGATTGAATCATCATACGGATCAAGCCAAGGTCATTCGGATCTTGCGTAAGCAATGACTTGCCTGTTTTTGCTTTCACTGCTTTACCGATCTCAATGAATTTTTTCCAGTCGATATTTTGCAGGTCTTCGATTTTATAGCCTGCTTCTGTCAAATAGTCGCTTCTTACGTACAAACCGGCTACGCCTGAGTCGAACGGTACACCGTATTGCTTGCCGTCTACGCTTGTAGGTCCGATTTTGTAATCTGCGAAATCAGCCGGTTTAATGAAATCCGTTAATTCGAAGAAAGCATCCGGATACGCCTGCAGGAAGCTTTGCGCACGGTAATCCTCAATTAAAACGATTGTCGGCAAGCTTTTAGTCGTTCCTGCATTCAAGCCTGCGTTCAATTTTTGAATAATATCTGCCTGTGCATTTTCCACGATGTTGACCTTCAGGTCAGAATCAGGATTTTTGGTCTTGTAAGCTTCGCTGGCACGTTCCATTGCCCCGATATTAAATGCTTTATCCCATGCCCATACTGTAATTTCCTTCGTGCCTTCAGCGGGAGTGCCGCCATTGTTTGGTACATTGTTTTCTTTGCCTGCGCATGCTGTCAGCAGTACGAAGCTGGCAAGCATAACTGCGAGTAGTTTTTTCAATTCCATTCAACCCCTTTAAGCTTTGTCTAAGCACATTTATTAGCTAACGGTTATCAGTATAACAATTCAACAAAACGACTCGTTAGCAATATATTTGTGCGGATTTGTCATTCTATTGTTACCTTTCCAATCGTTATTATGTAATTAGAAAATTATTTGCTTATTGGTACTTTCTTTAGGTCTTATGAAGAGGCAGCCTAATCTTCACTCTCGTACCGTCACCGATATTACTCACGATGGCAACGCCGAATTCTTCTCCGTACAGCAGTCTAAGCCGATCATGCACATTGCGTATGCCTATGCCGGAGAAGAAATGGCTTGTGCTAATCGAGCTGTGGGCAGGATTTTCATGATCATAGCCCTCCATGCCAACGCCGTTATCGACAACCTCGCACACAAGCGCATTCTCCTCGCGTGAAACAAGTACATAGATATGCCCTTCGCTGCGCTCTTGGAAGGCATGGAAGAAGGCATTTTCAATAAAGGGCTGGATAATGAGCTTGGGAATGTGATAACCGTAACAGTCCTCGGCAATGAAATAATTGACCGTAATCTGCTCGCCATATCGCACGTGGTTAATAAAAACGTAGTTTTTCAAATTCACGAGTTCTTGGGCCACACTAATCGTTTCGCTGATATTGCTTACCGTGTTTTGCAACAGCGATATAAGCGCATTGATGGTAGCTGCCGCTTTCTCCTTGTTTCCCTGTTGAACAAGGATCTTGACGGACGCGAGCGTATTGTATAAAAAATGGGGGTTGATCTGCATTTGCAAAGCGGAGAGCTCTGCATTTCGTTGATCCTTCTGCGTCTGAATCAGCTTTTGGATATAATCGTTTAACTCATCCAGCATGTAGTTGTAAGCTTTTCCAAGCTCCTTGATCTCGTAGCTGCCCGTCACGGTTATGTAATTGTCAAAGTTATTTTCAGCAATCCGCGGCATTTGTCTGGCAAGGAGAGTTAAGGACTTCGTTAATCGTCTGGATATTAGAAAAACAATGATCAGAGCGACAATTACGATAGCAACACAAATAAGCGCGACTGTCTTGAAATCGACCATCTCGCTCAGCACCTGTTGCTTATCAATGAGATTAACCAGGTAAAAGTCGTATACAGGCAAGTATTCGGACAGCACCAGACTGTTTTTCCCCATCACGCTAACTTCTTTGTATTTCAGCTGCTGCTTTTCGATTTCTTGCGCATAACCGAGCAGGCCCTGCTCTTGTCTGCCAATCAGGTCGGAGCGGTTGCTTGATACAACCATGCCGGATCGATCCAATATGGCAACGTCATTGCCGCTGCTCGTAAAGCTTGTGTAAAATCGCTTGAAGTCGCTTTCCCGTATGGCAAAATAAAGAATGCCGTATTGATTGCCGCTCGTCCTCTCCATTAGCGCTCTGGAAGCGACGATGACCGGATCTTCATTGGACGCGCCGGTAAGGTTTTCTTTATCCAACTGGTAGATAAGTCGCTTAGGCTGTATGAGCGTGTTAACGGTTAACAGGCTGTTTCTCAGCTTCTCCACCGAATTAGGCCAATAATAGCTGTCCGTCGAATGGCTTTTTCGATTGATTCCCGTAATGGTCATCGTGACCGGATATGCCGCTACGTTGGATTGAATCCGATCCATCTGCTGACTGGCTTGGTAATAGCTTTTTAATGAGGCAAGCGTGTCCATGTCGGGGTTCGTCAAAAAACCTTTAATTGCCCCGTTCTGCAAAACATTGTTGGAAGCCGTGACGACCGAATAATTAAAAGACTCAAAATTTGCCTGGATTTGGTTGATGATTTTTGAATTCGTAATGCTGAATGTATTCATAAACAGCTTTTCTGACATTTGAATCGTGACCAGGGTCGTAAGTAACGATACCGTGATAATACTGACCAGAGTAACCATAAACATTTTAATAAACAGACTTTGATACTTAAATTTATCCAAAAAACCTTTCATCGCTTAATCCCTCTTCTTACCTGTGTATTGTTTTCTGTAATGGCTTGGGGACAAACCCGTTAACTTCTTAAATACCTTCGTAAAATAACTATGGTCTGAATAACCGACCATACCGCTAATTTCAGCAATGGATGACGAATCGTCCTGCAATAGCTCTGCGGCTTTCTCCACCCTGATCTTATTCAAATATTCGCTGAAGCCCTCCTTATTATGYGAGGTGAAATAGCTTGATAAATAGGATGGGTTAAAATGAAAATGCTTTGCTAATTCCGTGAGGCTTAACGGTTCCGCATAATGCTCGCGTATAAAATGAAGCAGCTGTGTCATGTTCGAATTGGTGCCTGCGGCCCCTCTCTTCTCGATCACTTCATTTGCCTCGTTGATAAAAGCATTAAGCAGCGTTATCGTCTCGCTCGCATGCGTCGATTCTCCGATCAGCTTGAAGTATTTATATTTTGATTCCTCAAGTTTCTTTATGTCGGACTCCAGGCGACCAAGCAAAATCGTAATATTGAAAATGACATTGCTCACAAAAGATTTAAATTCGAATACATCCGTCTTGTAATTTCTTGCTAGAACATTCACATGTTCAAGCAGCTTGCCGAACGCGTCGTCAAATTGCCGCCTGTTCATCAGCTCCGTAAAATGATTCATGTTAAAGCTCTGGATTTCATCCGTGCTCTTCGGGAGCTCGTCATAAACGATGAGATGCTGGGATTCTGGAAGAAAGAAACGATAAGCATTCATTTTGAGAAAACGATCCTTGTAATAGAGGGCCAGCTGCCTCAAATCAGAAAAAGACTCGCCTACCGTCCAGCCAATCCCCGGAAACTGAGCGTTTGTCCATGCCGCCAGCTTACGTGTGATATTCGTTACAGCAGCCATCTCGCTGCTATCCAAGTTAATGAGCATTACGACCATATTCGATTCGGTAGGCAGGTGGAAATAAACGGCTTGCGGCAGCTCCGTCTCAAGCTCCGCTTTCATTCGGTCCAGCCACTGTGGAGCGCCATTCCCATCTATGCCCTTGGTTTGGATTTGCTTTAAATCGGCGCCCAGCAGCTGATATTTGTTATTGGGAAATGCTTCCGCAATGATCTCGTCATTTGCATCAATTTCATAACCGGATAGGAGCTTGTCCAGCATCGCATGGATGGACAAACCTCCTTCATCCTCTGATTCTACAAGCTTCAATGAAGGAATTTTCTGAGCTGTACGCTTTACTATGTCCAATAACTGAAAGGCTTCCAGCTTAGGCTTTAAAATATAATCGGCAACGCCACTTTGGAAGGTCGATCTTACGTAATCAAACTCGCCAAAGCTGCTTAAAATAATGACTTCGATTTGAGGAAACCTCGTCTTTATCGCACGGGTCAGTTCCTCTCCGCCCATAACAGGCATAACGATATCCGTAATGACGATATGGGGCTCCAAACGCTCGATCAATTCAAGCGCTTCTTTGCCGTTAGAGGCTTCTCCGACAATTTGAAAGCCTTCATGCTCCCAATTCAGCAGATGCTTAATCCCCTGCCTGACTAATAATTCATCATCTACGATGAGAACACGACATGAAATGGCCATAACCTATACCTCCGCTATCTGATCTATGTTTTGTTGCTTTCAGAGTCCGACTGCTCATAATAGCTCCGAATGACGATATCTTGATCATAATTCCCAAATCCTTTTCCGTACAGCGTCAGTCCGCCGCGGCCTTGAGAGGTATCCTCCGCGCGTATTCGAAATGTCCACTGGGAGTTATCCCAAGGCACGTCCATTATCGTAGTATCGGATATTTGCATACCATCAATGAATGAACCGAATTTATTAATTCTCAGTACCTTCATTAAACCATATTGGTTAACGTCGTTCTTCCACCAATCCGGGGACAAGCGTCCACGCATGCGGCCGAAATCCCCTGGGCTTGTCCATGTGCCAAGCTCGGTACCGTTTATCGCAAATTGTATATCCGAAGGCCAATTTTCATTGATATAAGGAGCCTCCGAACCAATCTCCATCGATATTTCGATTTCTTGCACCTTTTGATCCTTGAATAAATAATTAGGAATTTTGTATTCGACAAATCCTCTGGTGAACCATAGGATCCCGGCATGCACGCGTTCAGGATCCAAAAAATAAGCAGGATTGTCATAATGCCCGATCATCTTCTCCGTTGTGGCAAGCCCGCAGGTAGGGGAAGCTTCAATATCCGTGTATTGGCCAATCGGGATGGATACCTCTGCGAACTTTCTTGCGGCGGGCGTAAATCGAGACAGCTTGATTTGGAGATACTCCGTAGACAAGGAACAGAACTTATAGGTCCCTCCATTGATTCTGCGCATCTTGCAGCTGACGAGACCGGCCTTCTGCAGCTTGTTCACATGCGTGCTTACAATTGCGCTGCTTAGAAACAGTTCAGATGCCAGCTCTTTGATATGCATCTCTTTCGTATTTAATAAGTCGATAATTTGCAAGCGAGCCTCGCTTGCCAGCGCTTCATATACGCGCAGCGATTCCGCGTCGGTCGATAAATACATGCAATACACCCGCTTTTACAATTAGTAATTTAGTTAATCCTAAGACAATCATAGGTAACCGTATTGAATCTGAGTTGTTAATATGATAAATATTAATTAGATTATCAACAATTATGAATTAGTTTATTAATTAATTCAACTAGGAGGTTGTTATTTATGTCTATTCAATCAACCATGCTTATCGATAAAAACTTTCCCGTTTCCGAGGTAGATCCTAGGCTCTACGGTTCCTTTATCGAGCATTTGGGAAGAGCAGTTTACGGCGGAATCTATGAGCCCGGCCATCCTACTGCCGATGATAACGGTTTTCGCCAAGATGCGCTGAATGCCATTCGTTCCTTGAACGTTCCAATCATTCGTTATCCAGGCGGAAATTTCGTTTCCGGATATAACTGGGAGGACGGCGTTGGTCCTAAATCGGAGAGGAAACATCTTCTGGATCTTGCTTGGTGGACGACCGAAACAAATGAAGTCGGCACTAATGAATTTGCGGATTGGGCCAAGCTTGTCGGCTCAGAGGTTATGATGGCTGTTAATCTCGGTACACGCGGCATTGATGCGGCTAGAAATCTCGTTGAATATTGTAATCATCCTTCCGGTTCCTACTATAGTGATCTAAGAATATCACACGGTTATAAAGAACCTCATAAATTTAAAACCTGGTGCCTCGGCAATGAGATGGACGGCCCTTGGCAAATCGGTGCAAAAACAGCAGTGGAATATGGCAGACTTGCGAATGAAACGGCAAAAGCAATGCGCTGGGTCGATCCTTCCATCGAGCTTGTTGCATGCGGCAGTTCATCCAGCGGGATGAGTACCTTTGCCGATTGGGAGGCAACGGTGCTTGATCTCACTTACGATCAAGTAGATTTCTTATCGCTGCATACCTATTACAATAATAATGAAAATGATTCCTCCAACTTCCTTGCGAAGTCGCTCGACATGGATCAGTTCATCTACGATGTCACGGCCATTTGCGATTATATAAAGGCCAAAAAGAAGAGTAAAAAGAAGCTCATGCTGTCCCTTGATGAATGGAATGTATGGAATTCCATCGGTTCAAGCCGCGCCGAGGAGCTGTGGCAGGTTGCGCCGCCGGAATTCGAGGATGTGTATACGCATGAGGATGCGCTCGCTGTCGGCTGCTTCATCATCACGTTACTAAAGCATGCTGACCGTGTGAAAATGGCTTGTATTGCTCAATTAATCAATGTCATCGCACCTATTATGACAGAAAACGGCGGGCCGCTTTGGCTGCAAACGACCTATTATCCTTATATGCACGCTTCGATTTACGGCAGAGGAACGGTGCTTCAGCCGATTACGACTTCGCCTAAATACGATTCGAAGGATTTCACGGATGTTCCGTACTTAGAAGCGATCAGCGTTTACAATGAGGAAAAAAACGAAGTAACGATCTTTTCTGTCAATCGTCATTTAACAGACGGTATGGAGCTTAGTGTTGACGTTCGCAGCTTCGGGAATGTTAGCGTGATTGAGCATATCGTTCTGGAAAATGACGATTTAAAGGCAAGCAACACGAAAGCAAATCCAGAACAAGTTGTGCCTCACAATCGCGGAAATGCCATTGCCGATAATGGTGCGGTAACATCCGTGCTGGGTAAAGCGTCTTGGAATGTAATCAGGCTGCAATTGAAATAACGCAATACCTTCACCGAATTGCGTCTAATCTCAAAACAAAAACCGCCGAAGTATACGCTCCGGCGGTTTTTTGTTTTTGCGACTGAAATAGGCGAATTAGAGAACGTCGATTCGCAGCCGCTGAACTGCGACCGAGTGTTTATCCTCGTCACTTCTAATCCAACAATGTCCCTCATTATTGTGCGCTTTTGATCGCCGTGGCCCATGCTTTATCCATGCTGCTAATAAACTGCTCCTTTGTTACCTCTTTGGCGTAGTAGCTTTGAAGCAATTTTGCCTGTTCGTCCGTCACGCCGTTTGGCAGCTTTAAATCCTGATAGGCTTTGCCGACCGCCACGTATTCGGATGCTTCATTCACCCACGGAAACACTTCGTACTGGTGTACGGTAGACACCGGATTGAATTTTAGCTCCTGGAATAACGCGGAGGAATCCTTCCCATCATAGAAATAGTTCAGCAGATCCAGCGCCACTTCTTTGTTTTTGCTTTTTTTCGAAATGGCTAACGTTGTAGAAGTGGACAGATTGATCATCGTGCCTGTTGTATTATTGCTTACCGGCAGCGGCGCGACGCCAAATTCCATCTCCGGATTTACCTTGAGGATCGTTTCCGCATTCCAGGGACCTTGCACCCACATCGCTGCCTTGCCGCCCGCAAAATCGGCAGAGCCCGTTTCATTTCCGACCTCGAACGGTTTTGCAGTCCCATTTTCCATGATGAGATCAATCACATTAAAAATATCCTTGACGTCAGCATAGGACGCTTCGCCCTTATTCATTTTCTCGATCCAATCCGGATGTTCCGAGGATACGATGCCGCCTAATGTCAAAGCAGTCATTAACTGCGGCACCCATGATTCTTGAAAGGCAAGCAGGAACGGCTTCTTATCTGCTTGGTTCAATTTCTCTACAACCACTTTCATTTCATCCAGCGTTTGCGGCGGCGTTAGGCCAAGCTCGTTAAATATATGTTTGTTGTATAGATAACCCCAAGATAAGCTCTCAAGCGGCAGCGCAATGATCCGTCCGTCATTCATTACCGTATTTTTAACCGTTTCGTACAAGGTTTCAGCAGCCGGCTGGCCTGTGATATCCTCCAAATAACCGGCTTTATCATACGTACTCAAGTCATTTGCATGAACGTCAAAGATGTCGGGCGCATCGTTTGAAGCAAGCCTTGCCTGCAGGAATTGCTTCGCCTGATCTGTGTTTGGCATCTCCAGATCGATCGTTACGGCAATATTTTTCTCGGCAAGCTCCTTTGCTTTAAATTGCTCGAAGTATTTCTCGAATTGCTCCTTAAACCTTGGTGAACCAATTTGCACTTTCAATTCGACCTTTTGCGCCTCGGTCTCGCCGCTATGGCTTCCCTTGTTGTTCGAACCGCAAGCAGACAGCGGCACGATTAGCATTAGGCTTACCAGTCCTAAATAAAGCGTTTTCTTCATTTTGAATCCCCCCTGTTTGTTTGGTTGATTGCCTTAGTAGTACCGTTAGGCGGGAAGCAGGAATCATACAGCCGATTAGCGGCTTTGAATGCATAATATTGATCGTGTTTTGTTGTTTATTTTCCGCTCTTCATATCGCCAGGCGTCACGCCAAAATGTTTTTTGAAGACGCGATGGAAATAAGGAAGCTCGGAATAGCCGGTTAGCCTCGCTGCTTCTTTAATGGAGACATGCGGCAACATCAGCAGTTCCCTGGCTTTCTCCATCCGTTTGCGAATAATATATTCCGTCAAATTCTCCCCTGCGGCCGCTTTAAAGGTACGGCTAAGATGCTCCTTGCTGACATAAAATTGAAGGGCGACGCTTTCAAGCGCGATTGGCTCTAAATAATGCTTATCCAGATAATCTTTCACCTCTGCAATAACCAAATTGCCTCTCGTTTTTTGGACTGCTTCAAGCATATCGATAACTTCACTATACAGGTTTCCGATTTTTGCGATTACTTCGCTTAGGCTAACGCAAGGCGAGATACGCTTTTCGGGCAGGTTTTCTTTACTGCCTTCAAACGAATATTCGCCTAAGAACTGCTCGAGTATATCTGTAAAATCGACATCCAGCCGCTCAAGCTGTTCCGCCTTTAAGCCTCCGGGAAAGGCTTCCGCCAATAAAAGTTCCACCTTGCTCAGCGAATGAAGGGCCGATGGCTTGCTAAGCTCAAATAATGCAGCAAGCGCACGCTGTTTAAGAGCGATATAGCGATCTGTTTGGGGCACGCTTGAAAATAGCAAAGGCGATCTCCGGAGCGAACCATCCGAATGCTCCAAGGCCTCCAGCTCTTCGACGCATTTCTGTAAAGCGGCATTCAGCTCCATGGGGTCAACAGGCTTCAGTAAATATTCCACCGCACGCGAACGGATGGCCTGTTTTAAGTAAATAAAATCGTCATACCCGCTCATAACTATAATTTTTAGCAGCGGAAACCGTTCGTTTATTTGTTTTAGCAGCTCAACACCATCCGTGCCCGGCATGCGCATATCCGTTACAACGATGTGGGGAGCAAGCTCATCGATGAATCGAAGACCCGACTTCCCATCCTCTGCTTCGCCGGCAATAACAAGCTGCAGCCGTTCCCATTCTCCAAGAGCCTTTATAACCTCTCTTGCCCATGGCTCATCATCAATAATAAGGACTTTATGCATGCACATCCTCCTTCTTTGGCAATGGCAGCTTCAGCGCGATCAATGTCCCATTCCCAGGTTGGCTGAATATTCGCAGTGCGGCGCTCTCTCCAAAATGCAATTTCAGTCTTGCATTTACATTTTGCAGGCCAATTCCTTTACGCATTCGCGGCCGATCCTTCTCCGGATCCAGCCGGTCAACCTTTATGGACATGCCATCCTTTAGCTCTGACCTCAGCATCAACAAGCGTGTTCTATCCAAACCTATTCCGTTGTCCTGAATGAGGAAAACCATACGCTTTCTGATTGCTTTTACCCGGATTTGAACCTTCCAGCTGCCTTCCTTCGGTTGAAGCCCATGCTCGAAAGCATTCTCTATCAGCGGCTGGAGCGTAAACCTCGGGAGCTGTATGCCGAGATCTGCGCCGTCGTAATCGATGGTAATCGTGCAGCGTCCCGAAAACCTTTGCTCCTGAATAAACAAATAATTGCGAATATGCTTTAATTCTTCATCCAGCGCAGCTGCTTCAATCCCGGAGCTTATCGAATACCGCAGTAGATCGCCGATAACCTTCGTAATCTTATAAATTTCTGGCGCGCCCTTCACTAATGCCATGCCGCCGATTAAATTCAAGGTGTTATTTAAAAAATGAGGATTAATTTGTGCCTGAAGCGCCATGAGCTGTGCATTCTTAACCTCAATCTCTTTCTGGTATTCGTTCTCTACCAGCTCCTTCATCCGCTGCATCATCGAATTATAGCCTCGTTCCAGGAGTCCGATCTCATCTTGACTGCGGACCGAAGTAAGCTCAAATTGTTGAATAGGCGTCATGCGCATCGTTCTTGCTAAGCTGACTATGGGTCTAGTAATTCGAAGCGACACCATGATAGACAATAAAATGGAGGCAAACGCAAACAGCAAGCCTGTTATAATTCCCGCTCTAACCGTATTGTTAGCGCTCTCAGCAATCGTCGTTATCGGTAATGCCTTAATGAGAGTAAGCTCACCGTCATCGACGCGTTTGATAAATATAAAATGGCTGTCGGTCTTCTTGATTTCCAATTCTTTATTTAGGATACCATCATGGTTTAGGATATCTGCTATGTCGTATAAGCCTGGCTCCACTGTGGAGCCCGACAACTGCTCCCCCTCGTCATTAACTAAGAAAACGGAGCTGTCATCTTCCGATTTCAAAATATTGCTGACTTCCTTCCATACTTCCTTATTCATACGGACAGATAATCCCCCCAGCAATTCCTGATCCGCAAACCGGTTCATGCTGTGAAAGGCATAAATACCGCTGCCGGATTGCTTGAAGTACATATTAATGGGGGCCTGCAGCATCCGGTTCCAGTTCCCCTTCTCAATATCAAGCGAATAAATTAAGCCGCTGTTCGCATAATTGACCGAATAAATCTTTTGACTTTGATGCGTATAGAGCGCCAGCTCATCTATTTTTTTGGAATTTGCATAAAAAGCTTTCGTCAACGTTTCTTGAATATATTTCTGCGTCCGAAACTGTCCGCTTCCGCTTTGGTTATCGATTGCGTTCAGACCTTCAATCAACGGCTGGTTGACCTGAAGCGAATAAAATAGAACGTCCATCTGCCGGATCAGCTCATCCAAATATTGATCAGCAGACAACATCCGAGAGCGGTTCGCATCGATGATTTCTTTTTCGACCGAGCCGCGGGTATTGTTCATTGCAATCCACGTAACCGTCAGTACGGGCAGCGTCGTCAAACAAATCATCAAAACCATGAGCCTATAGCGTATACTAGTCTGTTTCATTTCGCTCCCCCTCTTCCTATGAAGTCATACGCGAGACTGTTAATTCAAGTGTACCAAAACAAAACCACTTTTCATTGCATTAAATTAACATTTAGTTTTGCACTTTATTGATGATCGTCATTCCAGGCTTTTTTCCAGCGCTGCTCCCGAGCAGCGCGGCAACTCTAGCCGTTCCCATAACAAACGAAAAAAAGCCCTCTGTCTCGCATTGCATAACATAATGTTATGCCCGCATGACAGAAGGCTCTTCCTTATTTATATTGTATTATATTAAGGAGTACTGACCTCATCGGTGGCCTCTGGTTCGGCAGTGGCCTCAGGTTCTGTTGTATTGCCTGACGCGTTGTTATCATCTTCTATGATCACGTTTCCATTTGCATTGCCATCCACGTTATTAGCATTATTGCATGCAGATGCGGTGAAGACGACCGTAACGCTCATCAAGGCAATTAATATCAGCTTAGCGAGGCTGCTATTCTTTTTTGTTTTAATCATTTGTGGTGCTCCTCTCGACTGGTTGTTGGAGTGCTTAACTATACTTAACCAATGAGGAGATTCTGAACCACCTTAACCATGAGAAAATGTTCAGAAAAAAAAAGACCCTGCTTGGTCTCTTTTCTCTGAAATCCCCTATGAAAATAAAAATGAGTCAATAATAAGATTCCTTGCGGTACTCTGTAAAATGAAATAACCCCGTTCGATGATTAGATTCTCTAACCTTCTCGATGATTTCGCATAGATTAATCATCGAATCAGCATCTTTCGTCGACGAAGCGATCTGATAAAGGGTACTAAAACTGCCTAAGGCATTCTCTTTGTTTACTGCCCCGGTCTTAAGGTTAATTAGCACGCGCTCAATTTCGCTGTTAATGAACCACACAATTCTCTTTTTTAGATTTGAATTATTCAAGAGCAACCCTCCGCTGTCAATGAAATAGTACCAGTTAAGTATATCTCCGCGGATAATAAAACTCTGTCGAAGTACGTAGTCGAATAAAATTTTTTTATCAACAAAAATCCTGTTCCTTCACACACGCGTGAAAAGGAGCAGGATCCTTGTTATTCCTGTTTAAAAGTCAAAAGTCGCGAATATATAACAGCAAAAACCAATCTTTTTGTCGCATTTCATCTACTCGAGTCAACATGATTCGACAGGGAGCTGCTCGTATTTAAAAAGACACTCTGCTAAATCAAAGATTAAATGACATAGCAATCGGACGCTATCGATTTTGCCTTTGCGATGGCTGCTTTGCTACTCTCTCAACTGATAGCTGACAAAAGCCAAGCGGTGGCTGTCAGGCGACCAAGAGTTCACATTAATGGTTCCTTGACCGCCAAACAGCTTGACTAAGGTACGCGCTTGACCGCCATTGTTTCCCATTAAGCGAATTTCAACGTTCTTATTGGCAGGATGGTCGTTTGGTGCGACATCTCCTTTGCGGTAAGTCAGATATGCGACAGAATTTCCATCCGGCGAAACATGAGGAAACCAGTTATTGCTTTCATCGAACGACATTTGTTTCTGGTCGCTGCCGTCCGTATTCATCCGCCATACCTGCATCAAACCTGTTCTCGTCGAATTAAACCATATATGGCGGCCGTCAGGCGAGAACTCAGGACCGTCGTCGAGGCCCGGGGTATCCGTTAATTGCGTCTCGATCCCGCCGCCCGCCGGGATGGAATAAATATTGTACTCACCGCTTCTTTCCGCACAATAAGAAAGAGTACCGCCGTCAGGCGACCAACCATGCAAATAGCTGGGAGCCAAAGGGGTAACCAGAACCGGTTGACCGCCAGTAAGCGATAGCACGTAAATACGCGACTGACCATCCTCCTTTGTATGATGACTGACCGCCAAAAGCGTATCGTCCGGAGACAGCACATGGTCATTGTTGCATTGCTTTACGAATCCCGTTTCAATTAGTTTGCTTTCCCGTGTTGCGAGGTCAAAACGATAAATAAGTCCTTGGCTGTTATAAATCAAATAATTATTGTCTTTTGTCCAGTTTGGCGCTTCAATTAAATAATCGAATTCCGCCAAGACCGAGCGTTCTCCGGTCACGACATCAACCGTTTCCAAAAGACTGAACAATTTCTGTTTATCGGTATCCATCCCATTACCATCCCTTTCACTTCGAATAGTAAATGTCAGTAAGCGCTTGCAATTTAATGAAAATGATCAGATCTTCTAAGCTATAAACACGAGTTATCGTAGAACAAAAAAATTCAAATTCGTCATATGAACACGCGTTCATACTGCTAATTGTACACAATTCCCAAAATTGCTGTCAATCTATTCTATTCATTTTTGTATTTTCTCAAACAGAAAAAGAAGCTTAGTGCAGCCTAACCTTGCTGCAATAAGCTTCCCCTATCTACCATTTATCGGTTACGATTCCGTTATACCGTTATTTTCTCTCCCGGGCTCATTACCAAACCTTTTATCCCTTTGCTTTGAAGCTGTTGAACAAAGCTTTCTGCTTCCTGGCGTATAACGGGGAACGTATTATAATGAACGGGAACAACCAGCTTAGCGTTATACCACTCTGCTGCTTGCAGCGCGTCCTCCATCCCCATCGTATAATGGTCTCCGATTGGAATAAACGCAATATCAATGGCATGTCGATCTCCAATCATTTTCATGTCACTGAACAACGCTGTGTCACCCGCATGAAGGACAGTTACGCCCGCCATATTCACAATAAAACCAGCTGGCATGCCGCCGTAAATTATCGTTTTCTCCTCTGCCATGACAATGCCCGAAGAATGGAAAGCTTGTACCATTTTGGCCTTGGCAAACCCTAAATCCACCGTTCCCCCGATATTCATGTCGATCGTTTTTACGCCTTTCCAAGACATGAATGCCGCAAGCTCCGCAATTGCTACGACTGGAGCGTCATTGTTTTTGGCGATCAGGTCGGCATCCAGAATATGATCCATATGCGCATGTGTCAGCAGAACCGCATCCGTTTTAATTTCCTCCGGCTTCGTCACCGCTAAGGCATTGCCTCGAAGAAAAGGATCAATTATAAGTGATTTATCCCCATCCATAATTTGTATACAGGAATGTCCGTGGTAAATAATATCCATAATCGCAAGTCCCTCCATTTTATCTTTTGCCCATCTTCTCATCATTACCCATCCGTTACCGGTGTAAAACCAAGCCTATTCCAATACTCTAGCAATAACCCTTGCCATAGAGGAGTCTGCTTGAATACGAAGCGGAAGCGCAATAATTTCAAATGCTTTAACGCCGAGCAAGCGGTTTACATTGTTTAAGTTTTCAATAATGAAAATTTGATTGCGGAATAAGCATTTATGGCTGTCAAATGGATAATGATCCGGCGAAGGTGTATCTAAACCGACCATCTTGACCTTTTTCCGAATAAGCAGCTGAACGAAATCCGCAGTTAGAACGGGATAATCGGTAAAATACTCTGGGCGACCATACCGCTCGCCGTGTCCCGTATGCAGAATAACGATTTTTGATTCTTTTATTACTTCTTCATACTCGTCCCTGTAATCAACCGCAGCTGCTCCGCTTACATCGAGCAAAACGCCCTCGCCGACAAAAGACTCTGCCGATATTTCACTTATGTACTTCTCGACATCTAATAAATGCATCGGACCATCGATATGAGTGCCCGCATGCATATTAATGGACAGCTGATGATTATTGTAGCCATCCTTGCCAAACTGCCGGGAATGCTCCAATCGGGTCTCTTCATCACCCGGGTAAACGGGCATTCCCGCCATTATCGTATGCGTCAAATCTATGATCACACAGCTGCAGCTCCTTCCCTCCGCAAATAAGCCTATTGGCTTTCTTTAACTATTTTCGCGCTATCCAAACTATAGCACAAGAGCCATACTTGCCAAAATATCGAACGGCTTCGCCCCATATCTTTAAGGTTAAATTATGAGGTAATAATCGAATGAGTGCTGAGGAAGTTGGTAGATTTCATACTGGAGCTAAATGGAATGAATTACTGCGAAGGTTGTAATACGGAAACCTTGATTTGAAGGGAATGCTTGATGACCATACGTTTGACCTGCTGCTTCTGCAGCTCCAGACTCAATATATAAAAAGGATCATCCTGCAGCAATGCCGCTAACGTATCCAAAGCCGCACGGGCTGCAAGGGGCTCATCTTCAAGCAAGTAATATGACGCCTGATATGCGTATGCTTCATGCTGCCTCAATACGGCCGCTTTCCTTAACAATTCTCGATTCGTAATCGTTATTTGCTTCACGGCTTATCTTCACCTTCCCGCTAACCTTTATCTCAACTATACACAAGTCATTTGCGTCCACCTAGTACCATGTTTCCATGGTACTTGACAGACGCAATGGCCTCTTATTTTCTGACAAATGAAATAAAAAAAAGATGACTCCGTTAATAATGGAGTCATCTTCTTACGTTGTCGCTGCATATTAAGCCAAAGGAACCCGCTTCGACAAGGCCTCAAATTTGACTAAATGCGGATTAATTTGAGTCTGAAGTTTTTTCAGAAACTCAAGCGTCGCTTTGTTTTGTTTTACCAAAGAAGGGTTTTCATTAAATTTTACGGAATAGTGCTTCATTACATTGCCCTTCTTGTACTGAATGGTCGTAAATTTCCCGTTTTTCCAAGCATCCTTCATATTCGCATTCGTGCCCATGATTTGAAGGTTCAGCTTAGCATCCTTATAGTTAAAGCTGTATACGGGATCTTTTTCATTATGGGCAACGGAATAACCTGCTGCAAAAACATCATTAGCGAATGTACCAAACTGAATTTTGTGGTATTCCACTTCGCCGTCAAAGTCCGTTACCCTCGTATACAGAGCGCCGTTCCCGACCTTTTGATCATTTTTCCAAGCGCCGTCATATGTAATCTTGATTTCTTTGTGATCACTAGTGGAATTAGCTACGTACTTCCCCATTCCATTCCGTTTGCCGTTTACCCAATCACCGGAATAAGACTTGGTTTGATACCATGTCATTGTTCCTTTTCCGTGAGGCAGTCCATTCTTCACTTCACCGTAATACAGAACATTCTTGGAAATTTCGAGATACTCTTTAGTGGTAGCTGCTTCAGCTTTCGATGCTCCCCCTGCGGCTGCTGTTAGAACAAATACTAAAGCAAAGCTGAACATCATCATGACCGTTTTTTTCATCGACCATCACTTCCCCTTATCTGGTTATATTAGTTCATTCTATTAGGATAATAAACGAGGTATGCGATTTCGAAACAGGTTTAAAAAACGAAAAAGGATTTCTTTTCCTTATGGTTTAGAAATATCAGTTAATATCCTCCACTGTCCTGGCATACAATGCATGATCCTCCCATATTCCGTTTATTTTCAAATATTTGCTCGCAAGTCCTTCATGACGAAAACCTCCTTTCTCCAATACCCGAATAGAGGGTTGGTTTCTTGGCATGACACCCGCTTGAATACGGTGAAGCCCTAGTTGATTAAAAGCATAATTTACGCATAGCGCGATGGCTTCTGTCATATAACCCTTGCCGTTCTCCCCGTGATCTAGAAAATAACCAAGGTTCGCATTTTGGAAAGGACCCCGGGCGACTCCTGATAGCTCGATACGTCCTATAAGCTTATCTGTATGCTGTAAAAAAACGCCAAACACATAATTTTGATCCTGTTCTGCCCCTCTGATCCCGGCTTCAATCATTTTCTTCTGTTCTTCTAACGTAAAATAAGGCTCAGGCCGAATCGGCTCAAAGGGATTGAAAAAATGGTAATTTCTCAAGCGAAGCGCAAGCAGCTCTTCTGCATGGCCCACTGCCATTGGCAGCAGGTAGATATTTTCACCTTGCATCATCCATTTCTCCTTTCGAAAAATTCATTGTTTTTCTGTTTCTCGAGGTCTTGAAACATTTCGAAAAAAATTTGAAAATTCTGACCGTTTTCTTGTATACATTTACAATACACACCACATAATAACCTCACATCCCAAGAAGGAGTGATTTTAATGAGCAGAAAAAGTTCGAATACATTGGTTGTACCACAAGCAAGAGGAGCGATTGAGCAATTGAAAACAGAGGCTGCGCAGCAGCTTGGCGTTTCGTTCTCGCAGGATGGTTACAATGGTAATCTTTCCACGCGCGATGCTGGTTCGATTGGCGGATACATTACGAAAAAGCTTGTTCAAATCGCGGAACAACAATTAGGTGGACGCAACTTCTAATCAGCCGCCGAAAAGCCCTCCTATTGCTGGAGGGCTTTTCTTCTGTGACTGGATCGATCCCGATCCCCAATGGATGCTGCCGAATCAAGCTATTCTATTCCTATTTCTGAAGGTGGTAAGGCACGGTCGCGATAACCACATCCTTTTGTGTAAATAGATAGGCACGGAGCATTAAGCTCGTTTGGTTGTGCAGAAAATAATGCCACCAATGCTTTGTAATAAACTGCGGAATGAGAATGGTAATATGATCCGTTTCAGCCGTTTTCCATTCTATTGTATCAATAAACCTCATCAGAGGTCTAATGATGCTCCGATAGCTCGACCGAAGAACAATGAGCCGGACTCCGGGGTTCCATTCTTCCCACTTCTTTTCCATTCGTTCAATGTCCTCGTCATCAAATCCAACGTAAACGGCAACGACATTATCCGTCAACGATTTGGCATAGCTAAGGGAATGATTAACGACACGCGTTATTCCCGCAATGGGAACCACAATCGTGCTCCCTTTTATAACCGGTTTATCTACTGACATATTAATCCGCAGTTCGTCTGACATGTTGCAGTAATGACGGTGAATTCCATAAAACAATAAGATAACGAGCGGCAGAAAGATAAACACCATCCAAACGTGGCTAAACTTTGTAAAAATAAAAATTAAGGTAATTGCCAGCGTTGTAAGCATGCCGATTGTATTAATTATGAAACGTGAAAGCCATCCGGCCGGCTTCAGCTTCACCCAACGTACCATCATGCCCAGCTGGGAAAGCGTAAATGGTATAAATACACCCACTGCATATAGCGGAATTAAGCTTTCGGTGTTGCCGTGAAAAGCGATAACCAATAATGCAGATAAGACGCCCAAAATAATAATGCCGTTCGAAAAGCCCAAACGGTCGCCACGCGCCATGAACATATTCGGCATATATTTATCTTTTGCCAGCATGAAGGCAAGCAGCGGGAATGCTGCGTAAGCTGTATTTGCCGCCAGAAATAAAATGAGCGCCGTAACGCCCTGAATCACATAATAAATGACGCCTCTGCCAAAGGTAGCATTCGCGATTTGCGATACGACGGTTTCTTTCTCATTCGGAATTATGCCATACCAATAGGCAAGCAGGCTTATGCCGATAAACATTGCGCCTAGAATCGTCCCCATCATAATAAGCGTAGTTGCCGCATTGCGCTCGGCCGGCTGTTTAAAGTTTGGAATCGCATTGGACATCGCCTCCACGCCCGTGAGCGCTGAGCAGCCCGAACTGAAAGCCTTTAGCAGAAGGAATAAACTGATGTTCGAGACTGCAGCACCCATTTCAGGAGCAGCTGCCGGAACGCCGCCTGCCAAATATTTTATAACGCCGGAAATAATCAATACGAAAATGGCGATTACGAACAAGTAGACCGGCATGGCCAGCACCGAAGCCGATTCCGTGATACCCCGCAAATTAATAATAGTCAGAAGAAAGATCATAACTAAAGCAATGAGGACCCGGTGATCATGAAGCGAAGGAAACGCTGACGTAATGGCATCCGTCCCCGCCGACGTACTGACCGCAACAGTCAGAATATAATCGACTAGCAGCGATCCTCCTGCTAACAGACCGGTAGAAACGCCGAGATTATCCTTCGCGACAATATAAGCGCCGCCGCCGGAAGGATAAGAGAAAATCGTTTGGCGATACGATAAAATAAGCACCAATAAAAGACCTAGCACAGCGATGGAGATTGGAATGGAATACCAAACCGCTGTAAATCCGACAACCATCAGCACAATTAAAATTTGCTCCGTGCCGTATGCGACCGAGGATAAAGCATCTGACGAAAGCACCGCAAGCGCCTTAAGCTTGCTCAGCTTTTCACCTTCAATTTCCGAGCTTTTCATCGGACGTCCGATAATCAATCGTTTAAATCTGCTGACCATAATTGCTCCCCATTTCCTATCCTTGTACTCTAATAAAATGTCAAATACCGTTTAGAACACAAAAAAAGCCGCAGGAAAGTAAGGACTTTCCCACGGCTTACCAAATAAACTTGGTTCGTTCGTGATAAATTCCTCTTCTGGACGCTTACGAGGTTAGCTGTCGGATTCGGACGCAAAAGTCGCCCTACGCTTGGCAAAGCCAAGTGATTCACCCCTGAGACAAGATCGAATGATCGGTCTCCATGGTTCCCCCGCTTCTTTTTCAGAACTCAGCGATCAAGGATAATATCAGAAAATGTTACGGCATTGGATTACGTTCTGAATCTTACTCCTTTCCATTGCCATTGTAAACGATCATAAATGTCTAAAATGATTTGATTTGGAATCATGCGGAATCATTTAACCGCTTACAACCTATGCATTCTTTTCTTATCGCTCACATGCTTGAAATCCCTTTGATTTTCATAAAAACATCTGATTAATAGAATAGCAATCCGTAAGAAATCGATGCCCGCTTTATATGATACGATTGGAGTATGTTTAAACCCACTAAGAAAGGATGTTTTAGAATGGCAAAATACACAACCTACATCATTTCCGAGGACGCAAGAGCGCAATCCGAATTTTACATGCAGGCACTTGGAGGAGAAATCAATTCCATTCTGACGCATGGCCAGCTTCCCGACGCACGCGAGGAGCTCAAAGACAAAATCATTCACCTCTGTTTCAATGCCGCAGGCGTCAATTTCTTTATGTCAGACTCTGTGTTTGAGCCTGTGCAGAGCGGAAACGCCGTTCATTTAAACCTTGAATTCGCTTCAGAAGCTGAAGCACGGCAAGCCTTCAATCAATTAGCAATCGGCGGCCAAATCCATCAGCCTTTAGAGCCTGCTTTCTGGGGCTCCTTATTCGGACAAATCGAAGACAAATTCGGTATACGCTGGATGATCACCACTGAATCAAACGCAAGTCAAGCCTAACCGATTTCGATATCGGAGAATACGTTTGACATGAAGAGGAGACGTCCCCTGTGCAGAGGGCCGTCTCCTCTTTTCTTCGTTATTTTATCCTATTTGTAAAACAAGGAATTATTCATACGATTGTCGAATAGTGTCGGATGAAATCATTCTCTTTTGTCTCTATTTTTTCGTCATACCATCAAATCATATGAGGAGGAGGATGCTTGGTGTCATTCTTGTTCAAGGCAGCCGAATACCCGATAAGCCCCGGCTGCTATCTGATGAAAAATAAAGAAGGCAGCATCCTCTACGTCGGAAAATCCAAAAACCTGCGAAGCCGGCTGCGTTCCTATTTCACGAAAAACCATACCCATCGAAGGATTAAGCAGCTTGTACAGGAAATATCGTCCATTGAGGTCGTCCTTGTCAATAATGAAGCTGAGAGCTTACTCCTCGAGAATAACTTAATAAAAATTCATAAGCCTCCCTTTAATCGAGCATTAAAAAGAGATAACAGCGGCTATGCTTATTTGCAGCTTACGGCCGACCCGCTTCCGCGTTTGGATGTGTATTACCGGAACCGCAGCCGTCAACAGAAAATCGCTGAACCAGAGGAAACACATCGGTTAGGCCCTTTTAAAAACGCGCGATTTCGAGATGCGCTGCTTGAATTCGTAACCGAGCATTACGGTCTTCGCACCTGCAAAACCATGCCAAAGCAAGTTTGCCTTCTTTACCATATCGGTAAATGCAGCGGCATATGCGAAGGCAAAATAACGAAGCAGGACTACTTGAATAACGTCCGCCAAGCCTCGGAGCTGCTCGCTCATCGAGGCAAAGGCCTGATTGAAATCCTATATACCCAAATGGAGACTTATGCGTCAAAAATGGAGTTTGAAAAAGCGCAGCAAATGCTCATCAGCATACGAAATTTGGAGCAAGCCGAAGACAAACAGATCGTAGACAGGGAAGCCGTAATCGATCAGGATGTTATCTACTTTGGTCATTCCCATGTGCTGGTTGCAAAAGTTCAAGCGGGGATGCTTAGCGACTTTCAGATGTTTGAGCTTGGAGAATCGAGAGATGAAGCTGCCGGCGATCAATTTATCATAACGAGATATGCCGAGTCAAAGCCAGATGAATTAATTGTGAGTAACGTCTCCGACCGGAAGAAAGTACAGGCATCCCTAAAAAAAAGAGGAGAAAAGCAAATAATCCTCACACAGCCTAAGCGAGGACTAAAATACGATCTCCTTCAACTTTGTAAAAACAATTATGAGTACCGAATCAATCGGCAGATGCTATAAAAAAAAAGGCCGCCATAGGGCAGCCTTCCTTTCATGCCAAATTAATGAATTGTATTAGCCGGCATTTGCGGCATACCGTTTGCAGGCACAAAAGCATTAAGCATGATTTGCATATCATTGGCTGCTAATTGCGGCACTTGGTAATAGGCATGTTTATTTTGATACATAAATAATTCATAGGCCATTTCAATAAAATTTTGCACCTGCGAAGCCAGCACCCGGCGTACGACCGGATTCGTAACTTCAACGGCAGCCATCGCCAAGAGGGAAGCATGGGATTTTACAAGTCCGATCATATATCCGCTAATGCCTGCGTCCTTTACGTCAGCGAGGGATTGATTGGGCTTTTTCGGCTGCGTCGCTTGTAAACCGTAGAGTGCCGGGGTCATTTCTTTTATCAGATACGTTGATGTTTCTTGGCTTGGCTTCTGGCCTGAGGCGAAGCATTCCGCTGTCAGATTGTATTGGGAAAGAGCAAAGTTGTATTGACGATCCAAAATATCCTGTAATTCGACATCCTGTACATACTGCCTGAAAATCATAAATTGATCCAACATACCGATTGAACAAGACAGTACTTCATGCATATCAAAGAGCTCATGGCCTCCATGATTGAATGCCTGAGAACCTTGTGAATTTGTATTGATTTGCGTTTGCTGCTGCATTTTAAGTCTCCTTTGTCATTGATGGATTGGCTTCTTTAATATCAATATTTTAAAGGGAATTTATGCATCCTGCTTTCCAAATCGTAAAAAGCCCCAGTTATGACTCTCCGTCATAACTGGGGCTGATCGTTCATAACTATTTATTAGCTGCTGCCCATGCGTCCAGTTGTTTTTGCTTTTCTGCGATAATTTTGTCAATGCCGGCTGCTTTCTGCTGTTTAATAAATTCAGGCAGCTTGGCCACTGGATCAACGGTTCCCGTTTCTAAAGCAACTTTATATTGGTTCTGAACGTTCGTGACCGATGCGATTTCCGTTTTGACGGCGTCGGCATTAAAGGTAAAGCCCAGCGCTTTCGATTTTATAGCGTTTTTGTTAAACTCCGCCAGCTGATTCCATAGCTCCGGGTCGTCTCCGTTCCAAATGTGGGATAGGGACTGGTTCCCGAACATCCATCCCATTTGCAGGTTATAGCCGGAATTCGTTGCATCTACGCCTTGCGGGAAGTCAATGACATTGTCGGACACCTTCACGTAATGTTTTTCTTCGATCCCGTAATCCAGCAAATTAATGAAGTCTTTATCGGTATACATCATGTTGAGCAGCATCGTCGCTCTCTCCGGATCCTTCGAGTTTCTTGCAACGCTCCACATGATGGATGTAATATTAGACGTTGCTGTGACCGCAGGCCGGAAGTGAATCGACACCATCTCTTTGCCTGTCGTCCTCGATTCTTGGGTTTGTATACCCGGCTTCATATGGGAAATAAACGAGAAGGCTTTGCCGGACTTCACCAAATTGTATTGCGTCTCGGTGCTTGTCGCAGCATCCTTGGCAATATAGCCTGCTTGATACCATCTTCTGACCGTATTCAACATTTCTGCATATTCCGGCGTCTCATACATGTTCACGACCTTTAGGCCGTTGTCATGGCTTGGAAGCACGCCAAATCCGTCACCCAAGGTATCAAAGAAGCTGCCTACATAAATATCAAGGATAGAGGTTCCGTACTTGACTGTCGGAATGATGCCAGGCTCGTTATCCTTAATGGTTTTGAAGACCGCGTCCAGATCTTCCAATGATTTTATCGCAGCCGTATCGATGTTGTACTTATCTACCAAATCCTTGCGCATCGTAATGCCATAGTCTGCTGCCAAATCCCTGATGCTTGGAACGGCGTATATTTTCCCGTCAATTCTCGTTGCGTTCAAGAACGCCGGATCAAGGGAATCAAGCGCATTCGCAACCCCCTGGCCTTGCTCAGCCAAATAGCCGTCAAGTTCAAGAAACTGTCCTTTAGCTACATCTTGGCTGTAAGTTCCGAGTCCGCTCACGATCAGGTCTACCTGCTCATTGCCGGACATCATCAGCGTTTTTTGCTGCGTCCAAGCTCCAAAGCTGATTGGAATCAGCTTAACAGTAGCATTAATTTTTTCCTTCGTCATTTTGTTGATAGCGTCCGAAACCAGCTTCATATCCTTCGGCTCCCCGGCTGCAGGGAATACCATCACTAGCTCAACAGGCTTTAATTGTCCGCCGGCGTTGCCGCTTTCTCCTTCTGCGGCTGCTCCGTCGTTCCCTGAACTAGCGGCATTGCTTCCTCCATTGCTGCACGCGCTGATCAGCATGGTCATTGCGAGAGCCAATAATAGAATCGTTTTCGCCACATATTTGTTCTTTGTCATTGCTGTGACCTCCCAATTTATTTAAATGAAAGCGTGTACACTTAGTAGAATAGATGAAAATGCCGCATCTAACTTTCATAATTCCGACATCCCGTTTTCGATTTTCCGCTGTGAATCTTTCAGATGCCGGAATACGATTACGTCCCAGTTCTGATCAAGAGAATCGCTGCTTGATTGCCTCCGCGATTTCTTCCATGCAGTCTTCCGCTTGCGGATACAAACCGATTTTATCAATGAATGCATGATCCATGCCGCAATAGCGAATGAGCTTGGTTTGAACGCCTGAACGCGACAGCCTGCGCGCGTACGCCTCGCCTTCCAGCCGTAGGTAGTCGTACTCGGCCACGATGACGAGTGCCTCCGGCAGCCCCGTCAAATCTTCAGCAAGCAATGGCGAGACATGAGGATGCTCCGGATCCGTTTGCTTTTGTAAATACATATCATGCATAAAGCTGCCGCCCTCTTTTAATCCTTCAATAGCAGGAATGATGTACTCCCGATGATTATTCACGGTGTATTGATCGAGGCTCCATTCAAAATCTTCGGTTGGCGTGCCCGCCATGTTGACTGTCGGATAAATAAGTGCTTGAAATTTGATCATGCCGGTACCTTGCTCACGATCCAGCATCGTGCATACCGTTGCCAGGTTCCCACCTGCGCTGTCGCCGGAAACGGCGATTTGATGCGGATTAATGCCAATCTCAGTGGCGTGGCTGTACACCCATTTCACTGCATCGAAGCAGTCGTTTAGTCCAGCGGGAAAAGCATGCTCAGGAGCCAAGCGGTAATCCACGGAAACCACCACGGCATTGGCTTTTTCCGCGAGCGACTTGCACGGATTTTCGACCGTGTTCAGACTTCCTCCGATAAATCCGCCGCCATGAAAAAACAAAATGCAAGGATGGTCGCCGGCCGTCTCCGGCGAATAAAGGCGTAACGGGATGCTGCCATTGGTACCGGCAATCTCCCGGTATTCGGTTTGAATAGCCGTCCGGGTAACATCCGTGTTCGGCCATCCCATGAGTTCTCTAAGCTTCTCGATAGAGAAGCTTCCTGAATTTGGTTCCAGCTTGGTTGATTGAGCGGCTTCAAAGAAATCACGCCTCGCTCGGCTTAGTACGTCCAAGACTCTCGGATCCAGCTCTCCCTCCGCATTGGAATCTGGAATTCGTTTCAAAATCGTTTCCATTTGCAATCCCGCCTTTTCATTTGGTTTTTATTTATAGGAAGGGCGGTGCATCCGAATGTCTGCACCGCCCTTTCATCGTTGTTGACTACTTTGCTGAAGACGCCCAAGCATCAAGCTGCTTCTGCTTCTCGGTAATGATCTTATCCATGCCCGCTGCCTTCAAAGCTTTATTAAATTCCGGCAATTGCTTCGCAGGGTCAACGGTACCCGTTTCCAAAGCGATTTTGTATTGGTTCGATACGTTCGTCACCGCGGCAATCTCCGTTTTAACCGCATCTGCATTAAAGGTGAAGCCAAGCGCCTTCGACTTCAAAGAATTTTTGTTAAATGCCGCTAGCTCGTTCCAAAGCTCTGGATCATCCCCATTCCAAATATGGGATAGGAACTGGTGGCCGAACAACCAGCCCATCTGCAGGTTATAGCCCGAATTCGACGTATTTACGCCTTCTGGGAAATCAATCATGTTATCTGTTACCTTTGCGTAATGCTTACCTTCAACGCCATAATCAAACAGATTGATCAGATCTTTATCGGTATACATCAGGTTAAGCAGCATCATTGCTTTTTCCGGATTTTTAGAGTTTCTCGCGATACTCCACATGACGGAAGTAATATTGTACGTCGTTGTTGCAGCAGGCCTTAAATGGACCGAGATCATCTCTTTGCCTGTCATTTTCGATTCTTGATTTTCAATGCCGGGCTTCATATGAGAGATAAACGAAAACGCTTTGCCGGCCTTCACTAGATTGTATTGCGTCTCCGTACTTGTGGCGGCATCCTTGGCAATGTAACCTGCTTGATACCATCTTCTCACCGTATTCAGCAGCTTGGCATACTCCGGAGTCTCGTACATGTTTACGACTTTAAGACCATTGTCATAACCCGGAAGCACGCCGAAACCGTCTCCCAAATTATCAAAGTAGCTGTTCATGTAAGTATCGATAATGGAGATCCAGTACTTCACCGTTGGGACGATATCTGGCTCATTTTCCAAAATCGTTTGAAAAACGATGTCCAAATCATCCAGTGATTGAATGGCAGTTGTATCGATATTGTACTTTTCTACCAAATCTTTACGCATCGTAATGCCATAATCGGATGCCAAATCCCGGATACTCGGTACGCCGTAAATTTTGCCGCCAATTCTCGCAGCATTCAGGAAATCCGGATCAAGGCCCTCAAGCGCTCCCACGATCCCTTGCCCTTGTTCGGCCAGATACTCGTCAAGCTCCAGCAGCTGGCCTTTGGATACTTGCTGGCTGTAAGTTCCAAGCCCGCTGACGATTAAGTCGACTTTCTCGTTGCCTGACAGCATCAGCGTCGTTTGCTGCGACCATGCTCCCCAGCCGATTGGAATAAGCTTTACAGAGGTATTAATTTTCTCCTTCGTAATCTTATTGATTTCCTCCTGGACAACCAGCAAATCCTTAGGCTCTAAGCTCGCAGGGTAGACCATCGTTACCTCATAGGTATCCGTCTCGGCATTGTTTCCGCTTTCCTCCACAGTACCCGTGGAATGGTTCTCTTTCGATGCGCAGCCCGTAAACATCATGCTTGCGGCAAGCAGCAGCAGCGCAGCCGTCTTGAATGCTTTTCTGTCCAATCTCATCCTGCTCCCCCATGTATGATTACTTCTCTATTATCCTTTTACAGCGCCAATTGTCAGGCCTTTCACGAAATACTTTTGAAAGAACGGATAGGCGATCAACAGCGGGATTACCCCGATTGCGGCCATCGCCATCCGCATTGATGCAAGGGGAATATTAGCTGCGATTTCAGCGCTTCTGCTTCCTGCTTGCGTCGAGCTCTGCAAGAACTGAACATCCAGTAGAATTCGGTTCAACAGGTTCTGAAGACTGTAGTATTGACTGTCGGTAATATAAATCAATCCGTTAAACCAATCGTTCCAGAACAATATTGTATAAAACAAACCTACCGTGGCAAGGACCGGCGTCGACAGCGGCAATACGATGCTATAAAAAATTTTCCATTCCTTCGCACCGTCGATATAAGCCGATTCAATAATGGCCGTTGGAATCGAGCTTGCAAAAAAGGTACGCATCAGAATAATGAAAAATCCATTCATCAGCAGGCCGGGTATGATTAAGGCCAGCATCGTATTTTTCAAATCGAAATAATTAGTATAGAGCAAATAGGTCGGTACTAGGCCCCCGTGAAATAGCATCGTGAAAAACACGTAGAAAGCTAGCGAGTTGCGGAACGGCATTTCGAGCCGCGAAAGCGGATAAGCCACCATCGCTGTAAGCGTCAAACCGAGTGCCGTGCCGATCACCGTGGTCAAGACCGTGATACTGTATGCACGAAATATTTCCGAAGAGCTGTTCCACAAATAACCGTAAGCGGAGAAGCTTATTTTATCGGGAAAAAAGGCGTATCCGCTGCGTACAAGCTCCATATCGTCGGTAAGGGAAGCCGAGAACAGAAGCCAGAACGGCATGACGCAGAAGAATGTGAAGACCAGCATAATAAGGTTAATGATCCATTGATAAAGCTTGCCGGATTTTTGCATAGTACCTCTCCCTTTCTAGAACAGCGCGTTATCTTTGTTGTATTTTCTAACGACAGCATTGGATACGATGACGAGAATGAATCCGACAAACGCTTGGTACAAGCCTGCCGCGGAGGACATCCCAATGTCGCCAAGATTAATCAATGCGCGGTATACATACGTATCGATCGTGTTCGTAACCGGCATCAAGGCGCCCGTGTTAAGCGGAACTTGGAAGAACAATCCGAAGTCGGAGTAGAAAATACGACCGATGGCGAGCAAGGTCATGATCGTGATCACCGGCGCAACGAGCGGAAGCGTGATTTTCAAAATTTGCTGCCATCTGTTAGCGCCGTCAATCGTTGCCGCTTCATAATACTCGTTATCGATGCCGATGATTGCCGCCAAATAAATGATGCACAAGTTGCCTACGCCCTTCCATACGCTCACGATCGTCAGGATCCATGGCCAATACTTCGTTTCGCTGTACCAAGAGATTGGATCTAAGCCCAAGGAAGGAAGCAGCGTTTTGTTCATGAATCCGTTTTCAACATCCAGAAAACCAAGTACCAGGTAACCCACGATAACCATAGAGATCAGAAAAGGAAGCAAGATCAATGTCTGGTACATTCTAGAAAATAACCGCACGCGTATTTCATTCAGCATAATCGCTAACGCCAACGCGATTCCGGTATTCAACAAAATAAAGGTAATATTGTAAAGCAGCGTGTTCCTAGTAATAATGTAAGCATCCGTCGTTTTAAACAAATATTCGAAATTTTTCAATCCGATCCAATCGCTGCCCATAATGCCTTTCGCGAAATTGATATCCTTAAACGCGATGACAATGCCGAACATAGGCAAATAATTGTTGATCAGCAGGTACAAAAGGCCGGGCAGCGCCATCAGCACCAATGCGCGGTATTTCTTTACCTTCCTCATCTCCAATGCGAATGTTGCTTTCTTCTCCATCTTCAATGAGACCTGCTTCATATCGGGGATTGGCGTCTCAGCATTTGCTTGCACGGGTCTCGACCACCTTTAGCTTTATTTATTTTACTGCTTGGTCTAATACTATCGCAAAGCAAATACACCAACTACTAATAATCCGACATTTAGCTTTTGAGTTTCCGACATCATAAAAAGAGTAAAAAAATGGCCGTCAGAGGCGTTTTATCCTCTAACGGCACCGCTTATCTTTGGGGACAACACTTGCGAAAGTCCTGAGGTGTCATCGATACTTCTTTTTTAAACAGCGTGGAAAAATAGGAAAAGTTCGAGAAGCCGACCGTCAGCGCTACGTTGCTGATCGTGGTTTCTGTCATTGACAGCAGCTCCTTCGCCAGGTTGATCCGTTCCCTCAAAATATAGTCGGAAATCGAAAGGCCAGTTTCTTTCTTAAACAGTTTAACGATATAATCCGGGCTCAACCCAATGTAGTCGGCGATGTACTGCCTCGAAAGCTCTTGATCGATGTGAAGCGCAATATAGCGCTTGATCTTCTCTACGACGGTCTCATTCGATTCCAGGCCTTGAATATGAACGAGTGCTATCTCAAGCACATCCCTCACCCAATCCTGAAGATCCTTCACGCTCCGCGTAGCCGACAGAATCCGCTCTGGAAGCAAATGATCCGAAAAAATTTCATCTGCGCGCAGCCCTTGCTGCTGCAGCGTATGAAGGATCATCTGCAGGAAGCTTTGGTAAAACTGCTGCAGGCCTTTGGTGCCTAAACAGTCGATTCGTTTCCAAGAATCCAGAAATTGCTGCGACTCCTCGAGCAATTTTTTCTTATTTCCCTGTTTGATGAGCTCTGTCCATACATTCATGGGAGGTTGTGGAATCTGAGCTTCTTTCTTCATTTTCTCGTCAATTAACATCACGCGGTCAACGCAATTCACTTGATTCTTCTTGAACGCCATTAGCTCTTCGACCATATTCCGCACGACATGCGCCTGTACTCCTTTGCCGATCATGCAGGAGAGATGGCAATACAAATAATGATTGCATACCTCGATAAAAGCCTTGCAGCGGTCCTTAATTTCCTTGCAAAAATAATCACAGCCTCCATCAGGCGGCAGGTCTTGCGTAAAAATGACCAGCAGGTAGTCCGAATTAATACGGACGATTTGTGCGGTCTTGTCCCGCTGAATTACGACCTCTTCCAATGCGTTGCGCAGCGCATACTCCATTATTTGAGCGTCACGGGCGGTTAAAGACTTTTCCCAATGCTGGATGCTTATGACGACAGGCAGAAACCTCATGTCTCTGCCATAAGGAAGCTTCTGCTTTCCGATGACCTCCATCATTTTATCCAAATTAGACGGAATCGCTTGATTCAACACATCCTGCCAAAAACGTTCGTTCTCCCTGGTGGCCGATTCCTTTTCCTTCCTGATTTTCTCGATAAGCTTCGTCATCACAAGCTTCAATTCATCATGGGGAACCGGCTTTAGCAAATATTCGAAGCTGCCTAGCTGCAGCGCTTTCTTCGCATATTGAAAGTCGGCGTGACAGGTCAGGAAGACGCACTCTGTTTGCGGGTACTGCCCACGTACCCATTCAAAAAGTTCGAGTCCGCTGCCCTGCGGCATTTCAATATCGCAAATCATCATATCGAACGGCTGGTTGTTAAATTCCTCCTTGGCTTGCCTGAGGTTGTTAGCTATAGATACGCTTACTATGCCTAGCTTTTGCCAGTCAACGCTCGCTTTAATACCATTTGCGATAAACGCCTCATCATCAACGATTAATAATCGGTACATCTTCTCTACCTCATTTCTCTCGATAAAGGCAAGATCATTTCCACTACGGCTCCATTTTCGTTCGAGAAAGCAATGCCAGCCTTTTCCCCATATAGCAAACGTAATCTGCGCCGCACATTCCAGATTCCGATATGCTCGCCATCCTCATTCATCAGGTTGACCTCCTGATGGAGCTTCTGCAGCACTTCTTCCGAGAATCCGCGACCTGTGTCGCGAATTCGGATGAGCAGCCTTTCTTCTGGCATCGATTCCATTCTCTCGATCTCTATAGCAATATGGGTAGGTTCATCCGTATTAATCGCATGCTTGATCGTATTTTCCGCAAAGCTTTGGATGATTAGCGGAGGAATGTAACATTCACGAAGCTCATCCTGAGCGGAGATCGCATAGGTCAAGCTTCCGGGAAATCGGAAATTTTGGATTTTTAAATAATTTTCGGTATGGCTTAGCTCGTCCTGCAATAGAACGTAATCCGTCTGGCTACGGAACATGAATCGGAAGTACCGGATCAGAGAGAAGGAAAGCTCCTGTATCAATCCGTATTTCTTCTCTTGGGCTAAGTAATATACGATATTTAAGCTGTTCAGGAAAAAATGAGGGTTGATCTGCAGTTGAAGCTGCTTAAGCTCCGCTTTCTGGTTAATCAATTGTTCCTCGTACACATCAATTTTCAATTGTTGAATATCACAAACCATGCTGTTGAACGTCTCGTTCATCAACTCGAATTCATTGGAAGCCGGTTTATTCGGGATTCTTGCTTCCATATATCCTTCTTTGATTTTACGCATGGCCACTACGATCCGGTTAATTGGCAATAAAACGACTCTGCGCAGGAAATAAACGGAAATCAATAGGATTAGGATAGATCCCGTCGCAATAAGTAAAATAATCCTTTGCAAATAAGGAAGCTTCTCCAATATGTTCTGGTCGGGAACCACGGCAACCAATCCGAATTCACCTTTACCAGACTCCTCGCCAATCACGAGATATCGGTCTTCGGCGCCGGTTAGCCGGTACGTATTAGATGTGTAGGAAAGATTGATATCATGTTCTTTAAAGAAGGCCGCGTCCTGGAGGGGTGCATGGTTTCCATCCACCAGCAGCGATCTGCCTTCGGTGCCCAGATCAAGAAGATCAAGCGGGCCCATCACATCATCCGCGTTAACCCCTGCTCCTATGTACAAGTTGCCTGCTTTAATAATGTGGAGGAGATAATTCTGCTCGTCCATGGGCAGGACAGTCCATTTATCATACTGATAGTTCTTCATGGTTTGTTCGTCGCTCAGGAGCCTAGAAATGGCATCCTTAATGGAATCGTTATTCGTATACGCGGATCCCGTAAGCTTAGGCGCGAAGAGCAAATCCTTATTTAAGGGCGAATAAACGAAGAAATAATCCAATGCCTTGTAATACGTGGCATTATCTCGCAGCTCCGTAAACAGCCATATTCGTTCCAAATTGTACAGATCATTATCGACCTCGGGCAATCGGTCGAGTATATATAAGCCGGTTTCTTCCGCGGCGAATTTGAGTAAGTAGTTATCGATATCCAGTAGCGTTGTGTCGATTAATCCCATGTAAAGATTTAACATGTTACTGTTGGATTGCGCAACTTGGTTACGTACGACATCCATCGAATAATAGTTGTTGTAAATTAAAAAGGACACCATCGGCAGCATGATGAGCATTAGTCCTGCTACCAGCTTAAAGCGCAGTGAGTTAAATAACGAACGATTGAATAACTTCAAGTGCCGGAATGCCCCCTTCTGCCTATCAAATAAATAATGAGCATTATACCACGATTAACCATAGAATACGCTTTCAAACTTGAACGAATTTCCGTATGTGTGCAGAAAAACCTTTCCAAGTGCTGGAAAGGCCTGCGTTTCTATTCTATTTCGACAGATCGAACGAAGAGGCTATTCAAATTCTACGACTTTGCCCGTTTCGGCTGAGAGATAAATGGCCTCTAGTATCTGTGTAACGACTAGAGCTTGCTCCGGTTTAACGAGCGGCTCCGTATCATTAATAATGCTTTCAAGCCACTGTCTCGCTTCTTTCACTCCATCTTCCTCGGCACCTGGACCAAAGTAAGCGATTCCGCCGCTAATGGAAGGTTTCGTTTCGACAAGCTGGCCATGCTTGGTGCTGTTAAAAATGACATCGCTTTTGCCAAAAACGGAACTCGCTCTCATTTCCGCTCCGCCTTCCGTTCCGCAAAGCGTGGTCATCGCTTCTTTGGCGTCAGTCATGTTTAGCGCCCATGCCGATTCCAAAAATATCGTAGCGCCATTTTCCATTTTAATAAATCCGAACGAAGAGTCTTCCACATGGTATTTTTCCGGATCCCAAGGGCCCATCATATTGCCTTCAAACTTATCGGACATTTTATGAAATACAGAACCCGACACGGATTTAGGCTTATAATTGTCCATAAACCATAATGCTAAATCTAGCGCATGCGTGCCCAAATCGATTAACGGCCCGCCTCCCTGCTGTTCTTTGTCAAGGAATACGCCCCATGTAGGAACGCCTCTTCTGCGAACCGCATGCGCTTTGGAAAGATAAATATCTCCCAATTCACCCTCGCGGCATGCTTTATACAGCACCTGGGAATCGTTTCTGAACCTGTTTTGGTAACCAATCGTCAATTTCTTTCCCGTCCGGTTTGCGGCTTCTACCATTTTTTTCGCTTCAATGGAATTGATGGCCATCGGTTTTTCACACATGACATGCTTGCCTGCCTCCAGTGCATCTACCGTTATGTAGGAATGCTGCAGGTTCGGGGTCAGCACATGGACTACATCGATGGATTCATCCTTTAACAATTCCTTATAATCGACGTACACCTTAGCGTTCTCGCTTCCAAAATTTTTGGCCGCTTTTTGGGCACTCTCTTCTATAACATCACAGAAGGCAGCCATTTCGCCCAAATGCGTGAGTTTGGCTAGCGATGGCATATGCTTTTGGTTGGCAATGCCTCCGCATCCGATAATTCCGATCTTCAGCTTTCTGTTGTTCATGTTAATCTCTCCTCCTTAGGGTCTAAACATTTTTTTGAAGCACGGTTAGATCTTTACGGATGCTGCCAAACTTGTCTTTCGACTCTCCCTCGTTCTCGACAAGCGCATAACGGACATGACCCATCGCACGGATCTGCTCGTATGCCGAAGCAAAATCAAACATGCCTGTGCCGAGATCCACGAAATCACCGGGGCCTATATATTTCCGGTAAACTTCAAAAGGTTCAAGAGCCTCGTCTCCGCCCTGCTGCATAGCCTCCATAATGTTAAGCTGGCTTGTAAGGTTTCTGCTTAAATCCTTCTGGTGAACGATATCGCAGCGATCTCCAAGCTTCTCTAGGACAGCGATCGGATCGATGCCTGCACGCATCACCCATGCCAAGTCAATTTCAAATTTCACATAGGATGGATCCGTATTTTGCAATAGAAGGTCAAACAGCGTTTGATCGCCGATTTTTTTAAATTCATGGGCATGATTATGCAGATAGAACTGAAAACCGCCCTCTTTCATTTTCTTGCCGACGCTGTTCATCTGTTCAGCGGCTCGCAGCGTATCCTCACGATCTTTAATCCACACGGAAGGAAGTACGATGTTTTCGCATTCGAGACCTGCATAATACTTCATAATGGTATCCCAATCATGGGAAGTCAGTTCCTGCCCCGGTGCCGTGCCCTCGTGAACAGATACCGCCTTTAGGCCAAGCGATTTGAATTTATCCCTTGCCGATTCCATAGGAATCTCATCGATGTAACGCGTAAAAGTCTTCATGTTGAATCCGACAAGCTCGATATTTACATACCCAGCATCGGCGACCTTCTCCAGCGTGCCAAAGTAATCCTCACCAAGTTCCCTGTAAACAGAAAAAATATTAATGCCTGTTGCAATCGTCATTTGATTACATCCCCCCGTCAACATTTGTTTTTCTGCACTTCATGAGCTGTTGTTCTTATTTATAATGATAGATTACCGCGGCCTTTCTAACTTTCACGTATCCGTCATTCCTCTATTGAATTTCCGCACTTTTTTTTATATATACTTAATAACTTGGAAATCAGAGTAAATAAATTGCTGATGCTTATAATCGTAAAAAACCTCCTCGCAACAAAGTACGCTGCGGGGAGGTTAACCTGAATGAAAAATCTTTTCTGCTGCTTCTCCAAGTTAGCTCAATTGCTCTGAATTGTACGGTCTAGGAAAGTTTTATCTTGTGACATTTCCTTAGCAATTAAAATTCTTTGATCGGATTATTCTCTTACAGTTTAGAAGCACTGAATTCAGCTCTATCTGATCGACCGGCTTAAGCAAATAATCCAATACTCTATAACGAAGAGCTTCCGCTGCGTAATGATAATCTGTAGAGGCGCTGACGACAATCGTCCGTATTTGTGGATATCGTTCATACAGGGCCTGGAGCAGCCCAATTCCGCATGTACCCATCCGTATATCTGTTATCACGACATGCGGATGCAGCTCATCCGTTYTGCGAAGCGCATCTTGACCGTCCTCTGCTTCCCCGACCAGCTCCATACCAAGCTTTTCCCATTGAACGAACGTTTTAATGATATCTCTTGCCCTGCTTTCACCATCCACAATCAATACTTTAATCATGACACTCACCTCTATCATTTCTATAAAGCTCTTTGTTTCAATGTGCGGTTTACTTTCTCTGAACTGAACAACATAAAAAGGATAAAGGCCAGTGCAGATACCGGGAACAATGAAATGGTTGTATAGGAAGCGATGAGACCAAAAAGAGGGGGCAGCAGCGTAGTGCCTGTGTATGCAACTGCCATTTGATATCCCATCAATTTAGCCGAGTTTTCTTTTCCGAACCGTTCCGGCGTTTCATGAAGCAGACCAGGATAAATAGGAGCAAGCCCTAAACCAATAAGAATGAATCCAATGAGAGTGAATAGGTCAGACAAAGGCAGCAATAGAATAAGTCCGCCTGTAAGCGCAATGAGCTGGCCTAGCAGAATTAGAACACGATTGTTTATTTTAAGCGTTACAAATCCGGTTATAAGCCTTCCCACCGTTATTCCGCCGTAGTACAAAGATATCCAACTTGCAGCGGTTTCCGCAGAGACATTTTTCGCCCCGACAAGGTAGCTAGCCCCCCATAAACCGACCGTTGCTTCAACACCGCAGTAAAATAAAAACGCAATAAGCGAAGGCTTAACTCCTCTAATATGAAGCGGATTGGTAAACCTCATCGTTTCTGATTGTGTTGACATCTTTTTGCTGTTTGATCCGGTTTTTACTGCAGGTGCGGTAGACTGTTTCAGGGAGGCAACACGTTTCCATAATGGAAGTGTCACAAGCAAGACGATTTCGAGGCCAAATTGGATCAACGAAACCTGCAGATAGCCCTGTCTCCATGAGTTATGATTCGCAATAAAGTAGGACATAATCATTGGCCCCATGGTAGCACCTACACCCCAGAAACAATGCAGCCAGCTCATATGATGGGCTTTATAGTTAGTGGCTACATAGTTATTGAGCCCTGCATCGACAGCTCCTCCTCCAAGACCAAGAGGGATGGCCAAAATCAAAAGCCACAACAATGAAGGCGAAAATGAAAAGCCAAGCAGCGCCCCCGCCGTCAAAATACAGCTGATTAAAGTAACTTTACCTGTTCCGAACTTCTCGATCATGCCGCCGCTGAACAAGCTGGATAGTATGGTTCCGGCTGATACAATCATGGACAGTAAACCAGCCGATTCGAACGAAGTCCCAATTTCAGGATGAATGACCGGCCATGCGGATCCAAGCAGAGAGTCAGGAATCCCTAAGCTGATAAACGCAAGATAAATGATTAATAGAAACCATGTTGCCATGAGTAAACTCCTTTAGTTGTAAAATAATTCTGCCTTCCTATACAAGAGTAATCCTTATCGTTTTAGGTCACTTTACTAGAAATTCAGAGTAGACGGGCTTAGTTCCTGTAAGGCTAACCCTTTCATGCCCTCTTCGAAATCGTTGATAAACGTATGGGATACACTAATTTCAGGGAGTGATGGAATCTTATATTTTGATATAAAAGTTTCCCATGCCTGAAGCAAAGTGCTTTCTTCAAAATTTTCGCGATAAATCACGATTTGATCCGGGGCAAGTACAGCATTGAGCGTTTGCATAACTTTACAAACGATTTCTACAAATTCTTCTGTGGAAAACCTTTTTTTCCAGTCTATATCCATGGGAAGAAACTTGATTTCTCCCGCCATGCCGTTCTTCCCTTTTACAATTTTTCCATCCAGAAAAATGCCTAGCCCCGGTGGATACTTTTCTGGGAAATAAATACCTAATACGATCTGATTATCACTTAGCTGCTCTTTAAAGCAATAACCGCTAACAGCAGCATTCACGTCATTCTCCAAAATCACAGGCAAACTAAATTTGGCTTGCACCTCTGCTAATAGGCTGATTCCTTGCAGCTCTTCATGACTGGTCACTTCGATTTTATCGTTTATGGTTTGTCCGGGAATTCCGATTCCGATTGACTTAATGGAAGGGAATAAAAAAAGAATGCGATCTATCATTTCAAGGAAACGATTGAGATCGAAAGCTTGGATGACATGCTCTTCTCTCATTAGAATATCCTCGTGTAAATTAACTACGGATGCGAAAATGACGTCGCTGCCTTGTTTTTCATTCAAGTGTATGGCTAGTGCGAGACTGAAATCATAATTGAATCGATAGGTTAAAGCAGGTCTCCCTCCGTTTGAGGGAATGGATTTATCTTCTAACAACTCCCCAAAATCAAGCAACTCTTTCACAAGCGAGTTAATTGTTACGACACTAAGTCCCGTCAATGCAGCAAGCTGGGGCTTTGTTGCTATTCCCACCTGCTTCATCACTCGACGGAGATTATTCAGATTTATTTCTTTCATTAAATTTGCGTTAGCTTTCTCCACTTTGGCCCTCCTTATTAAAGAGACTTAATAAATATACTTTATAAATACACTTTAGTTATAACTCTATTCTAAACTGATGTCAAGATACGTCATTAAACTTAGTGAAGAAGTGCCCTTAACTCATGTTACTAGGCCGAAAATAATAAAAAAAAACCTCCCTACAGTAAAATGACTTCACTGTAGAGAGGCTTCCATCTAATAAAATATTTTCTCATCCCGCTTTTCCTTTAGTATTTCCACCGCTTCCCGAAACCGCAGTGAATGTACAATTTCCCGCTCCCGGAGGAACTTCAAGCTGTCCTGCAGATCCACGTCATCCGTAAGGTCAATCAACCATTGGTAAGTAGCGCGCGCCTTCTCTTCTGCCGCAATATCCTCATACAGATCCGCGATCGGATCGCCTTTCGCTTGAATATAGGCAGCCGTCCACGGCACGCCGGATGCATTCTGATAAAATAAGGCGCTGTCATGCGCGACATAATGATCGCCTAATCCCGCTTTCCTTAACTGCTCCGGCGTCGCGTCCTTAGTCAGCTTGTAGATCATGGTGGCTATCATCTCGAGATGGGCGAATTCCTCCGTGCCAATATCCGTAAGTAAACCAATGACTTTATCCGGTATCGTGTAACGCTGGTTCAAATAACGAAGTGCCGCGGCAAGTTCCCCATCGGCGCCCCCATACTGCTCCATTAAAAACTTAGCCATTAAAGGATCGCATTTGCTGACGCGAACCGGATACTGCAGCTTTTTCTCATACACCCACATCTACGGCACCTCCTCCAAAATACGAGCTAACCAGCCGCGTCACTTAAACCTGCCACGGCCATGGGGCATCATTCCAACACCATGGGGTGTTGGAGAAGCTCTGACCAAAATTTTTCAAAGGGCCGTATTGTGACTCATAACGGTGCGCAATTTGCTGCCTGAGCTGCGCATATTGATTGTATTGCTGTATGGCATTCGAATCCATCGGATGCGTATCCAAATATAAATTCAACTCCACCAACACAAAATCGACTGCCTGCAATTCGTGCAGCAGCTTGTAATATTCCTCATTCAATACAATGGACACCCTAATCACCTTCTTCCTGTCTAACGTTTTTAGAGTCATAAGGACTATAGAGCAGCGGCCAAAGGGTGCCATGTTTTAATGCCTCGAAGGCTGTGAATTGTGGAAGATTTGGTGGTTGAAAGGGGATAAACAATTGCGGCGGCGTGCTGTAGCTTTTTATTCGGATTGGCGGACAAGGGTCGAGCGGACTTACGAAGGTCTTATAGTAACGTACCTGTTCATTCACGATGATGTCTCCTCTCACCACGTTAAATGCTTCCAAACAATATATGTACAAATACTTGTTTTTAATTCCTACAACCTGAGCCATGCTAATCTGCTTCATACCTCCAATTAACATGAAGGCTCCTAACCCTCTTTATCTACAGGCTATGGGGACTTTCATATCCGTTTGTATTTAATCATATAGTTGGTCTTATGGGTGCAGTTTAAGGAGGAGAATGTATGGAAGAACAAGCCATATTTGAGCATCGATTTTGGCTTCAAATTTTGGGTGATCATGCTCGCTTTATCTTCAATGCTTTATCGCCAACGGTGATTGAAGCAGAAAGGGCTAGCCTATTTATCCAACTATTCGATCAGTTACTCGAACAGGCTCGTCAGCCAGATGCTTCTGCACGTTTGTCACTGCTCAATAAACAAGCATATGAGTCAGCTTCCAATCTACGTGAATTTAAGCTAATGCTGCTAGACCGCCTGTTGCTTGGACAACTCGCCATTGGATTGCCTCCTACCTTTATCAATCATATGGTCAATGAGCTTGAAGAATATATCAAAATACTCACTTCTCTAGTAGAAGGAAAACCCGTTCCCCATTTTTCATCCTTACACCATGATTTGTTATGGTTACCTGATGCAGCCGGGCATGCCTCGGCAATTGCGATGGATCTTGATGCCGTAGAAAAAAGATTAATCCAAAAGAGTAGACAATTCGAAAAGCATTTTAACGAATTTTATTTAAAAGCAATTGAACTAACTGGATATATGAGGACGATGCGCGAACACTATCCCGCACTGGCAAGATTTCATATCGACGTCGATATGGAAATGTCGGTCTTCATGATGTTCTTAAAAGAAATAGAAGAACTTGAATTAAGCGCCGAATTGCTAAGTCGAATTAATCCTCTCATGCCTGATCATATGTTTCGCGAAGAGTGTTACTACTTATTAAAATTAGCAGAATGCGGTGCCGTTCCTTTCCCCGCATGTGATCCAGCAAAACCAAGAATAGAATAGTCATTCACATACTATTCACTCATAAAAAGGAGCAACTGTACCGGTACAGTTGCTCCTTTTTTTTATTGTCTGCCTGATCGATCTCGATTACGATGTTATTTAAGACGCATGAACAGCAGAGGTGAAATCCCATGAATCCATTAACGAAAACGGAAGTTACAGCTTATTTAAACAGAATCGGGGTCACAGACGTCGAAGCTCCGACGAAAGCCTATTTATTTGAGCTGCACAAAGCCCATGTAAAAAATCTATCCTGGCAAACCGTCGACATATTTGGCCGAAAGCCCGCTGCTATAGATAGGAAACAATCCGTTCAGCTCATATTAAACGGGAGAAGCGGTTACTGCTTTCACCTTAACGGAGCGTTCAGTCTGCTGCTCCAATCACTCGGCTACAAGGTTTCTATGCACCGCGCAGGCGTACAGCCAATGGGTGCTGAACCTTGTATTAACTCCTTTCATTTAGGACTAACGGTTAGCTTGCGGAATGAACAGCTTGAAGAAGAAAAATGGATCATTGATGCCGGACTTGGCGATCTCCCCTTCGAGCCTTTGCCGCTGCGATTCGGAACCTATCTGCAAGCTCCATACTCCTATAAAGTGACGGGATCCAGCATAGCTTCGAACGGCTGGCGCATCGAGCATGATTCCCTCGCTTCCTTTGTTGGCGTGGATTTTGACCCAGCTGTTGTGCTAGATATGGAGGAATTCATTCCTAAGCATGAACATTACAGCCGTTCAACGGCATCTCCTTGGTTCGATGTTTTTTTAATTCGGAACCGAAACGAGACAGAAGGACATGAGCTTAGAGGCTGTGTATGGAAAAAACGCGTGCAAAGCGGCATTGTGAAAACAGAAATCCAAAATCAGTCTCAATGGCTTGAGGTTCTAGCGGATATTTTCGGAGAAAAGCTCGTTAACTACAGCAGCTTAGAACGGGATGAGCTTTGGAAGAGGGCATGGCAGGCTCATTTGGAGTGGAAAAGAATAAACCTCAGTACAACCTGAGGTTTATTTTCCATTCTATGATTAAGATTCAGAAGTACCGAATCTTTTGGCATTTCTTATGCGGGCACGTTCAATCTCGACCTCGCGATCACGCGGCTCGGCATTCGTGACCAGGGAGTCCAATAATTTCTGTGCAGCCGCAGCTACTTCAAGCACAGCCAGATTAAACGCCTCTTCATTCGCTTTCGAAGGCGAATTAAAACCGGAAAGCTTTCTTACGAATTGCAGGGAAGCTGCTTCAACTTCTCCATCGGTAGCCGGAGGCTCGAAATTAAATAAGGTTTTAATATTTCTGCACATAGCTCTCTCCCTTTCAGTCTTCAACTGCCTGATAAAAATTATAGTATCACAAATTTATCGGCAGCGCCTTACCAAGCATCCGTCATGACGATCGGCTGAATCTCTCCATTTGCAATGCTCATTCTGTCTATGCACAGCATTCGGTTTCCTRCTTCCTTGTCCCCAATGATTCTCCGATGGTATACGATAAGCCACTCATCGCTCTCGGCAAGATGGAGAAATCCATGATGGCCAGGCCCTTCCGCTATTGGCTCTTGTCTCTCAAGAACGGTTCCCTTATTCTCGAATGGCCCAAGCGGGCTTTCGCTGACGCCGTAGGCAACGCGATATGATCCATTCACCCAATCTCCGAGTGACCACATTAGATAATACAGCCCTTCTTTCTTGATCATACACGGTCCTTCAACATAGCCCTCAGGCGTGATAGACAAGAAGTTTTCACCATTATCAAACGGAATGAATCCCGTCATATCCTCGTTCATTCTCGCTACGTTACAATGGCGCCATCCGCCGTAATATAAATAAATGGTCCCATCGTCATCTTTAAACAAATGGGCATCGATCGGCTGAGCAGCGTGAATGAAGCGATCAATGAGCGGTTTGCCCAAATACCCTCTGAAAGGACCCTCGGGGCGATCAGCCACCGCTATCTCCAAGCCACCAATCTCATCGTTCGTTTGGATGTCATTCGATGCGAAAACCAAATAATATTTCCCTTGCTTCTCGATTATCGTAGGCGCCCATACCGCTCTCCACACCCATGGAAAATCAGACATTTCTATGATACCTTCATGCTTCTCCCAATGAATTAAATCGTTGGAGCTGAATGCATCCAGATTCATTTGCTTCGTATATTCCGTAAAAGAACGAGTCGCATAAATCCAGTGCTTTCCTTCATAGGTTCTTGCTTCAGGATCAGCGTACCAGCCGGGCACGATCGGATTATGAATTCCTTTCATTTCAGAACAGCTCCTTTGAGGGGTATGTAGTCGTTATACTGAATGCGTTGTCCACCTGCCGCAATATGAATAGCAATAACGATATTGTAAAACATTACAGCTTGTTTGTCTTTGGCACGGCTTCACATTTCTTATATTCATTTCAGCTCTCGGCAGAACCGCTCTCCGAAATAAGAAAATAGGCTTATCCGCATGTCATCAGGACATCGAATAAGCCTATCTTTTGCTAGCGTTACAAGCATTCTTTATTATAAGCGCTTAACAGCGTATAGCGGTTTGGTCTAATATGATGCGCTTCCCGCAAGCTTCTCTCTAGCAGCTCTTCGTCTATTCCTAATTCCTTCGGCTCCATCGGTCCGCCTACAGCAGCCAATAACTGACGGATCGTTACTTCATTAGGAACTTGAGCGATAAGCTTTCGCGCACCTTCATGCTGAACAGGTGTTAAAAAAGGCAACGTTTCTTTTGTTAACCGGTGATAAAGGGCAGAAATCTCCGCGCAAGCAACGCCTACTTTAGCGCCGTGCAAAATTTGTCTTCTTTCCAGACGCAGAAACTCCATTTCCCAGTAATGCGAGAGATGATGCTCGGCACCAGATGCAGAATGTGATTGGCCGAATAAAAGCATGGCGAAACCTGAGGTTAGCAGCGCATCTGTCAGAAGTCTAATGCCTTCTGGACTTCGTTTGGCAATCGCATCAACATGCTCTACGCATTGGAGCAAGGCATTTTCAGTCAGATCAGCCACAACTTGCGAGAAAGGCTCACCGCCAACCATTGCGCCGAACTTCCAATCAAATAACGAGGTGAATTTCCCAAGCATATCGCCAAAGCCTGCGGCAACAAGTGCAGATGGCGCTTCCGTCAAAATATCCAAATCCGCGAAAATAGCTGATGGGCCGATCGATTGAATCGTTATTTTTTCTCCGCGAAGGATAACCGGCGCGCCTTTGGAGTTGAAGCCGTCCACGGACGGCGCAGTGGGAACCGATATAAACGGTACGCTCGTGGAGTATGCGGAAAAACGGGCGATATCATGCAGCGTCCCTGAACCGACTGCAACAACTGCTTCGGCAGACTTTGACTTTATATCCAATATGCATTGCACCAATGATGCTTCATCAGCGATGACATCCCCTAGTGAATTGGGTTTAATTATGGTGACATGAACAGCAATGCCGGATTTTGCAATCGCTGCTTCCAGCAGCCGCCCCGCAATTAAATAGGTCGTCGAATCCGCAACTATGACTACTTTCGTATACTTGCACTCTTGGAGATAAGGGGCAGCCTGATTGATAGCCCCCGCTTCCAATACAACGGGACCCATGTCGAGGACGCGAAGATCAATCCCCTTTTCCTTCGATGCTTCTTTTCTAATTCGGGCTAACACATCATTCATACAAGCTCCTCCTTCAGTTCTAGTAAAGATACCAGCTCTGCAATCGACTCCCAAATCAAATCCGGCTGCTCCTTCGCTGATTCCGCATCCTGGATGCTCGTCGAGCCGCTAAGCACGAGCGCTGTTCTCATTCCCGCCCTTTTTCCTAAAGCGATATCCGATAACAAGCTGTCGCCAATAACGATACAGTTCTCGGGAGGAACTCCAAGGCAGCGCAGCGCAGCCTCCGCCATGATAGGAGATGGCTTGCCAATGACAGCTTTAACCTCTTTCCCCGTTGAAGCGACGATCGCCCCTATCATCCCGGCAACATCAATCGACTCCCCCTCTTCTCCCGGAAAGGATTTATCCGCATTTGTCGCTATAATCTCCGCACCGCTGTTAACCGCACGGAAAGCCTGATTGAGTTCCTTGTAGGTCAAGCTTTCATGCAGCGTAATGACCAGCTTATCCGCTTCTTCCGGGGTATTTGCCAAGGTGATGTCCCAAGATAACAGTTCCTCTCTTAATCCGGAGTCGCCAAGCGTCCAAACCTTTGCCTGCGGATCGTTCATCTTCAGGAACCCTGCTGTTACGGTTGAAGACAATAGAATCTCGTCTGCGGTCGCGCTTATTCCCATACGCAGCAGCTTTTCTTGACACATCACCCGGGAAATATTTCCTCGATTACTCAGAAAAACAATCCTTTTCCCATGCTTCCTTAGGCTTGCGATTGCTTCCATCGCTCCTTCAATGGCTTGGCCGCCTTTATACACCGTCCCGTCTAAATCAATAATAAAACCATCAATATCGTCCAGTCTCATGCAGATCCCCCCCGTTTCTTCCCTCCTCTATTTTCCTTTCATTTGCCTCCGTATGTCAACGATTGAATGCTTTTATCGGCGTTTTGAAACGCCGTCAAATGACTGCTCATTTCTTGTCGTTTACCTGAGCTATCCTAATTTCAATGCCCTTTATTTGATCTAAGTACGATTTATCCGCTTTTGCATCCGTAATGAGTGTATGGATTTGCGCCATCGCCAAAGACGTCGCGATCGAACGCCTGCCAAGCTTCGTGTGATCAGCCAGCGCTATGGTTTTTCTCGCATTAGAGGCCATTCTTTTTTTTAACTCCGCCTCATACAAGCTAAAATCTGTCATGCCCTCCTCAATGCTGACGCCTTCTGCCGAGGTAAAGAACAAGTCTGCATGAATGCCGTCAAGCAAATTTCCCCCTAGTACACCCTCTACCGTTCTTGAGCCGGATCTTAGAACGCCTCCGATAAGAATGACGTTGATTCTGGGGTTCTGATTCAACGTCATCGCGGCATCGAGCCCATTGGTTACTACCGTTAAATAGTCGCAATCCTCAAGCGCCTTCGCAAGCTCAAGCACGGTCGAGCTGGCATCCAATAGAATACATTGCCCTTTTGACACAAGATGGGCCGCTTGCTGTCCGATTGCTTTCTTCTCCGCATAGTTCAGCTCGCTGCGCGTGAAGAAAGAGTCCCCGCGAAACGCAGCCTTCTTATTCGCCAGAATGGCTCCGCCATGGGTGCGTTCAATTATGCCCTCATCTTCAAGCAATCGGAGATCGGTGCGGAGCGTCCCCTCCGATACGTTCATTTCCACGGCCAGCTCTTTAACGACAACCTGTCCTTTTTGATGCAGCCATTCCACGATTTTCTCTCTTCTTTGTGAAGCAAACATGCTATTTTTCCACCTTTCTGATTAATGATATAATATAATCAATAAACAACAACAAACGAAAACAAAAATCAATAAATACTTCAATGTATCATTCATTCTGACATAAAGCCGCAAGGCCGACAACTCGAATGCGAAAACCCCCGTTTGAATCGTCCTCCCCAAAAAAAGACCTCCATACGGACGTTTTTGTCGATTAGCAGGTAATTTAGAGAAATATGTCGAAATTGGAGTTAGTAACAAAACAAAGAAGCATTATTTATTTTCAATAAAATGCAGTAGAATTTATGATATTAATTTGACTTGGTGGTGAATGTGATAAAAAAGCCGTTTATAACACCAAAACGAATGAATCAGGCCATTCATAGCCAAATTCGATTAACGCTGCTAGAGCTTAATCATGCAACAAAAGCAGAGATCTGCAAACGGACGGATATCAGCTTTCCTACTGTAAGCAAAGCCTTGGAGCAGATGGAACAAAATGGCGAAGCGATAATTGTTGGAATCGATGAATCCAGCGGCGGAAGAAGGCCGGTAAGGTACGCATTAAATGCGGAGCATCGCTTGGGATTAGGCCTATACCTGGAAAAAGAGGAAACGGTATATTCCGTCATCAATTATGTGGGGGAAGTTATCGAATCCATACAGCTGCCCAGCGTATTACAGGAGGGTCCGGAAGCATTGACTTTGCAGCTGCAAATGGTCATCAACCGTTATCCCGGCATTCAATCCGCGGCCGTTGGCGTACCTGGATCAGTGAAGGACGGAAAGATTTTTTTCATCCCCGAATATGAGAAATTTTCACAATTTGATCTGAAAGCCTTCTACGAGGACCGCTTCAGCCTGCAGCTTGTCGTTGAAAATGATATGAATGCGGCTGTGTTAGGATACCACGCCCTTAGCGGAAGAGCAGATGATCAGACATTGGCTTACCTCTATTTAGGGCAAAATGGCCCAGGTGCCGGCATATTGATTAATGGCGATGTCATAAGGGGAAGCACCTCTTTTTCGGGCGAGGTTTCATTTGTGCCGCAATATGACCGCTCCAATTTCCTGGAAGCGATTAGAAACTCACGCAATGGCCATCAGAAGGATGGCCTGTTGGATGAGCTTGGTGCCTTGGCAATCGATGCGATGAGCCGATTAGTCGCTGCTTTCGTATCGATCATTAATCCGCATGCCGTTATCTTTTGCAAGGAAGATATTAGTGAAGCCGATGCCGATAAGATCGCGATAAATTGTGCAAAATACGTGCCGGATAGTCATATTCCCGAGCTTGTCATAAGCGATTGGAAGCAGGATTACCTTCATGGACTGCAGCGGCTCGCGCTCTACCGGATGATGACAGAGTAAAACAAATAAAGCAGCCGCTCCTTATGTTCAGGATGGGCTGCTCTTTTTATTGACTATAATTGCGGGTTCTAAATCAGCTCATTGCGCGCCTTCAAATATTTATACAAGAAGCAGCCCGATACCGCACAGATCAAAGCGCATAAGCCGATAAATCCATAACCGGCTTGGAGTCCCCGCAGCAAGCCAAGTTCCGTATCTGCACCATAGCTGTTTCTGATCCCTTTGGTTATTGCGCCGATCGCATAATTACCAATGACGCTGCCCACACCCATCAGAGTGACGGTAAACGTAATCGCAGTGTCGCTTCCGCGCGGGTATCTTTTGGCGATAAAAGCCATGACGGTGGGATAGATCGGAGCAATCCCAATGCCTGCCGCAGCGAACAGAAACGCCAATGATTCACCGCCTAGCACGGCAATAAAGGTGCATATGGCCGACGAGGCGGAGAAAATAATAAGAGAAAGATTAAAGCCGATTTTGTCCGTCACCGGACCAAGCAAGAGCCTGGCTGCCGAGAAGCATAAAAAAAATACGGAGAGCATGCCGGAAGCGGAAACGCTGTCCCACTTGTAGGCTTTTTCCAGAAAATTGACCAGCCAACCGCCTACCGCAAGTTCCGATACGACGCCAAACGAAAGGAGAAGTACAAGTAGCCATAAAGCTGGATCCCGCACCAGGCTTTTCAGCGGAATCCGATCCTCGCTGGACAAATCATCGCCTGGAAATTTACTTAGAAATGCCGGGATCATTGGAAGTACGGATAGGCAAAGCATGATTAAATACATTGCCCGCCAATCGATTGCATGGCCGAACAAGCTTACCGTCATTAATCCGGATGCTATCATGGGAGCAACGGTGGAGCTCAGCCCGTAAAAGAAATGGGATAAATTCATCATGGTTCCCGTATTCCTCACAAAAATCCGAGCGCCGAGAATCGCCAATGCAATTTCCAGCATTCCGTTGCCAATATACATGAGGAAATAAGATGAAGAAAAGACGGGATAGCTTTCGGAGAAATAGATAAGTATTCCCGACAGCAGCATCGACCCGAAAGCCATAATGCTCACGGCTTTGATGCCCAGCTTGTGCGTTAAAATCGCCGTAAAGGAGCAAGCAATCAAATACCCCAGCGCATTAAGCGACAAAAGCGTTCCGAGCTGCATCTCATCCAGCATAAAATCAAATTGAATACGCGGGATGGCCGGACCTTTAATATTTTCAGAGATTCCAAAAATAATAAATCCCAAAAAAATGGTCGCGAGCTGCATGGCATAGGATTTATTAAACCTCTGACGTACTTGCATTTGTTTGTTCATTGTGAAAAATCCCTTCTTTAATCTCGTATCATTTCGAGAATCCAGCACTTATTAAAGTCCTTTAATTACCTTCAGAGCTTACCATAGGCAGGAGTGAAATACAACGGAAAATCCTCGCTTTCGCATACAAAAAAAAGCCACGCTGCGAGTGGCTTTTACATGTTTGCTACCTATATGTTTTACTGCTTGTCCTCATTCACAAATGAGATATTGCTGGTATAATCATTAACGGATAATGCATGATGATTTATTCGATCAACCGTCTCCCCGCCAATTCTCAGATTGATAAACGTGACCCCGTCTATTGCCCGCTCCCCGTCATATCCATGGATTCGTGACGGATGCGTCGTGCCGCCGGCATATTCGACGTTTTGAAACACAATCTGCTCGATTCGTTTTCCTGGCGCAGGGTTATAATCGGGGTTATGGACGACGCGAATATCAAATAACTGCCCCATTTCAATGGACTCAACCCGAATTCCGTTATATAAGACGTTTCGCACAATGTTTTTATCCCCTGCATTGATGGACATGGCACCCCAATAATTAGGTTGAGGCTCGTGATGCTCCAATATATCTATGTTTTCAAAACGAATGTCTTCAATAATATCCCCGTCCGCGTCATAATCACCGTGAGTACCGATCATTAGAGGATGTGCGACATCGGCCCAAAGCACCGAGTTCGTTACTTGTATGCGGCGGGAATCTCCGCGGTACTCCCATCGGCTTCCGTAAATGGCGATGCAATCGTCAGAGTTTCGCATAAATACGCCATCAACGCGTATATCCGAGCTCGACATGATATCGATCCCGTCCGACCATCCGCGTGTGCTGAACGATTTGAGCCCTTGTATGCTTACATGATTGGAGCCTCCGACATAAACACTATAATGAGGCGTATCGATTGTCATAATTCCTTCAATAGCTATTCGTTCAGAATGTTTGATACGAACCCCGCGGAAAGCCGAGTACCGATGAAAATCTGCCAAATAAATCATGCCGCGTCCGCGAATAGTTACATCGCTTACGTTATCGCAGACAAAAGATCCTACGACGGCTGCTCCTCCATCGATATAGACGGTCTTCCCGGTAGGCAGACGAACGATGGTTTCTTCGATATAATGCATACCTGGCGCAAAATACAAAATGCTTGCCTCCGTCTCCAGCCACTCCTGCCGATGGATGCCTGGCTTTATAACCTTCACGTCCTCATCATTTAACGAAGGAACGTTAACCTCGAGCGCATTACCGAACAAATGCAGATTGCGGAAACGATCATCATTGACCTCGATGGACAGCATCGTTGGGTGATCTATTCGAAACGAAATAACATTTCCATGCTGCTCGGGCACGATCCCTAATGCCAACGGTCGGATAATAACAGATTCAACATGGGTATAATGACAAGCAATTTCCACGTCAACAGGACCCTCTAAATCAAAATAAGCCATCGAGGCTTTTCGCACCTGATGCATATCCACTTTGACTTCGTAAACCGGCAGCGTTATCCATTCTCCGCCGCTTGCGCGTACTTTTATTTCAAAATCGCCGTTTTTGGGAATATCACGTAATTCGGGATAGATGTTGACTTGGCTCATTAGATCTAACTCCTTTTTATAAAAAAAGCGAATGCTTGCAATTTCAAATCGAGAATAATATTGTTCTTGATTATAACGCGGCATTCGCTCAAAAAGTGTTGATTTAATGCTTATAAATGTTGATATTTTGCGATGCTTAACCTTCTGGCCTTACGGTTCCTCCTTTAGCACGGCGCAATCGGAAAGTAAACGCTGTAGGTCTCATCCTTTATTTCGTACAACGGAATGAATTGAAAGCCTCGATCCTGCCCTTTGGTACGATAATAACCTGGATTCCACCAGCTGTGGTTACGTTCCCGATCCGGAACAAGCAATGACTCCAGCTGATCCGGTTTGCCGACAAGCATTCTTTCCTCCGCTACCAGGCCTGCCAACACGATTGGCCCGTCCATAAATGCGTACATCCCCGACTCGCCCGGAAGGAGCTCAGCAGTTAACGTCTTGCGCAGTTCCAGGCGAACTATATCCCCATCGGTCCATTCACGGTGCAATTCCGCATACGATGACGGCTGCCAATCCCCCTGCTGCTGTTCGCCGTTGATCGAAATCGAAGCTTGACCATGCAGCCACCAAGGCAAACGCAGCTTCAAACAAAACGACTTGCTGGGAGTTAGCGAAAGCTTGATTTCATAAATGAAGCTTTCCGGCCGATGAACCGGGATGGCTGGCACATCCACCTTCGTGATCGTTGTCATCCCCACTACATTCCATGAATTCAGCGGATACAGTCCGTTTTGCCCGTCTTGCCGGATCGATAATTCAATCGACGTATCATCTAATTTTGCAGACAGCTTCGATGGCAGCCATTGCATAATCGCAATGCCTTGTTCGTCCTTCAAAAATATTTGCTCATGATAGGCTGCATTCGCTTGTACCAGCGTGCCATGACAGCACCAGAAATGCTGTGTGGCAGAGCCCCATCTCTTTTTGCTTCCAGCACCGATACCTAGAAAATACGCAATCATACCCGTTTCTCCATGTTGGTGAGCGAGTACGCCATTATAGAATCTTCGTTCCCAATAATCTGCGTAAATCGGATTGCCAGACCAGCGCAGCAATACATGAGCTAACCGCATCATATTGTAATTCACGCAGTGCTCCTGCCCGACCCCCATCCGTGTCATATCCTCTGCCGGCATCCAAAGTTCCGCATCGTCTCCGGCACCTGTCACTAGATAACCGCGATCCTCTACCGCGCACTTCCAGAACGCCTCGACAATATGACGGTAACGTATTTCTCCGGTTGCCTCCCATGCCTTAGCTGCCCCCAAAATTTCCGGTATTTGCGTATTGGCATGTTTATTTGTCAATACGTCCTGTCCAGCCAGCAGCGCATCAAAGAAGCGGTGGCGGTCGTAACGCTCGATCAAATCCCGATGTTTCTTCTCTTTCGTTAAGGAATACAGCTCTGCCCAAGTTTCCAGCATACCCCCTGTTTCCATATCAAGCAGATCATCCATTTGCTGGCGGGTGAATGGATCTGTCCAGCAGTGAAACCAATCCGCCATTTCGACCATTATCCTAAGCGCTTGCTCATTTCCGATTAGGGTATGCGCTTCATGGAGGCCCATCAACAACTTATGAACGGTATAATGCGGCGCCCATACCCACTTGCCGTTCACGATCCTATGCATATAGGTTTCTGGAAAAGCGGCCAGAAACCCGCTGCCTATGGCTGCCTGGCACCTTGCCAGCTCCGAGACGATAAAGTCGGCTTTGGCCTTTACAAGATGATCGCCCGTTTGACTATAGATACGGGCTGCAGCAGATAACCAGTGGCCCATCATATGGCCGCGCAGCTCACAGGTTGGCGATTCCCATCCCCAATGCCAGTTTTCAGGACCATCCATGCTCGTTGTTGTTGCGCTGGTTGTCCCGCCGTTGCCGCTATAGCTCCATAATCCGGCTTCCAAATAAAAATTTCGGAGAAGATTTTCGTTAGTCAAGCTCATGACGTAATGTTTATTTATTTGAAACCGTTCTTGCAGCGGGCCTGGCGCTAGTTGAATGCTGCCAGTCGAAAATTCCAAAAAATTAATATGATCCATTTTGATAAACCTCCCTTTTTTTGTTCGGTGAGATTATCATATAATCTATAAAAATAAAGAAAAATGCACGAATCCTCAGATTTCATATCTTTTTTTTAGGTATTAAATCGTTAACGCCTGCCGATAAATTATTAATTTGGGAGGGAATCATTTTGGAATGCAACCTATATTTGAGCGCGGATCGCATACCGCTAGTTAGAGATATCGGAATGAGCCGCACCGACTCCCTTTATGCTCACCCCGATCGCACGGTTAACTATGACGTTTTTCTCTTTGTGGTCCACGGGTGCATGCAGGTCATAGAGGAAGGAACAGAGTATTTCGTTAGAGAGAATGAACATTTATTTCTGAAAAAAGGAATGCATCACTGGGGGCTCCCCTTAACCGTTCCGGGAACAGCCTGGTATTGGATTCACTTCAGTACACCGATTGCCGAAGATATTGCGTATCGTGAGCATCCTCCGCTGCCGGAAATCGATTATTATCAGCCGGATCACTATCACTACCTAATCCCGATGCCAAAATACGGAACATCACCGTTCCATTCCGTAATAGAAGCTCGTCTACAAGCGTTAGCGGCAGATTACTTCATTCCTGCAAATCACGGTATGATGCAGCTGAGTCTGCGCGTATGCCAGTTGTTTCTCGATTTGCAGAAGCAAATGATTCAGCAGGAGAAAGATCGGCAAACAGGCAAAGCAGACACCATTGCCGGGCGAGTGATGACTTTTTTAATGCAGCGCAGCGAGGAGGATTTTGATTCCTCCAGCATTGCAAGCTACATGAAGCTCAACTATAGCTATCTCTCTTCCGCGTTCAAGGAACAGACCGGACAAACGATCGTTGAAGCGCATGCACGTTTGAGAATGGGTAAAGCCATTGAATGGATGAGAAATAGTTCCCTAAACGTTTCTGAGATCAGCGAGCGGCTCGGTTACCGTAATCCCTACTACTTTAGCCGCGTATTTAAGAAGGTGCTCGGCGAATCTCCCTCCTCCTATATGCGCAATATCTATAAAACCTAGCGAAGATTCCTAAGTCGTCCATGTTTTTAATAAACGTTTAGTCTTTTGAACTTCTTTTACACTAAACTTTACATAAAAAACGAGTCTCCCCATTGCTTAATTCGTTTATTTTTATTAAACTAAACATACTAAACAACTGATAATCGATTGGGGATATAGCCATGAAAATGGACGACATAGCACAGCTCGCAGGCGTATCGAAAGCCGCTGTTTCACTTGCAATGAATGGAAAACCAGGCATCAGCGCAGATACTCGCGCACGCATCCTGCAAATTGCCGAGGAAAACGGCTACGCAGCGAAAACAAAAACAGCTTTAGCCGAACCGGCGCTAAAGTCCTTAACGTTCCTTGCCTTTGCCAACTCGGGCATCGTATTGGAGCAATATTATGAACAGCCTTTTTTCCGCGAGCTCATACACCATATTGAAGATCGCTGCGGCCAAAACGGTTTTTCCCTTATTTATGCCTCTGTTGAGCATGAGAATTACGAGGAGAAGATTAAGGCATTGGCCGAAGAAAAACGGAGCGACGGCGTCATTCTGCTCGGAACGAATTTGAATCAAGGCCAGATCTCCCAAATCAGTAAGGATATTTTGGTGCCGCTCGTCGTAATGGATAACTGCTTTGACACGCTGCCTGTTCATTTCGTCGGGATCAATAATGTGATGGGAGCCTATCAAGCGGGGGCACATCTATGCCGCAGCGGCCACCAAAGCATAGGTTATATCTCTTCCAATGTGCGTATTCACAATTTCGACGAACGTAAACGGGGCTTCGACGCCGCTCTGCATGAAAACGGCCTCCGCGTTGACGAAAGCTGTATCTTCTCGGTAGCGCCAACCATTCTTTCTTCACAGGAAGCGTTAAAGAAACAGCTTACGGAGTATCTTAAAGCAGGAGGATCACTGCCGACCGCCTTTTTCTGTGAATGCGATTATATCGCGATCAGCGCAATCAAGACGCTTGGCGAGCTTGGATACCGTATTCCGGAGGATGTTTCGGTCGTTGGATTCGATAATATCTCAGAGTCCAGAATCATCACCCCTGAGCTGACTACCGTTCATGTAGCGAAAGAGCGAATGGCCCATCTAGCCGTCGATTTGCTAATAAACACGATCGCCTTTAATGATCCAATCAAAACGAAAGTTACGGTTGATACTGAGCTTATTGAGAGAGCTTCTTCGTCAGCTCCAAAGCAGTTAGCAGCTTCCAACCGCACAGACGCTTCATAAATACCCAAACTAAAAAAGCGATGCTCAGCGTAATGGCCGAGCATCGCTTTTTTAGTTTGATCCTTACTGCTAAAACTCTTCCTAGCTCTTTGCCAGCTTGGAGAACAAATCATAGAAAACGGCGTCACGGTCAATATAGCTTGCGCAGCGTATTAAATGCCGGGAAGAATCGATGCTCCAGCGGAAATCAGCTGCTAGTCTCGGACTTTGCGTAAGCCGGGAGGGAACATAGTCAGGCTGATTGAGCCAGGCTATGACCGAGATATCCCAGATGACCCGGGAATAAGCAAAGTGATCCTCCTTGCAGTTTTTATAAGTCTCGTAAAGGTACTCGCCGATCGCGCCGGCAGGCTTCACATAATCCCGAACCTCGGATAATGTCGTGCGCAGATTCGAGGCAACCCCCATGCATGGAATAAGCACCAAAGGCACACCGGAGTCCAGCAGCACCCTCGAGGCGTGAATATCCTGCGCCAAATTAAACTCCCTTGTATCCGCCCATTCCAGTGCGTGGCCGCCCAGCCAAACGACGACGATTCGCTCGATTATTCTCGGTTCCATGAGCATCGCGCTTGCGATATTCGTAATTGCTCCGATGGCTACGACATACAACGGATCGCCCGGATCGCTCGCCATAGCGCGCTCTACCAAATTTCGAGCAGCCTCGCTGTCAACAGGAGTATGTGCTTCAGGCAAATAGGATTCAGATCCGCGATACACAGGAATATCCTCTCTGCTCATGAGCTTTAGGATGCGAATGATTTCATGATAGCTTTTTTCCATGCCATCCTTCGGCCCCGTCGACAGCTCGTTAAAGAACGGAGCCGCGTAAAGCGCTTGAAGCTCGATCTTCTCCGGTGAAAGCAGCGCATAGATCACAGCGAATTGATCATCAATTTCATTAAAAGTATCGGTATCCAGCAACATTCTGACTTTTCCCTTTGGAGCCTCCAGCTTGCGGACCAGCTCATCCGCTGATAACACCGGAAAATTCACGTCCATAACAACATCCTCCATCAATATAATGAATTGGCTTTCAAGCGATGCTATAATGAATTCATTTTATAAATAATTTAATCATTACAGTAGCCTTATTCGGTTATTGTTTATCACGAATTGGCTAACTTGATGGGAGATGCGTTTGATGGCAGCTTCGTTTGATTTCTTATATCAAGCAACACGCATGAAAAATGAATGGATTGCGCCTCATCACCATCCATGCTACGAGCTGGTCTATTACGTCAGCGGGCAAGGGAATACCCGAATCGGAAAAACGGATTATTCCTTCAAGGCGGGAGATTACGCGATTATCGCCCCCTGCACCGTACATGAAGAACGGCATGAATTGCAGTCCAAGGTCATGTTTTGCGGTTTCGCCGGCAACGTTTACCCTCCCTTGGTAGAAGGAATCTACCATGAGACTTCCAGCCTGCCCATGGGCAAGCTGATGCGTGCTATCGCAAATGAGCTTCGCGACAAGAAACCATTCCATAAACAAATGCTGGATAACCTGGCATCTAACTTATATTTAGAGCTGTTAAGAGCTCATCCTACACAAGTAATCGAATACAGAACGGATGTCATTCAATACGCCCAAACCTTTATAAACGAATATTATATGCACAAAATTGACTTCCGCGCGTTGGCTGACCAATCGGGTTACAGCTATGACCGTTTTCGCCATTTATTTAAAAACAAGGTCGGCGCTTCTCCTATCCAATATATTTTGGAGCGAAGGATCGAGCATGCCAAAGCGATGCTACGACACACACAAATGCAGGTCTCGGTTATCGCCATGGAATGCGGATTCTCTACGGATGCGCAGTTTTGCAGCATGTTCAAGCGAGAAACAGGCATCACTCCATTGCGCTACAGGAAGAGAGCATGCCTTACCTCTTCTGATCCCGGAGCCCATCAATAGTCAACAAATGACATGTCGCAAATCGACTACTTTGTTTCTTTGCTGAGACCGATCCTCTTAATGCTTACTTTAGCTTTAATGGTCACTTCTAATTCTGGAAATACCGTGTCCCATTTCTTTTTATAAGTACTATTCCATTGTCTCGGATAGGATTGGTAAACGGTCCTTCCGAATCCGAATATGTCCGAACGAAATTGCTTTTGTGCTTTATTTAAGGTCTGCTCCATTCTCTTCTTAATACTCTCTTCCAGTTTGGTCTCTATTAGCTCTAGCTCTTCCGATTTCGAAAGATTAATTGGGGAGGCATTTTCCAGCACGCTTACATCAGAGCGGGATTTCACTTCCATTTTTAGTTCGCCGTTTTGGAAATACGGTTTGAAGTCCGTATCCGCTTTTAAAAATTTAACGCTAACTTTGCCGCCTCCCTTTTCCTCGGGAATGTTGACTGTCATCACACCCAGATTAACCTCGTTTCGAAGGTGTAATATCCCCCGGGCTTCGGAAGCATTCATCCAGCCGACCAATTTGTCTTTCTTGAATACTCCCGGCGGCTCTTTGAAAACCTCTCTCTATTAGAATAAAAAAGAACTGCGTGCTTATTTGCCTGCAGTTCCTTATCCGTCAAACTATCGTACCACTCGTATATTAAGCTGAACACGTCGAACGTTCTAAAGCCGCCAATCCAAGCGCAAGCGAACCGCTTAAGCCTGCATTGTCTCCGAGACCGGGAGCAACGATGTAATTATCAATTCCAATTTGCAGCGCAGCCGCATTCAAATAACCGTTCAAATTTCTTCTGACCTCTGCCCGAATCATCGGCAGAAGCTGCTTCTGCTGCATCACGCCCCCGCCCATAATAACCATTTTCGGTGAAAGCATGAGTATGGCCGATGTTACGGCTTGTCCGAGATAATACGCTTCCATCGCCCATGCCAGGTGATCCGCTCCTAACTCGCTGCCTTTGACTCCCCAGCGCGCTTCTATAGCGGGGCCCGCAGCGAGTCCCTCCAAACAATCGCCGTGATAAGGGCAATGGCCTGCAAAGCGGTCATCCGGGTGGCGTCTTGGCAATAGGTGACCTCCTTCCGGATGCACGAGGCCATGCACAAGCCTGCCCTCCGAATAAACGCCTACTCCGATGCCCGTTCCTATCGTGAAGTAAACGCAGCTGTCCAGTCCCTGTGCTGCCCCCCATTTCGCTTCGCCGTAAGCGGCGGCATTCACGTCCGTGTCCCAGCCGAACGGCACGCGAAACTCACGCTTCAGCGTTTCAAGAAAAGGAAAGCCCGACCAGCCAGGCTTTGGCGTAGTCGTCACGTAGCCATACGTTTCGCTGTGCGAGTCGATATCAATCGGTCCAAACGTTCCGATGCCGATTGCTTCTACCTTTTTGTCTGTGAAATATTCGATAACCTGCTCCATCACCCGCTCCGGATGCACGGTTGGAAAGCTTATGCGGTCCTCGATTATGCCGCTTTCGCTGCCGATTCCGCATACAAACTTTGTGCCGCCTGCTTCGATTGCTCCTAATCGCATGTTCATAATCTCCTTTGCCTGATCATCGCTTAAATGGCTGCCCTGAAAGGGCAGCCGTAAACAAAGACTCATGTTATAAGTAAATGGATTTCATCTTCCAAACGCTTACTGATTTAACCTTCTGCTTACCGTCACCCAAAAGCTTCAACCCAAGCGCATCCTCGAGGGTCGGATAGACCCTGGTCGTTAAGCTTTTCAGACCATTCGCATAGACCTCGACCATTGATCGATCCAAATAGATATGCAGCCGCAAAGCCTCGCCCGATAGCTCCATCTTGCCTGACTGTATGCCGTTCGTCCTCTCTTCGCTAGACAGCGTGGTCTTCGTTCGGTCTACGCCGAGCTCAGATTTACTCCGGTCATAGTAGATGAGCGTCTCTTCATCCCTAAGCGGGGATTGCCTTACCCAAACGCCTAGTTGATTCGCCGGCTCGTCTACGCCAAATTCGATTCGGATGTCGAGCATATCGCCTTGTACTTGCTCAAGCAGCTGGTTCGCCTCAGCCAGTGTCGTTTCCGAAATCTCGCAAAGCTGCTCGCCGCGCAGCGATTCCAGCTCAGCAATCGGCTCAATGCCGAGCCGCCCGTCCGATCTCATAAAAATTCGAAGTGGGAGTCCCGCATTATGTGCCCAACCGGAATCGTAATCAAGCTGCGGCGTTCTCTCACCCTGCGCAATCGTAAAAATAACATTACGGCCTGTTCTCGGATCAACCATTCCGCTTGGCCCGGTAAAATGAAAATCACCTACGTCAATCAGCTGCGGCTCTTCATGATCGGGAACAAATCGCACTTCTTTCCGGTCAAATGAGCCAATCCAGTAGAATACTTCCACGTCAGCGCCTGGACCGAGCGGGCTGATTAGCAATACATGCTTCTCACTTCCCGAGGCGTCCTTTCCAAGCGGGAGCAGCACCGGAAGCTCCCACATATTGCCGAGATAAGGGTGCTTCAGGGGATCACTGACATAAAACGGACCGTGATACGTCCAATCAATCATATTCTCCGACGTATACGCGAGTGCCGTCCCTCCTTGCCCATCCGTGCCTGAGCCGATGAGCAAATACCACAGTCCGCCTTCCTTCCAAACGTATGGATCCCGGAAGTCGCCGAACATGCCCTGCCCTTTTTCTTGCACGATCAATGGCTTCGGATGTTTCTCCCAGCATACGAGATCGCTGTCGCCATCCTGAAGAAAACGGCTGCGGGCAAGTCCTACCCGCTGATTCGGGGATGCGCTGTCATCGCCTGCTGTAAAGAACAAAGCCGGTATGCCGTTCTCATCATAAGCCGCGCTCCCGGACCATACGCCGTCCGGATCGACAGCCCCCTTCTCGGGCGCAAGCGCAATCGGCAGGTCTCGCCAATGAACCATGTCGTCACTCACCCAATGGCCCCAATGAATCTGAGCCCAATAAGGTCCCTGCGGATTATGCTGATAAAACAAATGATATTTTCCGTTAAAATAAATCGGCGCATGCGGCTCATTCATCCAATGAACCGGCGGACTCGCGTGATACTGCGGCCGGTGCCTGTCTTTGAGGAGCGGCGTTCGGTCGAGCCGAATGTCTGCCTCTGGAATTAAAGGCGTGCTTCCGCCATAAGGGGTCAATGCCTCTTTGTAAGCCGCTGCAATCTGAACGACGGTCAACGCCCGGGAGTAAATCCGCACGTCGTCCATAAGACCATCGAACATGTTGTGACGGAATGACTCTGCGAGTACCGCAGCCTGATTATTTTTTCCAATCAGCAGATCCGCGGCGCTCGGGCTCATTGCCCGATCCGCAGGCGTTGCTTGCTCGGCAACCTGTTCTCCGTTTAGGTAAAGTCTCATTACGCCTTCGCTCTTGCTGAAGGCTGCGGCAACATGAGACCAGGTTTGCTTCTCAATTGGCTTGTGATGACACCAGAGCTCATGCCAGCTTCCGCCAATACCGACCTGCAGCGACCATGAGCCGTGTCTATACATGCCTAAGATATAACCTTCCGCCGCTTCGCGATTATGCTGATTGACGATAGCGGAGAGACGTTTTTCCACTCCCCATTCATAAGAACGCGGAGCGACCCATGCGGAAACGGTAAACGCATCGCTTAGCTTAGGAGCCTTTTCCGCGGGACGAGTTATCCACGTCGAATATCCGTCAAACAGCAGAGCGCCGCCGCAAACGCCGGGACGCCACTGCGGGTCCGCTGCTTCCGTAAATCTTGGTTGAAGTAGAGCGTAAGACACCTCATCCGTTTGTCCGCTAACCAGGTCAGCCGCAAAGGCGCCATTCTTCTCATCCAGCGGCCAATGGGCTTCAAGCCCCGTTGATTGTTCCTGCTTATCCTCATTCATGAACATCCGTCCTCCCGATTAGCCTGGCTTTATTGGCCAACAGCCTCCGTCGCTTTTGATACGTAAATCGATTTAAGCGGATAAATCCGCAGCGAACGAAGCTGTACTGTTCCGCCCTTCGCATATACTTCCATTCCATGACTACCCTCACGAGGGAACAGCTGATCCGTTATGACAAGTCCTCCCTCATCCGCAAACACCTCTACGGAAGAGCGGTCTACCCAAAGCTGGAGCTTAATGACGCCGTCCACTGCCTTAAGCAAGGCCTCATGCCTGCAGCCGAAATCAGAATGAAAATCAATGATGCCTGAGTTCGAACGGTCTATGAACAGCTTACCGGCAGTAACTTCGTAACCGACAACTGTCTCGTGCTTCTCGCCAGCATGTATTTTAAACCCGAATTCTTCCGCCGTTTCCAGCTCGAATTCCGCTTCCAATTCGTACAGTCCATCCGTCAAGCCGCTGAGCAAGCTGTTTCCCGGCTCGATCGGCTCATCGTTCCATTCCCGGATGCCGAGTCTAAGCTGCTCAATTTCGGCAGCGGCTGTCTGGACAAGGCGTACGCCCTCCGCATCCTGTCTCAGCGATAGGATACGCGGAAGCGTCATTGCGCCACGCCAATCATCCGTCGGAATTAAATTAGCATATTTCCAATTGTTCATCCAACCGATAAACATCCGTTTCGACTCTAGGTCAGGGGCATCCGACCAGGTCACGCCCGCGTAATTATCGCGTCCATGGTCAAGCCATAGTACGCTTTCCGCCGGATTGTCGTTCATGAACGAAATACCGTCAAACTCGCCGATAAAATATTGCGTTCGTGAGCCTTCTGGGCACTTCTCCGAATCACCGATGCTTACGATCATTACCCACTTTTTGGCATCATCCCCGTCTTTCACCGGCAGTGCAAATAAATCCGGACATTCCCATACGCCGTCATGCGAACCATCCTGCGCACCAAATTCGCTTGCGAACGTCCAGTCCTTTAAGTCAGGCGAGTGGTAAAGAAACAGCCGGTCTCCGGCGGCAAGCACCATAATCCAGCGATTCGTTTCCTCATGCCAGAACACCTTCGGATCTCGGAAATCCGCGCAGCGCTCATCGATGAGTACCGGGTTCCCCTCATAGGGAATCCAGGTGCGCCCATTATCCTTGCTGAAAGCAAGGCTTTGCCGCTGCTTGGATAGGTCCGAATCCGGAATTGTCTCCGTTTGCGTATATATTGCAACGAGCCCGGCTTTCCCGTCGAAAAAGCCGCTCGTATCGTTCCAATCGACAACCGCGCTTCCCGAGAAGACGGTCCCGTTATGATCCGGATATAACGCGATCGGGTGATGCTCCCAGTGAATCAGATCTTTGCTGACCGCATGGCCCCAATGCATCGGACCCCATATCGTGCTCTCCGGATGATGCTGGTAAAACAAATGGTATTCCCCTTCGTAATAAACCATCCCGTTCGGATCGTTCAGCCAGTTGGCTGCAGGTGTAAAATGAAACTGCGGACGCAGTGGATTGTCGTAAGTAGTCTTCATATGATTTCCTCCTATCGGCGTATAAGCGGATGCAGGCCGCAGCGGCATGCGCCCCGGCCTGCATATCCTCTATTTTTATTTTTGTGCTTCTTTGTAACGGTCAAGAGCGGTTTGGTAAAGCTCCATCAACTTGCTAAGTCCCATATCCTGGGCTGTTTTCACATAGCTGTCCCAATCTTTGTCATTCATGCCGTCTACGATAAATTTAGCGCGCTGCGTATTTACGAATTTAATAAGTTCAGGCTCGATTTGATTGATAGTATCCAGCTCCTCCGGCAGGAAGAAAATCGTCGGATAGTTTTCTTTCTCCATGAATGGCTCGTAGTATTGCTCCAAATCTTTCTTCCGCTGCTGCGCGCGCGGCTCCATATCGACAATGGTTTTGAAATGCTCGCTTGTAATCACGCCTGCGCCGTTCGGTGCAACCTTTTGGCGAAATTCGCCCATGGATACGCCTTCTTCAAGCGGAAGGTTCACAAGCTTTCCGCTTGCATCCTTCTCATAAATAACGCCAATCGGGCCCCAGTGGATTTGTGCTGCCATGTACGGCTCATATTGCTGGTCGATCCAACGCATAGTCACTTCCGGGTTCTCGTTATCCTTCGTAATGACAAAGGCGTTTCTGCCTGGTCCTCCGCCATTGCCTCTGCCAATCGTCTTTTTGCCAGTCGGACCGGTAAGCGGCGGCACAAGAGCGTAGTTTGCGGCCTGTTCCGTACCTACAACCTCCTCGACTTCCCACCATACGTAGGAGCCGAGCGTTGGGTCAGGCGTTTTGCCTTTGGCCAAATATTGCGGCGCATCCTGCGTAAAGGATTCCGGATCGATCAGGCCTTGCTTATACCATTTTTCATTAAAATACTTCAAAGCTTCCTTGTATTCCGGCTGATTAGCCGTAAAAATCACTTTTCCGTCGCGTACAATACGGTGTTCAAGATTATCCGGCATGCCAAAGGCTCCGAATAGGCCCGCAATGTCCATACACCACTGCATATGCATGAAGCTAAGCGGAATTTCGTCGGCTTTGCCATTGCCGTTCGGATCCTGCGTCTTGAATGCGACAAGCGCTTCCGTATATTCGTCAAGCGTTTCCGGGAATTTCAAGCCCAGCTTGTCGAGCCACTGCTTGTTGATGACGTGGAAAAACGGGTTTGTGCCCAGCTCGTTTTCTTCCCATGTCGGAAGTCCGTAAATATGTCCGTTCGGAGCCGTGATTGCAGCCTTGATATCGGGCCTTTCCTCCAGCAGCTTCTTCAGATTCGGAGCGTATTGCTCAATCAGGTCTTCCAAAGGAATAATCGTTCCGTCCTCGCCGTACGTAATCAGTTCAAAATCGGAAAATTGCGAGGCATAAAATGCATCCGGCAGATCGCCGCTGGCAAGCAACAGGTTTTTCTTCTCCACATAATCCGTGTCCGGAATGTTATTCCATTCGATATGCACGTTCGTGTCGGTTTCCAGACGCTTGAAAATTTCCATCTCATTATATTCCGGCGCAAGAGCTGCTTTCGGTGAAACGAGCTGCAATGTAATTTTGTCTTTGACGATAGGCAAGCCTTCCTTATTGAAACTTGCTTCTTCGCCGGCAGCGTTGCCGCTGCCTGTATTCCCTTTATTCGTTTCTTTATTTCCTTCGTTGCTTGAGCATGCAGAAAGCATCATGGCGGTTGTCAAAAGTAAGCTGACTGCGATAGACCCTGTCTTTTTCATTTTTTGTGATCCTCCCTTAGTGGTTGTATCTATTTATTTATCATCAACCGAGTCCGATCCGATGCAGCACGGAACACGGAGATAATCAAGCGGATAACGGCTTTGCCGTTCTTAGCCCTTAATCGAGCCGATCATAACCCCTTTAACAAAATAACGCTGCAAGAAAGGATACAAAATAAGCAAAGGCAAGCTTGCAATAATAATGACGCCGTATTTGATAAGCTCGGTTACGCGAAGCTTTGCGGCATAGGACTCCACGTCGATCATCATGTTCGAGTTAACTTGGTTCTGAACAAGAATATTGCGGAGCACGAGCTGCAGCGGGAATTTCGATTCCTCGTTCAAATAGATCATGGCATCGAAAAAACCGTTCCAGAATCCGACTACATGGTAAAGCACCATAACCGCGATAATCGGTTTAGATAGAGGAAGAACCATACTGAGAAAAAATCTTGTATTCGAGCAGCCGTCGATAAAAGCAGCCTCGCGCATTTCGTCGGGAATCGTGCTCTGGAAAAAAGTCCGCACAATGATGATATTGAATACACCCGCAGCGCCTGGCACGACGAGCGCCCAGATCGTATTAATCATGTTTAAATCCTTGATCAGCAGGTAGGTCGGGATAAGACCGCCGCCAAAAAACATTGTGAACATAAAGAACCACATGATTGGCCCCCGACCAATCAGATCCTTTCTAGCTAACGGATATGCGGCCATCAAGGTGATGGTCACGCTTATAGCCGTTCCGACCACCGCATACAGCAGCGAATTGCCGTATCCGATCCAGATCGTCGAATCCGCAAAAATCCGTTCGTAGCCATCGAGCGTCAGCCCTTTCGGAAGCAGCCATATTTCCCCAGAATAGATGAGATTAGGATCACTGAACGAAGCAATAAGAACAAAATAAAGCGGATACAATATCAGCAGCATGCAGCAGGTTAAAAGTGTGTAATTGATGATGTCAAAAACGACATCGCCTTTCGTTTTTCGTTTAAGCAGCGTATTCATCGCTTTCTCCTCCTTACCATAAGCTTGTTTCCGTCAGCCTTTTGGCTAACCGGTTTACCATTACTAGAAGCACTACGTTTATGATGGCATTGAACAAGCCAATCGCGGCCGAGAAGCTGTACTGCGCCTTCTGAATACCGAGCTCATAAACATAGGTAGGAATAATGTTCGAGGCTGCGTAATTCAAATCCGTTTGCATTAGATAGGCTTTCTCGAAGCCTACGCTCATCACATTTCCGAGCGCCAGTACCATTAGAATGATAATCGTAGGCAAAATGCCCGGAATATCCACATGCCTGACCCTTTTCCATTTGCTTGCGCCATCCATGACGGCCGCTTCGTGCAGCTCGGGATTAACGCCGGCCAAGGCAGCCAGATAAATAATGGTCGCAAAGCCCGTTTCCTGCCAAATGCCGGAGAGCACATACAATGGCCGGAACCAACCTTCGTTTGCCAAGAACAGAATCGGCTCGCCGCCAAAAAACGTAATGACATGGTTGACGATTCCGCTGTTCGGCGATAGAAATACGCCCAGCATCCCGACTAGCACGACCGTTGAAATAAAATGCGGCGCGTAGATTACCGTTTGGACGAATTTTTTGTATCGCTTTGCCATCATCTGATTAAGCATCAGCGCAACGATAATCGGAATCGGAAAACCGAATAGCAACGAATACAAGCTGAGCAAAATCGTATTCTCCATAATCGGCCAAAAATTATAAGCTTCAAAAAAGCGGATAAAATGTTCAAAACCGACCCATTCGCTGCCCCATATACCTTTGCTTGCCCGAAAATCTTTAAAGGCGATCTGCACGCCGTACATCGGGAAATACTTAAAGATCAGATAGATTAGCACCGCCGGGAGCAAAAACAGGTATAGCTCGTAGTTCTGTTTGATTTTCACCCAAGTCCGATTGCCCTGTGCTGTTTTCGTACTCCCCTTTTCTTGTTGAAGAACCTCCGGCTTTGCCGTGATCATTTTCCATTCCACCTTCCACTCTTGCGCAATCGTTTACGTAACTCTTATGCAAGTCCCCTTAATTAAACCTTAACTTCTGTTTCCCTAAATTATTCCTTCAGAAAAACGTTTACGTAATCGTTTGTCTTGATTATAAGCGCTTTCATTCACAGTCGTCAAGACTATTTTTTCGCTGGTTCCCAGCGCCGTTTTTCGCTCTTATTTCGAGAATAGAAATCCGGTTTAGGCGGCTGGAGGAGACCGAACTTGCTTCATTGCATTCGCCATCTGTCAAGATGCAGATGGCGCGGGAGTAACCATCGTCGAACAACAGCCAGCCGAGCAGTTTAAGCGCGTGTTCAAGCGCCATTGGACCCGAGTGAGCGAGCGTGAGAGGCAGCGCATGCGAAAGCTTGAGCTTGCTTCTCATTTTGGCACACGCGCTTACTAGGGTATCTGATTCCGTATTCCGGCAGTATATGAGCACATCCAAGCCCGAGAGCCAATGACTGTTTGCTTCCAAGCAGGCCGAGATTTCATCCTCTAAAAGACGGACCCCGGTGATGGCGATATCCGAATAAAGGGTCGTAACCTCTAATTCCGTTTTCATCGATTCGAATGCCTCCTTTCTTGCGCAGTTACTCGTATTTGTGCAAGGAACAGCCGTAATACCCACCGAATCCAACGGTAATAGCCAAATAAATATCCCCCCTGCGCAGCTTTCCTCTTCGAACCGCATCCGTTACATTAAGCAAAATATCCGTGTTATGCAGATGACCCGCAGTTCCAAGCGTATCCGCGTAAAATAGCTGGATGGGAAAGCCCAAAACCTTTGCAAGGATACGCCAGGTTCCGAGCCCCAGATTCGTGCAAAAAACAAGGCTGAGCTCGTTAACGCCTACCCCTGCTTCACGCATAACTTGATTCACGACTTGACGGACCGACAAATAAAAAGTGGAAAAATACATTTTAATCTGCTCAGGGGAGCCATCGTAGGCAATACCGTCCGCTTTCAGCCCCGCAGCCAGTACCTGCTGCCCTCCTGAGGCAGGCTTCCGGTATAACGCGGCGCTTGCCGCATCACCAAACAACATAAAGGAATCGCTGCGTTCGCGTGCGTTCCTTGCTTTATCTGCCGTAACGAACAATATCGTTTCGTCATCCCGGGCCGTACCCGCGAAAAAAGTTTTCGCCAAATGAAGCGATAAATGAAAAGAAGCGCAGCCGTATTCCTCCATTTGCAGGACCGGCGGCGCTTCTGGCGCGAATTCCTGCAGAAGCCCGGCAAACAGTTCCTCCGCTTTTATGCCGGAATTCGTAACGCAGAAGAAAAGTATTGCCGCTACCCGCGTACCTTCCTGTCTGGCACGGATCAGAAGCGGCGCGCAAACGCTAACGATCATCTGCTCCAAGCTGTACGTCTGCTCCAGCGGCAGCTGCTCAAAGCCGTTTTCTCTGCATTCTTCTGCGTTTTGACGCATGGCGATACCTATCCCGCTTAGCTCATGAATGATCTCTTCAACCCGGATACGGGAATCCGGGATATAGACGCTGCTGTCCGCAATGGTGAACATGGGAGCCTTCATCTCATCACGCCTTTTTTTTCATATGCAAAATCTTATATTTTCTTTTGCCTGCGCGCATATCGTCATACAGGGAGGTTCCGGGTACGCCCATTGTTCCCCATATGGCGTCATCCTTTGCGATCGCTCCGTCGAGCGCTGCTATCCGGTTTCCCCTGGCCAAGTCGCTTGCCAGCAAAGCTTGCTCCGAAATATCGCGCGAGCGAACCGTTTCAAAACCGAGCGCTTCCAAATACCGCTCTCCTTCTTCAAATTTCCGCGCGTCCAAATCATCGGCATAAACAAACATTCCTCCCGGTTTCAGGATGCGGAACGCCTCGTCATAAAACAGCCGGATTCGCGGGTAAAGATCCGAAGCTTCAATGTTTAGCACAATATCGAAGCATTCATCCGCGACGGGCAGCTCTTCCGCATCCCCAATGCAGAAATAAGCGTACTCATAGCGGTTGCTTGCATGGCAGAAGGCGATATTCGCCTCGGTCAGATCGATACCCGCCACACTGCGGGGCTGATAGCTTTTGCAAAGCGCCCGAACGTTGCCGCCGCGGCCGCAAGCGATTTCCAGGACGTCGCTGCCCTGCACCTTCACCCCGTCCATTATTTCCCGAAGCAGCCGCAGCGATTGCTCGTTTACGCCTTTGGCGGAACGTCCGTCCTCAGCTGCCTCCGCATATCCCCAGTTCATAAACGAAGAAAACCTGGAGACGCCGTTCTCCTCTAGTGCCCGATTAAACGACGTGAACATTTCCTTCACGGCTTCCTTCTGTTCCCAGCACTCATCCGATTCCCGGCCTGCTCCGTTTGAAAGCAAACAAGGTATCCCGCCTTCGGCTAACCTGTAGCCTTGCAAGCATACCCCGCAATACAAGGAGAACTCCCTTTTTTCAAGCATCAGTTTGCACCTGGGACATGCCCACGCGTTACAAGCCGGGTGTATCATTTCACTCATCAAGGACCGCTCCCTTTTTTAACGGCAGCCCATCTATGCTGCAGCGAATTTCTTTGACCAAATGTATGATTTTGAACAATCGCCTGCCTGCTTTCATATCCTCATGCTTCTGCGTTCCAGGCGCCTCCAGCCACTCCATCGTCCCGTCATCGCTCTCGAACGAGCCTCCGAGCGCTTGGATCCGGTTGCCAAGCGACGCTTCGCCGGACTGCAGGACGTTTGCGGTAATATCACGGTTCATGGTCATTCGTAAACCCAGTCTATTCCAGATCTCCTCATAACGCGGCACATCGGCGGCATTCATGATATCGGCATAGATGAACGTTCCTCCCGGCTTCAATACCCGGTATGCCTCCTCAAAGAAACGGTCGATATGCGGATAAAGATGGGAGGATTCCACGTTCAGCACGAAGTCGCAGCATTCTGACTGAATCGGCAGCCGTTCTGCATCACCTACGCAATAATAGGCCTGCTCATAACGGCTGTTCCCATGGCAGAAAACAATATTGGACGGCGTGAGATCGATGCCGACAGCGCTGCCCGCGCCGTAGCTTTTGCAAAGCTCGTTAATATTGCCTCCCCTGCCGCAGCCGATTTCCACGATATCCTTACCCGAAACATCCGCTCCTCCGATGATTTCATGCAGCAAACGGATAAAGCTGCCGTTTACGCCCTGGAACCCCGCCTGCTCCTCTTCCAGGGAAGCGTAACCCCAGTTGATAAACGTTGAAAAACGGGATAGACCCTTCGTCTCCAGCGAGCGGTTAATCGAGTCAAATACCTCCCGCACGGCTTCCTTATGTGCTGCTCCTTGCGCCTCATCCTCCGCCAGCATAATCGCGATTCCTTCTTCCTGCTTATAACGGAAGCCGCATGGCTTGCAAACCAGATCGCTGCCCTCCGCGCACAGCGACTGCTTGCAAATGACGCATCCAAGCCTAATTCCGGTTAACGGCCACGACGGTATCAAATGATCTGCTCCCTTCTTTTTTTAGCCGCTTGCGCTGCTGTAATTTTTAATCGCTTTATTCCAAACGAGACGAACCGCAGCCAGCAGCAGTATGGGAGCAGCCGCGCCCCAAAGCATTAACCCTTTATCCAATTGTCCCATCACAGTCATCGGAGCAAAATTTGTAATGACGAGAAAGGGAAGAACATAAACGCCAATCCGCTGGATCAGACGGGAATAAATCGGCATCGGCATATTGTTCGCATCCCAAATCGCATAAAAAATGCCGGCCAGCCCTCCCGTATTGACAAACCAAAAGGACAGCAGCGCCGGGATAATCATCAAGCCGTACGTAATCATCAGCGCCGCTACGAGATACAGCGCAAATACGCATAGATTGTAAAATGTTACGGGTATGCCGAGAGCGCTCCAGCCGATGGATACCATCGTAATGCCGGCAGCGAGATTCGGAATCGGCATTCCCAGATCGATATAGCGGAGGGATACCATAAATTGCAGGGAAATCGGCTTGACCAGCAGCAGATCAAGCTCCCCCGTCCTCACATAGTCGGGAATGCGGACAAAATTCGTAAAGAACAGCCCTGCATACAGACCCGTCATGATCGTATAAGTGCCAACGAACATCAAAATACCGTCAGGTGCAATATCGCCGATGTGCAGGTCCGTCTTATAGACGACGATAACGTACAAGAGTTTAGAGAACAGGTAGGCGATTTCTACCGCAATGCCAAGCACAAAGTTCGTTCGGTATTCCATTTGTGCAATGAAGCAATTTTTAATAAAACGCAAATAAATGATGAAATAGCTTTTGAGCGTGTTAAGCCATGCCTTCAACGTTTAGCCTCCCAAGCCAAGATACTTTTTCAAACCGATTCGCCAGACTGCCTTCGACACAATCAGCATCATGACAATCCAGAAACCCTGCATAAGCAATCCGTTCATGATTTCATGAAGCGCCAGCTTGCCATTGATGACATTGGCCGGAAAATAGATCGTGTATTTGAACGGTAAATAGCTCAGAACCGCATTCATCGCAGGGCCAAACACCTCGATTGGAAATACACCCCCGCTCAGGATAATGACAAACAAACCCGTCATTTCAAAAAAATAAGAAATTTCGGAAAGCCAGAAGGCAATAGCGGCAATCGTATACGAGATAAGGAAACCGAGAATGAGAGACAAGCCTATAGCCGCTACAAAGCAAATCAAGTTCGCAAGCGGAATCCTAACATCATACAAGCCGGAAAAATACAGCAGCGCCATAAACAAAATAACGAGCATCGTGCCTAGGAAAAACATCTTTTGCCCTAGCATGGAAAACAACTTAAGTCCGAAATAGTTGGCAGGCTGCACCAGATGTTTGTTCAGCGCGCCGTCCTTAATATCGGATGCGATCACATGATCCATATTCGTCGATACGATTTTGGTCACGATGGCCGCCACGATCGTATACAAAATCATTTCCCCGTAGGTGTAGCCAAAAAACTCCCCCGTCTCCGATTGCCCATAGACTGCTGTCCAAATATAGTATTGGATCAGAATGGGAAAAAAGGCACTGACTAAGGTTAAGGCAAAATCAAGCCGGTATTCCAGCGATGCTTGCACGCCCAGCTTGAACACGCGCGTATACTTCAAATAAGTGCTCATTCGGACTGCTTCCTGTCATAGAGCGATACAATCACTTCTTCGATCGGCCGTTCTTCGATGGTAATGTCCTCCACGGGCAAAATCGTGAGAAGCTCTTTAGAGACCGGGTTAATCTTTTCCTTGGCAATTTCGAGCGTCGCCTGATAACCGTCCGTTTGCCGGACTTCGCCAAATGGTTCGAGTCTCTCCGGTTCCACGAAGGAATGGAATTTCAGCTTTACGATCTTGGTACCGTCCGCCGCGTCCTGCACCTGCTTCAAATTGCCGTCGAAAGCAAGCCTGCCGTCGTTGATGATGATCGTTCTTTTGCATAAATCCTCGATGTCCTTCATATAGTGGCTCGTCAAAATAATCGTTGTTTGGTGATGCTCATTGTAATAGGCAAGAAACTCCCTTACCCTCTTCTGCGTCACGAGATCGAGCCCGATCGTAGGCTCGTCAAGGAAAAGGAGCTCCGGCTTGTGGATAAGCGCCGCGATCAGCTCCATCTTCATCCTCTCGCCGAGCGACAGCCGCCTGACCTGCACATTAAGCACATGCTTCACGTCAAGTAGCTCGACCAGCTCGTCAAGCGTACGCCGGTAGGCCTGCTCCTCCACCTGATAAATATAACGGTTCAGCAGAATCGATTCGGCGGCTGGCAGGTCGGCCCAAAGCTGGCTTTTCTGACCCATCACGATGGCAAAGCGTTTTTTAAAGTCTTTCTTCCTCTCGTAGGGTTTGTAGCCAAGTACGGAAAGGTTGCCGCCCGTTGGATGCAAAATGCCGGAGAGCATCTTTAGCGTCGTCGTTTTTCCCGCCCCGTTCGGCCCGAGAAAAGCCACGATCTCCCCCCTGGCGATAGAGAAGGAGATGTCTTTCACCGCGTGCTTTGTCAGAGATTTGCGATGAAAGAGGTTTTTGAGGGAGTGCATGACCCCAACCTCTTTCGTGTAGTAAGTAAAGCTTTTTGCTAATTGCTCGACCTTGATAGCTTCCAAAATTCCATCTCCCCCAATCCTCAGCAGTTAGAATTACCGACCGTAATGATACAGCAGCCCGCAGCGCGAACAGACCGGCATTAAACCGCAGGATAACAGCTCTCTGTGCTTGCCGTAGTTTTCCCCGTGCCAGATCTCTTTCACCGGCGCTTCGGTGATGTTTCCAACGGCGAGCTCCGGAAAGAACTTGCATGGCGTGACATTTCCGCTCGGCAGCACGTCCATCCTCGTAGATATAGCCAGACATTCCTTCTTCTTCATGCCCGTCCTCTGGATGCCCCGGACAAAATCACTGATTTCATCCTGCTCTAGGGCAGGCATAAACCGGATTCGGCTGCTCCAGATATGCTCCGAAATGCGCCGTACCTCATCCTTCAGCGACTCGATGTTCTCCGGTGAAATATGATAGGTGAAGGAGTGCCAGCTGCAATGCTGCGGCTCGACCGGTTGAAGCCAGCTGAACTCCCTCACGTATAATTCATCCATATCTGCCGCAGATTCAGGGGAGATGTACCATGGATAAACAAAGTAGACCGAATCGACCCCCATCTCCTCGAAATGCTTCATAAAGGCGAACAGCTTCGGAATCATTGCATCGTTCATGGTCAGACTTATGGACACTTTCCCCTTAAAAATGCCTTGTTTCTGCAGCTCCAGCAGTTTCTCGACCGCTTGAACAACCTTTCTATAGGTACCTTTGCCCCGGATCGCATCATTTTCCTCTTCAAAGCCCTCCAGACTGACAAGGACAACGAGGCCTTCTCCGATCTTAAGCAGCGAATCAAGCTGCTGCTCGAGCAAAATAGCGTTCGTGCATATCGTAACCGTCCGCTGGTCCTTCTCCAGCAGCTCCGCCAGCTGCGGAAATTTGCTGTAATAGAGTGGCTCTCCGCCCCATAAGTAAAGCTTGGACTTTTTCTCCCGGGTAAACTCGAGCAGTTTTTCGATGAGCGGGATATCAATCTCTTTCTTTTGGTCTTCCTTAGCCATCGCCCAGTGAAAACCGTCCTCGTTCCATTCGTAGCAATGCTTGCAGCGAAGGTTGCAGCCGTTGTTCAGCTTTATTCCGATATCCTCGGGGATCTCCATCGCATAGCGGCTGTTGCCTTCACGCAGACGGCTGGCACGGGACATGTTCATAATCGTTCGTTTCAGGTCATTAAAAACCCGCTCATCAAAGGTTTTGGTCGTTTTGGGCTGCATCGTATTCCCCTCCATAATCGATCAATTGGTTTCTTGCCCGCAAGAGATTCTCATGCAAACGAACGAGCGTATCCATCGCATAATATTCCGCTTTCCAGTCCTCGTACCTTATCCCAAAGCCCTGCTTTATCCAGTAGCTTGCGTTGCTCGCCTCATGCTTCGCAAACGGCTCCAAAAAAACGAAAGGCGTCGCGGCAGCCATGGATTCCATCAAGGAGTAGCCTCCCGGCTTGCTTATGATCGCGGCTGAACGGCGAATCACGTCAAACAACGGCGGATAATGCTCGTGATTGACGTATTGCGTTGCTTTCCCTGTCTCAATCCTCGCAAGCGGCGGAAATTGCATGCGGCCTAATTCATCCATTACCCATGGGCTCCATGCGGGATCGTTTCGGTAATATTGAATGAGCTCATGGGGCTTCATGTCTTCGTCGTAATATGCAAGGACATTCAGCCGTTTACCCGCCTGCAGCAGCTCCTGCGCGGCCGACTGATAAGTGCCGATTCCCCAACCGCCCCCATGAACGATATACCGCTCCTCCCGTTGATGGAGCACCGCGGGCGTGTCGTCCATCATTGCGATCCTTCTTGTCATTGGCTCGTCTTCCCGGCCGTAAAACCAAGTGTGCTTGAAGGATTCATCCCACTCCCGGTATACCGAATAGGAAGGCGTCTCGGCAGCATCCAAGTGCAGAAATTCAATGTGGAGCCGCAGCTCTTTCGACCTTTGCCGATACAGTTCGATAACCGGCAGCCAAAAACCGGTCGCCGCGATGAAATGGGTTCTCCCCTCTTGTTTCCATTTCGAGAGCAGCAAATCAACTTTCACGGAATCGAGACAATCGGAAATATCACGGGCTAACTCTGCTCCCTTTCTGGCTACGGCGAAGCTGTCATGGAAAGCTTTTTTGTAAGATGGCACCTTCAGTTTAATCCGGTCCAGATACAGATCCTCGAGCACGTTGACTTCGGAGGGAATGCCTCTGCTGGTCAACTGGCGGCTTAGCTGCATGACCGGCACATACACGCCAAGTGAGTTGCCTGCCCCGAGGAGGGTCACCGTCCGATAAGCTAAATTAGCTATGCCATTTCCCCCCTCTCCTCTCGAAAATAAGCCTTAAACGATCCAAATAACGTTCTCTCTCCAAGTCGTCATCGGAGACGATACTCATATAAAGCCTGCCTTTGTAATAGCTTCCGCTCTCCGGCGCTGCTTCATAATCCGGCGCTGGCGCATTAGCGAGCATGGCGGCCGAAGACAACGGCACAATTCCGTTGCCCTTCTGATTTGGATATAAAATATCCTGCCGCTTCAGCTCGTTCAGCCATCCTTCGTAATCAACCCGCTCGCGAAAGCCTACCGAACGGAAGGTTAACAAGCCCTTTTTTCCATTTCTGCCGAGCACTTGGTCCAAATGGTGATTAATAAAACCCATCGACTGCCTTGCATTAATTTCGACGATCGGCTCCAGCGTCCCGTCCCGCAATGACATGGAATCGATGCATACGGGCCCGAAGTAACCTTCTTGGAAGAGACTCCACGCCGCCTGTTCCATAATATTGAAATACCCGTTCTTCTCCAGCGTATTCTGCTCTTCTTTCTCCATCGACTCAGAGCCTAAATACGCAAACTGCCTATTCAATATTTTTTGCAGTCCGATAAGCCGAAACGCGCCGCCTTGCATGATTTCGAATTGGCAGGAGAAATCTCTCTCCACCTCCAGGTAAGGCTCCAGGACAAATGCGGTGTTTCGGCCACTCTCTTCCTGCTTGCGGATGTAGGCTGCCGTTCGTTCCAAGGCCGTCTTCGATTGAATCAGCATATTGCCTTTTCCCGAAACGCCATAAGGATCCTTAATAAGCGTTGGTCCATGCTTTTCTAGCAGCTCCAGCCCAAAAACCGACAGTTCTTCGGCTGAATAAACAGGCTTACCCCGGGTCTCGCCAAGCAGCTTCTCCGATAATTGCGTTGAATAGATTTTTGAATTGACGCTTTTCACTGCCTCCAAAGAAGGCAGCTCGGTCTTATATCCGTATTTGGCTGCAGCCGCATGGGTATAAGGCACGATCGAGAAAGGCGACAAATACCGGTAAGCCGCGTATTTCTCATCCCGATCTTCACTGTCCGCCAGCGTTTTAAATAGATTCGGTTCGGCATCCTTCCCATTCAAGTTGAAATGCGTGAAAGAGAAGCCGATTTTGCTTAAATAAGTTTTGTGGGACTCTTCCATGGCAAATCGGGTCAATAGTGCATCTCCGCTGCCGCATAACGGAAACAAGAGCTCATCCATCGCGAGGACGATTCGCTCGCTTTCCCTATCCCGAAGGGCGGGCAAACGCGCCAAAGACTCGTCTCTCCAATACGATTCCGCGTCGAAGGTACCGGCAACCAACCTGTTAGCCAACCTTTTTCTCCATGCCCTGCAGGAAAGACATAAAGCTATCAATGGAAAGCAGGCAGCTGTAATCCAAATCCTCGTATACGATTTCAACGTTAAACCGGTCCTCGACCTCGAGAATGAAATTGATCATCTGCAGGGAATCCAGCCCGACCTCATTAATCAAATCGCTGGCGGGAGTAAGCGTGCTGCCCAGCGTATTATCCTCTTTAATTCTTACAATAATTTCTTTAATATCATTGAACATATAAACAAATCCTTTCTAATTATAATTTAATTCACATATAAAGTTATTTTAGTATATAATTAGCATTAAAAAATTAAAGGAGTACTCTTATGAACAAACATTTTTTATTTATTTCTGCACATTTAGATGATGCTGTGATTTCCTGCGGCGACTATATCCATGAGCTTATTCAAAATCATAACCTTGTTACTATTGCGACTGTCTTCACGGGAATGGGTACGGAATTATCGATGATGGCCAGAATCCTGCACAAAAAATTCGGACTCGGAACGGAAACGATGGATATTCGTAAGCAGGAGGATATTCATGCTGCGGAAGCACTTGGCGCCAGCGTCCTTCATCTTGGCGTTCTGGAATGCATTTATCGGAAAAAGCAAGACGGCAGCCCGATTTACGGTAAGCTGCAGGATCTCTTCGAGACAGACTGGAGGAATGAAGCCGAGGTGATGGAAGAGATTGTAACTGTATTTTTAAAGCAGATTCAAATCGATAACTATGACGGCGTATATGTGCCGCTTGGAATCGGCAGGCATGTCGACCACTGCCTGGTACGGGCGTCCGCCGAGCAATTTCGGCTTAGGACTGCCGATAGCTCACAAATACCTTTCTTTTACTACGAAGATCTGCCTTATCTGTCCTTTCACAAGGACTTGAGCTGGGAAAGCGAACTTGCCGAAGGGCTGTATGCCAAATGGATAACACTGCGGCGCTGCAATCTAAAAGCCAAAATATACGCCTTTACGAAGTACCGCTCCCAATTGCGCCTGCTTTGGCGGTCGAAATACCGCATGCTCAAACAAATGGCAGGACACGCAAACGCTGCGTATGCGGATCATAAGGCTGCACGGTCTAAAAGCAGGGACTACCGGTTCAAGGTGTATGCCGCTAATGCTAAAGATTCCGTTCCTCTGGGCGAGGACTTGACGTAAGAGGCGCGAATGCTGCCTTTTCAATCGTTTCGGCCAGCTTCGCCACCGTTAATCCGTTATGGTCGATGTGGCCCAGAAGCTCATCCGGCAAGGAAATGCCATAATGCGTCTCCAGCTGTACGATAAATTCAACGATCTGAACCGATTCCAGCATTAGCCACACTTCGCGCAGCGGTGTATCGACATGGATTTCAGCCGATTCCGGCAACCCTTTCGCCTTTTGCCCGATCAACTCGATAATTTCCTTCATGATGGTTAGCTTACTCATGCTTCACTCTCCTTCTATTCATCCGTTCGTGAACTAGCGTAACACCAGCTTAGATAATAAGATTTCAATTATCTCAGTTTCATTCTTTATAATTTTTCTTACATTCGTAATCATTTTGTCGATAATTGACGAATCATTCGTTAACGTATATTTGATCAACAGGTTTCTGCAAAGCAGCGCATCATTTTCTACATCCCGATAGCGTTCATACAAGCCTGTTCCGCTCTCCAAATAGCCGTTCCGCTCCAAAAATAATAGTCGGCGCAGCATGAGCGCCTTATGATCGCAGATCACATGGAACGGCCTGTAATCTGCCTCCATCTCCTTGCGATTGATTTTGACTAAATCCTCGATCAGCTTGTCATATACCTCCAGTCCAAAAACGCAGGGCCGGGTACGGTAAGTCATTTCCCGCATCTTCTCAAAGCTGTTTGTCCCCGACAAAAAGCCCTCCAGCTGTTCAATCACATTCGCTAACCGAAATTCGTAGCCTAGCGAGTCATTATAGCTAATTAAAGACAATCCGCCCTTTCCGAGATACAGCCAATCATCTCCGCCTTGTATGGCATGGTATGCCTTCTCCATCTGATTGAAAGCAACCTCTGCGAACGAATATTTACCCGTGAACGTAAAATCGGCGACATGAAACAGTTGACGCTCCAGGTCGTAGCCGTAGATGAACAAGTCATGAGGCAAACGGTCATGCCCCTGCAAAAAATAAGCCTGATCGAATACGCCGTAAATATAGTTGTTCATATTAATGCTGTCTACGAAAAAAGAACAAATGTCAGCATTAAAATAGCTTACGGTTTCCCGCTTCAAGTGCTGGTGAAACAGCCATGGGCAAAACTCGAAAGTCGGCGTACGGTAGAAATCCACATAGGAGCTGCCAAAGTTCGAGGTAAGCTGGAGCTGGATGAAATGGCTCATGATCCACGGCTCCGTTTCCGGATAATTGTCTAATACCGCGAACGCATTCGCCTGCCATTGCCATGATGTGACGAGAGGATACTGCATCGGTAAAATTTTTGAATTCATGTTCAGCCTCCTTTATTCGTCCGTTGCCTGCGAAGAAACGGCAAGCCGCCCCTTCGCAGGCATAATGGACTCTATTAATGTAAACGTAATCGACGCGGCTTGCTAGTCTATAAATTGAACGGCCTTTAATAGGCGATGCAGCAGGCTGGCGATTTCCGCCCTGGTGGCCGCTCCCTTAGGATCGAGCAAGCCATTGCTCCTCCCTTGCAGCAGTTTCTTGTCCAGAAGATCCGATACGGCCTGGACTGCCCAAGGGCTAACCTTCTGACTATCCGCGAAGCTTCCAAGCGCCTTGCTGCCCTCGGTCTCGCCGTTTATTGTTCCTGCGAACGCGATTGCTCTAGCCAGCATAACGGCTATTTCTTCGCGGTTGACGTTTTCGCGAGGCTTGAATGATCCATCCCCGTACCCTTGGATAAGTCCGAACCGGGCTGCTGCAGCGACTTCGCCTGCAAACCAATCTCCTTCCTTGATGTCCGCAAACGAAGCTGCTGCTTTCCCATCGTCCGCAAGACCAAGCGAGCGGGTAAGCAGCGCGGCAAATTCTGCCCTCGTGACGGTATCCTGCGGCGCGAAGCTAGCCTCTGACTTGCCTTTTAAAATTTGCTTGGCGGATAGCAGCTCGATAACCTGTTCCGCCCAGTGCCCGGCAATATCACCGAACGATTTCGCTGCAGACGCAATAACGTATATGCTGTTGCCGTTTCGTTTCAGCACGGCCGACGTTTTCCCTTCTACTGCCCTGAATACCGCAGGAACAAAGGCAAACTCTCCTGATACGGGATCAAACCTAAGCGCCGTTGCATCCACCGCATTCCATGCGCCGTCTATCGTTATTGAGCGGGTTACGTACTGGGAACCAAAGTCCGAAAGCTCCGTAAATGCCCCTTCCGACTCCAGCATTAGCCTGAATTCGACTGGTGCCGAGAGAAGCGTGATGCCTGTTTGCTCAGCTGATGCTTTCAATTTGTCAGCTTCGTCTTTCGTCGTTTTTCCCATTAAAATATAAAGCATTCCGGTCTGTTCATTCGCTGCTGTTTGGAGCAGAAGCTTCAGCGGCACATCGTAAGTCAGCCTGCCATATACGACTGTAACAACGGTGCCCGGCTGCGCTTTGAGCGTTTCCATTAACGGCTTCATAGGCAAGGCTGCTGCCAGCATATTCTCTGAATTCGCAGGCACTTCAATAATAAGCTGCCTGTTTACCGAGGTGGCGGCGGTTTTTAGCCCGCCCGCAAGCTGTGCCTCCGAAAGCTCGACCTTGGCTGCGCTTCTCCCCTCTGCATCCGTTTCTATCCGAATGCTTGCCGCCTCTATCGTAATTTTCCCTGCTGCTTGGTTAAACGCATCCGTATCTCCGCCGGTTGAAGGATTTTCTCCTCCAGTTGACGGATCCGGATCGGCAGCAGCTGCCGGAACATTCACGTCATCCACGTTGAGATGCCCCCAGCCGCCGGTCCTTTGGTCAACGATTTGAATATAAAGTTTTTCGCCTTTATAGTCTGCAGCGTCCCACTTAACTCTTCGATACTGCTCGCCGTCATGTCCCGTTGCTTTCATAAGCACTTCATGATTTGAGGCTCTTACAAGCGCAACATACAGCTTGTCGATATCCCTGCCTCCGCCAATCAAGAAATCAATGGCGCCATTCCCGCCAAGCGTGAATGTCTCCGTTTTGATTTTGCCTAAGGCATCATCGCCATAGTCAGGATGGAAGCCCCATAAATGATGGCGGCCTGTATCTTTGCGGTCAAAGGCTTGGTTGAAAGGTCCTCCCCAGCCCCAGTCGTTCCGGCTCGTCACATGCACATCCGTAAAAGCATTGCCCTCCTCGATGATCCACCCGGACATATCGCCGTTTTCAAAATCATGATTTGCCAGCCCGCTCACGTTTTCCGCAGCCGGCTCTGCCGCCGGCCAATAGGATTCAACCGTTTCACCATAGGCGGATTCCATTTCCCATACCTGCAGCTTTACGATACGCGCTTCGCCGTCTTTGCTCCAAAGCTCTAGCCCGAGCGCATCAGAAAGACTCGGATACACACGCGTGGTGATGCTGTTTTTCCCGTTCGCGTAAGCTTCGATCATGGAACGGTCCAAGTAAATATGAAGCGACAGCCGCCCTTCATCCAAAGCCATTTCACCGCCGTGGATTCCTTTGGCAATATCCGGATCCAAGCTGGATTTGTTGCGATCCAGTTCAAGCCAGCCGTTTTCTTTGTTATAAGAAAGGAGTGTCTCCTCACGTCCGTCGGCAGACGCGCGCAGTTTGATGCCAAACTCTTTCGCGTCCGATAAATCCGCTTCGAGAACGACTTCGAGCATATCGCCCTTTACCTGTTTAAGCTGTGCGTTAGCCTCTTCAACCCCGGAATCAGCTATTTCAACCAGCCGCTCGCCGCGAAGCGAGTTAAGCTCTTCAATCGGCTCCACGCCAAGGGTTCCGTCTTCCAGAAGCGACAGCACGACCGGCAAGCCGGCATTATGAGCCCAGCCGGCATCATAATGCTGCTGCTCCGTGCGCCGGTCCTGCGCAATGCTGAACAGGATCGAGCGTCCTTGTCCGTCTACCATGCCGCTCGGACCGGTAAAATGCTCGCCGAAATCAAACAAACTCGGTTGTTCCTGATCGGGAATAAAACGGTTCGCTTCCTTATCCCAGGTACCGATCCAGTGGAATACGTTTTTCACGTTGTGCTCGCTGTAATGGTCGAACCACGGATTAATGAAGAATGCATATTTTTGCGTGCCGTTCCCGTCTTTGCCTACCGGCAGCAGCACGGGCAGCTCCCACACCTGTCCCGTATCCGGCCTGTTCTTATAATCCCCGACGAAGAATGGATTCTCATACGTCCAGTTCACCATATCGGGAGAAGAATAAAGCAGCGCCGTTCCTCCGACATCCTTAATGCCGGAGCCGACAAGCTGGTACCACATGTCCCCGTCCTTCCAAACGTAGGGATCCCGGAACTGGCCAAACCAAACTTCCCCCTCTTGTGCCGGAAGATTATTTTCCTGCTTGGTGACAACCTGGTCCTCCATGATCCATTTTTCAAGATTGGCGTCTCCGTCCTCCGCAAAGGTACTGCGGGCAAGTCCCGTGTTCTGATTAGGAACCGCTTGATCGTCTCCTGCCGTGAAGAACAAAGCGGGATTTCCGTTGTCATCCACCACTGCATTGCCCGACCATACGCCGTCCGGCGTGACAGAACCTCCATCCGGCGCAAGAGCAACCGGCATATCCTTCCAATGAACCATATCCTCGCTTACCGCATGCCCCCAATGGATTTGATGCCAGTAAGGACCCTGCGGGTTATGCTGATAAAAGAGATGGTATTTTCCTTCAAAAAACAACGGGCCATGCGGCTCGTTCATCCAATGCCCCGGCGATATAAAATGGTACTGCGGCCGGTAACGGTCTCCGTCATAAACGCTGCGGTCAAAATCAAGCTCAGGCTCAGGCGCCCCGGCATTTCCGAATTGATCCGCCGCAGCAGCATAGCGGAGAGCAATTTCTTCCGGTGCGAGCGCGGTGTTTCCAACCTTCACTTCATCCACCAAGCCGTTAAACATGTTTACCGTGAATACGCCGTTAATAACGGCTCCCGTGTTGTTTTTGCCGATTAGAAATCTGCTATCTGACGGCGCAATAGGCGTTTTCCTGGAAACGGCCTGCTCGCCTGCAAGCTCTCCATTCAAATACAGCTTCAGCTTGCCTTCGCTTTTGCTGTATGTCGCCGTTATATATGACCATTCAAACTTGTTAAGCGGCTTATCCGCTGCCGCCCATACCTCCGACCATTCGCCGTTGATGCCTGCTTGAAAGGACCACTTGCCATGGCGCCCCATTCCAAGGATATAACCGGTCTTGCGGGCTTTGTCATGCTGATTGACGATAGCGGACAGCTGGCCCATATCGCCCCATTCATAGGATCTGGGTGCTACCCACGCTTCGATCGTGATCTCATCGTCAGGCTTCGCGATTTGGTCGGCTGGCCGCTCGAGCCAGGTGGAATAGCCGTCAAACAGCAAGCCTTTTCCGGCAACTCCGTCTCTCCAAAGCGGTTCAGTGGACGGCTTGTAGCTCGCGTTATTAAATACATAATGAACGCTGTCATCCGTACCGCGCACCGCATCTTTTGCGGTCATTCCCTGACCTTCGTCAAAGCTCCAGCTTCCAAGAAGGCCCTTTCCTCTAACCTTGATATCGTCGATATTGATATGCCCTTCCTTGCTTTCATCAACGACTTTCACGTAGAGCTCTTCGCCTAAATAAGGCAAAGCATCCCACGCGACACTCGTATACTGCTCCGAATTCGTGCCTGTCGCTTTCATAAGAACGGCATGGTCAGAAGCTCTAACGAGTGCCGCGTACAGAAGCTCCGAATCCTCGCCGCCCCCGATCAAAAATTCAATGTTACCCGTCCCGGACAGGATAAAGGAATGGGAGGTCAACGACCCCGTCCGTTCATTCGCATTTGTTCCTTCTGCTCCTCCCGACAAGCCCCAAGCATGGAATTCTCCTTCATGCCCGAATGCCGCCGCGTCTTCGCCAAAGGCTGCTTGATTAGTGATCACACCGGAGAACGCGTCTCCGTCTGCCGTCCAGCCCGTCAAGTCACCAGACTCAAAACCCGGATTCTCCAGCTCCCGCGGGATGATCGGCTGGGTGTTGTATACGGAGAAATCGTCTGCGTTGATATGCCCGAAGCCGCCGGTATGATAGTCTACGACCTTGAGATACAGCTTTTGGCCCAAGTAATCCGAGGCATCCCATTCAACCTGGCGATAGCCCTCGCCTAATGTGGATGAACCGCCTGTCGCTTTAAACAAAATTTCATCATCCGCGTCATTAACGAGCGCCACATAAAGCTTATCCAAATCCTCGCCGCCGCCGACGCGGAAGCTTACTTTCCCGGTGCCTCCCAAGCGGAAGGTTGTCGATCTCATTTCCCCGGTCCTGCGGTCCGAAAAGTCAGGGTTTTCGGCACCCGCAAAGCCCCAAGCATGGTAAACGCCATGATGATTGAACGGCGTGCTTCCCCAGAAGACGGGCACATCGGATACCGGCGCTGCAAACGCCGTGCCGACTGTCGTCCAGCCCGTTAGGTTTCCGGTTTCAAAGTCGGGGTTTTCAATGGTTTCCGGGGCGTTCAGCACCTGAAAGTCATCGACGTTAATGTGTCCCCAGCCGCCGGTGTGGCTGTCGACAACCTTCATATATACCTGCTGTCCCACAAATTCCTCTGCATTCATATGAACGCGCCTAAGCGTTCCGTCATCCTTCCATTCCGTGTTCGTAACCTTCATCAGCTCTTGATCGTCTTCCTCCCTGACTAACGCCACGTACAGCTGATTAATATCGTTGCCGCCGCCAATCAGAAAGCTAATGTCGCCGGAGCCGCCCAGCTCAAACGGCGCTGAGCTTAATGTGCCGGTTAAAGCGTCACCCGTCTTGGCGCCCCATACATGATAGGTGCCCTGCTTATTAAAGCAGCAGCCCCAGCCCCAGTCCGTATCCGTGACCACATTCGCATTCGAAAAAGCATCGCCCTCGGCTGTCCAGCCGTTTAAATTTCCGTTCTCGAAATCGGGGTTCGGAATTTCGTTTGCTGACATCGGCTTTTCTTTGGTTTTGCCGATGTTTGCTGCCTTTAGCGGATAAACCGCAAGCGATTGAAGCTGCACGGTCCCGTTTTCCGCAAAGATCTCGATTTCATTCTCACCCGTCTCTGGGAATAGCAAGTCCGTAAAGACAACGGCACCGTCATCCGCAAACAACTCCACCGAGGTTTTATCGACAAGTAGATGAAGCTTTACCTTTTCACCTGCCGTATAATCCGCTTCATGCACGGCTTGTCCGAATTCCTTATTAAAGCTTGTAATGCCCGATTGCGTCCGATCCACGAACAGCTTGCCGCGCTGCGAATCGTAGCCGGCGGATGTTTTCTGGCTCTCTCCCGCATGAACATTGAAACCGAATCGGGTGTCGGCCTCTTTGTCTACCGCAAACTCCGCGATGATCTCATACGCATCCCCTGCGCCTTCGGGTAGCTTGATGCTTCCGTCGATGACGTCAAGTGGCTCAATCTCCAGCGGTGGAAGACGGAGCTCCTGCAGCTCTTCAACCGGCATTTGCTTCATTCGAATGCCTGCGCCGGCATCGCTCGTAAGCGTCAGCTCTCTTGGCACCGTCATGGCTCCCCGCCAGCCGGCGGATGGAATGGACTGCGCATAATGCCAATTATTCATCCAGCCCAGCCAAATGCGGCGGCCCTCCACGTCGCTGAAAGTCATCCCCGCATAAAAGTCACCGCCGTAATCTGTCCAAAGCACCTGCTCCGAGGGATTCAAATTCGTAAATGCCGTACCGTCAAAATCACCGACAAAATACTGCATGCCGGAACCGAAGGCAGGCGCTCCTTCCGAAAGACTAACGGAAAGAACCCACTTCATCTCATCCGGATTCCCGTCTACAGCCAGCGGGAACATATCTGGCGTTTCCCAAAAACCGTTATGGGAGCCTTCGGATGATCCGAAATCGTTCTCATGTTTCCATGTCTTTAAATCTGGCGAGGAATAGATACGGACATGGTCCCCCGCAGTTATGACCATTGCCCATTTTTGTGTTTGCTCATGCCAAATGACCTTAGGATCACGAAATACCGTAAGCTCGGACGGCTGCGGAATGACGGGATTCCCTTCATATTTCGTCCAATTCCTCCCGTTATCATTGCTGRATGCGAGACTTTGCACTTGTTTGTTCGAATATTCCTGAGTAAACATCGCCACCATCGGAGGCTTGCCGTTAGCTCCGAAGCCTGACGTGTTATTCCAGTCCACTACGACGCTGCCTGAGAACATATGGCCCAGCTCATCCGGGTATAAAGCGACCGGCAGCTCTTCCCAATTGATCAAGTCCTTGCTGACCGCATGCCCCCAAAACATCTCCCCCCATGTATTGCCCGAGGGCTTATATTGATAAAACATATGGTATTCCCCGTCATAATACACGAGCCCGTTCGGGTCGTTCAGCCAATTCTGCTCGGGTGTATAATGGATTAAAGGCCTGAGCTGCTCGGCGGTCAACGGATTCGATTCCGCCGCCGATACCGATGGCTGAGGCGCTGCCTGATAACACAATGAAAAGATAAGAATAAAAGCCATCACCAGATTCAATGCTTTTTTTCGCATGCGCGTGCTTACCCCCAGAAATATTATTCGTTCGCGTAAACGTTTACGTAAAAGTGCTGCTTCTTTTCCATCTTCTAATTTCTTTAATAGAGTAGGGGACGGCCGTCCCTAGGACGAACGGCCACCTCTCTCCAGTTTACGCCTTGCGCTATCCGTTCACCGCAACCGGAACATGAATATCGTCCGCGTTGAGATGGCCGAAGCCTCCGGTCGCCTGATCCACCAATTTGATATAACAGGTTGTGCCTACGTAATCCTCGGCGTTCCAGCTCATTCGGGCGTAAGCTTCATTGCTGGCGCCCGTCGCTTTCATAAGCACCGCTCCATCGGAAGCTCTGACCAAAGCAATGTACAGATTACTAATGTCATTGCCTCCCCCGATCAGAAAATCAATGGCTCCCGTGCCGCCCAGTTCAAAATCCGCCGATCTCAATACGCCAACCTGAGCGTCGCTTCCAGCTTTAAAGCCCCAAAGGTGATAAATGCCATTCTGATTAAAAGGCCCGCCCCAGCCCCAGCCCGTATCGGAAGTGACATCCGCGGCACTGAAGGCATCCCCGCTTGCGACCGTCCAGCCCGTTAGATCGCCGCTTTCAAAATCATGGTTCGCCAGCTCGCTTGTTTCCACCAGCGTAGGCACATTGACATCATCCACGTTAAGATGGCCAAACCCTCCCGCAGACTGATCCACGATTTTGATATAGCATTCCGAGCCGACATGAGCCGCTGCGTTCCAATTGATGCGCGTGTAGGCTTCATTATTGCTCCCGGTCGCTTTCATCAACTCCGCTCCGTCGGAGGCTCTCACCAAAGCAACATATAGATTGCTGATATCATTGCCGCCGCCAACTAAGAAGTCGATGGCCCCTGAACCGCCTAAAACGAAGTTATCCGATTTCAACACGCCCGTCTGCGCATCCCCACCGTCCTTATGCCCCCAAAGATGATAGCTTTTATTTTGATTGAACGGTCCGCCCCAACCCCAGCCAGTGTCGTTTGTTACGTCCGCGGCGCTGAAGGCATTGCCGCTGACAACGGTCCAGCCCGTTAAATMGCCGCTCTCGAAATCGTGATTCTCCAGAATGCCTGCGGCATTCCCTGCCGGCTTAACCGGAACGATAAAATCATCGACATTGAGATGCCCCCAGTTATCTGTCCGCTCATCCACGATTTTAATGTACATAGCTGTGCCGATATACGCCGTTGCATCCCAGCTCCTTCGCGTATAGGCTTCCGTCGTGCCCTTGCTGCTTTGCCAATCCCAGTAGCTGCCCGGCCCGCTCGTTCGGTACAGCTCCTTATTATCCGATGCCCGGTAAACAGCGACATAAAGCTTATCGATATCCGAGCCTCCTCCTGCCTGAAAGCTCACCTGGCCATTGCCGCCCAGCGTAAAGACTTCCGACTTCATAACCCCTGTCGACGCGTCCCCCCCGCTCAAATGTCCCCATAGATGATAGCTACCCGTTTGGTTAAAAGGCTGAGTCCCCCAAAAAGTCGTTTGGTTCGTTATCGCGCTGTTAGAGAATGCTGTCCCGCTCTCCACGATCCAGCCGCTCAAATCTCCTTCTTCGAAGCCGCCGTTAAACAAATTGACCGACGTTGGGGCGTTTACGATCGTAACGCTTCGCGTGGCAAGCTTTGAGCCATCTCTTGTTTTTGCCGTAATGACCGCCGTTCCGGCCATTTTGCCTGTTACGATGCCGTTTACGACCGTCGCAACGGAAGGCTGGCTGGACGTCCAAATGATGTTCTTATTCGTCGCATTGGCCGGTGCAACTACCGCTTGCAGCGTCTTTTTGCCGCCGACCAATACCTCCAGCGAAGACGGAGCAAGGCTTACACCCGTTACGGGAACCGGCTCATAGGCCGATTTCATCCGCCAAACCTTCAGGCTTTTGACCGTGATGGAGCTTGTATTCGCATTTCCCCAAAGCTGAAGCCCCTGCGCATCACTGCGCGTCGAATACGTCCGAGTCGTGATCGACTTCAAACCGTTTAAATAAGACTCCACCATCGATTTATCCAGGAAAACGCGAAGCTTGACGTTTTCAGTCCCGATATCGACAGTGCCCTTCTGCACGCCCTTGTTGCTGCCGGCAACCGTTTTCGTCCGATCGACGCCGTATTCGTCATTGCTGTTCTTGTAATAAAGCAAGGTTTCTTCTTCGCTGTTTGGAGATTTCCGCACCTTGAGACCTACGCTGTCCGCCGAACCTCGGGCAATTTCCAGCTCAATTTCAAGCGTATCCCCGGTTATCGATGAGAGAGCTGTATTTGCGGCCGCAAAGCTTGTATCCGTCGTAATGTTTAAGAGCTGCTGTCCGCGTAAGCTTTGTAATTCAGAAATCGGATTTATTCCTAATTTGCCGTCCGGGCGCAATTGCAGTTCCACCGGCAAACCCGCGTTATGCGCCCAGCCAAAATCGGAATCCTCCTGAGACGTTCTTTGGCCCTGGGCAACCGTGAACATAATATTCCGTCCCGTTACCGGATCCGTAAAGGCGCTCGGTCCCGTAAAATGAAAATCGCCAAAGTCCATAAGCTGGGGAGCCGGGCTGTCAGGCGTAAATTTCGCGGTCGTGCTGTTCCAGGTGCCAATCCAGTAATAAACCTCCACATCCGCGCCTGACCCTACGGGACTAATGGCAAACAAATGCTTACCGCCGCCTAGCGGTAAAATAATTGGAAGCTCCCATACAGGCCCCAAAAAAGGATAATTCGTCATATTAGCCTGGTACAAAGGGCCGCGATAAGTCCAGTTCATTAAATTCGGATCCGTCGTCGAATAGACCGCTGCGGTTCCGCCTTGTCCTGCAATACCCGTACCGTTCAGCAAAAACCAAGTCGAGCCGTCCTTGAATACATAGGGGTCGCGGAATTCTCCAGAGATGCCTTGGCCTGACTGCTGCGAAATTGCCAGCTTGGATTCTTTAACCCACCGCTTCAAGTCGTTGTCCCCATCGGTCTGGACGGTGCTTCTCGCCACACCCACGTTTTGGTTACTGCTCATATAGGGCTTGGAATCGTTGCCAGCCGTAAAAAATAAAGTAGGATTGCCGAAATCATCGATTACGGCGCTTCCCGTCCAATCTCCGTCAGGATCGACCTGGAACAGCTCAGGGGAGATAGCCGGCGGGAGATCACGCCAATGCACCATATCATCACTGACCCAATGCCCCCATTGCATATTGTGCCAATAAGGCCCTTGCGCGTTATTTTGATAGAACAAATGGTATTGTCCGTTATAATAGACCGGCGCATGGGGCTCGTTCATCCAATGGCCCGGCGCAATGGCATGGTAGGTCGGCCGATGCTTATCCCCGTCATATACGCTCCGGTCAAAGCTTAAATTCGGCGTCGGAAGATTGCCTCCAAGCGCCGATAATCGGCTGTCATATGCGGTTTGCGCCTCGGCAGCCGTAAAGGCGCCATTGTAAAGTTTCACCTCGTCGATAAGTCCGTTAAACATATTGAGCGGGAAAACGGCAAGCGGCGTACTTTGGTTATTTTTCCCGATCAGCAGATTGTTCGAGGAATGGGAAATCGTTGTGTTTGCTGGTATCGCGCTCGAAGCTACCTGTTTCCCGTTCAAGTACAGTTTCATCGTGCCGGCGGTGCCGTCGACCGTTGCCGCGATATGCGACCACTCATTTTTGGGCAGCGCCTCATAGGACCATACTTCATGCCAGGCGCCCCCGGACCCGAACTGGAATGACCATGTGCCGTGCCGGAATACACCTAAAATAAAACCTTGATTGGCCGATTTATCCTGCTGGTTTACCACTGCGGACAGTATGCCTCCGTCACCCCATTCATAAGCGCGCGGGGCTACCCAAGCTTCAACCGTCATCGCGTTTGCAGGAGTGGAAATAGCGCTGTGCGTAATCCAGTTTGAATACCCGTCGAAAAGCAGCGTTTTGCCCGAAATGCCGTCTTCGCGCCAAACCGGATCACTCGAGGGCTTGTAAACCGCATTGTTGAATACATAATTAATCGGGTCATTCGTTCCGCTGACTTCTTCCTTCGTCAGCTTGCCGCTCCCCTCGTCCAGCTTCCATTCGGCAATTTTCGTTGCAGCCGCCTCAGCTTTTGGCGGTGCGAATATTGCGGGTACGAATAATGATATAGCCAGCGTGCAAATAACAAGCTTCGTAATGCCTTTCCCAATCCTCATCCTTACGCCTCCTAGAATCGTATCGGTACTACAGCTGCGACCATCACTTTAAATAAGAAGCCCGTTATGTAAGCGTTGACATTTTATCGTAGATCAGGCTCCTGATTCAAAGCTTTCCATGCCTTTCTGGGTGCCATGTTATGAGAAACGGTTTCGCAAAAACCTGTTATGATAAGAATGCATCACCTCCTTATATTTTAAATCGTTTACGCAAACGTTTACGTAACAGGCAAAAAAGAATAGTCAGCTCGATTGCCTGACTATCAGCTTTGCCGTTAAGCGATGCTCCTGTTTGGGGGCCGTCGCATGTTCTATCCTCTCCAGCATAACCTCCGCCGCTTTTACGCCAAGCTCGAAGGCAGGCTGCTCAATGACGGTAAGCGGCGGCGAGGTAATTTGTGTCCATTGAAATTCATCATATGCAACAACTGCGATTTGTTCCGGTATGCTTATCTTCTTTTCTTGCAGATAAGCCATAACCCCCATAGCCATAACGTTATCCGATACGAAAATAGCTGTAGGATCCTGCTTTAGCAAGGAATCCGCAAGCTTATAACCGCTGCTTAGCGAAACCTCACCCATCTGAATCAAAGCCTGCTCTACCGGAATGCCGGCTTCTGACAATGCCTCGATATAGCCCAAATGCCGCTCTTCCGTCGTCGTAAGCGTGTACGGTCCTGATAAATAGGCAATCCGTTTATGGCCCTTGTCGATCAGCATTTGCACGGCTTCCTTGGATACGGTCTTGTTATCAACCACAACGGAGTCTCTATCGCTGTTATCTGGCACCCTATCCAAATAAACGACGGGATAATCGCCGAATAAGGGCTCATAATCAAGCTCTCTGCTCGAAGGCGCCATGATCAGTCCATCGATCATCTGGGAGCTAATCATCCGAATCTCTTCCGTTTCAAAATTTTCCTCCTCATGCGAATCGCTCAGCACGAGATGGTAGTTATTTTGCTTCAGCACGCTTTGAATGCCCGCGGCAACCGACATAAAGAAATAATTCGACGTTTCCGAGGCCAGGATAGGCGCCAGAAAGGCAATGACATGGGATTTACGGCTTCTTAAGGATCGTGCGACGGAATTAATCCGAAAGTTCAAATCATTCATCGCTTGATGAACTTTCCGTTTCGTATCCTCCGATACAAATCGCGTGCCGTTAATGACATGCGATACGGTAGCGGTAGATACGTTGGCATGCTTCGCTACGTCTTTAATGCTTATATTTTTATTTTCACTCATATATTCACACCTATGCTCGTCATTCTATTTTATAATCGTCTGCGTAAATCTTAACGTAAACGTTTACATAATTAACTTTATTTGATTCGCATAGGTTTGTCAAATGTATTTTATCCTCAGTAAGCCTTGTGCCCATGGGTGCTTGAATGCGTGGATAGGTTTATGTACTAAGCAGCCTCCATTTAATCTTTTGAACGGATGAGGATGAACCGTATGCAGCTTGTTTCTGACCTAAATCCGTTTCAAGGAAACCCCTTCTGATCGGAGTTTCCTTATTCAAAGCTCGTTCACTGCTTTAAATCATATAAAAAAATTCCTTAGCTTGCTGTTCCCTTACTCCAAATTCGAATGTATCCTGACGAAGCCCGCGCCTCATCGTCTCCAGAGAAAGTATATCGCTTGCCGGAATATTTCCTAAATGCACATCTGGACCAAACTTGTGTAATAGCAGCACCTGTTGATGCTTGAGCGGTGCCTCCCACAATAGCCGCTTCGTATCCGGAACAAACCGTAATATGGCATCTAGAATATCCATTCGGCACTCGCCATTCTCATCGAATAGTCCGACACCTACACCCGACTCGCGGGCTTCAACCGTTACGAGCTCGGCACCTGCTTCCAGATCAAGCTCAAACGTTTGTGCAAGATGCTTCGCATCAATAAGCGACCCCGACAGTTTTTTACCGTACTCCGTAAAAACCTTAAGTCCGTGTTTTTTGCCTTCGTGTATCAATTCGGTACGTTTTCGGCGCGTTAGCTCAATCGTACCGTCGGATACTTCAATTGCGTTAAAACCAAGATTGCACACGGCATGGAAGAATGCCGACACAACATCCTGCTGCACGGCCGTCTCTAGAAGCGTACCGCCCGGCATAACCGTAATTCCGTGTTGTTTTGCCAAATTAATCTTGTAAATTAACAACTCCGTATTATATAGAGGGGCCGTGCCAAAGCCGAATTTCACGCAGTCCATATAATTCGAGGCTGTTTCTATTAAATCAATAAATGCATTTCTACCGAGGCCTTTATCAATGACCATCGTTAGACCGCGGTCAGCTACCTGACACGTTTCGTGATTACCGGCTTCCATTTCGGACATGTCGCGAAGCCCGCTCGGGTCAGACAGCTCTTTTGGCCAAACGGCATACAAGGAACCTTTACCTTTCAAATGAGATCTCCTCAATTCTTTGTCATTGATTGATGAGGTATCCTATGCGCTTATCCCCCGGCTCGTGCCTATTGACAACGGCGTATCGTTACACGTCCTTTTCTTCCAATAATTGGGCGGGAGGTTTAATCAGAAAGAACACTAATCCCAGCGTAATAAAAGATAATGCAGAGACCGTGATAAATATCATGCGTTCCGACTTATCCATCATCCATCCGAATAAAGGAGGCCCCGCCGCTACACCTAAAAAACGCAGGCTATTGTATAAAGAAGTGATCATACCGCGTTCGCTTTTCTGTACGGCGCCGGTGATCATCGTATTTAAGCAGGGCAGGAGAAGCCCGGTTCCAATGCTGCTGACCGTTAACAGACCAATAAATACGTAAATGTTTTTGAAAAAGAATATAGCCGAACCAAGAGAAACGGTCATGGCAACCAGCCCGATATTCATGAGCCAGCGAATCAAAACGCCATTCTTCTTAATTAAGCTCCCTGTGGTATATGAAGTAATAGCCATACCGAGCAGTGGTATGGCTATTATTAAACCTTTTTTGATGCCGTTAATGTTGTAGGGTTTTTCTTCAAGCGTGTTGGACAAGTAAAAAAGTACGCCGAACAGAATAAAAAGCCCCAGAGACCCTGCCAAAAACGAAGTGGTCAACCATCGGCCCTTTTCGCCGAATAATCGTCCGATTTTGTGTATGTACGTCTTTAAATCTTGTTTATGATCATGTTTGGGCTCTTTTATCAAAAAAATGACAGCCAGCAGAGACAATGCGCAAAACACTGGAAAAGCAAAAAAGGATGCATACCACACGATTAAAACAAGCAAAGATCCGATGATGGGACTAAGAACCTTCCCTATCCCATTTGATGCCTCTATCAAGCCCAGCGCTTTGCTTTCCGTTCCACCATTATATAAATCGCCTACAAGCGCCATCGCAATAGGTGCCGTACCAGCGGCAGCAAGACCTTGCATCGCTCTGGCAGCAATAATGACCGGATAGGAGTCCCAGATGGCGCCAAACCCAGCCAAGATCCCGCAACCGCCGTATACGATCAATGCAGGGATAATGATGACCTTCCGGCCAAAACGATCCGATAAATAGCCAATGACCGGTATGAAAATTCCTGCGGCTAAGGAAAAAATCGATATAATCAAGCTGCTTTGAAATTTGCTGATTTCAAGCTCTCTTTGCATTACAGGGAGTACTGGCACCAGCATCGAATTGCCAAATACGAGCACGATCGGGATCGTGGCTAACGCAATAAATTCCCAAATGCGGCCTTTTGAACCGCTGTCAGGCTTCGTCTCCTTTTCTTTTACCTCCTTCGATTCTCTCGGTCTCATATCGCTCCTGAACGTAATGTTCAACTTCCTGGATTTCGTCTTTTCCATAATTGCTAGCTCTCCTCTAGATGGGGTTATGATGGGGCATTCAAATGAAAAAGAGACATTCCAGTGCATGGAACGTCTCTTTTTCATTTTAAACTAAGGCGCCTTCGTTCTGTACGATCGCCATCGCTTTGTCGAAGTCTTCTTCCTCGATGACGATGGTTAGCAGGATATCGCGTCCCGTTATTTCGTTGTCTTCGCCGCCTGAGCTCATTCCGCTTGCGCTGACGCTTACGGCAGCAAGGATGCCCGCATTTGGCAAGAAATCGCCGCCAAGCGTCAAGCTTCCGAGATTGGGAAAGTCGCTCGTTACGGGATTTTCGATGTGGTTAAGGCCATCTCCAGGATATCCGTCAAATCTATCGATAGAGCTGTCCGCGAGCTTTAAAGTTTTTATTTGCTCTAATGCTTTTTCCGCTTGTTCCGGGCTTTTGAAGTAGGCAAGGATGTTCTTCTCGGCCATGCGTATCGCCTCAATTCTTTGCAGTGATGACGTTGATTATTCCGTTAACATAAATTAGGATTCACGATTAAAAATCAAACTATGCATCAAATTATACACTGCGGAAGTTCGGCCTACAGTTGGCTAATTACGCAAAAAACCAAGGTCAAGCAATCAGCTTTTTTTTCGCCAGGCTATTGTATATAGAGGTGACTTTGGGTACGACGCATTAAGCAGCCAACTTACGATTCTCGTTGATATCCATTGGCACAGGACCGCTTGCACGATGATCGCCCAGTCAATCACATAAGAAGTAATAATAATGATGCTCCCATTCATTACAAACAAAACCTTTGCAGTTTCGATATTTTTATATTTTGAAATCGCCAATGCAGCAAACCCGATCCCTCCATTTGAAACTCCCTGTTTTAGAAGAATCGAAACACCGGAGCCAAGGATTACAGAACCGACCAGGAGATCGCTCCATAAATTCGTAAAAGGAGAAGCGGCATATACCTCAAAAACATTTACCGAAACGGAAGTTATCGTAATCGTTATTATCGTGCCGACGGCACTGACTTTTCCGAGATAATGGACCGAAGAAATCAGAAATAGAAAATTGGTAATCCATAAACCAATGCTCATCGGGGTCTGAAACCAGTAGTTTAACAGCACCGCAATACCCGCGCCGCCGCCGGATGGTATGGAATGAGGGAATAGAAATACGCCCATGGCAAACCCTTGGATGACCGATCCCGCGAAAATGAAAATGCCCCTTTTGAACAATCGGCGCAAAAATAATTCGTTCAGTAGATTTTGTCTATTTTTTTTCACAAGGGATCATCCTTATTTCATTTGGTATGGCAGCCCGTCCTGCTTTTCATTAAATGTATGCTTTCCATCACGGGTGAATGCCACGGAATAAAGTTACTTTCTACGTATAAGATCGAAGCGTGTTACGAATGATAAAAGTTAGCCTTTGGGCGAAGATTTATTGTGGAGGAGAATTGAAATGACGACAAGCAGACAACATCAGGCAAGTGGACAAATCGAAGAACAAATAGAGCAGCAAATTCAAGCCGCAACGAAGATACAGGGCGAAAGCAAGCTCGACCAAGAAATTAAAAGTGCCGCCAACGAACATTCGTCTGAAATGGATGAAATCATAGAAAAATAAGCGGAGAAGCGGCGTTACAGAAAAGAACCGGCCATCTATTAGGATGTCCGGTTCTTTTCTTGCTAAATTATGAATAATTACTTTGCCGCTATTTTTTCTAACGGCTGCGCATTCCCATAGACAGGGCGATTGCGCTCTACAGGCTGAGCCCATTTCACGGCATTCACAATGACGCGTTGAATGTCTTTGTTATGATAGGTCGGATAGGTTTCATGTCCGGGTCTGAAATAAAACACTTTGCCGTTTCCGCGCGTAAAGGTGCATCCGCTGCGGAACACTTCTCCGCCTTCAAACCAGCTTGTAAAAATAAGCTCGTCCGGCGCAGGGATATCAAAGTGTTCGCCGTACATTTCTTCTTTTTCCAGCTCGATAAATTCTCCAACGCCTGCTGCGATCGGATGGCTTGGCGCGACAACCCAAAGGCGCTCTTTCTCATCCGCTTCACGCCATTTCAAATCACAGCTTGTACCCATTAGCACTTTAAAGATTTTGGAGAAATGGCCGGAGTGAAGGACAATGAGGCCCATGCCGTCCAGCACGCGCTGCTGTACTTTTTGGACAACTTCATCCTGTACTTCTCCGTGCGCGAGATGTCCCCACCAAATCAACACATCCGTATGGTTTAATACCTCATCTGTCAAACCGTGCTCCGGCTCATCGAGCGTAGCCGTCCCGGCTTCATAGCCTGCTTCCGTCAAAAAACCTGCAATCGCGCCATGAATGCCATCCGGATATATTTCACCTACAAGCGGGTTTTTTTTCTCATGACGATTCTCGTTCCATACCGTTACTTTTATCATTATCCGAACACTCTCCTTCATGATTTCACTATTCATAGTATAGAAAAGCCAAGCGGCTAAGAAAATGCTTTATCATGCCCCTTTTATATTCAAAAATGTCCTCCTTTTCTATTCGATCCAAAAATACGCGGAGCAGTGTTGATTTTAATGAACCTACATTTCCAAAAGTGATATACTCCAATTAGGAGGCAATGCTTATGACCTTAATAGAAACGACCATCGATACGCATGCTGAAGCGATCAACGAAGAGGTTATTTATCAGAATCCGCTGCTTTTTCTAAAGATTTGGGAGATCAGCTTAGAACCGCATCAATGCAGCACTCTTGAGAAACACCCCTGGCACTATCATAAAGAAGTAGAATTTCTTGCAGTCATAGAAGGGCATTTAGGCGTACAGAGCAAGCACAATTACGTTGTCCTCGGACCGGGTGACGTTATGGTTTTGGGAGCTTCCCAGCCGCACCGCTCCCATAAGCCGCTTACGGATGCCCTGCATTACGTGGTGTTCCAGATCGATCTGGGCAAACATTTTGACCAGAGCACCATGCCTTATCTTTACTGCTTTTCGGAACAGACGGAGCCTCTGGAAAAGCTGAATTATATTTTCGACATCAACGAATCGGCCAAACAGGAAGCGTATGCTTTTATTATCGAAATTTTCAAAGAATCGCAAACACGGATGAGAGGCTACGAAATTGCCATCAGCGCTACGATCAAGAGACTGATGCTGCTGCTGTTAAGATGCGATAGCCGCAACATACTGAACTATACGGAGGAAACCGAATTAAATCGGTTACGACCGGTTCTTGATTATATCAACGCCCACTTGAAGGATAAGCTCTGCGTCGAAGATGCTTGTCATTTGCTCAATTTGAGCTACCACTACTTCATCAAATATTTCAAGAAAACCATGGGCGTCTCGTTCTTGGATTACATCAACTACAAACGAATCAAGCGATCGGAACTTTTGTTGCTGACGAGTGAGCTGAGTATTATGGATGTGGGCTACGAGGTGGGGATCTCAAACATGGCCCAGTTCTATAAACTGTTCAAGCGGCATAATCAGTGCTCACCCCGGGAATTCAAAGTGCGCATGCGAAACGAGTCCAGAGCTTCGATGAGTGCCGATCAGCTAAACTCCGATACCTTGGAGCGATAGCACGGACAAAAAAGAATGAACCTCGGAATAGGAGTATTCCAAGGTTCATTCTTTTTTAAATCCTTCAATGCTGCGCCCAAAAAATTTGGTTATTTGTCGATCACCTGCAGCACCGTTAGTTTATATTCGTTATCTCCGTTTCGAATGATGCTGTTAGCCGGAAGATCGACCAATTTGCCAAGGCTTACATCGACCCGACTTGTATAGCCTTCTCGCTCAGGAGCAATTAAGTTATCTGCAAGCGGTGTTTCTGCAGGCTGAATCGTAGCCGTTGCCTTAGACTCCGTCCCTTCCGTTGCTGAGGGATCCGGCGTTTGCGAAGCACCGATAACGTCCGAACTGCAAGCAGGCGTCAGCTTCAGCTCCGTGTATTCTACAGCTTCGACGCCAGGCGGCTCTATCGTTAATGAACTTGGTGCAAACAGTGCGCACGCGGCTGCACTCTTGAATAAAAACACCAAGGAGGTAGCAGCTTCCTGCCCCTCGGACGCTTCCGTTTCCTCAGCGTATACGAGTGATTCCGGCTGAGTCACGTCCGTTTCAGCCGTAGGCGTAGGCTGCGCCTCGTGTAAGGCTGCTCCCTCGCCATTCGAAGTCCCCTTATCAGAGAATGAAAGCATGATGCCCAGGACGAGCGAAATAATGCCTATTCCCGCAATGCTCGTAATTAACGTCGCTTTCCGATTCCGGCGAAAGAACTTTGCAAGCGGCGATGATAGCTCCCGCTCCGCCTGCTTGTACAGTGCTGTAAGGGAAGGACTTGCCTTATCGAAATACTGCTTCCAGTTAGCTCGTTTTTTGAACGCATCGCGGTCATGGTTTTTAAAATAACCGACTACAGCCGCAGCGTAGGCCGGAACGAAGCCTCTGGGTCTCATAAAGTCAGGATGCTTCTCTGACCACTGGAAGAAATGATACAGCATTTCCTTATTTGGGGCGTTTCGCTGCAAATAGTCGAGCAGCCCCTCATAATCTACCGCTTCGAGGTCTGAGCTCTGCAGAAAGAACAGCATGATTCGCGGAGCATCAGCAAGCTCCGGCTGTCCTGCCAAAAGCTGGCGTCCAGCCTGCTGCACACGGTCGATTTCGTTCGGCGACAGCCGGCCGAATATGGCCGCCGTAGGCTCCGGTAGCATCAAGCACTCATATAGAGCAAGCAGCTCAAGAGCAGCCGATTTGTGGCGATGGTCCCGCAGCTGTCCGTTCCAGCGCTGCAGCCGGTCCTTATAGCTAAGGAAATCAGCCTGCCCGAGTTGCTCTTTGGTTAGGCTGTCCATATTAAGCTCGGTCAGCATCCCCCGGTAAGCAGTTAGCTCTAGTTCCTCATAAAAATCATCGTAATCATAAGATGACGGCTGCTTCCTTAATTGTGATCCTGCATCTTTTCCTAACATGTGCAGTTGCCCTAAAGCCTTGCTTACCGCCGGCAGAGACCAACGCTCCAGTTCCAGCTTTGACATCAGCTGCTGGCTTGCCAGCTCGTGAAACGGTTCATAACCGAGCAGCCTGGGATGAACGCTTTCCCAATTGGCAATTAACTCAAGCATGCTTTTTACGCCCGCTGCAGCCTTTAGCTTCTTCTCCAGAAAGGGAATTAGCAAGCTGCTTGTTAGTCTCGAATCAGCCATCAGCTTAGCGAAGAATACCTTGTTTAAAGAAGGATTGCTTTCGATAGCCGCATTAATGGAATCGATCGTTTCTTGCTTGTTCAGCTTAACCGCATGGTTGAGAGCATGGATATAATAAGTGACCAGCTTACTTTCGATGTTGGAGTTTTCAATTCGGTAATAATCCTTAAAGACGTCCACAATGAATGGCTGCGGCACGATGCCCTGCCGTACGCGATCAAATTCATAATCAAATCGGGACAGGAACAAATCATTTAAGCGGATTTTGGAAAGAAGCGCGCCGGATGGCTGCAAATATTCCAGCAAGCCGCGCAGCACTGCCGTCTTATGCTCTTCATACAGCGACTCGTTGCCTTCCTCGATTTGGTACATCACGCACAGCTCGTGGTAGCTGGCCACCGCGTTATACCGCTCCCGCTCCATGCCCGCCAGCATCAGCTCCGCAAAGTGAAAGAAGCGGTCAGTACGCTCAGGCTGCTCCAGGTTGTCCCATGCAAAATCCAAAAACGGCTGGTCTGTTCCGTCTAAATCAACATTCATCATACGGCCGTTTGCGAAATCAAACGTATAATCCTTTTCGATGCTCCGATCTCCTGGGCGCAGACTACCCTGCTCCACGAACGTAAGATGCACCGATTTGCGGCTTTGGGGCTCCTTCGCATACGTGATAAACCCAAGCTGCCTGCGGTAAGCGTAAGGCAAGCTCGCATAAAGCACCGTTAGCAGCTGCTTTGCTTTATCCGGCAGCTGTGCAATCGGAACGTCAAGGGCGACGTAAATCTTCTTCTTGCCGCTAATTGCCGACATCACGGCGTACAATAGCTGTTTAAAAGGCTGCTCCCCAATGTTCAGCAGCGCTAATATGGAATGATTAGACGGTTTCACGGCAGAGGCTGCTTGGATCGGAAGGACAGCTAATTCCGGCAGCTCCGTACCGTTTTCGATATCATAACCGTCAGCGAAGGAAGCATGAAGCCAGCTTTTATACTCATTTGAGGACTCATTGCTGTAACCAGCCGGGATGATATAGTTATGCGTAAAAAACGCGCTGCGAAGGCCCGTGAAATCCGCTGCTTGATAGACGCTTCGTCCCAGCAAAACGTCGCCATTTTCCAGTCGGAGCAAATGCATCGTCTCGGGAAATAAAGCTCCGTCCTTCTCTCCACGCGCTGCCAGCTCGGTCGGCGTATCGTAAACGCAAAACGGGTGGAGTGTTTTTTTGATAAAAGCTGGATCTAAACCGCTTGATTTGGCTATCGTGTCATAACCTTCCGTGGATCTGAAAATACCGCGTCTCTCCCGTGCGTACATCTGCTGCTGGATCATCCTGCGGGGCGTGAAATCGCGCACTATTCTCTTCTCCCCTCAATGTAGTTCAGCTTATATAGCAGCCAGATGAAAGGCTCGTCCACACGGATTGGACTAACGACGGTTTGCAGCTTCTGATCCACGGGATTGCTGCCGAGAGCGGATACTGCGTAATAAGCCGTATCCTTGAAATAGACATCCATCGTACCCTTGAACGGCCGGTCGACCTTCTCGATAAAGCGGCGGATTTCTCCATCGATATTTTCAAATTCCGTTAGGTTAAAATAATTCCGATGCACCATATTGTTGAAAATATTGCTATTTGATTTAATGTATTCGCCATCCTCGTCCTTCAGCGAATGAAGCATATCGCTCTTCGTCAGCACGACGGCAGTCGGTATATCCGTTTTGTTGTTTTCCTGATAAGCGATGAAATCGCCGAACATCGTCAGCACGACGTCGCGCGGCTCATCGTATTGGGAGACCCATTCTCCAGGCTTGTCACCCAATTTTATTCTAATTTTCTCCCGGATCGAGCGGATTTGCAGTGGATCCACCATCAGCAGGATACCTGCCGAGTTTTTAATATGCTGGCCGTGCAGGCCAAGGTAATCCTGCTCCACCATACCCTCGCCCGCCACATCAAAAAACACGAGCGTGAGCGGCGGTTTGGAATCATCTTTAAACACGAATTGGAAAATAAACGGCTCCTGCATCTTCTCCTTCTGGGTAGATTCAAGCAGGTCGCCGCGCTCGAATAGCGGCTCCTCGTAATTGGTCCGGAACTTGCGGCTGATCTCCGCGTTGRGCGGCATGCAGGCTGCATTGAAATGGTCTGCCGTCGTATTCTGAAGCGTATGGATTAATGCGGTCATATACACCGATTTGCCTACCTGCGATGCGCCGATTATGGAAATAATATTGCTCGGCACCTTGCCTGCCGTTACCGGAAGCTCGTTATGGCATTTCGGACAAAGCCTTCTGCGGGTCAGCTCGCCGTAACGGTCATTGAGTCCGATCAGCACATGGTCGGAATATACCCGGTGCTCTTCCGGCACGTCCTGCGGACGGAGCACCGCTTCCATATCATGCACGGAATCGAGGCCAAAGCGTTCGCGGTATTTGTTCAGCGCCTCGTCTTCTCCCAGCGCATAATCCTCATCATCCTCACGGGAATGGGCAGCGCGAAAAACGACTTCTTCCGGCGTGAATTTACTAAAGCAGTAGGGACAGACAATATCGTAAAACAACGGACGCTGCTTCGCTTCCGGCTTTTTTTTGAAAAGATCGAAAATGCCCATGCGATCATCCTCCTTTATACTGAAATCAATTCGTACATTTGCCCGTAGGTTCGACCGTCGGTGAAAAACAATCGTATAAAATCCTGTTTGCCGATTTCTATGGCAGGTAAAACATTTTTTCCTGCCTCAAATGGAGCAACAAACGGATATAACATGCCGTCTTCTTTATTTGCGGGGTAGCTGCCCTGCTTTTTCACATAGCAAAGCACATCCTTCGCAATCGGAACCTCGCTCGTCACCTGAATTTGAACCTTTTTGAACTTGCTAAAAAAACCGCTTTTGTTTGAAATCGAGTATTGAATTTTTGCTCTGCCCGCACTGATTTCTATACTGTTCTCGCTACTCGGCTGAATGATGAGCTGCGGACCGGCAATGCTTTCCTGACAGGCATATACCGTGTAGACAAATATGCCGACGCCTTCGATTCGGCTGTGGTAGCCGTTATTCGCTTTATACTCTGCTTTCGTGTACAGCTTTAATTGGTCACTGTTTCTATTTCCATCAGCTGCCTTATCGGCAGCTGCTCTACTAATGTAAACCGCTTCTATGTCGCTTGGCCAAATCCAGCGCAGCGTGCAGCGRTCCTCCTCGATCATTCGAGTCAAGCMGCTGATGGCTGGAGAACCGTCCTCTGCATCGGTAAACCGCATTTATATCCGCCTCCCGCATTCATTAAAATCCATGGCTGCGGCTATCCTTCGTTCGTTCGCCCATACCAGCGGAGGATCGGCCATTGATGCCGCTTTTCCTTCCGCCTCCGCGCGCCTTTGGCGCGTTATTGTCCCGAATGGGAACAATCAGCGTGAATAATCCGATGATTGCCGCAAGCACGAGCACGGCAGCTAGTCGGGAGAACGCGTCTGTAAGAACTTGGCCAGACAAGCCGAAGTCCAGGATGAGACCCGCCAGCAAGCCGCCGACGATGCCGCCCGCCCCAAAGCTTACCGCCAAAAAACGATTATCGAACAGCAAACCGAGTGACACGCCGATTGCAGCACCGATTATGCCGAGCGATAAAATACGCAGAATAGTGTAAAACGTACTATCGGCCGCCTTACCCGTACGCTCCGTAAGGAGTGTCTGCTTATCAAGCTTATCGTAGATATTTTGGAATACGAGTGAAATCCCGTTCGCTTCCGTTACGTCATAGTAGCTCCCGCCCGTCGAATCGGCTATATCCTGCAGCAAGTCTGCTCCTCTAGCATCAACAACGCTTAGACCCACTGTATTCACGGCAATTTGCTGTGCTTGGTAATCCGCAATTTGCTGCTCGAGGCTGGATTCGCTAAAGCCGTCCGACAGCAGGATAACCATCGTGCCGCGTCGTCCGTTTTCCTTGCCCATGATCGTTTTCATCGATTCCGCCAAAGCAAGACTGAAGTTCGTTCCTCCGTTTGTCGGTTCGAGCGCATCGATCGCTGCATTTACCTGATCCTTCTCAGCCTGCGTGCCTACGCTGGCAAAAGGCTGAAGCAGTTCCGCCGTATCATGAAAGACGACCACAGCCACACGATTATCGCTCTCCATATTGCTGATTAGCTGCTTCGCTGCTGCGTACCGTTCGTTATCTGGATCGGTCTCGAGCATGCTTCCCGAATTATCGATAACAAGCACGATATCCTTTACCGGCTTCGAACCGCCAAATTGAAGGCCGTATATAAGCTGTACCAGTCCGCCTACTACGAAAAGCATTGCTAGCGTTGCCGGCACGAGCAGCTTCCAGGATAAATCTGTATAGCGCTGCCGCCAAGATGCCCCGTTCAAGCGAGGCGCTATTAATTCTGCAATCAGGCAGGACAGCCCTATGCACAAAGCAATGATTCCAAAATAGAGACCGACGATGACGAAGCGCGGCCAGCCCTCTGACAGCTTGCCCAGCACAAGCTCGCCGATCGCAAATCCCAATACGCCTCCTATTAAACTGAACAATAGAAGGATCACGTTTATTTTTCGTTGCATGTGGACAGCACCCTTTCTGCTTGCTATTGGACCGCTGCAATGATCAATGTTTGCCGGTCAGCGCAGCTCCGGCAGAAAGGCTGGATCAAGCGCATGAAATTCATACCCGTTCTGTAAATAGGTTTCATAGTATACCTTGCCGTTTCTGTAATACATCAAATCCTCTAAATGAAAGCCGCCCATCAAATTCAGCTTTTCAACTCCGCTGCTGCGCCTCTCGTGCACGCAGCCCAGCTTGTAGATTCGTGTCGTTTCGTCAACGCCCAGAGCAAAGCGGATAAACTCGCTCTCACGATCTCCAAACAAATACTTCTCCTCGTAGCGATGCTCATGGGTGTAGTCGAGGAGCCGGATATTAATGGCTGCATTATCTTCCAGCGTACGGTAAAGCTGCTGAAACAACTCATCCCTGGATAAAGCTTTTCGGTTGCTGTAGGCCACAGAAACGTTCGCCCGCAGCAGCAATTCCTCCTCGAAGCTCTGGTTGAACGGATCAGCCGTTAAGATGTGCTTGCGGCAAACATCGATCAATCGCTCTAAGAGGAGATGATCCCCTTGTTCCAGCAGCTCGGTCACATTACCAACGAAACGTTCTTCGAATAATACCTCTTCGCCGCGCTTTTCTGCTATTTCTTTCATAACGCCTTCGGTAACTCGCTCGTAATATTCAAAAACGTTTTGCCCGATATAATCATCGGCTGAACGAATACTTTGCAAGGCAGCCGCCTTAAGTTCTCCCTCCAGCGCATTCATTTGCCGCACTCTCGACCGGTATCCCTCATGAAGCTGTTCCAGCAAGGAAACGAGCTTTCGGTACATTGCAAGCTCTGTCTCCAGCCGCAGCAGCTGCCATTGCTGCCGATAGACCGTATCGAAAAAAGCGCGAATAAAGGAGCGTACATTTTGCTTATCCATAAACGGAAGCCTTTGAAATTTCAGGTCTTCGACACGCGCTTCTCGGGTACGTTCAAGCTCTTCGCCTGCAATTCCGATTTCTCTGGCCAACTCGCGTATGCGGGCGCGAACCGCGTTCAGAACGCTGCCGTCCACATTTTCGTCAGTCCACTCGGACACCTGATAGAAGCAGATCCTCGGTTGTTCTTTGCTATTTCGGGCAATGAAGCGCCGCAGCTCCTCCGCTGCTTTCAGCTCACTCAGCCGCATGCCGGCTGCCTCGATGAAATGCTTGCGGAAGAACAATGCGCAGCCATCGCCAAACAAAGCCTCCTCCGCCTCACGCAGGGACATGCGGCGAAGCTGTTCAAAACGGACGCCGCTCGTTAGGAGGCCCGTCATATCAGCAAGCTTGTCCTCGCCAGGAACGATTTGAGCTACCCGTGCCTCCATCGTAGCGTCATCAAGCCCAAAAAATGCCAATTTTTCCTTATTGTCCAGCGCAGGCGCGTTTTGAAGACGCGCAATGAGCAGCTCGAATAAATGGTACAGCACAGTTAATGCAATCGCGTAAGTAGGTCGTTTCACCTGGGCTAGCCCGGCTGAAACGAAACCTTGCCTTCCGGATTCAGCCATCAGGCTGTTTCTGAACGAGGCATTGTTATAGCTTCCGTCGTTGGATTGAACGAGGGCTTCCTTCCGCTTCCTGTTCTTCAACAGCAGAATACGGCAAATCATCTCATAATTATCCTGCATGCCGTTAAGAGTTGTCATCCCCCGCTCGTTACGGTCCGATAACAGATAGACGAGATCGAATAGCGGAGATTGCTTATGCTCGACGGGAATAGCAAGTCCGTCGCCCGTAACCTGAAGCTTCGCGGAGAACGTAAATTCCGGCCGCTGCATTCCTTCCAGTTCGCGCAGGAAGCCGATTCCCGCCGCACCCGCATAACCGAATGTCTCCGACTGCTCCCGTTCATTAATCAAGGCATACAAATCCATCTGAACGGATTTGAACAACTGCAGGAAAATAGATTGCGCAAGCAGCGAGATTTCAGGGATAAGGATATTCATTGGATCATCTACCCTCGTAATGACAGCAAGGTGAAGCCGGTCGAAGGAGGCATACAATCGGCCATAATCCGCAATCGTATCACTAACCTGCCTCAACGACCTGTTGAGCTCGATCAGATGTCGGCCCTCCTCACGGAAGGCTGCCCCGATATCTTTGCGTACCGTTCTCTTCTCGCTTTGGTCCGCAGAAAGCCCAGTCAATGCTGCACGGAAAACCTTTGGAGCTGAGCGGTTTTTGCCGGCCTCGGATGATGCTGACGCAGAGCCGATCTGCTCGCTTTTCTGGGTGCCGTCCTTTCCTTCACTCGTTGATACATGCAGATAGATAACACCAGCATTGTTATCCCATTTCAACTCGTTCGAGAGTATCATCGGCTCAATCGCATGTCCCGCTTCATCACCTACGAACAGAAAGACGGTTGGATAATGGATACTGCTCTGATCATCCTCTAGACCTCTTAGCTTATGTTCGGCGGCTGAATAGTCAGCCGCGAATCGATCCAACAATTCTCTCATCTCTATTTCAACTTTCTTCTGATTTCATTTAGTTTTGAAGTCATTTCTTTATAGAACCGGTGCAGCTCCTCGCCGTTTGCCAGCTCCACTTTCTCGTATTCGAGCCGCTCGCGCGCATCTAGGAATACGCCAAACAGTTCCTCCAGCTTGTTCAGTAAAAGGGTGGTGTCCTCCGTCGCTGTCAATTCCGTTACTCTGCGCGCCGCTTTGCGCATAAGCGTGCTGCGGCTCTTCTCATCAAGCCGGCGGAAGCTCTCAAACACCTCATGCTCGACATAGCTGCTGCTCTTCATTAAATTAGCGAAGGGAGACCATGCGTCCTCCTCGGGATCACGGTCATATACGTAAAGCGCACCCTTCTTGCAGATCGTATCCGTGTACAGAGCCTCGATAAATTGTTCAAGCCATTTCTCCTCGCCCTGATGGAGAAGCAGCAGCTGCTCAAGCTCGTAAGCCTTGGCCGAAATCGACTCGTATTTCGCTAATTCCTCGCGTACAAGCCTTAGCTGCTCCGGAGAGCGGATCAGGTTTTCCTGCGCCAGCTCCTCTGTAAAGCTTCCGAATATATCTTTTGTCGATTGAAGCTCCAATCCATCGGAAAGGAGGCGTTTAAGCTCGTTTAAGGCTCTTTTAACCTCGCCTAAATTCGGCTTGGCCGCATCCAGCTGCATATTGAAAGGCTTCAATAGATCAGCGAGCTGGAATGGCTTCGTGTAGCGAACCTCATAACGGCTGCTCGTATTATGATCGATGCTCTTTTCCGTAATAATACGGAAGCTCTCCGCTTTGGCAAATTCTGCGCGAACCCTTGCGTTATAGCTTTGAACGCGCGGATTGACGTACGTATCTCCCCATGACTTTTCAGGGATCGGAGACGGCAGGTACGTCCAGTTGTTGCGATCGGTTTGCACCAAATGGCGCCCGATGCCTTCCTTATCCAAAATCGTCCTTTCATAGCTTTCCTCATATACCTTGAGCGGCGTATAGACGAACAGAGGTACACCGTTTCTTGTATTCAGCCAGAAAATCCGGTTTTTGACTTCGCTTTCCTTGATCGTGAAATGGGATTTACCGATCGAGTTATTTTGGTAGTTACGAATGCCTCGCAAAATACTAGGAGCCTGCACAGGTACCGAAACGAATCCCCATGACGGCACATGCAAATTGCCGGAGCTGTTGCTGAGATGGAATACAGGCACTGCTTCTTCGTCCAGCTTGCTCGCAATATGGCGCTCGACAAACTTCTCAATCGACTCGTCATTCCCGTACTTCATAACGAGAAACTCTTCCATCGATTTCGTAATCAGGTCTCCGAATTTATCGGTCAGAAATTCCGAGATCGAGCTGACGATATCGATTTCTTGCTCCTTCACCCATAGGTTGGAATGGTCAAGCAGCTCCTGCGTAAAGTCCCTAATCAGATCGTCGCCGTCCTTCTTATCCATTAAACGGCTGATGACATCGGAAATATCAGGCACTCCGACGATATTCCAATAATACGTTTTGTTTCCTTTATGATCAGCCTGCTCTTCGCCGTTCGTGAGCAGATCCCCGTTTTTGGCAAAGATCGAATTCAGCACGTTTAATATTTCGGTGAACACATTGTAGATCCGGTTGTTCTCGTTGTTGAGCAGCTGATGCAAATCCTCGTAAAATTCGATTAATTGCTCCATGCGCTCCACGTCGGCATGCAGCCAGTACTCATTGATTTTCGCTTCAATATAGTTGTTTTTCTTCTTGTCCTTCGATACAAACGCGCTCTTCGCGTCGCCCATGCGTTCTTCGGCTTGCTCCCTTGCCGCTTCGATTTCTCTCGGAAGCCGCAGCAATCCCTCGCGAAGCGTCTCTATGTAAGAGAGCAGCATCTTCAGCAAGCAGAAGCCTTTTTCAGTATATAAGAGACGGGATACATAGAACGGTCCCTGCTCCGGATGCAGGAACGTACGGCGAATTTGATCGGTAAATTGGCCGACGATTTCACCCGGTAACTGTTTTTTCGCTTTAATATATTCCTCTCTCGCACGGGCCAGAAAGTTTTGCTCCAGTTCGGTATCCATGTTCACCGCTTGCAGCTTCACCACGTTATTGTAGCTTAGGCGCTCGCTGTTCTCAAAGCCCGGAAGCGGCTCCGGCACGCGTGAATCGAAAGTCTTCATCATCGTTTCGAGGTCGATGCCTAGCTTGCGCGCAAACTTCTCCACATCATCCTGGGATGGCGCCTTCTCGAACATTTTGTCCATCTTGTTAAAGAGCCGGTAAGCTAAATAAGTCGTCATTTCCTCGATGGGCAGCACGGCCGAAGAAGCCCCGATAATGTTATAGTCGTAGTTAGCCGGATACATCTTGTTCATTTGGGCGATATTCGTCCGAATGTTGCTGATATAGTCATGAATGGCGAATTCCTCGCCGGATTGTTTTTCCTCGCTTGAAATAAAGTTCGTAATGTTCTCAGCCGTTACGTTCATGCAGTAATCGTAAGCATTTTCGAGCAGCTTGCCCTCCGCATTGGTCGCAGAGATGAGATGGCATAGATTAAACGGCGGAAGCGGCGAATTAACGGACAGAATGCTGCCGTACTGCTGCTTGAACCGCTCTCCCCTGCCGTCCACGTTCATCCAATAGTCCAATTCCTTCAGTGCCGCATAGCCGTTCTTCTTAATGTACTCGCGCGTATGGTCGCTCAAGCTTTTGTTCGCGAGGTTAATATCCGGCGTGAAAAGGTAACCCAGCGTGTTCACCCGGTCGATGCCTGCAGCCCCGTGGTCGCGCTCGATAATGCCTCTGACGATATATGAAATATCAAGGAAGCAGCCGCTGCCCGTTCCGCCCGATAAGCCGGTGAGCAGAAATACCATCAGCTTCTTATTCGTGCCGACGGAAAGCGTCTTGATTTTTTTGTCGATGCTTTGAACGACTTGGTTGATCTTCGTAAACAGCAGCAGCCGCCCAGCTTGGCGTACGCCTGCCGCGCCGTTCATCCCGTCGGTGATGCTCAGCTCCGGGGACAGCCAATCCGTAATGTACGGCTCCAAAATACTGCGGTTTTGCAGCAGCCCACCGACCTCTGCATTGGACAGCAGTACGAATTCATTAATCGGGTCGAGACCGATGCCTTTATACTTTTTATTGCGATCCTGTTCATTCGTTTCGAAAGCAAGAAACTCTACGTTGTCGGGCTTGTCACGCTTTCTCTTCGAGACCGGATCCTCCGGCAGCTTAAAGCGGCGGTTAATCTGGTATTTGAGGCGCAGCAAAGCATCAATGCCGGTACCTCCAAGTCCAATAATCAAAATCGGGTTATCGATGGTATCTACCCGGATTTTCTCGCTGACAATGCCTCCGCCCAGCGAAACGTCGAGCTGCTGTATATGTTCTCTAACGATTGGTTTCATTGTTTGTTCCCTCCATGGCTCTATTTAAACGAGATATTCGATAAAGATCGTTTTATCCACTTGCTTTAGCGAAACCGTAATGCGGTCTCCGCTCTTCATTTCAAACTCACGAGTTGCATCGATCGCCCGACCCGATTTCTCGATTGTGCATGAGGAAGCGTTTTGCAGCGTGATGCGGTCGTTGCTGCCGGGTTTAAAAATAACTTTCTCCGTTTCCTTCAGCTCAGGCGCCAGCTGCAGCAGCTGATGAAGCATCAGCTTGCCCTTGAAGGCGGACAGCTTCTTGTACTGCGGCGATGTTTTGTCACCCGTATTCTCATCCCGGATTTCAATGACGAGCTGGCCGACAAAGCCGCGGTTCGCTTTTTTCAGAATGCGCATGATGAAATACGCCGCTGCAAGCAATGCCGCTAATCCTAATGCACCTATTATGACTGGCACAGTAGGGAATGGCTTCTTTGCTTCGTCTGCAGGCGGGGTCGGTGCTGTCTGACCCGTTCCACCTGCCTTAGCCGTAATCGTTACCGCATCGGTTTCACGGAAGAAGCTTTCCTCCTCCGCCTTTACTTTGATCTCATAGTCGTGCTCTTCTTCAATTTTGTACGATCCTTCAAAATGATCGCCCGCATTTTCCATCGGCACTTCCTTGGTTGTACCCGTGTCCAAATCTTTAACGAGCAAAGCCGCGCTCATGTTGCTGTACTGCGCTTCATCCTTCAGCTTCTGTCCGCCGCTGACTAAGTAAGAGCTGAATTTAACGGAATCGCCCTTCGAGTAGGCGGTTTTGGTAAGCGGGTCCAATGCCAAGCTCAAATCATAGTTAAAGATTAGATTGATGTCGATTTTATCGCGATTCACGCCTTTTACCTGCAGCGTCCAATCGCCCTCGGCCGGCTTTAGCAGCTTAATCAAGGAATAGCTCTTCGACTTTGACAGCAGGATCTCATCCGATGGAATGGCAACGGCGTTGCCGGATGGGTCAACCAGCTTAGCTTCGACAGGTTGCGAAGACATGATGGAAATGTTCGCTTCCAATACATTCGAGTTGGGAACGTTAATTTTCACGTTTTGAAAACTTCCGTCCGCGGTAATCGAATCAACAGGTACCACGTTCAAGTCGAGATGGCTGGCAAAAATCTCGCTCAGGATCTGCGGCAGATCATCCGCCGAGTTGGTCGAGAACGATTTGCCCCCGGTCAGATCCGAAAGCTCGGCCAACGCTTCCTTGTTTAATTTTCCGTCCGCATTCAGCCCGATCGTGTAGATCGGTACATCGTTGTCATTCGCTTCTTTAATGGCTTTCTCCATGTCGGCGTCGGACTGGGCCTTTGTGCGGCCTGAATCTTCATTAAAGTCGTTATTGCCGTCAGCCAGCAAAATAATCATTGGCTCGTGGTTAGGATCAGCTCCGTCATCCAATATTTGCACGGCTTCCTTTACTCCAACTGATACATCGGTGTAGGCGCCGCGGTTCAATTGGTCGATGAAGCCCTTTAAATTCTCTTTATCCGCTGAAGACTGGATTTCAAGCAGCGCCTTCTCACGCTGAATCTCATCGGTATAGGCTACGATTCCGACCCGATCGCCCTGTGTCGAGAGCATGTCGATGAACATCTTCATCGCTTCATTGCCGATTTTACCCGGGTCGCTTGCGCTCATAGAATTACTGACATCGAGCACCAGCACCGCATCGATTTGAGAAGCCCCCTGGGCAGCATTCGCTGTGGAATAGCTGCCGAATGGCAGCAGCAGAACGGCGGAAGCGAATATTAGTTGACGTGAAAAACGTTTAAATCGATTCATATTTGTACTCCTTTGTAATGGGACGAACTGATCTATCCTGATAGTCCAATAGTCACTGTTAGTCACTGCTTCCAGTAAAATGGTATACTATAAATTAAGTATACCTGATAGATTTTCAGAAATCACTTTTACTGTAAGAGAGGAACAGCACATGGTTACATACGTCTGTCTCGGGCTAGTGTTTCTTTTTGTCATGATCAGCATCATCAGCTACCGCTCTCGCCGGAGAAGGGCCCCGTCTCCAGAGCAGCTGAATAAGCTTGTCTTATCTATTTTAAAAAGCAGCGGGCAGCGTGATCGCGAATGATGAACAAGCTGCCGATACTACTTACCCCTTATATTAAAACACGCTATCCTTACGATAAGCTTAAAATTTGCCGGCGCTGCAGACATTTTACTGTACTCGGCGAAACGGAATGTCCTGTATGCGGTAAAGCCGCCCTGCAAAAAGCGGAAGAATTGGCTGCCTCCACGCTGCGGCGGTCGCTGTGGGGATCACGGCTCACCGTGCTGCTCATAACGGCCGTCGGTCTAGTGATGAGCGGTTCAACGATGCAGACTATAGTGCTCGCTATAGGAGGCGCGGCGCTACTCGCTCTATTATGGACGATGCAAAGACGGTCGACCCCTGCACTTTTGCGCTTAGAACTTGAAAAATTATTTCACAGGGAGGCTTATCCCCTTGTAGCCGGCCTTGCCAATGACCGGGAAACGGCCATAAAAGTGTTTCATAGCGGCGATAAACCGCTCGCTTATGAGATGCTGCGGGAAATCGGCGCTCTCGTTCATACCGACCAGCTTCGGATCGAGCAGATATTGCTGCTTCAATCGTTCGTGCTGCGCAAGGACATGGACCTTATGCTGGAACCTCTGCTTATGGACCATTTTAATCCCGATCTTGTCGAATATATCGGCGAACTCGCAAAGATCAGGCGTGACCTGCTGAAGGAAAATACTTTCCGTTATATTTTGCTTCATGAAGGCCATATTCTGAAAATGGAGCATGGCGAAAGCATACTAGTCGGCGTTACCGGCGCCGCGGTCCGGATGAAGCGTTACCTTACGCTCTATCCTTATTTAATTATGCGATATGCGCGCAAGCTTCCCAAAGATCGTTTTCTGCGGCTTTACCGAATCATTGAGAGCAGTCCGAAATCAAGCTTCGGACCTTTATACGAAGAGGTTATGAGCATTTACAACGAGAGATATAAATGGGATGAGGACTTTCTTCCTGCCCATAAAGAACGGGGCGTATAGGCGGATTCGAGCAAAATTAGCGATAACGGAAGATTTCGATAAACCGGAAGATGAACACTTTGATCAAAGTGTCCGCCTTCCGGTTTTTTTGGTATCCGGGATTGTTTTATTACCCTATCAAATAGACTTATGACACTGGAAGATTGTTACTGTAGCAAACACACAAACAAGCTGCTAAAACGAAACATATCTTAAAATATACTCTGACGTGAGCCTGTGTTCAGAATACGTATACCCTCCTCTTGATGGTCTGAAAATAGCTGTTTTGATTTTTTACGAGCCTTCTTTAGGAGACTAGCTTATGAATCGTCAGAATACTACTGGAGAAAAGGAATGTGGTAGAAGTGAAGAAAATGAAAAGAGTCCGTACAAGTGAATTTCTTCCTGCTGAAAGTGAGCCATTAAGTGGTCCCGACCTGACGGAACCAGCAGACCTTTCCTATTCGCAATCGATAGAACGAGAAAATACGGCGTCGTCACGACTCGGCGGGTTTGATGGAATCATGTCAATAATGGGAAAGGTCCAGCAATTTTGGGGCATCTTTCAACAGATCCAGCCGGCTTTCAAGATGGTAGGTTCATTAATGGGCACGAAAGCATTTGTATCTAGCATGCCTAGCAAGAAAACAAGAATGAAAAATAAATATTCCCGCAAAAAAGCACGAGTCGCAACAATTGGACGGCTTAAGACGAAGAGCAGAGTATAGAGAATTTAGTAGAGAAATTAGCATCGGACACATAAACCTATTCATTTTTTCGCAGTGCGCAAAAAGCCCCAAAGGACTGCGTCCCTTGGGGCTTCATCTGTTTAACACTCAAAGATGGCTGACTATTTTATACGGATTCTACAAGGGGCCTTGCGTTAACCGCACAAACTTTAAACCCAGGCATTCTGCATGTCGGATCAAGCGCTTGATTCGTAATTTTGTTAACATTTTGAATATCGCCCCAATGCATGGGCACGAAAACCGTATCCTCGCGGATCTCCCTCGTCAGCTTGCTGCGGACTACGATGCCTCCCCGCTTCGATTCCAGCCGTATTAAAGAGTTATCCTCAATCCGGTACTTTTGGGCCGTCGCCGGGTGGATTTCCATAAAGGATTCAAAGCTGCGCGCCGCCAGTGTATGGCTTCTCCGGGTTTGAACACCTGTCAAATAATGCGAGAGCACCCGACCGGTTGTCAAATACAAAGGAAACTCCCCGCTAACCTGCTCGGCGGGAAAATGATTTTCTACCGCAATCAGATCCGCCTTACCGCTTGGATGCGCAAACGACGTCTCGAATAATCGTTTTTCACCTGGGTGGTCCAGGCTTGGGCAAGGCCAATAAACGCCTTCTTCCTTCCGCAGCCGGTCATAGGTGATGCCATAATAATCAGCAATTCCCCCGCGGCTCGCAACACGGAGCTCCTCGAAGATTTGTTCCGCCGCTGTGTAGGAGAAATACGATTCTTTCCCCAGCGTTTGGGCAATGCCGCACAGGATCTCCCAATCATGCTTCACTTCATCCGAAACAACACGACTAGCCTCCCGCAATAGGACACGGCCTTCCAGGTTGGTTAACGTGCCTTCATTCTCCAAATACGAGGACGTAGGCAATATCAAATCCGCCAGCCTTGCCGTTTCCGAGAGGAACATGTCCGCTACCACAAGGAACTGCAGCTTACGCAGCCCCTCTTCCACAAAGTTGGCGTTCGGATTGGATACGATCGGATTAGAGCCCATGACGAACAGCGCACGTATCTCCTCTTCATGGACTTTTTCCATCATTTCATAAGCAGAGACGCCTTTTCCAGGCAAATCATCAGGCTGCACGCCCCATACTTCTGCGATATAGGCACGATCTGCCGGATTTTCAATCAATCGGTAGCCCGGAAGCTGATCCGCCTTTTGACCGTGCTCTCTGCCCCCTTGACCGTTTCCTTGGCCGGTAATCGCACCGTAACCGCAGCCTTCTTTCCCTATTTTCCCGGTAATCAACGCCATATTCAGGAAATTACGCACAGCCATGTACCCATCTGTCTGCTGCTCTACTCCCCTTGCGGTAAACACCATTCCGGTTGCTGCTTTGCCAAATGCTTCAGCAGCCCCGCGAATTAGATCCAGCGGAACACCTGTCATCTCTGCGATATCGTTTAAGTCAACGTTCCCTAGATGCTCCTTTAGCTCGTCAAAACCATTTGTCCGTTCCTTCGCAAAGCCTTCATCCACATAACCTTCGTCTACGATCACTTTTAACATGCCGTTGACTAAAGCGGCATCCATCCCCGGCTTCACCTTTAAATGCAAATCCGCTAGTTCGGTCGTACCCGTATTTCTAGGATCAATCGCTATGATGAAAGCCCCATTCTCCTTCGCCCTCGTAAAATAAGGCATGAGCGTGGGCTGGCATTCCGCAATATTCGTCCCAGCCAAAATGATGCACCGTGCGAGAGGAATATCGGACAACTGGTTGGTCAAGCCGCGGTCAATTCCAAAAGCCTTATTGCCTGCCGACGCCGCCGCAGACATACAAAACCGCCCATTATAATCGATATATTTGGTTCGCAGCGCGACCCGCGCGAACTTCCCGAGCAAATAAGCGGATTCATTAGTAAGAGATCCGCCGCCGTATACCCCAATCGCATCGCTTCCGTACTGCTGCTCCAATTGCGTGAAATTGGAATAAATCAGCCGGTAGGCCTCCTCCCAGCTGACCCTTACGAATTCCCCATCCACTTTGGCCATCGGATAAGCAAGACGTTCACTGCTTAAGGCATGCTGGTATGCATTCATCCCTTTGATGCACAACCGCCCTTCTGAAGCGGCGTTTGGCTTCGGAAGAACGGTATAGGTATTCCGCTTCTCGCCGATATGCTCCACGATCTGCATCTTGCACTGCACGCTGCAAAAAGGGCACTGCGTATCCATAACATGATCATGTCCGGCAGCAGCTTCGAATTCCATATTGTCGGTTATCACTTTTAATGGTTTCATCTGATCACCTTGTTACTGCAGCTGTCGGCTGCTGATTTGCTTGCTCTGGCGAAGCTGAAAGCTCCTCCTCCATGCGGCTTCCTAATAATTGCAAGAGAAACGGATCGAATAACGCTTCCCTGATTTGCAGCAGGCCTATTCGTTCAATCCATTGCGGCATCCGTTCCACGTAGTGTCCGGTTTCTCTGTAATATTGAAGGAAAGCAGCCGCAAGCGTCAGCAGCTCCTCGTCCGTCGCGGCTGTGCACAGCAGTTGACCCGGCTTTACCTGCCGTTCGCCGCTGCCGCCTACATACATCTCCCAGCCGCCCGGCACCCCAACGATTCCGATATCCTTCGTTAGCGAACCCGCGCGGTTATGGGGACTGGCCGATACGCCAATCCTTATTTCATGCGGCAATTGCGCGCTCTCCAGCTTCTTCTCCAAAGCGATGCCGAGAGAGATGGAATCCTGCATCGCATCTGCCGCATAGCTGATACCGCTGCATGATCCGACTGTACTCACGCTCTTCCCGTACACGGGTCCGCTAAGCAGTATTCCCAAATCCGACTTGACGTTAGAGACATCGGCTGCCGCTATACCCAGCAGTCCAAGCTGCGGCCCTTCCAGCAGCTTCACAAGAGGAATGCCGTATTTCTCTACAATGTCCGCGATTTGTCTCAGCTGCTCCGGTGTCGTTATGCCTCCATACATTTTCGGCGTAACCGCATAAGTCCCGTCTGCTTGGATGCCTATTGGCTCACATGCGACCGTAGTTGGAGCGGCTGTTCCATGAACACCTAAATAATAATCCAGCGCGGGACGGCAAACTTCACACCCTGCATCCGTTTGCCAATCAAAAGCGGTCATGATCTCAGCCGTATCAACAAAACGACGGTTCTGAATTTCAATCATAAGCTCATCATGGCTAAACGTTGTGCAGGCGCAGACCGTTTCTTTCTCCACGGTCTGGCCGAGGCCGTGACGGTGCACATAATCCAAAATGCTGCTGACCATCGTTTTGCAGCTGCCGCAGGAGCTGGATGCTTTCGTGCATTTTTTCACTTCATCGACCGTTTGCAAGCCTTGCTCCCCAATAGCCTGCATAATAGTCCCTTTGGAAACCCCATTACAGGAGCAGATCAGTTCCTTATCGGACATGGCCGCGATTGCGGCTTCCCCGGCTTCCTGTCCGCGAGCCCCATTCATTTCCTTCTCATAGACGGAGATATCCGTCTGCTGCTTGATCATCCCTAAGAGCTTCGTACCCTCGCTGATGTCGCCAAACAGAACCGCACCGACAATTTTATTATCGCGTATGACAATTTTTTTGTAGGTGCTTCGGATACCGTCGATCCACTTCAACGACTTCACTTCGTCGCTATCCATAAATTCACCGGCCGAGAATACATCGACGCCCGAAACCTTCAGCTGGGTCGCCAGCACCGAACCGTGGTAACCTTCATTCTCCAATCCGCATAAGGTTTTTGCGAGCACCTTCCCTTGCTCATAGAGCGGTGCCACTAAACCGTATACAATGCCGCGATGCTCCGCACATTCTCCTACCGCATATACATTCGGTACACTCGTCTGCATAAAATCGTTAACGACGATAGCGCGGTTCGTTTCGATCTTTCCATCCTTAGCCAGCTGTACGTTAGGTCTGACGCCGACAGCCATGACAAGCAGGTCGGCATCCGTTTTCGTACCGTCCTTGAACTTTAGTCCAACCACGCGGCTCCGTCCGATAATCTCTTCCGATTGCTTCTCAAGCAAAAAGCGCATTCCTTGCTTTTCAAGCTCCGTCTGAAGCATTTTGGCAGCCGTTCGGTCAAGCTGTCTTTCCATGATACTGTCAAAAATATGAACGACATCCACCTGCATGCCGAGGTTTAATAGCCCCCGTGCAGCTTCAAGGCCAAGCAAACCTCCGCCGATGACGACAGCCTTTCCATAGCTTTTCGAGGTTTCAACCATCGTTTCACAATCGCGGATATCCCGAAAGGCTGTAACGCCCTGTTTATTCGCGCCTGGCAAAGGCAGCATAAAAGGCAAGGAACCTGTAGCGAAGATAAGCTCGTCGTATTTGACGCTCTTCCCGGACTCGGTAAGGATCTTCTTGCGCTCAATATCGACATTCGTTACCGTTTCGTTCGTAAAAAGCTGAATATGATTGTCTTCATACCACTGCCAATCATTGATCGTAATATCTTGTATGGTGGTGTCGCCCTGAAGCACCTTCGACAACAAAATACGGTTATAGTTAGGATGGGGCTCTTTGCCGAAGATCGTAATTTCAAAAGCATCCCGATCGATATTTAATATTTCTTCGACACAACGAACGCCCGCCATCCCGTTTCCGATAACTACTAATTTTCTTTTCGCCATCATTAAACCTCCAATTAGAATGAAACGACTGCACTGTCCTTTTTAGAAGAACAGTCCCGTTCGCATCTCCGGTTTTCCGGCACGCACTGCAGGCACCGGGCAGCTACGCAGAATACTCCATGCCTTGCTGAATTCCCGTACGTTTCGGCCGCAGTGCAGAGTAATTAAGGATTAAGCATGCCAGGGCGAATATGACCATAAAAATAAAGCCTAAATTGTATTGGCCAGTCGCGTCTTTGACGATACCGAGTACAATCGGCGGAAAAAATCCGCCGATGCCTCCTGCAGCGCCAACTATACCAGTAACCGCTCCTGTATTTCCGGTAGATACTTCCGGCACCATTTTGAACACGGCGCCGTTTCCTAATCCAAGAAGCAAAGAAATCAACAAACATAAAAAACTGAAGGCGACGAAATGATCAAGCGATATGGACAATACAAGCGCGGCAGCCAATATTCCAGAAAAGACAACCGTTAATATCTTCTTGCTGCCGAACCGGTCTGCCAAATAGCCGCCCGCCGGCCGAATCAACGTAGCCGCCAAGACGAAACCGGCAGTTCTAAGACCAGCGTCAAAAGCGCTCAGCTGAAATAGATCTTTAAGGAGGGTAGGCAAGTAAACGCTGAAGGCAACGAAACCGCCAAAAGTCAGAAAATAAAAGAAGGACAAACGCCAAGTTGCTTTATCTTTCATAACGGACAAGGATTGTTTCAAGGTTTTGGGTTCGGCCGGCTTTGGCGCATCCTTGGTAAAGGAATAGAACACCAATGCCATAACCGCTATCCCGATTGCAAGGCCAAAAAACACCCAAGAAATGCCGTACGTTGTTGAGATGGAGGGAATCAGGAAATTCGCTCCTGCTCCCCCCAAATTGCCAAGGCCGGCAATGCCTAATATAAAACCTTGGCTTTGCGGCGGGTACCATCTTGAGACAAAAGTTAAAGAAATCGCAAACGTGGTGCCCGCCATACCGATAAACAGGGCGCAGATCAACAACCAAACATATGAATCAGCGAATCCAGCCGCAACCATTGGCAGAATTAAGAACAGCATCGTCAGCGTGAACACTTTTCTGCCGCCGTGGCGGTCAGTTAGAATACCCATAGGAATCCGCATGATCGATCCGAGCAAAACGGGGGTTGCAATCAAAATGCTCTTTTCCAGCGTACTCAGGTTAAAAAGTTCCTGAATCTGCCCTGCAATAGGCGGAAATACTGACCAAATCATGAATGATACGGTCATCGCGACCGTTGAATAGATGAGTGCTTTTGTTTGATTCATTGCCATAGGTCCAATCTCCCCGAATGATTTCCTTAGGATGCTTTATAAGCCGTCTCTTCCACATACAGAAATAGATCGCCGCTTTCAGGGTCTGCTTCCACCTTGAAGGAAACGACACAGCCCTCATCCGGATCTTGGACCTGTCCGTCCTTCAAATTGATTTTCCAATCATGCAGCGGGCAAAAAACATGATGGTCGCAAACGATACCTTCGGAAAGCTTGCCGCCTTTATGAGGACATTTATTTTCAATCGCTTTTATTTCACCGTTCGAAAGCTTGAACAAAGCAATTTCCAGATCTCCGATGGAGATTACTCTTGAGCGCATACTCTCAATTTCCGAAATATGACCGATTTTAACTTGTTTCATGCTGATGACACCCTTTCTAGTTCATTGTGGGAATAGGTAGATTTTCGAATGTTGTGCGCAATTTATCAGTTTCCACAATTTCTTTCCATGGATCTTGTGTCAGGCTGAGCGCAAGTTCAATCCGCTCGACGAGTGCCAATCGGTCTTCCTTCTTCTCCAAGGCAGCTTTAATCGTATCCAGGCCGACTCTTTCAAGCCATTCCGCCGTACGTTCGTTATATTTGCCGGTTTCACGGTAATACTGCATGTATGCTCCCGTCCATTCCAGAACCTCTTCCTCCGTCTTCACCTTAACGAGCAGGTCGGTGACTCTTACTTTCGTACCGCCGTTTCCGCCGACATGAATTTCCCATCCGCCGTCGATTGCAACGACGCCAAAATCCTTGATCGTCGCTTCTGCACAGTTACGAGGGCAGCCAGATACGGCCATCTTAAATTTCGCCGGTGTGCTCAAACGTTCGAAGCGCTTCTCCATTTCGATACCCATGGCCATCGAATCCTGCGTTCCGAATCTGCAGAACGTTGAACCTACGCATGTTTTAACCGTACGAAGCGTTTTACCGTATGCGTAACCCGATGGCATGTCAAGATCCGTCCACATCGAAGGCAAGTCTTCCTTCTTAACGCCCAGAAGGTCGATCCGCTGTCCGCCTGTAATTTTTACTAGCGGCACTTCATATTTCACCGCTACTTCGGCAATTTTCTTCAGATCCTGCGGTGTCGTTACCCCGCCGTAAATTCTCGGAACAACAGAGTACGTGCCGTCCTTCTGAATATTGGCATGATTTCTTTCGTTAACGAACCTCGATGCACGCTCGTCTTCGTGCTCCTCCGGCCACACCATGCCGAGGTAGTAGTTCAAGGCCGGACGGCATTTGGAGCAGCCTTCCGGATTGTTCCAATTGAGTACGTGCATAACTTCCTTCGAAGTCGTTAATCTCATTTCACGGATACCGTCAACCACTTCATCACGGCTAAGCGTTGTACAACCGCAAATGCCTTCCTTGACCGTTTTCACGCCGTCCGCGCCAAGTACATACGTCAGCACATCTGCAATTAGCGGTTTACAACCTCCACATGATGCGGAAGCTTTCGTGCACGCTTTAATATCATTAACGCTCGTGCATCCTTTTTCATTGATCGCATTTACAACTGCGCCTTTGGAAACACCGTTACATCCGCAAACAATTTCATCATCGCTCATCGAGGCAATCAAATCAGCGTTGGAAGGAGCCGATCCGCCCGAGCCGAGTAAAATTTCTTTTTCTTTCCCCGTAACATCCTCACCGCTGCGGATCATGGCGAACAGGCGCGCGCCATCGCTTATATCGCCGAATAACACAGAGCCGACAACCTTGCCGCCCCGAATGACGACTTTCTTGTATACGCCGCCGAACTCATCCTGCACACGAACAGCGCGTGTATCAACATCATCCAAGTATTGACCCGCCGAGAACACATCCACACCCGAAACCTTCAGCTTCGTAGAAACGACGGAACCGTGATAACCGTCCGTTTCTATGCCCGCCAATTTCTTTGCAAGTACCGCGGCTTGCTCATACAGTGGCGCGACTAGTCCGTACGAAATGCCGCGGTGCTCCACGCACTCGCCAACCGAGTAAACATTCGGAATATTCGTTTCCATGAAATCGTTGACGAGAATACCGCGGTTAACTTCAATGCCGCTCTTCTTGGCCATCGCCATGTTAGGTTTAATGCCGACTGCCATAACTAGAAGATCTGCAGGCTCTTCGGAGCCGTCCGTGAATCTTAGACCCGTTACCCGCTCTTTCCCTAAAATCTTCTCTGTATGTTTGCCGAGAAGGAATTTCATACCTTGCTCCTGAAGTTCCTTCTGCAGCATGATCCCAGCCGTTTCGTCCAGCTGTCTGTTCATCAGAATTTTGTTGCTGTGAATGACGGACACTTCCATATTCAGATTCAGCAGTCCTCGCGCTGCTTCTAGTCCCAGCAAGCCGCCGCCGATAACAACCGCTTTTTTGTACTTTTTCGCCGTCTCCATCATCGTTTCGCAATCTTTAATGTCACGGAATGCGATAACGCCTTTTTTGTCCGCACCTGGCAGCGGAAGCATGAAAGGCAGCGAGCCGGTTGCAATAATGACATCATCGTAAGGTACTTTAATGCCGCTTTCGGTGCTTACGATCTTACGTTTCGTGTCAATGCTGCTTACCGTATGCCCAGCGTGGAGAATAATGTTGTTTTCTCTGTACCAGTCCCAACTATTGATAACAATATCATTCATATCCGCATCACCTGCCAGAACAGATGACAGCATGATTCGATTATAGTTCGGATGAGGTTCACTTCCGAAGATGGTAATGTCATACCGGTTCGGGACCAGCTTCAAAATCTGCTCGATACAATTCACACCCGCCATACCGTTACCTATCAAAACCAGCTTCTTCTTCATCCCATTCACACTCCTAAATAGTTAAGCATTCATAAATCTGATCATTAATTGTTAAGATAAGCTATCAAATTCACGTCATGTATACTCACATAAAATTTCTTAACACTAATTTACCGCATTTTGCCGAATATCTCAATGGTTTTTTGTGCTCATTATCATTCCCGTGCAAAAATTCGCGGACCTTTTATTTGAACAAAAAAAAGGTGTTCCCTTGTGTAGGAAACACCTTTTTCTCATTCCCGAACCTTCGGCTTTGGACTTCCATTAAATTTTTGGTTATTGACTTATAACACTAGCAGCGTTCAGAAACAAATAGATTATACGGAAGGTTTAGTGGACTTCCAGTACTGTTCGTTTCCTAGAAATGCCTCGTTTAGCTTGCTTACACAATCATCTTCTACCTTATTATAATTAGCCACAGTCAGCATTCCTGCAATAATGAATAACAATCTCATCTAAACCACTCCTCATCAAATATTGTTTAAACTATACGCTGCGTCAAAATATATGACACTTAAATCTAGTTGTTTTCTAGCGGAATTGTTTATATGTCACATAATATAACACGATAGCTTTAGAGTCAATTCTTGGGAAGCGCAAATGCTATTCGGTTTTTTTATGGAGATGTTCATTTATTCTAATAAAGACAACAACCTAACATGTCTGCGGCAGACTCCATCGGGAAGCAAGTATGCTCATTAAAGGATGACTAGGCTGCTATCATTACGGAACAAACGTCCAAACACAAAGCACTGCCTTTACATAATCTACAGGGTACTCAGAACTTTGGGAGGTGAATGGTAATGAGTGGTTTTATTGGTGGGGCTAATAACAGTGTTGGCATGATCCTTGTATTGTTCATCTTGTTGGTAATTATAGCGTGCAGCTGCGGTATTTTTGGAGGCGGTTGCGGTTATGGTGTCGGCGGCGTTGGTGCAGGCGGATACGGCAAAGGCTATTAATCCATCACATCAATATCGCAGCGTATGCTCACAGCTCGGTACACGCATTAACCATTGTTAATCATAGCAGCAGGTTGTCGAGACATTCTCGGCAGCCTCTTACATACGAATAAAGCATCTTCCTTCCCTCAAAAAAGCATATGACAAAGTCTCCAATCATAAATTAGTTGAAGTATGATTACTCAAAGGAGATGTTGCTATTGTCAGATCCGTTTGTAGCACGATCTTTAGAAGAAGTAAGATTTTGGTCGCGGATTATGAAGGAGCATTCCTTATTTTTAAAGTTGGGATTCCGTTGTGAAGATACTCAGCTGATAAATGAAGCTAACCAGTTCTATGCGATTTTTGAAGCGATAGAGAATAAAGCCAATGCTTTTACAATGGGAACCGATCCCGTCGTAATAAGAAGATTTAATGAAGAAGTCCATACCGCTGTATCCTATATTTGGGCTTTCAAGAGAAAGGTGCTTGGTTTAATACTGACATGCCAGCTTCCAGGCGCAAATAACTTTCCGTTATTAGTTGATCATGTAAGCAGGGAAGCCAATTATTTCCGGAATCGGTTATCGGAATTAAATCAAGGAAGATTGGAGCCGTTGCCTGACGCAATCATTGACGAGAACGTATTTTTCCTACGAATCATGGCCGACCATGCCAAATTTATTAGTCACCTGCTTGACCCATCGGAACGGAAGCTGGTAGAGCAGGCCAATAACTTCAGCCAAGAATTTGACCAACTGCTGTTTCAAGCAAAAGATTTGGATTCCATGCGTCCTCAGTCACAAACCTTCCCTCTCCTTGACCAATTTCTTGATCAAAATAAGGTTTCCGTTAAATCGCTTCGTGACTTCAAGAAAACCGCGCGAGACTTAATTGAAGCCTGTCGAATTAAGAGCATCATTCATCCGTTACTGGCGGATCATGTGTTTAGGGAAGCCGAACATTTCCTGGTTATCATCGATATGTTCGAAGGGAGTCTTACGGGTAAAACCGGTTGATGATCCAGCGCTAGCCGGGCAGCTAAGTAAAAAAAGGCCACGTTCTGTGACGTGGCCCATTTTGTTTATCATTCTGGTCAAAAAAAAGTCCGTTATGGCCTTATGGCCATAACGGACTTACCTATCTCGCAAAACTATGATGGCCGATTGTCGCAATGACATCTAGGCTGGACCAAAACGATCCTTTGGAAACATTGGGATTGTAGAAATAAACCGCATTCCCGACGTTGTTTTTCCCATTCAAAGCATCCTTGGCGGCGCGCAGCACGCTTGCGTTAGGTTTGCTCTTATCCAACAGACCATTATGGGCTGGAGGGAACTGTTTCCCTGAATAAATGACGTCGCGTACCGTATCCGGAAAGTTTGCATCCTTCACTCTGTTTAATATCACATTGGCTAAGGCAAGCTGCCCCTCATAGGATTCATAGCCGGCTTCAACCATCGTAATCTTGGCAAGCAGCATAAGATCCGATTCCGTGAACGGTTTTGCCGCCTTATCAAAGATCGAAGGAATAACTACCTTAAGCTTCGTTCCCGATTTAATTGTTACCTTGCCATCCAAACCATTCCGCTTCAATAACTCAGGCTTGCTGCTGCCAAATTCCATGCTGATTTCATCCAATCCGTACTCTTCCGATATTACGGCTGGCTGTACCGCTGTTAGATCGATAACATCTGAATCTTTATTCCATTGCACATTTGCGTGCAGTAATTCCGACAACTGGCGCAGAGGAACGTAAAACCTACCGCCCTTCAAGATAGGAGCCGCATCCATCAGATATCGTCCATTGTTGAAATAAACGGTGGGTACTCCATTACCCAGCACGATAGTATCGCCCAATGCCGTATGTATCGTTACTTCATCATTCACACTATCCCAGCTTGAGTTTGCCCCAAATAATGCAGCAATTCGAGCCATTGGCAAATACAATCTTCCATCCTGGATAAAAGCAGGATCGCTCAACTTAACCATTTCACCGTTAAGTTTTATCTTCGTATCACTCGCAGCCGCAGCTTCCCCCGCGGAGACAATGGACATCGGTCCGTTACAAAGCAGAAGCAAAACCAATACCGCTGCGATAATAAACCTTCTAACCGGATTGCCTTTTCTGTTCATGCGTACCTCCCAGCTCATCATGTTGGCGTAAACTACCAACAATCATCTTCTGGGCAAAATTATAACACAGCTAAATGTGTCTTTAGGATTAACATTTTCACAGAATTAATCGCGAGCCTCTTTACTCTGAACACCAGCAAGGTTGAATTTTGGCGATTTAACGATGAAAGAATCGCCGGTATCCGTCATTTCAAACAGCTTGCATCTGGACTCGGGCATACGGAAAGGAGAGTGAAGAATAAGCATCCAATCTCCTTCGAACGTTTGAAACAGCATGCCATGCCCGCTATCGTCGAAAACGAGCGGCGCGAGCTGCTCCCAAGGTCCTTCCAATTTATCGGTTACGGATCGTGCAATCGTTTGTACGTAATTCCCCTTATCGTACGTAGACCAGAGCATGATCAGACGGTCACCGCTCGTCCGGTACAATTGGCATCCATCCGTCACAAATACCTTTTCGGCTCCGGCACTCGGTTGCTCCCCATTGTCCCACGGCGCGTCGGATCCGCTAAACAAATGAATCGGTACCGAGGCGCAGCCGGTGAGGTCATCCTTCAAACGTACCGCATCCACTGTACCGTCAGCCGTTTGAACCCATTCGTGGCAGTACACCATCCAAGGATTGCCTTCATCATCGATATGCAGCGTGCCGTCGAGCGTCATCAAATGCTCGGGTACAATCGGGGCTTCCGGTTTGACTAATTCGAACGGTCCATCAAGTGAGTCCGAGACCGCAATGACGGTTCCGCGCCAATGGAGAGGGTAGCCGCCATGCCCCTCTCCTTCCAATGGTCTTTCGTTATTATGGAGCGTTACAAACAAATAGTAGCGTCCGCCGTAAGCATGTACTTCCGGCGCCCAAGCGCCGTGCTGAGGATTCGCCCATACACCGTCTGGGACGGTGAATACGACGAAGGGCCCTTCCCATTCCGCCAAGTCCCGGCTTTTGTAAGTGAGTACGCCGTAGCGGTCCATACCGTGCAGCTTCGGGCTTCCGCCGGTATACAAATAATAGGTTTGCGTGGCTCCGTCGGCAACGACGAATGGATCATGGGCCGGAATGTCGGCCAGCTTATGGCCGACTTGCGGGTTAGCAGTATCAGCAGCAGCATTATATGCGTTCATATTGACCATCCCTCCAAATCAAATTTGGTTGCATAGTACCTAAACATCATATTAGCCCTTTACCGAACCTGCGGCAATCCCTTCAACAATCCGATTACTAAGGAAGAGAAACGTAATCAAGATCGGAAGAATACTGATCATGAGCGTTGCCCCGATTGCTCCCCAGTCCGTCGTATACTGTCCAATGAAATTTTGAACGCCCACTGTCAGCGTTTTATAAGCATCTGAGCTAATGAACGTATTAACAAAAATAAATTCATTCCAGTTATAAATCATGTTTATGATCGCCGTCGTTGCAAGAACGGAGCTCGTCATCGGAAACACGATCTGTACAAACATCCGGTTAACCGAACAACCGTCTATGATCGCCGCTTCCTCAACCTCCCGGGGCAGCGCATAATAAAAACCCAGCAGTATCATAATCGTTATCGGCATATTAAACGCGACGTACGACAAAATGAGAGACAAAGGATGATCCGTCAAGCCAACTTTATTAAAAAGACTAAACAGCGGTATGAGGGTCGAATGAACCGGAATCATCATCGCCACCATAAATAGACCAAGCACGAAAGAGCTGCCCTTCCATTTCATTCTCGTAACGGCATAGGTGACAAGACTGCCTAGAATGACGGTTAGCAGCGTAGCCGTAATCGTAATCCAAACGCTGTTAAAAAAATAAATATCGATGTTCCCTGCGCTCCAAACCTTCTCGTAGTTTTCCCAGTGAGGATTTAACGGAAGCGAAAGCGGTGGCAGATTGAACACTTCTTGATTGTTTTTAAGAGAGAAGAATAAAAGCCATACGAGCGGAAACAGCTGCATTGCGGCAACCGCAATCAATACGGCATATAGCACGGCATATCCGAGCTTAGAGCCGAATCCCGATCCTGACTCCGCTATTCCATGCCGGTTCCTTGCGTTTCCAGAAATCATGAAGCGTACCTCCTTACGAGTATTGGATCGTATCTTTGGTGACGGTTAATTTGCGAATGACCCAAGTAACGGCAAGGCAGATGACCAGAAGGAAGAAGCCGATTGCGCTTCCATATCCAAAGTCGTACGCCCGAAACGCCTCGTGATACATATAGGAGGCCATTACTTCGCTGGATCCGTTTGGACCGCCATCTGTCATAACAAATATCAGATCGAAATATTTCAAAGAACCGACCACCGCCAAAACGATGGTAACTTTTATTACTTCCATTACGAGCGGAAGCTTGATTTTCCAAGCAATTTGAAACGCATTCGCCCCGTCAATCTTAGCTGCTTCCTCTAGCGATGCCGGGATGTTCTTGAGAGCCGCATAATAGATTAAAATATAAAAACCCGCGTATTGCCAAAGAATCGGTATAAACAAGGCGAATAATACGATTGAGGACTCGGCGAGCCACGCGGGAGGGTTTGCGATACCAATCGATTCCAACACACTATTCAAAACGCCGTTTGTTGGATGATAGATTTTGAGCCATAGCTGCGCAATGGCGACGGATGAAAGCAGCATTGGAATGAGATAGATTTTGCGAAACAGGTTTGCTCCTTTGATACGGGCAGCCAATACCATCGCTACGATAAGATAGAGCAGAAGGCTGATTCCGGAGAACATGGCTAACAAAAGAGAATGCCATGCGCTGTTCCAGAATGTTTCATCCTTAAATAAGGTGAGATAGTTGTCGAGTCCGACGAATTTCATTGCGCCAATACCATTCCATTCGTTCAAACCGTAGTAAGCGGTCAGGACGATTGGAATATATACGATGGCAAGAATCAGTAAGAGAGACGGCAGCACGTATAGTGCGATTATTTTTTTGTTCGAAAGCACTTTGTCCAATTGGGCCGGCTCCTTTCCACCAAAATTGATTTATTGGAAAACCTATTCCGCAGGAAATGCCGAATAGGTTTTCCGCCTTGCAAATGCTCGGGCCCTTATTTTCCTGCGGAAATAGCCTTGTCGTGTTCCTCTGAGAACTTCTCCGGTGCTGCTGCCTTCCCGAACAATGCCTGAATCATATTAAGATGCGTCTCGGCAGCACTGGCCTGCATTTGTACATCCGCAAACAAAGTGATACTGCTCGCTTGATTCATTTCATTAAACAGGTCTTTGTATAACTGCGGCAGCTCGATGCTCGAAGTATCCACTTTGGTTGCCGGGATTACGCCTGCTCCCGTGACGGATTGCTCGCCCCATTTGGTAACGAAATATTCTACGAATGCTTTCGCTTCTGCTTTGACCTCCGAATTCTCAGCAACAAATAGTCCGACGCCTGGACCGCCTACCCAGCTATTGATGTCACCTTTCCCGCCCTCAACTGTAGGGAATTTGAAGAAGCCCACGCTGTCGCGGAAATCCTGCGGAATATCTTCATTTGTGGTGAAATTCGGAAGCTCCCAAGTTCCCATCATGTACATGGCGGCTTTACCGTTCAGAAACTCAGACTTCGCTTCTTCGTTCGACAATCCGTTAAATCCTTTAACGAATGCATTGCTGTCAACAAGCGTCTGCACCTCTGTCGCTGCTTTCACCAAGCCCTCATCCATGAATGATCCGGACCCATTAATTGCGTTCGATAATGTTTCTTGCCCTGCCATACGGTCCGCCAGGTACATGTACCAGAGAGAACCGGTCCAACGATCCTTGTTGCCAAGTGCGATCGGAGCTACGCCGTTCTCGGACAATGTTTTTATAGCATTCTTTAATTGCTCGTAGGTTTGTGGAACTTCCAGCTTATACTTCTCGAAGATAGCTTTGTTGTAGTAAACCGGCGCTATATTGAATTCTAGTGGAAGCGCATACGTTTTACCGTCAATCGCATAGGCTTCCGTTGTGCCTGATACGAATTTTCCATTAAGCTCACCGCTCAACAAATCATCTACCGGGGTGAACAGATTCCCTTCCACATACGGCTGCAAAAATCCGGCAGCCCAGGTAACGCCAACATCCGGTAATTTATTGGAAGCGGAAAGCACTTTCAGCTTGTTCTTGTACTGCTCGTTATCCAAAACTTCTTGCTTAATCGTGACTTCTGGATGCTCAGATTGGTATTCGTTAATAATTTGATTTACGATTTTGTTTTGTCCTGCGGAAACGCCTTCCGGCCATAAATGCATAAAGTTTACCGTTACCTTATCTTTGCCTTCAACAGCCTCGCCACTCGCAGAGCTGTTGCCCTCATTGCTGTTTTTACCGCAGCCTGCCGCAACCAGAACGAGACAAATGATTAATGAAGCCGCAATCCATTTTTTGTTGAACACGTTTACATCCCCTTTTTTCTAATCATTAGCGCCATGAAACCGCTTTAATTAGATTGTAGCTTGTTACCGCAAACGCCGTAAGGTCACAAGCATTGGGACTAATACCACTTTTATTGGATTCTCTCTTCGGGATCCGATAAGCTTTGGCGATACTGTCCCGGACTGACATTCTCAATCGAGCGAAATACCTTTACGAAATACTTTGCTGTTTGGTATCCAACCTGCTCCGCGATTTCCGCAATCGATAATCGGGTATTCGCCAGCAGCTCCTTTGCCCTTTGTATTCTTCTCCTGCTTAAATAGTCGCTAAACGTAAGACCAGTCTGTTCTTTAAACAGGACGCTGAAATAACTGGCATTTAGATGAAGATGCTCAGCTACGGCACGCATCGACAATTGTTCGCTCAGATGTTCGTCTAAATAACGATGTGCTTCACGTACCTGCACCCCATATTGCTTCTCCTCCTGCACAGTCTCCATCAGTTTCGGATCAAACAGCTTTTCCATCCTTTCAATCCGGTTCATTGCCTCTTCCCGTTTCAATGCCATCTCTACCGCTTGTACAAGCTTGTTCTTGTCGAGCGGCTTCAACAAATAGGAGACGACTCCCAGCTGAAGCGCTTTTTGGGCATAGTCGAATTCAGGATGCCCCGAAATAACGACTACAACCGGCGGATGCGGCATCCCGCTTAGCCTTTCGACTAATTCGAGTCCGCCTACCTCAGGCATTCGAATGTCGGTTACGAGTATATTGGCATCGTTCTGCTGCAGCCAGATTAGTGCTTCTACGCCGCTGGATGCCGTTTCTATCCGATAACGGCCGGATGACCAGGCTTCCAACGTTTTACGAATGCCTTGCCTTGTTCTTGGTTCATCATCCACGATTAGTATTGTCTTCACGCCTCATATGCCCTCCGAATCTGTTCGGTATTTCAAAAATAATAGAAGTGCCCTTTCCTACTTCGCTTTGGATATCCAATCCATCGCTTTCTGATTGGTAATAAAGCCTAAGCCTGCGCTCTACATTGGATATTCCAACACCAGTGCCCTTTGATCCGCTCACATATCCTTCTTTCATGGATGCTCTCAGAGCATGAATGGTATTCGCATCCATACCTGGGCCATCGTCGGTTACAACAACCCTTGTATACCCTGGACGGCTCGAAGACTCCGCGCGTAATAAGACAATGCCCGGACCAATTCGCTGCTCTATACCATGCAGGATTGCATTCTCGACAAGCGGTTGAATGAGCAGCTTGGGAAGAGGTACGCTTCGACAATCATCATCGGCTTCAATCTGCCACGTCAGCCTGTCAACCATTCGCATCTCCATAATTTTTAAGTATCTTTCCGCATGATCAAGCTCGTCGCCTATCGTCACCCATTCATCATCGTCATTCCGGTTTATCACATAACGGAACAGTCCTGACATCGCAACGACGATTTGCGCTAGCTCCTCTTCGCCCTTCTCATCAAGCTCCCAATAAAACGCTTCCAGCGTGTTGAAGAGAAAATGTGGATTAATCTGCGATTGCAGCGCTTTGAGCTCCGTACGGCTTTGAATGATTTCCTTTTGATAAACGACTTCAATTAATTCATTCAAAGAATCAACCATCTGGTTGTACGTATTGTTTAGCTCGTTTATTTCCATCGTTGAGGATGTATTCGGGTTGGCCTTCAGAATGCCGAATCTGGCGCCGCGCATAGCTTTTATTAGGTTTAGGATAGGCCTTGTAATCATCGTCGACAAAATAAAGGTTAAAACGAGGAACAGCAAGCCGCCAACCGCACCAGAAACGATTATTGCCGTTCGTAGCACGGATATGCCAGCCGTCGCATAATTCACGGGAGTCAGTATGGCCAGCTTCCACCCCGTCTCCTTTGACTGCTGTTGAATAGCGATATAAGACTCGCCGTCTACCGTAATGGTTTCTCCCCCGTGATCGAGCATCATACCCGCATCAACATCATCCGGAAAATCCGAAAAGATATTTTGTCCCGTCCCATCAAAAAGCCCCATAGTTTCCCGTGTATCATTATCATTGTCCACCGCGGTATCTTTAAGCTCAAAATAGCTTTTTTCGATATAAACCATTAAATAACCGGCATGGATAAAGGAGCGGTCGACCAAGCGTACATGACGAATGGCAATGACGACATCCGGGTCTTGAGGATCAAAACCAAACCATACAAGACGGCCCTTCCCGTTATCTACCCGCTTAATCCATTCCTTCGGCACCCGGTCTTCCAGGCTAACATCATCAAGCGGGAACAATCTCCTGAAATCCGTGGTGTACATTTCAAGCGATCTGATTCCCGTTGCGTACGCCTCATATTTACGTGCGTCCTGCTGGAGAAATTGACGCTCTGCGAAACTGATTGGCTTGCCATCGATTTCTTGCGCCAACAAGCGCTGGATTGACGCATTCGTAGCCACTTGCGCCGTAAGCGTGTCGATTTGACCGAGCAGTACGTCCAGCTTGCCCATCGCCTGAACAGCAGTCTGTTGAATATGCTTCTCCGCGCTGTTTCGCAAAAGGACAGAAACCTGATCGTACACGAAAAAGCCAACCGATGCCAGAACGATGACCATGACAAGCATAAATCCGATGAATATCTGATTCCGCAGCGTATTCAGCTGTCCTAGCTTTTTCAATATTTACATTCCCTTCTTGAGTGGTGAGCGGCTATATCGAAACAACTATACACAATCATTCCCCTCCTCGTCATTCGTTTTGCATTTAAATTTTTAAAATATTTTCACTAAGCTTTAATTAAAAATGAATATCAATCTGATAATAATGGCAAAATAATTCGAGTTTTAAGCTCGATTTTTTCTTGTAAGGCGTAATGATGCTTGCACCGGAGGGACAAACAGTGAATATGAATAGCATAGAAACGGATACGGCTACACTTTCGATCTTCGCCCTAGGCGGCGTATACGAAATCGGCAAAAATATGTATGTTATTCAGTATGCCGACGATATTGTCGTCATTGATTGCGGTTCGAAATTTCCTGATGAAAGCCTTCTAGGCATAGATCTTATTGTCCCCGATATCTCCTATCTGTTAGACAATAAAGATAAAGTACGCGCTTTAGTGGTTACCCATGGCCATGAGGATCACATCGGCGGTATACCCTATATTTTAAAGCAGCTGAACATCCCCCTATATGGTTCTCGTCTAACACTTGGTTTAATTAAAGGAAAACTGAAAGAGCATCGTCTCAAAGAAACAACCCTGCATGAAATTAAATCTGACTCCTCGATCGAGTTAGGAATCATGAAACTTTCTTTCTTCCGAACGAACCACAGCATACCTGATTGTCTTGGTATTGTAATAGATACGCCAGAGGGTACTGTCGTTCACACCGGCGATTTCAAATTTGATCTCTCACCTTCCAATAAACAATTTCCCGATATTCACAGGATGGCGAACATTGGCGAAAAAGGGGTTCTCGCTCTATTATCCGAGAGTACGAACGCCGAACGCCCTGGATTTACTCCCTCGGAGAAATTGGTCGGAGAACGTATCGAAGAGACCTTCCAGAAGGCTCAAAACAAAATTTTCTTGTCAACGTTCGCATCCAATGTTAATCGTCTGCAGCAGGTGGTTGATGCCGCAATCATCACAAACCGCAAGCTGTTGCTGCTCGGCAGAAGCATGGTCAATGTAGTGGCTATTGCGCTTGAATTAGGGTATATCCACATACCCGATGGTATGCTGATTGAGGCAAAGGAAGCCAATGCGCTTCCGAGAGAACAAGTCGCTGTTTTGTGTACGGGAAGCCAGGGAGAGCCATTGGCAGCACTTTCCCGCCTTGCCAGCTCCACTTATCCGCATACCGAAATCTCACCCGGAGATACGGTCATTTTGGCGTCATCGCCCATCCCGGGCAATGAAAGAAACGTTGCGAGCATGCTGGATCATCTCTACCAACTTGGCGCAAACGTCATTCATGGGTCAGGTTCCGCATCAGGCATGCATGTTTCCGGTCATGGCAGCCAGGAAGAACTTAAGCTTATGCTTACCCTAATGAAACCAAAATTCTTTGTCCCCATTCATGGGGAATACCGAATGCTGTATCAGCACCGGCTGCTCGCAGAGTCCGTAGGAGTCGAATACAACAATATCTACATTTTAAATAACGGTGAAGTCCTTGATATTAAAGGCGGAAGCGTTCAGCAGTTACGCAAGGTTACGGCTGGAAATACGCTTGTCGATGGACTCGGGATCGGTGACATCGGAAACATCGTTTTACGTGATCGCAAGCATCTCGCAGAGGATGGCATTCTTGTCGTCGTGATTACGCTTAGCCGAACGGAAGGAAGTATTTTATCGGGTCCCGATATCATTAGCCGCGGTTTTGTTTATGTTAGAGAATCTGAAGCCCTTTTGAGTGAAGTCGGCCAATTAGTCGTTAAGACGATCGGAGACCTTCAGGAAAATGGAAATGACGGGAAATGGTCTATCCTTAAGCATAGAGTCAAGGAATCAATCAGTAAGTACTTATATGCCAAAACAAAGAGAAGACCAATGATCCTGCCTATTATTATTGAAGTGTAGATGCCATCGCAGTTCCCCTCCCCTCTTTCATTAGAGCCGCAGGGGAACTTTTTCTTTTATCCGCGAAGCGCACCGTGATGAATTCATTGGATTGCCGTATACTTTTCCATGGCAGGAGCACCCTAAAAGAAAAAATGGATGTGATAGACATGCATACAGTCTGGAAAGGCGCGATCAGTTTTGGATTAGTTCATGTGCCGGTAAAAATGTATACCGCCACGGAAGACAAGGACATTCATTTTCGAAGCCTGCATAAGGAATGCGGTATGCCGATTAACTACGCAAAAACTTGCCGTCACTGCGAAAAGGAAATCGGTCCAGATGAAATCGTGAAAGGTTTTGAGTATGAGAAAGACAAGTTCGTCATCGTTAAAGAAGAAGAGCTGGAAAGCATTAAAGACGAATCCGCTAAAACGATTAAAATATTAGATTTCGTTGATTTACAGGATATTGATCCGCTGTACTTTCAAAAAGCCTATTACTTATCCCCTGATATGGCAGGAGCCGGCGCCTATAATCTGCTGCTTGAGGCAATTAAACAAACGGGTAAGATCGGTATTGCCAAAATATCCATCCGGAGCAAAAGCAGCTTAGCTGCCATCCGAGTGGTTGAAAATTGTCTTTGTTTAGAAACGATGTATTTTCCGGACGAAATCCGCTCGTTATCCCAGGTGCCTAATCTACCTCCCGTTACTGTAGTAAACGAGAAAGAATTATCGATGGCCAAAGCTCTCGTTGAGCAGCTCAGCGAAAAGTTTGATCCGGAAAAATATACAGATGACTACCGATTGGCATTAACTGAATTGATTGAGCAAAAGATGGCCGAGGAAAGTATCGATATCGTATCCTCACCTGCTGCAGAAGGACGTTCTAACATCATAGATCTCTTAGCTACCTTACAAGCAAGCTTGGATGCAACAAAAATGCCTTCACCGGCATCCGCTCCGAAAAGAAAACGCACGACTAAAAAAGCCAAGGATCATGTCTCATGAGCCTGCTGCTGCCTTCTGTTCCAATGGCTCCTGTTACCTCGCCTGACATTCCGATCGGACCGGAGTGGGGGTATCAAATTAAATGGGATGGTGTGCGAACGCCTGTACGGCTTGATGGAAGAAATGGTGTCGAACTCTTTTCGAAACGAATGGAGCCTCGAAATGGAACCTTTCCAGAAATCGTCGATCTATTAAAGCCTTTAAACATCGGGGCATCCGTTCTGGATGGAGAAATCGCGTATTTCGATGGTACCAGACCCAACTTCCAACGTGTTCGGCTAGGCGTTCGAAAAAGAAAATATGACGAATCCCTCATCTACGTCATGTTCGACTTATTATATGATGACGGAGAGGATATCCGGTCTCTCCCCTTCAAGGAGCGGTATGCGAGGCTTGCTGCCAAGTTCCCGAATAAGGAGCCCCGTCTGTTTGTGAGTGATCTGTTTTATGACGGACCTGCTCTTTGGAACTGGGTTAATGATCGTGAGTGGGAAGGAATCATCTCCAAGCATTTAGACAGTCCTTATGTCGAAGGCAAAAAACATAACCATTGGTTTAAAAAGCGGAAAGAAGTACGGATCGTCGCAGATGTTGTTGGCGTCAAGCTTAAAGATAAAAGAGTTTCCAGTCTTGTGCTGTGTTATGAGGATAGATACATTGGCCATGTTTCTGGTCTGGACAACGCATCGAAACAAGTTCTTGAACAATTCATGCGAACCCATCGCGGGATTTGTCCTTTCCCTGAGTTGTCGACAGGCATGAAGAAGTCAGACGTCGTTTGGCTCAGCGTCCCCTTCCCATGCCGTGTGACTGCTTTGGAGTTTACCGATACAGGACTGCTGCGGCAGCCAAAATTGATTGGATTCGGAGGCGAAGCATGAACCATGAAAGAGGGCGATAACGTTAGGCTGCGGGGATATCCAAAAGATTCAAAAATAGGCAAAGTCCGCAGGGTTTCCAATCGAAATGTAGAGGTTTCATGGATAATGGGCAGCGGTTGGAAGCATGTTGTAGAGCATGACATTCATGATTTGGAAGGAGTTTAGGCATGCTCAAAGAAAAGACGACGTTGGTCACTTGCATTGGCTGTAACGGGCAAAGCCAGATTCCGATCGAGGATTTACTAGACCATTTATGCTTACACTGCGGCAAATCAACATTGGAAGTAAAGGATAACAAGGAATTATTAGTCAGCGATATAGATAAGGCAGCCGAAGAACTAGACTCTGTTGTCGGGCGTGTCATGCAAGGCAATATGGGGCCTAATGAAGCGGTAGATTGGCTCGAACATGATGCAAGCCAAATTGGTAATACTTTGGATAAAGCTCGTGAATATATCGAAGATAGCGAAGGGCAATGATGGTTTACCATCGTTGCCGCTCTTCCACCGCATCCAAAATTAATTCCTTCTGCTCTACTGCCCTATACTACCGGATCCGCCGCGCGGACGAAGCATGCTGCCAACCAGCCGAAGCCCTTGCTTTCGTGTGATGAATCTTGATAACTGTGCCCCAATATAATTTTGCAACCCCGGGACGACAAACAGTTTCCCTTTCTTTAATGCGCGAATCGCAACCTCAACAACTCGTTCAGGAGTGTCTTTCTTTCCGACGGAGGCTTCTTCCGTCCCTACGACGCTAAAAAAACTGGTATCCGTCGAACCGGGGCAAAGGGTAAAAAACTTGATGCCGCGGTTGCGGTTTTCCCACCACAACGCTTGCGTAAACGACAAGACGAAAGCTTTCGTCGCCCCATATACGGCCATATAGGGTAGTGGTTGAAATCCGGCGGTTGAAGCAACATTGATCACTGCACCTGAGCCTTTGCGCAGCATGTTCGGCAAAAACAAGTGGGTCATATCGACAACAGCTGCGACGTTGAGCATGATTTCTTCATGCTGACGCTCACCAGAGACTTGTTCAAACAACCCATGTGTAGCAAAACCTGCATTGTTAATCAGCAGTTCGATATCCACATTCAAACGTTGACATTGCTGATATAACTCGCTTGGCGCTCCTTCTTTCGCCAGATCGATAGCGATAACCTCGGCTTTAATGCCATACGCCTTTCTGAGCTCGGCAGCCAAGCTTTCCAGCTTGATCTTCGTCCTTGCAACGAGTACCACATGGCTTCCTTGCTTTGCCAGCTGTCTCGCGAATTGCTCTCCGATTCCAGATGACGCTCCCGTGATAAGCGCCCATTTACCTTGAATGATCATAGCTCAATCTCCTTATTAGTTACATTGTTTTTAACGAGAAACACCGTTTCCGAATGAGCAGATGAAATCCTCAATTTATGAGAAATTGAAGATTCATCATCATAGTTGGTAACACTGTTTCTGGATGGTTTCATTGTAATCTCGCTATTTTAGAAAGTCAATATGAACTTCTTTGGACATCCGATCTCACATTGACAACGGCCCGGCATCGATATAATATTTTTGGTATGGGACTTGGAAACCTTGTTTCCAAACGAAAACATGATAACCAAAGGTGATGAGTATGAGCGAACAAGAAAATCCCGCCACCAACACGAGCAAACGACCTTTGAAAACCTACCAAGAAGTTCGTATGCAAAATAATGAGAATCTTCGCAAGCTCGTTGTTGATGCTGCGGCAGCGCTTTTACAAGAAGAGGGACCGGAAGCCGTTACGGTGCGCAGAGTTTCGCAAAAAATGGATTGCTCGACAAAAATCATATACAGCTTGTTTGTTAATAAAGAGGGCTTGGCTCAGCAGCTGTATCTTGAGGGCTGCAAAATTCTTGCCAACGAATTCGAGGGAACGCCGCCGGCTGCCAATCCGGCTCAGTATTTGCTGAATATAGGTGAAACCTATTGGCAATTCGGACAGCGTTACCCCAGCTACTATAAGCTGATGTTCGGAGGAGCCTTCGCTGATTTCAAACCGGACGAGGAAAGCATGCAGGGCACCATGACCGCCATGCGTCAATTATTGAATGTGATGAACCAAGCGCAAGAAAAAGGATTGATTTCCGGCCAGTATGACACAGAATCCGTTGTACGTATTTGCTGGGCTCCGCTCCATGGCGTTATTCATCTTTATTTTGGCGGACACTTGGGAGATGTACAATCTGCCTATGCAATTTACAAGCAAACATTAGCTTTGATTGCAGGCTCGTTGCTGCAGGATCCGATTAGCTAAAGAGAACGCAGGCGGGGTACGAAGTTCAAAAACAAGGCAATATTTTTTCTATTTTGAAAAAAATTTGCGCGATAAACGTCTTTTTGGTCGGTTATGATTATGTTTAACTCTGAACAGCTTTACATATAGAAGGCGCAGCCATCGGCTGCGCCCGTTCGAATATTAGTCCATCCTTTACCTGTCATTGCTCCTTGCCAAGAAAGCGCCAAAAATTCCGATTCAGCATATCATCCAAATCTCTTTGTATTTCATCTTCCGTAACGGTCCAGCCGCTGTGATGCAGCTTCTCGTATTTGTCCGCCAGCACGTTCCCGATAATTTTTCTGGAATGCTCCCATTTATAGATCAGCTGCTCGAAGACGCGGCAGTCAGAGTGCTGCGGAATCATCGATGTCCCAAGAAGCTCTAAGCGGAACCGCGTCATTTCTTCGACCATCGACTCGATGTGAAGAAACCACCAGCACCCGAAAATCATCAGATTACGGAACTTGCGGGCAAGCACCGTCAGTTCATGTTGGTTCTCTCTTGCCAGCATTGTAATAAGAAACTTCTGCTCCGGGTATTGGCGGCATAACGCTTCCACGGCCGACACGTCGGACTGCATACTCATATCGCCTGCMAATCCCAGCGACGGATTCACTTTTCTCCGAACGCCAATCATCAGAGCAAACGGAATGTTTTGCTCATGGCATATCGGAATCATAACCTCATCAATCATTTTGCTCCGATGATCATCGGCAGGATAGGTAAAATCGCCCGGCATGGACACGGCAAGGTAGAGCGCATCCATGCGAATGATCCATTCCGATAGAAATCGGCGAGTCTCCTCTTTCGTCCGTTCCGTCCACTCCGCCTGTACATCATAACCAAGGCTTTGAAGCTCGCTCACGGCATGAGGCCAATCATTAAGCAGTGTATCCACTCGAAGCGCTGCATAAAAACGTTGATCCGTCTTACCTTTGCCTGATTGCCAGACAGGACGTTCTACGGGATCGAACGGGTCGTTAGTCATCACGATCTTCTCGATACCCGCGATTTGCATGACCGTATCGACCTGTTCATGCACCGTGCGTTTCTCAAGCGCTAGGCGGTAATCGTCAAGGTTACGAGAGGATACGTCCAGTCCAAGCCGTTTAAGAATCGTTATAAATCCGGTAGCTGCCTCGCTTACCGGTGAATGGTCAAGGAAAAGCAATTTCCATATCCAATCCGCTTGCTCCCGCTTAGTCATAGACCAGAAGTGGTCGTACTCTTCCTCCGACCACCTGAAACTCTCCGAAATCAAATAATGATAGGTTAGTAATTCATCAATGCCCCATAAAAGCAAACTCCCGAATTCAGGCGCATATAAATGCGTATGCATATCGGTGACGGGCGTGCTAAGCGCCAAGCGCTCAACCGTCTGCCGAAGATCAACCAAACTCATATCCATTTGTGTACTCATTTTTATTTCCCCTTCTCTTAGCTATTCCATTGATAGTGATAACTGCCGTCTTGAGCTTATTCTTTCAATTGCGTATATAGAGAAGGATGACAGGCATCCTATCAATAACAACGTTGTTAAAAATGGCCGTACATACTCCAGCAAATAGCTTACCCCGAGAACAAAACTGAATAAACAAGCGGCATACATCGTAATCGGAAGCAGCGGCCGAGTTTTTTTGGCAAGATCATGAAACCAAAGGCTGACAATCGCTATAAGTGCGTGTGAGAGAAGCAATCCTATGCTAAAAGTGGCTACCGCAAGCATACCCGCCTTGCCCATCCAGTGCTCGGCCCAAATCGGCACGGTCCAAGCAAATAAAAGAATACTGCAGCCAAACACGAAAACGACCGCTTCATGCCCGCCCGCGTACCAGAGAGACAGCTTCATCCTCTCTTTCTTCGAGCCCGAGCTGCCTCCTGTTATATCAGCTAAAGCTGCGACATGGTCCAAATCTATGCCATGGCGCAGACCCAGCAATATAGACAATGCTAACAAACCTATTAACTCCACTAGTATCCCTACTCCTATTCGCTGAGCTGTTTATAGACTTCGCTGTAGACAGTTTCGAGAGGAATGCCGTACGTTCTTGCGGCTTGGGCCGCATCCTCATATTCCGGCGATTGGCGAATGATTCTTTCTCCATCTAGAGCCTGCTTCACTCTCACCGATCCGAAAGGAGTTTCCACTTGAATCCAACGGCGTGCAAGCGCCTTGCGCTGCCATTCGCTCCTGCGTACTCCGAAAGTCGATGTTTCTGCAAGCATCGTCTCCTCGCAACGCGCGCTGTTTGCCGGATGGCATAGAACGGTGACAAGGACGCCGGGCCGGTTTTTTTTCATATAAACCGGAGTATGATAAACATCGAGAGCTCCGGCTTCGAACAGCCTCTCCATGGCAAAACCAAGCGTCTCCCCCGTTGAATCATCTACCTGCGCTTCGAGGACGACAATCGTCTCGTTGAAACTTTTCTCTTGCTCTTGCTGGTATAAAACAGCTCTGACAACGTTCGGATGATCGAAATTTTTTGTACCTGCGCCATACCCGATTCGATCAATCGTTCCTGCGGGCAATGGACCAAAGCTTGAGGCCAGCGCTTTGACGATCCCGGCACCGGTTGGCGTTGTCAATTCCCCTTTCGCCGTGAACTCAGACAATGGCACTCCTCGCAGCAATTCTGCCGTCGCGGGAGCAGGAATCGGATATAAGCCGTGGGCCATACGCAGCCTGCCTGTTCCCGTTGGTACGGGAGAGGCAATGATTTTGCTGGCATCCAAGCTCTCCAGTGCAAGGCAAACGCCAATGACGTCCAAAATGGAGTCCATCGCTCCCACCTCATGAAAGTGGACATCGGCTGGGTCCATGCCATGGATCTTGCCTTCCGCTTCAGCGATTAAGCGAAAGATGGACAGACTTCGCTCTTTCACCCGATCCGGCAGCGTTGAAATCTCGATCATTCTCATGATGTCAGATGCTTTTCTGTGCTCATGATGATGGTCATCTGCGTGATCATACGAATGCTCATGATGATGGTCATGTGTGTGAGCATGTGAATGCTCATGATGGTGATCGTGTTTGTGAGCATGTGAATGCTCATGAAGATGGTCATGTGTGTGAGCATGCGAATGCTCATGATGATGGTCATGTGTGTGAGCATGTGAATGCTCATGATGATGGTCATGTGTGTGAGCATGTGAATGCTCATGATGGTGATCGTCGTGTCCACCGTTATGCCGGGTGGTGTCGAAGCTTAGCTTCAGCCATTTCGCGGTTATGCCTCTTCGATCGACCTTTACGAATTCCATCGTGAAAGGATCGATCGGTAATTTCGATAAATGACTGATAATATAATCCGTATTTGCACCCAGGTCCACGAGTGCGGATAGTGCCATATCTCCTGCGATGCCAGAAATACAATCCAAGTAAACCGTCCTCATCCTAAGTGCCCTCCGCTACCAATTGTAAAATCATTGCTGCTTGAAACCCTGCCCCGAAGCCGTTATCGATATTGACGACCGTCACGCCGGCGGCGCAGGAGGTCATCATGGCAAGAAGCGTTGTAATCCCTTGAAGATTAGCGCCATAACCGATAGAAGTAGGTACCGCTATAACCGGCCTTCGCACGAGTCCTCCGACAACGCTGACTAAGGCGCCCTCCATACCAGCTACCCCAATCACAACAGACGCTTCCCGGATGCGTTCCTTTTGGCTAAGAAGCCGGTCGATTCCTGCGACTCCGACATCAAAGATACGATCAACCTCGCAGCCCATCCATTCCGCTGTCCCTGCCGCTTCCTCCGCCACCGGTATATCCGAAGTACCTCCGGTCAGAACCGCCACTTTTCCTGGGAGCTTGCGTGCCGATTGACCCAGCGAGATAAGTCGAGATCCACTATCATAACGAGCCTCAGGGTACCTTGCAATCACTCGCTCCGCCATCTCGGCCGTTGCCCGGGTGACAAGCGCCCTACCATGATTCTCCATGAGCCTTGAGAAAATGGTTTCAACCTGATCCACAGTCTTTCCCTGTCCAAAAACGACTTCCGGATGTCCCGTCCGCTCGTTGCGCCCCACATCCAGCTTACAAAATCCAAGATCCTCAAACTCATTCATATCGCCGAGCCCCCAAGTTCAAGCACTTTATTCATACTGCCGCTGCGGTAACCGGAAAGATCCATCGCAACGTAGATAAATCCAAGCTCTTTCAATCGGTCCGAAATGATGGATGCGTGGCTAATGAGCTGCTCCATTGCTCTCGGCTCTACTTCGATTCGTGCGATATCGCTATGACTCCTGACCCTTACTTGCCCAAAACCTAGTGAACGAATATAGCGTTCAGCTTCTCCAACACGTCCAAGCTTTTCGATCGTAATCGTCTCGCCGTAGGCAATCCTGGAGGATAGACAAGCGAATGACGGCTTATCCCAAGTGGGTAGTCCGTGCTCACGAGAGAGATCACGAATTTCTTCCTTATAAAGGCCTGCTTCCTGCAAAGGCCCCCGTACGCCTCGTTCTTTCGCCGCTTGAACCCCAGGCCTATGCTCATTCATGTCATCCGCAATGAGCCCGTAGACGATATGGCGGTAAGCTCCGTCCTTGATGAACGGCTCGATGTGCTCGAATAGACTCTTTTTGCAAAAATAACAGCGGTTTGCATTATTCTCTTTGTAGCCAGGAATACTTAATTCAGACGTTTCGATCACCTTATGAGTCGCGCCAATGCTCTTCGCCAGCCGTATCGCATCCTCAAGCTCTTCTGTTGGATAGGTTTCCGAGTCGGCCGTAACCGCCAAGACCCGCTCGCTTCCCAATGTTTTTATTGCGGCATCCAGAAGAAAAGTACTGTCAACGCCTCCAGAGAACGCCACCACAACCGATTCCATTTCCGTTAGAATCGTCTGCAGCCTACTGTATTTATCATGCATAGTATTGACACCGCCTTCCATTAAATTCATCCAACCGACATATGCTGCAGTTTCGATATTTCCCTCATAGGCTCTTTCAATCGATCGTATAAGCTTAAATATAGCGGAAGTATTTTTTGATAAAGCTTATGATTGGTCATATCGGGTTCATAGAAGCTGCCTTTCTGCTCCATCCACCTCAGCAGCGGGCCGCGGCAGCCATCCATAGCGTATAATCCAAGCTGAGCAGCTCCGAGTCCTGAGCTTTCTACTGACTCGGGTACCCGTACGGGCACGCCCAGCATGTCGGCCATCATTTGGCACCATAAGGCAGAACGGGCAAAACCTCCGGATGCCCTTACCTCTTTAGGCTTTTCACCTGCCTGCTTCATTAAGAAAACGATTGCCGTAATCTGAAACAGAACGCCTTCCATTGCAGCGCGAAGCATATCCGTTTCCCTATGCGCAAGCGTCAATCCGAACATGACACCTTTAGCCTGGGCATCCCAGAAAGGAGCCCGTTCTCCCGATAAGAGAGGCAGAAAAAGCAGGCCGTTGGATCCCGGAGGCACAGCAGCGGCTAAAGGAAGCACCTCATCAATCGATTTCCCAGGGTAGAGGCGATCCGAAATCCACCTGGCTACGATAGCACCGTTGTTGGAAGGCCCGCCGACAAACCAATGATCTTTCGTCAAAGCGTAGCAGAACAGTTTCCCATCCGCATCGAAGGTAGGCCGTTTTACGGTCGTCCGTACAGCTCCGCTTGTGCCAATCGTCACTGCCAGCACACCCTCCTCCACCGCGCCAATTCCAAGATTGGCTAATACTCCGTCCTGCGCCCCGAGAATGAATGGCGTGTCCGTACCAAGTCCCATCCGTAGTGCCGCTTCCCTGTTCAGCCCATCGATTCGCTCCGTCGAAGGAACAAGCTTGGGCAATTGATCCTCACGAATGCCTGCCAGAATTAATGCTTCCTGATCCCACGTCAACGTCTCGAGATTAAATAAACCGGTAGCGCTTGCTATCGAATGGTCCATCATCATAATTCCAAATAACTTATTCAAAATATATTCCTTTATTCCGACGAAATGATGCGCGGAATGAAATAGATCCGGCCGTTCCTCCCTCATCCAGACCAGCTTGACGAGCGGTGACATCGGGTGGATCGGCGTGCCCGTCCGCGAATAGACCGATAATACCGTTCCGTCATTCATCAACCGCTCGGCCTGGTCCGCGCTGCGCAGATCCGCCCAGGTAATGCTGGGCGTGAGCGGAAGTCCGTTCGCATCAAGCAGAATCAAGCTGTGGTTGGCTGAGCTAAAGGCAGCACACCGTATTTCCCCTGCTTGAAAACCGCCTTTCTTCATAACATGACCAACACTATCAATGACAGCCTCGCAGATGACATCGGGATCCTGTTCGGCATACCCTTGCCTTGGAGTGTGCAGCGGATACTCAATCGAATGGCTTCCAAGGATCTGTCCTGTCAGGTCGACGGCCAATGTCTTCGTGCTCGTCGTTCCGATATCAATGGCTATGACTATTTTGGCATCCGCACTCATTTTGGCAAAAATCCTTCCTCGTCGAACTTCCACTCGTAAGGTCCTTCCAAAATCTCGATGCGCGGATTTCTTTTTGCTTCCTCAAGCAGTGATTCGGAAATTTCAATCGTTCCAAGATGCAGCGTATCCCGAATACGAACCAGCTTGCACTGTGTGTAATCCAAAATGTTGCAGGTTTTAATCGCTGCCTTAATGGCATCGCGGTCATTCTCAAGCGTTGTCGCTTGTTTCGTCGGCGCACAGACCGTTGAGGTTAGTCCATTGGCGTAAGTAGCTGGCCAATCCGTCTTGCTAACTAGTCTGCTTGTCGTGAAATCGGCTGTGCCCACTCCGTTTGCATTGCCCTGGGACTCTGGCGTCAGGTCGAGAACGACCATCTTGTTCACCTCAGGTCCCCCATGCGCATAAGGCGTCGGATACCTGCCCGTGATATTCGGATCCGCTCCGTCACCGCTAATGTTTTTACCGATGTAATCAATAACAAGAACGTCCAGATCATTGAAAAAGATTTGCGGGAGTCGGCTCTTCGCTTCGATTAACAGCTCCTTCTCTCGTTCCTCCATCGTATCCGTTCCGAGAACCTCAATCCGGCAGATTTGGTCATACGCGTTTTCCACGACCGCTACCCCAAACCGGATCGGAAGCTTCTCGATCATCACGCGTGCCATTGCCGGAACATTCTCAGCCATATACTTGAAGCCCAGCTGATGGCAAGCCTCCGCTCCTTTTTGCTTCCCAAGTCCGATCGAGATCATTTTAAACATGCCGCTTTCAATTGCCCCTCGAAAAGCCGTATGCGGTTTGATGCGGTTAATGACGATGATGGCATCCGACTCCGTGGCAGCGATTTTGTCACAGTAAATCGGCAAGCCGTTCGGCAGGCGATCAAGCTCTACGACTTCCATCGATGAACGGACCGGACAACCCATTCGCTCCTCGTCTACGCCTAGATGGGCAAGCACCTCGGTTTGCCCTTCTGCCGTGGCTCCCCCATGACTTCCCATACATGGCACAATGAAAGGCTCGGCGCCGATTCTCTTCAATTCGTCAATAACAGTTTTTGTGAGCTCATCGATTCGGGAAATTCCCCGGCTGCCTACGGCCACCGCAACCCTCTGTCCTGCAGTAATCCCGGTCATGGAATCGGCCGTACGCAGCCGCTCAATCAATTCTCCGATAGGATCCTCAAGTATAGTGTCATCAAACGACTGACGAATCTTCACCAGCTTCGGTATAGGCGTATTTTCAACTAAACTTCGAAGTAAATTACTCATATGGTCATCGCTCCAAACCCTCCGTCAACCCGGATCATCGCTCCGGTGACAAATGATGATGCTTTTGCTGAGGCCAAGTAAACAATGGTTCCTTTAAGTTCCTCCGGATCTCCGAAGCGATTCATTGGTGTGTGCTTCATAATCGATTCCACTCTGTCCGGCGATAAGATTTTTTTGTTTTGTTCTGCCGGGAAGAAGCCAGGAATGATGGCGTTAACCCTTACCTTGCTCGGAGCAAACTCCCTGGCCAAATATTGGGTTACGCTATTTACCCCGGCTTTCGATACCGAGTAAGTAAATACCCGGGACAGCGGAGGTGAAGAGGATACGGAAGAAATATTGATTATGGAGCCGCCATCCCCCTGCTCAATCATCCTTTTACCAAAAACCTGGCTGGCCAAAACTACGCTTTTGAGGTTAACATCCATAATTCGGTCCCATTCCTCCATTTCGAGATCAAAAAACGGTGTCGCGCTATTCGTCCCCGAGGCATTAACAAGCGTATCCACACGGCCGCCCCATTCAAGCACTTTATTCAAAACCGACTGCAGTTCCTCTTTTTTTGTCGCGTCCGCCTGCAAAGGAATCGCGATTCCGCCATTCCGCTCGATCTGCTCACAAACGAGCCGAGCTTTTTCCATGTCCCTGCCGACGACCGCCACTTTTGATCCTGCTTCCGCAAGCGCAGCAGACATGGCACTGCCTAACACGCCATTGCCACCGATAACGACTGATACGGTATTTTGTAATTCTAACATTTATAAAACCACCTTTAATCGCAAATTAACAACGTTGTTATTTTTATGATATCCGAATATCCCATTGCTGTCTATACGAAAAACATGCCGCTTTCATTTGCAAAAAATGTATTCTATGATAAAGTGAACGACATAAATTAGAACTCGGACTAGTGCCTTCCGGAGGGAATCCATGGTAACCATTAAAGACATCGCAGACCGAGCCGGCGTCAGTTTCTCCACTGTCTCCAAGGCAATGAGAGACAGCCCGCTCGTACAGAACAAAACAAAACAGCATATACTTTCTATCGCAAAGGAAATGGGTTACCAACCCAATATCGCAGCCCGAAGCCTCGTCTCCCGAAGAAGCGGAGCGATTGGCGTCGTATGGCCATCCATTGAACGCGCCGCCCTTTCATCCTTGATTACAAAGATTAATGAACAACTTGAAAAAAAGGGTTACGTTACTTTGCTTTCCATAAGCCATTTGGAATCGGCGATCGAAATCTTCCGCCGATACCAAGTAGATGCCATACTCGTCTTTGGAGACAAGGATAGCATTTCCAGCTTTAACAAGTTAAATCCGCTGCAGATCCCCATTCTAACGTACGGCGCCGCAGGCTACACACCGTATTCTGCCGTTGACGTAAACCGGGGCCAAGCCGTTCGTCTTGCCGTACTTCATTTGGTTGAACTCGGTCATAAAGATATCGCCTTTATCGGCGAACCTAACTCGCAAGATCCTTTGCAGACCGTAAAAATCGAAGCATTTCGCGACGAAATGACCCGTCTTGGCTTACAAGTCAGGAACGACGCAGTGCTTCACATGAACGGCTTAGAATTTCACGACGGATATTTGGCCGCACGTACGATGCTGGGGCAAACGTCATGCCCTACCGCTGTCATCAGCGGTGGCATCGATTTGACACGAGGCATCATTCGAGCAATAGGAGAGCATGGGCTTCGCGTTCCGCAGGATATTTCCGTTGTCAGTTATGACAACCTGCCTCAAATGGAACACCTTGAAACGCCGATGACCGTTGTCGGTGTAGCCATCGATACGATATCATCCGTCATTTCAGCAACCATTCTCGAGCTTATTGATAACCCGGAATCACTTAAAACCGTATATTTGGAGCCTGAGCTCGTGATCCGTGACTCCACCTCCCCAAGGTGATTGACGATGTAGGAAAGCGGTTATTCTTTTCTCAAAATACCCTTAACAAGGGTTGACGCCAATAATAAAAACGGCAGGGCTCAGCCAAACGTTAGATTAATTAAACAAATAAGCCCGAGGCTATGCCCCGGACAATGGAAACGCAATCAATATTCTCTATTACCGATTATTATTTTTGGCTCTGTTAGCGATAAGTGTAGATTTTTCATCAAATTCAAAAAGACCAGTCAATCTCTACTAACTGGGCTAATATGGTAAATGAAGATTTAACGGAATAACACTTCTGTAAATATGATAATCATCCAAGTTTATCGCTAACTTTTTTCTTTACTGGCATCCAAATTTCGCTATATACATTTTCCGATGTACCATTGTGCTTTGTAAAAGAAATTCCAGGTATATCTGCTACTTCATAATCTGAAGAAGGCAACCATTCAGAATAAATTTTTGCGGTAGTTTCTTGAAGCGTAGCAGGAAATGGTCCTTGATTAGGGAAAATTGCCCATAAACTTTCTTCAATAGAAATTTGCTCTAAATCATCGAATGGATTTTCTTTTGTAGTTGCAAAACCAATCATATGAGTTAAGTATCCTTTTTCTTCCAAGAAACCATCATCAAAATCATAAGATACATTCAAGACTTGATGAGGATATAAATCAGCTAATTGATGCATTTCATTTCTTTGTTGTTCGGTAATTGACTGGGCTAGTTCTAAGATAGCATTATTTTCACCTTCGAATTGAATTGGCACTCTTTTCGATACACCTACTATATTAAACTTCTCTTTTTTTTCAATTTTGAATTCCATGGATATTCCTCCTCTTATATCTATAAAGAATGAAAACTTGGGAAATGATTTTTGAATTTTGTTTTTAGTTACTTCTGAAGGTAAAAAACCACTCCATCCACGAAAGGCTCTTGAAAATCCTTCTATAGATTGATAGCCATATTTATAGGCAATATCTGTCACTTTTGCTCCGTTTATTAATTCAACATTCGCAACTGATAATCTCCTATTTTTGATATACTCATTCAATGACATTCCAGCCATATACGAAAACATTCTTTTAAAATGATAATCAGATAATCCTACAATTTTTGATATATCTTTTCCAGAGATTTCTTCCGTTAAATGTGTTTCGATGTAATCCATTAAATTATTGAATTCTTGTAGCATTCATTTCCCTCCTTTACAAATACATATTATCGTAAAAATTTATTACTCACTCGATATTTTTTATACGGAATTTATCGGAACTTTCCATTATTATTATAGTCACTTAAACAATCATTTCATAACATTCTTTATTAGTCATCTATGACGTTAAATAGCTATTAAACGTACTCAACTTGTCTTAAACGAATATCATTATTGGTATCAGAGACTTTATTCATTAGCACATCTACTGCAAGCTCTATGGACAGATCCTGATCCGACTACCGTACAAGAAGCACTCGATAGAATTGCTGCAGCAATTGGTCCTATCTAAGTAGAGCAAACGGGTCGCGTTAGTTTTGGAATGCAGCAACAAAATAGAAATCCCCGACAAGCGTCGGGGATTTTCTTATTTATCCAATGATGAATCTCGAATTTCTCGGCGTTCATTTATAGGTAGAAAGCTTAGCGCAATCTAGCGCTAAGCGGGAGCCAATGGTTTAATAAACCGCAGCGCCAGCGCAACAAATATAAGCTCTGCTGCCATACCGATCGATTGGGCCAAAGCCCCTATCGTTCCGTTCCATTCAGGTGATAATGCAATACACACAAGCAGCGTAGTAAAGGTAAAGCTCAAATTGGCAATTTGGGAGCCGATAATGAGCTTCGTTTGCCCGCGCACGAGCACCAGTCCGTTCAAGACATCAAGCCAAGGCATAACGAGGGCAAACAGCACAAAGCCCTGCAGCACCCGGATGCTCTCCGCTTGCAGCCGTCCATGCACGCCTATGACATGCTCCAGCAAAAAAACACCTACAGGCGTGTAAGCGATCAATCCCATCAATAGAGCGGGCACGAAGCCAAGCATCAGAACGAATTTTCGGACTGCAACCGGGTCGATCCGGTAGAAATTAATGACAATCTGATGGAAATAACTAAAAAAACTGCTAATCAGCATGACGAGACTAGCCGCGATAGCGAACGAAGCGATGGCCAGCTGAGCATCCCAAGTCTTCCCTAGCATCGCATTAATCGCCGGTCCGATCCAGACCGAAATAAACGAAGAAAACAGCAATGGCTTGTAAAAAATAAAAACATGCCGTTTTTTTTCTATCATATGGTTCTCCAGCTTTTCCGGCATCTTTCGAACCAGTAAACGTCCCTCCAAAAAGCTGACTGCAGCTTCGATGATCATCCCGAATAGGAAAATAAACGCTCCTACGGCCCCGCTGGTAACCCCTGTACGAATAAAATAGAGTGAGAGCGCATACATACCTGCCAGCCGAATCGCCATACCGATCGTTAACCATTTCGTCCGTAAATTATATATAATAACGCCTTGGTAAAAGCAGCGAATACCGGAAAACAAACTTACGAACATCAGTACTTTATACACATGAATAACATCCTGGACGTTGTCTTCACCGACTCCGAACACGCCCCTAAAAATAAGAGTACCAAGCGGAGTATAGCTGATGATCATACCTAACACCATAATGCTGGCAAACACAAGCTGCGCAACCGTGAGCGTTGAAATAAATGATCGTTTATCCCGGACAAGCGCAGAACTGGTTTGCCTCAGCAGCACGGCCGGCCGTTCAGTAATAGCAAGCAGACTCATCGCAACCGCATAGCTGGCTATAATGCGTTCAGGGTCAGCGGCCTTGCTTAACGTACTGTTAATGATAACATGTGAAATCGTGACTAAACTTGCCGAAATACCCAGCGGCAGAAAAAAAGACCATAATTTCTTCAAGCTTACGGTTTGTTGCTTTGATTGCGATAATGGCAGGTTCATTGCTTAAGCTCCTTCAAGTCTGACGGTCGGTTGAGTAATCATCTGTCTTTGACTTCTAGTTCAATTATAGCTCTAGTTCATCATTAATTCCTACACTTCTTTATCGATTCGTTTATTCATCCGTTCGACGGTACAGGAGCGATAAGGTTACAAAGACATAAAAATGGCTGCCGAAAAACTTCCGGCAGCCTCGTTGCTATCTTTTGAACAAAATTGGAAAGTAGTCGTTTGCGAAAGCTTGGCCATGAATAGGACGTGGGCCCAGCAAACGGATGTTGTCATGTCGTTGTATCCCTGCTCGATAGCTGGTGCCACCTTTCATGACATGAGCTACGACGGACAGCCGGGGATCATTCGTACGGTTTGGTCCTGAGCCATGGAAAGTAAGTCCGTGATGAAAGCTTGCTTGACCTGCCTTCAGAATACAAGGCTCTTCCACCCAATCACGGTCTCCCGAATGCTTCTGCTTCAGCTCATCCAGGTTTTGATTGAAGAACGAGTCGCTGTCTGGAATCAGTCCCCGCTTGTGGGATCCCAAGATCGTCATCATACCGCCGTTCGACAAGTCCGTGTCCTGAAGAGCGATCCAGACCGTAATCATATCGTGCGTATCCGAGCACTGCCAATAGCCGTAGTCCTGATGCCATCCCACATTGCCGTCACCGGAAATCTTATCTCCAATACCCGGTTTGTATATGATCTGGTCATGCCATAACCGGATTTCATTTGTCTCCAGCAAATCTGCCGACAGTTCGCCGATCAACGGATCCGTTACGACTTTACGTATTTCATCATTGATCCACCAGCCATTGTCCAGCTTACGCAGCGCGTCCGGATTGTCACTTAGCCGAAAATGGTTCATCGGCAGTCCGTCGCCGTCGTATTCTCCTGACCAAATCCGATTATGCGCTTCGCGCAACCGCTCAATTTGCTCATCGTCAATTAGTTTTGGGCTAATCCAATACCCGTCACTGTTAAATAATTCCTTATCCTTCTGCGTAATTTGGTAAGAACGTTCAGCTTGCAATGTCATAGATAATGCCTCCTTATTCGTGGTTGACATCATCTTAACCTCCACAGGTACCCTTTGACGTTCATGTTATTACGAAGTAGGATAAGAAACATAGAACGCATATAGAAACATAAGGGAGATAACTCCTCATGGCGAAACCTAATACAGAATCGGATAGACAAGCTTCATTGGAAAAAGAGCAGAACGCCTTAACACGAAGCGCCCGCTGGACATACAATACAGAGATGGATCCAAGCATCCGTCTCGTACCGGAATTTGTCATGCTTGGAAGCGATGAATTGCGTAAAGCATTGCCGCTTAACGAGCATGAACATCCAGGATGCTATGAATTCGTCCTGATTGAGCGGGGAAAAGCGCGCTGGGAGCTAGAAGGCGGACTTTATGAGACGCACGCAGGCGATTTGTTCCATTCACGTCCCGGCGAGAAACACCGGGGCGGCTTCAACGTGATAGAGCCCTGCAAATTTTGGTGGTTGATCATTAGCGCTCCTCACCAGGAGGGCTGGCTTCGATTGGCTCCGGAAGAAAGCATACATATGGACCAAGCGCTTTCACGATTGCCTCGTGTTATGCAAATTGGACTGCCTCCCGTTGAGTCATTCAAGAAATTAAAAAAAGCGCTAATTATTGAAGGGCCTCACCAAAGTACCGCTGTGCGAAGCGCCCTTCTTGATATTCTGCTAGCCTTAATTCAGCCTAGCTCTGACACCTATGCAATCGCACCAGATCTGCTGCACCAATTTAACGGGCTCGTTGCGAAAATGGGCAATGAACCGGAATGGCGTCCATCCGTAAAAGAACTTGCCGCAATCGCCGGCGTCAGCACCTCCCATTTCTATCGGACCTTTCAGGAATTTTCCGGGGAGCCACCCGTTACTTACGTCGAGCGGCTTCGCGTGAAAGCAGCTTGTCGTCAGCTTGCGGAATCACAAGATTCGGTAACGGATATTTCACATCGTTTAGGCTATCAATCAAGCCAGCATTTTGCGACCGTGTTTAAGCGCTTTGTAGGCGTAACGCCTACCCAGTGGCGCAATTCCCACAGTGATTCACCAAAATAGATAAACAGCTGGTTAAGCGGCAAATGCCGGGCTATAACACCCGGTTCGGTTCGCAATGGCAATCCTTCCTCTCGCCACAAGCGTAAACGGCTGTCGCCGTCCTCTGTGGCAAAAGCAGTCGTTTCGCGGAGATATATAAGCACGTTTATATGTGAAAACATATAAATTCTTATATATAAAGAAAAACGCATTCCATTGGAATGCGTTTCTGTGTATATGTGCTTTTTGACGCTCAAAAATTATTATGAAACTGTTTTTTTCCAATCGGCAGCAAATTTCTCCATCCCTTGATCCGTTAGAGGATGTTTGGAGATTTGTTCGATAACCGAGAACGGAATCGTTGCAATATGAGCACCAGCCATTGCTACGCGAGTCACGTGATCCGGATGACGGACAGATGCAGCGATAATTTGCGCGTCCAGGTTATGCGTGCGGAACAATTCAGCGATTTTTGACACTAATAGGACGCCGTCTTCCGAAATATCATCCAAGCGGCCCAAGAATGGAGAAACATAGGTAGCGCCTGCGCGAGCGGCCAAGAGAGCTTGGTTCACCGTAAAAATCAACGTTACATTCGTTTTCACGCCTTTTTTAGTCAAGTAACGGCAAGCTTCCAAACCAGCCAACGTCATCGGGAGCTTAATGGTGATGTTTTTGTCACTATTATTGATTTTGATCAGCTCATTCGCTTGCGCGATCATTTCTTCGGCTGTAATCGCATCAGGCGTTACTTCGGCAGAAACAGATTCTACTTCTGGCACTTCCCGCAAAATCTCAGCAATTCGGTCTTCGAACTTTACGCCTTCTTTGGCAACCAAAGATGGATTCGTCGTTACGCCGGACAAAACTCCGATTTTATACGCTTTTTTGATATCTACCAGATTTGCAGTATCGATAAAAAATTTCATAGTTAACTACCTCCGTTTTTTTAAATGTTAGTTTATATTTATTTTAGCAGATCTTTTGTCAAACGAACTACGTTTTCTAAGGAGAAACCAAAGTATTCCAAAACTTCGTTACCTGGGCCCGAAGCGCCGAAAGTATCAATCGATAACACTTTTCCTCCATGCCCCGTATAACGTTCCCAGCCTAACGAAATGCCGGCTTCAATCRCTAAACGTTTCGTAACGGATGCAGGAAGAATGCGCTCTTTGTAATCATCAGGTTGACGGTCGAACAATTCTCTGCTCGGCATGGCAACTACACGTACAGAGATATTATCCCGCTCCAGCTCCGTTTTAGCATTCACGGCAAGCGATACCTCGGATCCGGTTGCGATCAGAATAACATCCGGCTGATTGTTCGTTTCCGTTAGGATATAAGCACCTTTAGCTACGTCTTCCGTATTGGCCTTGGTTGATTCATATACCGGAAGATTTTGTCTGCTCAGCACCAGTGCTACCGGACCATCATTTTGCTGCAAGGCATACGCCCATGCGCTTGACGTCTCGTTCGCATCACTTGGTCTGATAACCGTAAGTCCAGGAATCGTGCGCAATGCAGCCAGATGCTCTACAGGTTCATGCGTAGGTCCATCTTCCCCGACGGCAATCGAATCGTGGGTGAATACGTAAGTTAAAGGCAGCTTCTGCAGCGCAGCCAAACGAATTGACGGACGCAAATAATCACTGAATACAAAGAAGGTGCTTACGAAAGGTTTTACGCCGCCATGCAGCGCCATTCCGTTACCAGCTGCCCCCATCGCGTGCTCGCGAACGCCAAAGTAAATGTTGCGGCCTGAATAAGAATCTACGGCGAATGATTGCTCTCCCGTGATGTCTGTCATCGTCGAATGYGATAAGTCCGCGCTGCCGCCAAAAATGGAAGGAACGGTTTTCACGTAATGATTGATGGCTGCGCCGCTCGCTACGCGGGTCGAGATGGTTTTGGACGCGTCAAACGTAAGAATGTCAGCGGCATCCAACAACACTGAACCGTTGATAGCTTGCTCAAGCTCCTTGCCTTGCAAAGGATACTGCGCTTTATAAGAAGCGAACAAATGGTTCCATTCTTCTTCCTTAGCCTCGCCTTTTTGTTTAAGCTGCTCATAATGAGCTTTGACTTCTTCCGGCACAGTGAACTCATTCTCATATTCCCAGCCGTAAGCTTCCTTAGTTGCCTTCGCTTCTTCTTTGCCCAGCGGATTGCCATGCGCTTTGTTCGTTCCCGCTACCTTGCTGCCATAACCGATAATCGTCCGAATTTCGATAAGCGTTGGCTGCGAATCATTTTTCTTCGCGGCTTCGATCGCTTCGGAAATACGCGTTACGTCATTCCCGTCCTCAACCCGTATATATTCCCAATTAGCCGATTCCGTTCTTTTTTGGATATTTTCGCCGAAAGAAAGATTAAGCGCGCCGTCCAATGAGATGTCGTTGGAATCATACAATACGACTAATTTGCCAAGCTTCATATGTCCAGCCATGGACATCGCCTCGTAAGAGATCCCTTCCATTAAACAACCGTCTCCGACAAGCGCATAGGTGTAATGATCGATAACCGGGAAATCGTTTTGATTGAATTTCGATGCCAGATGGGCTTCAGCCATCGCCATCCCGACAGCCATGGCAACGCCTTGTCCTAATGGACCTGTTGTTGCATCAACGCCATCAGTATGCCCAAATTCGGGATGTCCAGGAGTTTTGCTGTTCAGCTTGCGAAATTGCTTTAAATCCTCGAGCGATACCTGGTATCCGGATAAATGCAAAAGGCTGTACAACAAAGCCGAACCGTGACCCGCAGATAAAACAAAACGGTCGCGGTTAAACCATTTGGCATGGCCGGGATTGTGATTTAAAATTTTGGACCAAAGGGCGTAAGCCATCGGCGCTGCTCCCATTGGCAGCCCAGGATGACCGGAGTTGGCGCTGTTTATAGCATCGATGGACAAGGTTCGGATCGTATCGATTGCTAATTGATCAATTGTTTTTGTAATAGGCATAATATTCTCCTTCTTCCTCTCTCCGTTAGATCTGGTTTCTATTTCGTCTTTCCACTATAATACGATTATCGACCATACAAGTAATTAATATATTTCACAGGAGCTATAGACCATATCTATGAACAACAATTACGAATTGTACAAAGTTTTTTATTGGGCTGCGAAAACAGGAAGCTTAACAAAGGCAGCTAAAGCCTTGTACCTCACTCAGCCCAGCGTCAGCCACGCCATCAAACAGCTAGAGGACAGCTTTGGCATCACTTTGTTTTATCGGACATCAAAAGGCGTCACGCTTACGCAAGAGGGAACCATGCTGTATTCCTATATTGAGCAGTCTCAAATCTTAATATCGCTGGCCGAAGAGAAAATGGCAGCGCTCAAAAACCTCGACAGCGGTGAGCTTCGCATAGGCGGAAGCGATTCGCTGTTCAAGCATTATTTGCTGCCGTACTTGGAAGACTTTCACCGTCATCATTCTGGCGTCAAGCTTCACTTGAATCACGGAACTACTCCGGAAATCATTACTTTCCTAAAAGAGGGAAGAATTGATTTAGGCGTCGTACGTATGCCTATTGTTGATTCACAGCTTGAAGTGACGGAGAGTATAAAGCTGCAAGATTGCTTCGTAGCCGGGGCCCGTTACGACGAGCTTAAGGACGTGATTCTATCGCTTGAAACGCTGCTCCAGTATCCCGTCATCCTATTCTCACGTAATAGCCGGGCACGAATGGCCATTACGGAATTATTTCAAAAGTACGGCTATACGCTCAAACCTGAGATCGAGGTCGGAAGCGTGGATCTTCTTATCGAGTTTGCCCGGAAAGGACTTGGAATTTCTTACGTGACCAGAGAATTTGTTTCGAATGAGCTCGAAGAGGGATCTCTTTTCGAAATTCAATTAGATGTGCAGCTGCCTCCTACTCATGTGGGTATCATGATTATGCGAAACATGCCGCTTTCCAGTGCGGCCAGCAGATTCATTGAGCTGGTTCGATAAATTTTCATAGCTGCAGATAAAATTGATGGCCATTAACATAGTGTTCTATTTTATAAAAGGAATCTATACCTATTTATAGAATTAGTCTGGTGCACTACTAAATGTTGATGGGGGAATATAAATGGGATTTCTTGACGGGCTGATGGGCAATGCCTCTGAACTGAAGATGGACGAAGTACACAAGGAATTCAAGCATTTGCTGGGAAGCACGGAAAGGTTCGAGAAAGCTTACAAATTGATTAGAGATTTGTTTATATTTACGGATAAACGGCTTATCCTCGTAGACAAGCAAGGTATTACGGGAAAAAAAGTTGAAATCCACTCCTATCCTTATAAGAGTATCACGCATTTCAGCATTGAGACGGCAGGAACGTTCGATATGGATGCGGAACTGAAAATTTGGATTTCCGGGACGGCAGCTCCTGTTGAGAAAAAATTCAATAAAAGCCTCAATATTTATGAGCTTCAGAGCGTGCTTGCCGATTATGTAATGAGATAATACGATTAGAATAGCCATCCCTAAACGGGATGGCTATTCTTTTTTTATTTTTACATTATGTCCGGCGCATATAGGCGCGTACCGTGATCGGTGCAAAAATCGCCACAATGACGGCAGCTCCGACGAGTGAGATAACTAGATCCCAACCTATGGTTCCCGTGTTGGCAAGTTCACGTACGGCAGTAACGAGATGCGAGATCGGATTGATGTTAACAAACCATTGAAGCCAGCCCGGCATTGTATTGACCGGCACGAAGGCGTTGGAAAGAAACGTAAGCGGGAACAGCACAAGCATCGATATCCCTTGTACGCTTGAAGCCGTGCGTGCAATCACGCCAAAGAAGGCAAATATCCAGCTAATCGACCAGGCGCATACAATTACAAGAATCGCAGCAATGGCGACATGATCCAGGCCTCCATCGGGACGGTAGCCCATTATATATCCCATGGTAAAGGTGAGAACAGTCGCAATGGTATATCGGACGGTGTCTGCGAGCAACGCCCCTGCGAGCGGAGCGATGCGTGCGATAGGCAGAGACTTGAATCGGTCAAACACGCCTTTATCCATGTCCTCACGCAGTTGAACGCCGGTGACGATTGAAGTCGTGATCACGGTCTGCACGAGAATGCCGGGAATGATGACCGGTAAATAGTTCACTACGTCACCGGATATTGCCCCGCCAAAGATGTAGGTAAACATCAAAGTGAAGATGATGGGCTGGAGCGTTACGTCAAACAATTGCTCGGGCGTGCGCCGGATCTTCAGCAGCCCCCGATAGGCCATCGTCAACGAGTGTCGTACCGTCTGGCCGAAGCTCGTGTAGTTTTTCAACTCGCGATCGGCACCCGGTTGAATTGAAGTTGTTCTCATACTCTTGCCACCTCTGCTTCATTCGATTCATGGGACGCCGGTATCCCTTCCTCCTTAACACCATGGCCTGTTATGGTTAGAAATACCTCGTCGAGGGTCGGCTTCTGCACACTCATCTCGGCCAAGTGAACCCCTGCTTCGCGGAGGGCATTAAGAAGATCGGTGACCCGGTCGACGTTCGTTACCGGTGCAGTAATCTTTCCAGCCTCGTACGATACGTTTGACTGAATGCCGAGCACTTGATCAACGGTCTTACGGGCGGACTCGATATCTTGTGGATTCTGGACTTTCAAATGCAACGACGAGGTGCCCACTGATGCTTTCAGTTCATCCAATGTGCCCTCTGCGACCACTCGGCCATGATCGATAACCGCAATTCGGTCTGCCAGTTGATCTGCCTCTTCAAGATACTGCGTCGTTAGCAGGACGGTTGACCCCGTATTCACCAAGCGGCGGATCGTATCCCACATCTGCGCGCGCGTACGCGGGTCCAGTCCCGTAGTCGGTTCGTCAAGAAAGAGTAGCGGCGGCTGTGCAATAAGGCTCGCCGCCAAATCCAGTCGGCGACGCATGCCGCCGGAGAAATTTTTGAGCGGCCGCTTTGCGGCCTCCGTCAAACCGAATTCCTCAAGCAGCTCCCATGCCTTTTTCCGCGCCTCTGCACGGCCGAGCCCTAGCAGCCGCGAGAAAATGATCAGGTTCTCGGTAGCGCTAAGCGACTCGTCAACCGAAGCATACTGACCCGTCACCCCGATTAACTGACGGACAATCTGTGACTCCTTCACCACATCATGCCCGAATATTCGCGCTGAGCCCGCGTCCGGCCGAAGCAAGGTCGCCAGCATTCTAATCGTAGTAGTCTTGCCCGCCCCATTCGGGCCAAGCACACCGTATATCATACCGGTGCGCACGTTCAAATCTACGCCATCCACAGCGCGATCGTTGCCGAAAGCTTTAACGAGTCCGCGCGCTTCGACAGCCCAATCGCCGTTGTTGGGTTCTGCTTTCTTCTTGAACCTAAGATCCATTGCAATTCCTCCAATATCAGATGATGTAGTCATCCTAACTCACGTTTTTAAACGGAATGTAAACAGGATAGGTTTTCACCCTTTTTATCATTAAAAAAAGAGGCCAGCCTGAGTGGCTAACCCCTTATCCTATGACGGTGCCTAGTAAAACAACGATCGAATCCCCAAATCCTTCTTAATTGATAAAGCCCAAGCTTTGCAGCATTCGCTTAATTATAACAACTGCTTGCGCTCGAGTTGTCTCGTATCCTGGAGCAAAATTCCCATCTCCCAATCCATTTACGAGTCCTGCCTGCGCTGCCCAGCCTACCGAGTCCTTCGCCCAATCGCTAATTTCGCCGTAGTCGCTGAAGGTTTGGTTTACCGGGTCAACCGTTCCATTTTCTTGACCTGCGAACGCAGCAGCCCTTGCGATCATGACTACCATTTCCTCTCGGCTTATTCGATCCTCAGGCCGGAAAGTCCCGTTTCCGGAGCCTTTCATCAAGCCGGCATGCACTGCCGCTGCAACAGAGCCGGCATACCAGGCGTCTAGCGATACGTCCTTAAATGCTTCATTCGGCTGTTTCTCACTCAAGCCAAGCGATCTAACCAGCAGGGCAGCGAATTCCGCGCGGCGGATTTCCCGTTCCGGCTCAAATATCCCCGCTGCATTGCCTTGCACGAGAAGCTTGGAGGCCAACAGGCTAATATCCTGCTCTGCATAGTGGCTGCCCGTGTCCGGGAATGACTTCGATAATTCAATAACCGCGTAAACGCCGTTTCCTTCTGAATGAGGAAGCACTGCTTGTGTAATGCCATTCTCTGTGAAAAACTTTGTTGGCACGAAACGAAGTTCTCCGGTTTTGGAATCGACAATGACGCCGGTCGCTTTATTCGGATCCATGCCAAACGGCAATTTAATCGTAAGCCGCGTATAGACAGAAGCATTGGACACCGATTGCTGCTCCCCGTTCACCTCGGCAGACAGGCTGAAACGGATCGGAGCAGCAATAAACTTTGCGCCAAGCGCATTGGCTTGTGACTCCATTAGCTGCTGCAACTGCCCGTTAATCGGACTAATCGTCAAAATGGCCGCTGTGCCAGACACAGAGTGAAGCAGTTTTGCAGGCAAATCATAAGCACCATCTTCGGATTGAACCGTCACGATAACGCCTTTGGCGCCTGCCGAGAGCGGCAGCGGTATTTCTACCTTCACTGCAGCGTTTTGAATGAATGCAGCATTCAGCACGACTTTATTGGTCTTGCTGCTCACTGCCTCATCCCATGCCTGAGCAAACTTTTTTTCATCCACAACCAACCTAAACGCTTTGGCACCGTCAACGGAGGATTCCTCGAGCACCTGAAACGCATCTTTTCCTAGACTGACAAACGGTTCTGCGATCTCGTTTCCGTTTCCATTCCCGTTCCCATTTCCATTCCCAGAATGACCATTTCCGTTTCCGTTTCCGTTATCATGCTCGGTCGTCGCGGTCACTTTCAATGCTGAGCTGCCGTTCTGCTCGCCGTCATAGGCGACGACCTGGAACTCGTACGCAGTTCCTTTGCTCAATCCGTCAACCTTATACGTATGGATGCCGCCAGCCGCCTCAGCAATAACTTTTCCGTTTATTAGAATGGCGTATTTCGCAACGCCTACATAGTCAAACGCGGCCTGCCAGTTCAAGGTTACGCTGTTTTTGGTCACCTGGCTTACCGTTAATGGTCTGCCGTCCCATACTGGCGCCTTGCGGTCCTGTACAAGAACTTCGACGCCGGTACTATAAGTGGAATAGGTAACGCTGGTAACTGTCGCTCTTGCCGTTCCCGGCTTCAAGCCTGTAATAAGGCCCGTTTCGCTGACATGAATAATAGGATCGCTGCCTGACCAGCTGACCGATTGATCCGCTTCTTTCGGTTGAACTGTCGCCAGAATCTGAGCGGAATCGCCTGCCTCCAGTGTCAAAGTCGGGATGTCGACAGTAATTCCAACGGCCCCAGGCTCCTCCTCCGATGCCAACTCATAACGAACCGTATATAGACTGACACTGCCGTCCATCGCCGTTACTCTTGCAGATGCGGTGCCTTCAACTTCTTCCGCTTGTATGATTACGATTTCTGCCGCAGAGGAGAACGGCTTTGCTGACAAGGTCGGCACATCCGTCATGCCCTCTGGCAGCACAAGCCGGTAATTTTTCGTGCGAGAACTGAAACCTTCGACCGGAATGCCGTTCACATTCAAATCAGCCAATGTAGAGTTGCTGTCCGGAAGCATGCGTTCATCTTCGGGATTCCAGCCGTCCGTCCCTCCAAGCACCTCTTCTATTGTATATTGGGCCGCTTCCTCCGGAGTCAATTGAATGGACCAGTTGACGCGCTGAGCCGCATTCGCACCCGTTCCTTGACTGCCGTACTCGTGGAACCGAGCTGTCTTCTCGTTCTCACTGTTGCCCCAATTGTTCCAGCCAGTCGGTTTGATATGATCATCCATGACGGCGTTGATAAAGACGACATTAGCATCAGGCCTCCACGGTCTTCCTAAATCAACCTTACCCGTCAAGCCCGGCTCCGCAGTCAGCCTGCTGTTCAGAAATACATACCCAGGCTTGCCAGGCGCCGTTGARGCCGCTGTTACGTAACCTGGTCCTGCGCTGTGCAAAATCGAGTTATTGAATACGGCCGGAGCATTGCCAAAAATGAAATCAACACTCCCCGCGATATAGCTGTCGGCAAAATAGGATCTGCCTTTATCGGCAAGCAGCGTATCTTGGAAACCAAGCAGCTTCACATTCCGATAAATGCCGCGATCTCCCTCGGCATATAACGCCACAGCCTGCCCGTCATTGATGCCCGCGCTGTTCTTCACTGTCAGATTCGAAAGGCTGATGTCCGTGCCGGATACCTTCACGGTATAGCTGTTGCTCGTTCCGAGCTCCTTTCCATCAGGTCCTATTGTGTGAGCTGTGTCTCCGTTAGTGATCACCGTATTTTCACGGCTTTCGCCAATGATGCTTACTTGCTTTTTTGACGCCGGCACAAATACCTTTTCATGATAGATACCGTCCTTGATCCGGATAACGGCAGGCGTTTCACCATTGTCTGGTGCGGCGTCAATCGCTGCCTGCACGGTCGCATAATCACCGCTACCATCCTTAGCTACCGTCAATACTAACGCCGGCATGGCCTTAACCAGCTCGGTGGCAAAGCTCCGTCCAGCAGCATTGCGGGAAGCAACGGTATAATAGTAGACCTCCCCATTGATCAAACCGGAATCCGTATACGAGTTATTTGCGATATCTGACGCAATAACGGTGAATGGTCCATTTTTGCTTGTGCTTCGCAGTACTTCATAAGACTCAGCATGATCCGATGCGGTCCATGTAAGATGAAGTTTAGAGTCATCGCTCTCCGCGATCAGATTGCCCGGTATTTCAGGCCCACTTCCTGCATTGGATGAACGGCCGCTCACAACGGCTGATTGGACGCCCTGCACGCCTGCTCTTACTGCCAACACCTTATAATAATATGGCGTGCCTTCGGCTGCCTCGCTGTCCTTAAAGGAAGCCGCGGCAATATCATCTGCAATAATTTCGAACGGTCCGTCAGCCTTTGCTGCACGCTTCACGATGTAGGTATCTGCACCGACATCCGTCCAGCTTAAGTCGATATATCCCGTTCCTTCATGCAATACGGCTTTAGGAGTTCCCGGAGGCGCATACGCCTTCGCGGAAATCGGCTCCGAATTCGGGCCCTCGCCGCCTACGCTTTTGGCAGAGACGACATAATAAAAAGATTCATCATTCGGAACGCTGCCAAGTCGGTAAGACGTATCCGTTATTTTGGACATGATGGTTTCGAACGGACCGGAAGCGCTGCTTGAACGCTTCAATTCATAGGACACCGCATTCGGAACGGCATTCCATTCCAGCTCCAGCTGCGCGTTCCGGGCAGTTGCCCGGAGTCCGGCTGGCGCATCCGGTTTGGCAGCTGATTCGCTGGGCTTTGCTTGCGCTTGATTGGAATAGCCGGACTCACCGGTCGGACTATTCGCCGTAATGACATAATAATAAGTTTTATCATTGTCTACGGAGGCATCTACAAACCTGCTAGCCGGGATGAGAACCGGATTTGGCTGTTCCTCCGTGGCTGGTATAAGCGTATATGGACCTCCATCGGACTCGCTTCTGAACACATTGTAGGATAATGCGCCCGGCGTCTCCGACCATTCAAGCTGAACCGCTCCGTTTCCAGGCATAGCGTTCAATCCTTTAGGTGATGCGATCGGTTCCACGTATACTTTCAGATTGTCGATATAGTAAGTACCCGTGCCGCCTCCGGCCGTCGCAGAATAGATGCGGCCAACGCCCATCTTTTTGAAATTGTCCTTGTCCTTATAATCATCGAAGGTGCCGATCTCTTTCCCGTTCAAGTAAATCGTCACATTGCCTGCCGCCACATCGAGAACCAGTTTTATATTTTGCCATTTGTCTTTATATTGGGCAAATGTCTCATCCGACAAAGCGTAAAAGCTGGATGAGCCGTTGTCGTATACGATCGTTGTCGCTGACTTGTTCGCATTCTCAGGGGCCGTCGGCTTCCGAATCCCGATCGAGAAAGCCCGTTTGCTGTCATCATAGCTTTTGATTTGAAAAAGCACGGCATTGCCGCTTTCCTCTGTCAGCATAAAGTCGGCATCGATAATCACGGTTCCTTTCTGTGATTCGAATTGCCGGAAGAACGATACGCTTTGGGCATTTTCCGTTGCATTGCCTTGGTCGGTAATATACAACGCCTTAGCGGATGTATTGCCGCTGCTGCTATTCGGTACGGGAGCCACTTCAACCTTCTCTAGCCCGCCATTCCCCGGGAAGCTTGCTTTGTAAGCTGTCGGAACGGTTGCCAGTCCATCCTCCTCGAAGTGATCGTCTACATAATAAATATTTTCAGGATCGCCTGTAGGCACTGCTGATACCTCCTGCGATTCGTAGCTTTTTAATCCGGATGAATTAACAGCTACGATGGTATAGTAGTAGGATTTGTCCGGCACGACATTCTCGTCAGTATAGGTCGTTCCGCTGGCAACGTTCGCAATTTCCTTGTACGGCCCGCCGGATATATCGCCGCGCTTCACGATATAAGATTTGGCATTAGCATCAGCGGGGCTCCAATTCAACTGCACCTGCTTGTCGCCCGATTCAATGGAGGCGGTCACTGCTGTCGGAGCCGCTGGGAAATCTGCTGCTAACGCTTTAAGCTGGACGCCCGCGAAGCTGGACGTATTATATTTCCAAACGCTGTCCTCGGCCTTAGATGCATCAACAGCCAAGCCTACATAGAGCTGCGCATTGTCAGCAAAATCGACGGAGAAGGAGCCAATTCGAGTCCAGTTCGAGATGCCATCCGGCGAGACCAGGCCTGTCAATTGATCGCCCAGACGGACAAGCCTGAGCCAGTAAGGCGTATGGATGAACGCATCACTTTCGATCCGATCCGAAGCTCCTTTGTTCGTCTCGCGGCCGATCATCGCGGCTTGCTTGCCGTTCTTCACGTACGGAATGGCAATCAGCGCCATTCTTGCGCCTGGCTCCAATGATTCCCGAATCATAAGACCCGCTTCAGCATTGTCATCCGTAGGCGTCACATGATCGATTCTCGCTATGATTTCCCCGTTGCCTTCCAGCTTCTGGTATAGAAAATGGAATGCATCCGCTGTGCCGCCGATATCGCCGCCAGACTTTACAGTGATGGATTGATCGGCTTCTACTTGCGCATGACCCTCAATGCCAACATTGCCGATGTCTACCGATTGCCATGGGCCAAGATCAGTTGTTGTATTGGCGTGAACCGCAGCGTTCGAGGATTGCGCCGCCAAACCTTGCCGATCAATCGCACGCGCAATGATGTAATGCGTGCCGTCAGCGATATTGGCCCATTGGAAACGATACGGTGCCTCCATATCTTCACCGGCCTTCATGCCGTCGATATAAAACTCTACTTTGGCAATCCCGTCTTTGTCGCTTGCCTCCGCTTCTATCGTTAAATCGGAGCCCGCTTCAATTATGCTGTTATTGCTTGGGCTCGTCAGTCTGGCTGCCGGATTGTCGACATTGTCGCCTGGCACCGAAGGCACAAGAGCGTTTAAGTAGACTTCCAGATTGGTATAGCCTTCCGGCGATAACGTCACTGTGCTGCTGTCTTCCGGATCCGCAGCCGACAAACCGTTAGCCTGCTCCCATACATCATCCATCCCGTCCTTATCCTGATCTGCTACTGTGGACAAGGTCATAGGATGCTCCGGATAGCCGCCAACTTCCTTAGGCGAATTAATATGCTGACCGGTGCGGTTGCGAACATCATTGATCACGCGGGCATCAATCGCATCCCGTTTCGGCAGCGTTGCGCCGGCATCCGCGAGCACTCGTTCATATGCCGCCTGTGAGGATACAGCCTCGTAATACCCGTACTGCTCGTCGCTGATTTCTTCATAGCTCCCTCTCACATCGATCGGAGCATCCAGCTTTGCCTCTGAATCCAGAACCTTCTGCACGCCGAGCCAGTTATTGCTGGTTACCGAAGAATTGCCGTCCATAAAGTTGCCGCCGATGTATATTCTCGTATCGTAGGCGCTGCCAACTTCGCCAAAAAGCTGGCTCCGCACGCTTTGATAGGTATTCAGGCCGTATTTGTAATAATTGTTTCTTATATTATATGAGCCTTCTCCGCCGCCGTAGGAAGAAGCGAAGCCCCAGTTGTAAATGACGTTGTTAGTCATATCCGTCAAGTCCAGCTCCCGCTTGTCCGTCGGGAAGCGCGGATTACGGCTTGTGCTGTGCGCAATCAGGTTGTTAAGATAGGACGCATTGTTCCCGCCCCATATCCCGCCGTACCCGTGACGCCCCTTCTGATGCGACGTCATCAGCATGCTTTCCGAAGAGATCGACCATTGCACGGTCGTATTGACATTGTCGTACAGGCTGACCACCTCATCCACGGACCAGCTGAAGGAGCAGTGGTCAATGATGATATTTTTGTGGTAACGAACGCCAAAGGCATCGTCCTCGCTGGCATAACGGTCCCCCAGCCGGAAGCGGATATACCGTATGATAATATTGTCCGCTTCAAGAGAGGTCGTATAATCGCTGATCGTGATACCGTCCCCAGGGGCGGTTTGCCCTGCTATGGTCAGATTGCTGCCCATCACCTTAAGCGACTCTTTCAAATGAATGGTGCCTCCTACACGGAAGACGATTGTCCGATCCCCCGCGCTTACGGCATCGCGCAGCGAGCCGGGAATCGGAGCTTCGTTTTGCGCGTAATCCGCAAGCGTTGTGACCTCATAAACATCCTTGCCCCTGCCGCCAGTAACATATTTGCCTCCCCCCTCTGCGGTCGGAAAAGCGGGAAGCGGAAGAACGGCAGCTTCCCGCTCCGCCCCAAGCTCCGTTGATAATTTCACGCTTGAATCAGCAGATGCGTACATAGGCATACAAGTTAGAAGTAAACAAATAATTAAAATATAATAGAGCCATTTTTTCAATTCGATCCCTCCCGTAATGTAAACGCATTCAAAACCAAATGCGGCATCCCGCATAGTAAGAATGATCTCTCTAGTCCCTGGGCTCGCCATCCCCCCTTTCACTGTCCCTTCGATGAAATAAATAAGGATCACCGCTATGGCTGCCGAGCCAATAGAGTGATCCACTTCACTTATGCTGCTTCATTCAACTGCTCATGCTGTTAGGGAGAGGGACCAGCTTTATGTTGGCGGAACTGCTTCCTGTAACCTGAATCGGAGATTGAACGTTCGCATCCGTCGTTTCGCCTTGCCAATCTACCATTTCTACATCTTTGCATTCATGAAAAGAAGCCAGCGGTCCTTCCGTCACATGAAGGCGGATGTTGCGAAGCTTCAGCCCTGCGGCAAACCTGCATATCACGCCTCGCTCGCTTTGGACGACCGCATTTTCAAGCAAGCAGTCGCTGAGCGGCATCTCCGCAAGCCCGTTAACGAGCAAACCGACCGACGCTCCAGAGCAGTAAATATTCCGCATCGTAATTTTGCGGAAAACAGGCGTTCCTTCATCGACCGGGTGTTCTGTGTCGTCGAATCCTTCTGAGCCTTCCACGCCTTGATAAAATAAATGAAACGATATCGCTTCCAGCCCGATATCCTTCATGCGGATGTTCTCGATGCGGATATCCTCCACGATCCCGCCGCGTCCTCTCGCGCTTTTGAAGCGGAGACCGATATCCGTCCCCATAAACTCGCAATCGGATACATGGATATGATTGACCCCGCCAGACATTTCGCTGCCGATAACGAAGCCGCCATGACCGTGATAAACCTTGCAGTTCGTCACCGTGACATATTCACAAGTCATGGCTAGCTTGCGGCCCGCTTCATTCTTGCCGGATTTCATGCAAATCGCATCATCCCCGACATCGAACGAACAGCCGTCGACCGTGACGAACCGGCAGGAATCGATGTCGAGTCCGTCTCCATTTTGCGAATACCAAGGATTGCGCACCGTCGCATGGCGTACCGTTACATGCTCGGACCCCCAAGGATGAAGGCACCATCCCGGCGAATTCTGGAACGTCGGTCCATCAAGCAGCAAGCGCCGACAGCCTCGCAGACTAACCAAAGCCGGTCGAAGATAATCTCTTGCTGCGCTATATTCCGCCGGGTCAAGACTGCCTGCCTGCCGCAATCGGCTTATTTCCGCTTCGCCATGCATGGCCTGAGCGGTTGGCCACCATACTTCTCCCTCAGTATTCTCCGCAACCACTCCGCCAGATGTGATCCGTTGTTTCCACTGCAATTCCGTCATCTTCATTCGCTTGACCGGCCGCCATGCGTCGCCGCTGCCATCGAATACACCTTGTCCAGTAATCGCGATATCCTCAAGATTTTCCCCGTCAATCGGCGCGCGGCAGCGAACGGCAGGCTGACCCTCGAATTGCGATAACATTAACGGGTACTGCTCGAAATCACGGCTAAATGTGACGAGCGCTCCTGATTCCGCGTGGAGCTCAATTCGGCTTCGGAGGACGATGGGGCCGGTGAGCCATAATCCTGCCGGTATGACGACGCGCCCCCCGCCTGCTTCATCGCATGCCGCAATCGCGCTTGCGATCGCTTCTGTATTGTCCGTCCTCCCGTCTCCAACTGCACCGAATTGCGTAATCGAAAATTCGCGTTTCGGAATTCGCGGCAGTTCAACCTCAGGAAACGACTTCATTCCGCTCATTGGCCAAGCACCTCCTCCGGCGCGCTTACGCGGAACCAATCGGCATCGATGTATCCGCCCTGTCTCTGCTCCTCTCGATGAAGAGCGAAAATCCCCGCCTTTGCGCCGACCCAGCGGCTCTCGCGTGCGGTAAATGGCTGTGAATCAATAGAGTGATACAGCTTTCCATCCTCGCTGTAAGCAAATACACAGCTTGCTTCCAGGCGGACCGAAACCCGAAGCCAGACGGTGCTGGTGTTCAGTTTATGGCTCGAAATGCACCGCTCAGCTTCTTGATCCCCTTCCGTATAATGAAGCGAAAGCCCGCCTTCTTCCTCGCGGCAAACCGAGAGGTAGGCAAATGCAAAGCCGAACATGACAAGACCCGCAGCATCGCCCTTCTTCAATTCGGAGCAGGATAGCTTCACCGTCATATCGAATTGCTCCGCCGGGAGCTTCTGAAGCAGCAGCTGTGGCACATCGAACAACGTTCGACTGCCTGCAGGAATCGGCAGCGAATGCAATCGGATATGGCTCTCAAGCGCCCCCAGCTCATACCAACGGTGATCCGGATTGGCTTGCCACTGCCATTGTTTACCTAGCAGGCTTCCGTTGAATTCATCGGAAGCAGCGGGGACTGCAATCGGCGCACTCCCCCTAACCTTCGGCTTCGGATATTGAATAACCGGTTCACCGATCCCGTCTCCATTCGTATCAATCCCCATGAACGGCCAATCGTCCTGCCAAACAACCGGTTGAAGATGTACGATTCGTCCATAAGCGCCCTTATCCTGAAAATGCATAAACCAGGACTCGCCTGATTCAAGCTCTACTAAACCTCCTTGATGCGGTCCATTAACTACGCTGTCCCCTTGATGAAGCACGATCCGATCCTCATACGGACCGTAGACCGCTTCAGAGCGCAGCACCATCTGCCAGCCCGGCTTAACGCCTCCTGCCGGAGCAAAGATATAATAATAGCCGTTTCGCTTGTACATTTTCGGGCCTTCCATCGTCGGATGCCCTTCCGTTCCGTCAAAAATAATCTGTCCTTCGTCCAAGAGCCTGCTGCCGTCCGGCGCCATTGCGCACAGACGAAGCTTATGCTTAATGCCGCAGCGGCTGTTCGCGAACGCATGCACGAGATAGGCTTTCCCATCCTCATCCCAGAACGGGCAAGTATCGATGAGCCCTTTTCCTTCCTGCAGCAGATGGAGAGGTGTCCATTCGCCGGCCGGATCGTCAGCCGTGCTCATGAAGATGCCGACATCGGGATCGCCGTAGAACACCCAATACGTTCCGGCATGATACCGCAGACTCGGCGCCCATACGCCGTTACCGTGCTGCGGCTGGTCATAGCCCGGCAGCGGCATTTCCTTGATAACATGATTGATCAAAGTCCAGTTGACCAAATCCTTAGAATGAAGAATGGGCAGCCCCGGGAGATGCCCGAAGCTTGAAGCCGTCATATAGAAATCGTCCCCTACGCGGATAACGTCCGGGTCCGAATAATCGGCATGAAGCACCGGATTGCGATAGGTTCCGTCACCTTGATCGGAGATCCATGGCTCGCGGGATTTATTTGCAGTTTCTGTCATGTCTCTGTCCCTCCGTATTCAAACCAGTCAAAATCAGCGAAATTGTCGCTAGCCAATCCGCTCGATGTGGCATACAGCCCCAAATAAGCTCCTACAAAACCGCCGGCAACATCCGAGCTGAGCAGCCTGCCGTCAACGTCTTCCGCGAGAGTCTCCCATTGCCCGGACAATGCGGCATACTGGAAACGATAGTTTTGCTGTTCAGCCTCGATTTTGATGTACAACTTGTTGCCGCTCCATTCCCGTGCCGCCAGTATTTGTTCCGCCCCGCCCTTGCGCTCGACTAACCGCAATAAGCTCGAACCGCGAACCTTCGTATACTCGTAGCGCAGCATATATTCATGGTTTTGCAGCAGCACCACGCCCGCCGCCTCGCCATCCAGCCCCGGAGCGAACTCCATCACCGTACGAGCCGCAAAGCTCATATGCTGCTGCCGCCTTCCGACGAAGCTCGGGTTAACCGGCTGGGCGATCGACTCCGGCTTCAGCCGCAGCCGGAGAAAGCCCGGCCTGTCCGTTAGGCTCCAGAAATCGCCGCGAGGCGTGCGAATGAAATTCCAGCAGTCATCCAGCTTCCCGCTGTCGAAATGGTCGCAAGCGGGCTTAGCAGGGAAACGATGCTCCGGCAAATTCGGCCTGCGGGATTGCAGCTCCACCACCCCTTTGCCCGGATTGACGACCGGCCAGCCGTCTTCCCATTCGACCGGCACAAGAAACGTCTCCCGGCCAAGATTGCGGTAGGGCCCGCCATAAGGACGCGAGGCGAGGCATACCATCCACCATTCGCCGGCCGTCGACTCGACAAGATCGGCATGACCGACGTTCGTTATCGCGTATTCCCGTCCCAAATGACGATGCGTCAATATCGGGTTTGATTTGCAGCTCTCGTACGGGCCCGTCACGGAGATGCTTCTTGCGACGGTTACGGCATGCGTAAATCCGGTGCCGCCCTCGGCAATCAGCAGATAGTAATAGCCGTCTTTCTTGTAGATATGCGGCCCTTCTTGGGCATGGGCGTTTTTTAGCGCTCCATCCCATAAGCTGTATTTTTCGCCGATCAGCCTTTTGTCCTCGATATCAAACTGCTGCAGCCATATTTCCATATGCTTCGGATACTGCTGTCCGCTCGGAGGGACGCGATTCGCCATCACGTAAGCCTTGCCGTCGTCGTCGAAGAAAAAAGAAGTATCGATGCCCGGGGCATCCGGCAGCCAGATCGGATCGGACCAGTCTCCCGCCGGGTCCTCCGCTGTCACATAGAAATTACGGCGAGCTCCTGTCTGGCTGACGACGAATGTCGTGATCATATAGAATAAACCAGCATGGTGACGGATCGTAGCCGCGTATATCCCTTTGGAGCAGGGCGTGCCATCCAGATCCAGTTGAGACGGCCGATCAAGCACATGGCCCAGCTGCTGCCAATGGACGAGATCCTTGCTGTGAAACAAAGGGACGCCCGGGTAATATTCAAAACTTGAAGTGACCATATAATAATCCTCGCCAACCCGGCAAATCGACGGATCGGGATAAAAGCCCGGCAGGATCGGATTGTTGAACGTTTCTTTCGAATGGCTCATCCCTTGGACCCCTCCCTGCTCTCATACCATGATTCCATCTCGGTGCAAGCCAGTATAAAAGCGCCTACGCCATGCAGGTCGTTCTCACTGACGGGTCTGGAAACGTAGTAGTCATATTCTCCCGCAGAGGTGCCAATGCAAATATCCGGAACGATGATGCCGAGCTCATCCTGCTTAAGGCGGGCAATCAGACCTTCATACCCTTTCCATGCCGCATTCATCTGTTCCCCGTCGATGCATCCGTGCTTTGCGGCTTTGGCGATCGTATAGACAAACAAGCTGGTACAGGACGTTTCGAGCCAATTGTCAGCCCGGTCTCCTTGATCGACCACCTGATACCATAATCCGCTTTCCGCATCCTGAAACCGAATCAGTGTCGTCGCGAACATGCCCAGCTGTTCCTTCCATTCCATTGCAGCAGGATGCGACGCGGGCAAACGATCGAGAAAATCAGCCAATGCCATTCCGTACCAGCCTAATGACCGGCCCCACAGCTCGGGTGAGCATCCGGTTGCCGGATCGGCCCAAGGGAATTGCCGGCTTTCGTCATAGGCATGAAACAACAGGCCTGTATCTTCGTCGGTCATGCGCCTCCGCATGAGCCGCTCCCATTCCGTTACCATAGCAATCAAGCTTTCATCGTCATAGCGATTAGCATATTCAAGCGCGAACACGCCGCCCATATATAAACCATCCAGCCACATCTGACGCGGATATTTGTCTTTATGCCAAAACGCTCCCTCCGAAGTACGGTTCAACGTGCCGAACAGTCCTCGAAGCTTCTCGATCGCCGTGCGATAACGCGAATCACCAAGACCGCTATCATCAAGAGGGAACAGCAGCAAGCCCGGCATAATGGCATCCAATTCATCGCGTGCAAACAGAAAATTGCCATATTCATCGATTAAATGATCCACATATTGCTTGGGATAGTCCCGGTATGCTTCATTGCCGGTTCTTAACCATACCTGCTGCATCCCATGAAGGAAAATGCCTTGATGGTAATGCCATCTATTCTCAGGAGGAAGCTGCGGCGGGGTATAGCGGGCCATTAAGGAATCGCAAGCGGCTTGCGCCCACTGCAAAGGCGTGAACGCGGCTTGCGCTGACACAAGGTTAGTATGATTCATCGAGCCAAATGCTCCTTTCGTATTGAAACAGATTGCGGTTTACCCTTTTATCGAACCAATTAGCGCGCCTTTGGCGAAATGCTTTTGCAAGAACGGATAGACGATTAGAATCGGCACCGTGGCGACGACGATAACAGCCATCTTAATGGTCTGCTGCGGCGGCATCACATAACCATTGCCCATATCCGACGTATCGCCCGCAAGTCCGCTCGCCAGTACGACGATTTGCCGAAGAATAACCTGTACCGGCCACTTGTCTGCATCGTTCAAATAGAGAATGGCAGGCAAGTACGTATTCCAATAGTTTACGGCATAGAACAAGGAGATCGTCGCAACCGCCGGCATGGAGAGCGGAAGTACAATTCTTGTAAAGATCGCCCAATAGCCCGCTCCGTCCATCTTCGCCGACTCTTCCAAACCATCCGGCAAATTTTGAAAAAAGTTTCTCATTATGATGAGATTGAATGCATTAACAGCCGTCGGAACGAACAAGGAAGCATAGGAGTCAATTAGTCCCATTTCCTTAACGACCAGGAAGCTGGGAATCAGACCGCCGCTGAAAAGCATCGTGAATACGACGATAAAGTTGATCGTTTTTCTGCCTAATAGCTGCGGCTTGGATAAACCGTACGCCATAAACGATGTAAGCAGCATGCTGAACAGGGTTCCCGCAAACGTCACGCCAATCGAGACGCCAAGCGACTTAAAGATTGTATTCGTTGAAAAAATAAAACGGTAAGCATCCAGCGACCAAATCGTCGGGATAATAACGAATTGCTTGCGGGCAAGCTCACCCACAGTCGTAAAGGAGCCTGCTACAACGTTGATAAACGGTAAAATCATAACAAGAGCTATGATGGACAGCAGCGCATAGTTAACGGTGTCAAAAATCCGTCCGCCTAATGTTTGATCCTTCATTCGCGGTGTACCCTCCTTTTCATTTATTAATAAACGCCTTCTTCGCCTGCTTTCTTGGAAAGCCAATTCGCACCCATCACGAGGATGAGTCCAACGATTGATTTGAAAAAACCTACCGCCGTACTGTAGCTGTACTCACCTTGCTTCAAGCCAGCCGTATAGACATACGTATCGAAAATTTCCGCTACCTCTCGGTTCATCGAGTTCAATAGAAGATAAATATGTTCGAATCCAAGCTCCAGCACATCCCCGATTTTCAAGATAAGCAGGACAATAATAACGCTTCTAATCGACGGAAGGGTAATATGCCAGATTTGGCGCAATCGGCCGGCTCCATCCATTCGCGCCGCTTCATACAACTGCGGATCGATGGCTGCCATTGCCGCCAAATAAATAATCGTTCCCCATCCGGCTTCACGCCAAATGATTTGCAGCACATACATTGGACGAAACCATCCGTTGCTCATTAGAAAATTGATTTTCTCCAAACCCATCATCACAAGCAGCTCATTGATCAGCCCTCTATCCATGGAGAGCATGATGAACGAGATCGATACAATAATCACCCATGACATAAAATGCGGAATATAAACGATCGTCTGTACAAATCGCTTAAAGAAGGAGTGCCTTACTTCATTCAGCATAACCGCGATAATAATCGGAACCGGAAAGAAAAATACTAGATTCAAAGCGAATAGTATTAACGTATTGCCCAAAATCATAAAGAAATCAGGCTCTTGAAATAATCGGGAAAAATGCTCAAACCCTACCCATTCACTGCCGCCGATCCCTTTATACGGCTTGTAATCCTGGAAGGCAATCGCAATCCCTCCAATAGGCACGTATTTGAAAATAATAAAGAACAACAAACCCGGAATAATCATCAGGTAGAGCGCCCGGTCTTTCCACACTTGTCCCAGTCTGCCTCTCCTTCGTTTCATCCGCGAAGCCGGAGCCGCAGCTGTCCTGACCGTTGCTTCATTCATGCATAACCCATCCTTTCTCAGCAGGACTTAAAGGAGGCTGCTCCATCAACAGCCCCGTATGCTTACTGCTTTTATGTTATTTTTAATCGCTATTCGTTCGAGTTGTATTCTTCAATCATTTGTTGTCCGCCATCTTTCAACCACTTTTCGACCGCAGCCTGGAATCCGGCTTCGTCAATGTCGCCCAGGATGTATTTATAAGTCGCGTCTTTAATAATCTCGGAGAGGCGGACGCCTTTCTCAATCCTCGTCTTAGACTCCAGTGCAACCGTTGGGTCATTGATCAGAATACTTTCATTGTCTTTAATCAGCTCTTCGGACTTCGCTTTCACCGGCAGCGGGTACGTCGGATCTAGCAATTCAGCAATCGTGCCCTGCCCGCCAATTTGGAAGCTCAGATATGGTTTTGTTTCACGATTCGTCAGTTTCGTGTCTTCGGAAGGCACCACATGGTTGTCTTGCAAAGTGTAATGCTCTCCCTCGATGCCCCATTGCACGACATTGGACAGTTCAGGCGACATCAGCTCGTTGAAAAATGATAATACTTGCTTCAGTTCTTCTTCCGATTTGATCGCCGATTTAGGGAACAGGAATACAGAGCCGTAGCCGGCTGTCGACCAGATGCCTGTGCCTTTCGGGCCTTCGATGCGGTTCTGGATATCCAGCTCGCCGGCGGCATTGATTTCCTTCACTTTCGGATCCATGCTTTGCACATCGCCCAAAGCGCCGATGTATACCCCTGCTTTGCCAGTCGCGAACAGATTTTGTTGATCGTTTTTAGCCGTTACCGGAAAGTCCTGGTTGATCAACCCTTCTTTATGCAGCTTCTTGAAGAAGTTCATCGTATCCATATATTCAGCAAACATAAACTCAGGAGCCAGCTTGCCCTCTTTCTCTCCCCATCCGTTAGGCGTTCCGAAATAGGAACTGACTGTCTTGAACGCGCCGTAAACCAAATCGCTGCGATCCGTCAAACCAATCGTATCTTGCTTGCCGTTGCCATCCGGATCCTGCTCTTTAAACGCCTTCAGCATGTTATACAACTCATCGATGGTCTTTGGAGCGGCTAACCCCAGTTTTTCTGCCCAATCTTTGCGGAAAATAATGCCTTGGCGGGAGAGTGCGGATTCACGGTAAAGCGCATATATCTTGCCGCCTACCGAAGTATTATTCAGAACATCCTTGTTCAGCTTGGTCAAATTTGGAAATTCTTCAATGAACGGACCAATCTCCCAAAACTGTCCATCCTTGATAGCGTCGCGGAACAAACCGAGCGACTCTGCGTTTTTCAATTGAACGGCTTGCGGCAGAGATCCTGTCGCGAAGGCAGCATTTAGCTTGTCGTCATAGCTGCCGTCAGGTACCCATTGAATATCCAGCTGCGTATTCGTTTTCTCTTCGAGTAATTTTTCGATCTTGTCGGAAGGAACCTCTGGCTCATGCAAGTCCAGCATGACGGATAATTTGAGCGGCTCCGCAGGTTTATCCGTACTTTGCGCAGCACCCTCATTAGGTTTCTGCGTCGCTTCAATATTGTTCGTTTCACCTGCATTGTTGTTGCCGCATCCAGCTACAAGAACCATTGATACAGCAGCGGCAGCAAGTACGATTGCACTTTTTCTCTTCATTCGGCTGACCTCCGTTTTTTGTTGTTTCCGTTGCCTCATCAATATAAGCGTACAGCCGCCATTCCGAGAATAATCTCTGGATATGTAGCTGCAACCCCTTGCTGCTGCTGCATTTCGCCGTCTACCCAAGGTCAGATCAAATGCAAGGATTATGCTGATTATTGGGAAGAGCGCAGTCCGATCATGCAAAAAAACATATAAAAGGGCCTTGGCAGAAGCGATGGCATTCGCTCTGACAAGACCCTTAGGATACGTCTATTCGATTATTGATCTTGTTGCTTGCGATACGCCTCGGAAAACTCCTCGATCACCTTCTCGCCGCCTTGTTCCTTCCACTCCGCTATCGCAGAATCGAAACCGGCTTCGTCGATCTCTCCGATTATAAAGTTATATGTTGCGTCACTTATGATCGTCTGCAGCATGACACCTTTATTGTTATACGTAACAGACTCTAACGATTCCGTTGGATCATGGATCAATTGTTGGTCATTATCCTTCACCAATTGCTCTGCCTTCACTCTTGTCGGCCATGAATAGCCGACATCCAGCAGGCCTGGAATCGTGCTGTGCCCGCCGATCTGCAGAGCAAGGTATGGTCTGACCTCTTCACTGAGACGGGCATAGTCATCGGAAGGAATGACTTTTCCCTCCTCCACCGTATAATGCTCGTTCTCCAAACCCCAATAGATCATATTGGCAATTTCCGGTTCCATCAATTGATCGAAGAAGGCAAGCACTTCCCTGAGCCTGTCTTCTGTGGGAATTGCCGATTTCGGGAAAAGCACGATCGAGCCGTAACCCGGCGTTGACCATATGCCGTAGCCTTTCGGGCCCTTTACACGGTTCTCAACCTCAAGACTCGCTTCCGGATGCTGTTCCTTCAATTTGGCATAGAGGCTGACAACATCGCCTAATGCGCCAATATATACGCCGGCCTTGCCGTCAATGAAAAGTTGCTGCTGATCCACCTTCCCCATCACGGGAAAATCGACGTTCATTAATTGCTCTTGATGGAGCTTACGGAAAAACTTCATGGTCTCCATATATTCGGGAAACATAAATTCGGGCTGCAGCCGTCCATCATTTACTCCCCATTCATTCGGCGTGCCGAAATAAGAGCTTACTGTCTTGAACGCTCCGTAGATGAGATCGTTTCGATCCGTTAATCCTATTGTATCCGCCATGCCATTTCCATCCGGATCCTCCTGAGTGAACCGCTTGATCATCGTGTACAGCTCATCGACTGTGGCAGGCGACTGCAGCCCCAGCCGTTCTGCCCAATCCTGCCGGTAGATGACGCCTTGCCGGGACAAAGGCCGCTCCTGATACAGACCATACCATTTGCCGTCAACGGCTGTATTGCTCAATACCTCGCGATTAAGGCGTTTCAAGTTCGGATATTGGTCCAGCATGGTGCCGATCTCCCAAAACTGACCATCGCGAATGGCGCTGCGAAGCATAACAAGCGAAGCGCTATTTTTCAGAAATACCGCCTGCGGCAAACTTTCAGTCGCAAGCGCGGCATTCAATTTTTCCTCATAGCTGCCGTCAGGTACCCATTGTATGTCGAGCATCGTGCCCGTCTTCTCTTCAAGCATACGTTCCATTCGGTCCGGAGGAACCGTCGAAGTATGTAAATTGGCTAATATTGAAATGGCTGCCGATTGGCTGCCTTTCTTTTCATTCTTCAATGATTTAACGTTATTGTTGTCGTCCCCTGCACGAGCACATCCACCCGCCAGCAGCAAAATAGTGATAAGCAGCATCCAGCAACGCCACCGATTCCTTCTCACTCGCGCTTACCTCCTAATTTTTAACCTTGAGGTTCCAAATCAACTCTATTATCTATGGATGCCGTTTTTTTGTACAGCATTACTTGTGCCTATTCCTTCATTTGAGTAGAATGAAAACATCTTCTGTTTGAAAGGCTGATTGGAATGAGGAAGCACAACTTATATACCAAAATGCTGCTTTTCGGTTGTTTGACCAGCATTTTGCCTCTCTCAGCGCTCGGATTTTTCTCGTATATGAAATCTTCCAATTCCATACAACAGCATGTCAATGAAAGCAGCGTTCAAATTATGAACCAATTGAACGGCAATATCGAGCAGGTGCTGCGAACCGTCGACTACACGCTAAATTATGTCATTAATACGAATCAGCTGCAGGAGGCCTTGTACCGGCCTATTACGTTCAAGGATTTCCAGCTCTATAACCAGCTGAAGGAAGAGCTTAGTTTGCTGCAATCTCCCGATACCCGCGTCACGGATGTCATTCTCGCCAATTCGGCATCGAACTGGATCATTAACAATCGCGGTCTCTACAAATTTGATGAACACGCTTCCAAGGAGGAATTGCTCAAACTAATCGAGAGGCCAGGCAAAAGCACCGATTGGCTGCTGCTGAACTCCACCGACATCGGCTCAAGCGATACGTCAAGCTACGGCTGTCCCTATACGGTCGCTTTGGTCAAAAAAATGCCGCTGCATACCACGGACAAACGAGGCGTCGCGATTGCGACCATTCCGAGTTGCAGTCTTGCGAAAATAATGGATTCGCCGAATGAAACCCGCGAAGTCATGGTGCTGGATGAGGATTACCGCATCATTGTTCATCATGATCCTTCAAAGATCGGAACGCTTCTAACGGACAACGGAACGTTGAAGGAAAACGATCTTACGAAAATTTCCGGCAAGTCCGGCCAATTCCGGAATGATCTCATCTCGGTTACCTATGTCCGTTCCGATTTTAATGGCTGGATCTACGCCAGCTTCACCGACCTTGCCGAGGTGTCGAAGGAAGCGAGGTCGATCGGATGGTTCACTTTCTATGTGTGCCTGCTCATTATATTGCTCACGCTTGTGCTTGTCTGGCAAGGCAGCAGAAAAGTCTATTCTCCGATTCGGACGCTATTCCAGAGTATTGCCAACCGGCTGCCTGAGATTTCGGAGTCGAATAAGAACGAGCTGCAATTAATCGACGAGCATATTCGCGACCTATTCCACTCCAATGAGAATTTACACTATGAGGTGAACCAGAACAGCCGGCAAGCCCGCACTTATTTTCTCATGAAATTGTTCCAGGGACAGGTAAGCGCTGCGGAGATCAACGAGAAAATTCGATTATTCGGCTATGACAAGCAAGTATCCCACTGGGATAATCTAGCAGTTCTAACACTGCAGATCGATATTTTGAACGAAACCCGCTATGAGCAGAAAGATCTCGACCTGCTGCTCTTCGCGATTACAAATATTGTTGAGGATACCGTGCCTGCCTCTGACCGTCTCCCTCCGGTCATCGTCGATCAAACGCAAGTGACGTTATTCGGGAGCGGCAATCAATCACTTGATGAGTTCAACAACCATCTTTATAAACTGACGGAAACGATTCAGCTGAGCATGAAGCAATATCTTGATCTCGATGTCAGCATCGGCATCAGTTTGCCATTCCACAGCCTGAAGCAAACGACGCGCGCTTACCAGGAAGGTCTTGAGGCGCTGAAGCATCGTCTGAAGCTTGGGAAAGGTGTGATTATCCCTTATTCCAGCTTGAATGCGGGCAAGCATACGCGCGTCTACTTCTATCCCGTACAACTTCATAATGAGCTGATTGACGCGATTAAGCTATCTGATGAGACTCGGGCGTCAGAGCTGCTCAAGGAATGGCTGGGTCAGGTATTTCTCAAAGAGAGGGAGCCTCAGGATTACCAGATTTCACTCGTTCGCTTGCTCAATGATCTGATGATCGTGATGCAGGAAATCGGTATGCAAATCGATAAACGGAATATCCGGGGATCAACGCTATACGAGGAGCTGATGCAGCTGTATGTCGCCTCAGAAATCGAAGCCTGGTTCGAGAAACGAATCATACATCCTTTGATCGCCGTCTTCCGCGACCGTCAGGAAACGCAGTACCAGAATATATCGGAGCAGATTATAGAAATCATCCATCGCGAATACGGTACGGCAATTACGCTCGAGGAATGCGCCGCAAGGATGCATTACAATGTTTTCTATCTTAGCAACGTATTTAAGAAAGAAACGGATATGACCTTCAGCGAATACTTGTCCCAGTACCGGTTGAATCTCGCGACCAAATGGCTTGTCGAGACGGACATTTCTATCAAGGAAATCGGCGAGCGGCTTACCTTTACCAATTCACAGAACTTCATCCGAGCGTTCCGCAAGCAGGAAGGGATGACGCCGGGACAATACCGCAGCAAATATATGCAGCCGGAATCTTAAACGCTTGTAAGCTCGTTCTATTGCTGATTTGCAATCCTTGCTCTATAAAACAAGAAAGCCGCAATTTTGCGGCTTTTCTTGTTTTTCCCGTGGCATACGCCTTAAAGGTATTCTATTTTTGTTTATCGGAGTTTATTTATATTGCTGGTTTCTTCGGTTGTCGAGCACTTCTAAGTAAAACACCTGCAGAAACTTTTTGATATTAACCTTTCCTTTTCCCGGCTGCAGCTTTTCATCGATCTCTTTCATTTTTAAACGGATATCTTGAAAATCAAAATAGAGCGGAGCATAATGCTCAAATTTAGGATTGCTGTAGTCCGTAAGTCCAATGCTCGCGAGGTTTGAAACAGCGCTCATTACCGCACGGCGTATCCGCTGCTCTACGGCTTTAACCTCTCTTGCGGGGTCATGATGGGTACGGGCGGTAATCTCATATAACTCTTTTAGAGGAGGAAGCGACTCTACTTGATCATGATGAATAAGGTGTTCTATGATTTCAATCATGTCTTTGCTTCCGAGTTCACCGACTATTCCCATATCCTTCAAAATAGGCTGCATGATTTCTCGAACCGACTGTTTTCTCTGGAGGCTCCCTACATTCGTATTCAAATTGCTGAGCTTTGCCATAGAGTCCTTGATTTCATTCAAATAGCGCCCAATTTTCCATTGCTCATTCACTTTAGACAATACAGCTTGGACTTCTATCCGATTAATAGGTTTATGAATATAAAATTCGATTCCCGCCTGATATGCTTTGCCAATCATTTCTTTATTTTCGATTTGTGATATCATGACATATTTTCCGCAATAGCCTTTTTGCTTTAGTTGGTTTATAGTCTCAATTCCATCCTGTTCCGGCATTAATAAATCAATCAGCAGGACGTCGGGATTCGCACCAAGAACAGCTTTTTCCCCTTCGCACCCATTTTCCGCCGTAACGACTACCTCGCCCAGCCAGCCTTTCTCGATGATGCTCTGCAGCATTCGTATACATACCGCATCATCATCCACAATACCAAATGAAAGCATTGGTCATCACACCCCCAATTTCAATGTATTGGTCGAAAAAGCCACAACAAAGGTTGTTTCTCCTGACTGACTAGAGGTATGCAAACTCAGCTTTCCTCCTGATGAATGCACGATATCGCGAACATGCGACAAGCCGATGCCGGTAGCTGCACATCCCTCGTCATTAAATTTAGTCGTAAATCCTGGTTCAAAAATAACCTCCTTATTCTGCTCCTCAATTCCTGTTCCCGTATCGGAAACGACCAATACCGTTTCATCCTCCTGTTCATAAACCCTGATACGAACCATTCCCTCTGTATCAATGGCCTCCACTGCATTTGAAACCAAATTGTTAAGCACGGTTAACAGCGGAATAAAGTGGGCTGTAGAATAATCAATGTCTATCCTTTTTTCGTAATGAACCTCCTTCTTTAACATTTTACTATAGCCGGAATTGGATTGAATAACAAAAATAACGATTTCCGCAATCGTCATGTCGGAAGCCGTTTCCCGGTTGAATACCTTAAGCAGTCCAGCTAGAATACGCTGGGAGTCCTTCTTCACCTCATGAATTTGCTGTGTAATGTCCAGCATGGCTCGGCTAATGTCTTTTTCTCCGGTGCCACTCAGCTTACAATATAATTCATGGCTTTTGGCTGTAATTTGCTCCATCGTATCCATTGATTTTTTCAAGTAAAACACTTCTCCGTACAGGCCCGAACCGACATTAAGCATTTGCTCCATCCGTTTTTGCTGTTCGTTATGAACGACCCGCATCTGACTAATGATCATACTGCTGTAAATTCCAACCACAAAGATGCTCCGAACTACTGAGGTTACTCCGATCAACAACAACTGACCCTTATAAAGATATGCTACATCAAATAGAATACTGCGAGTCAAAAGCTCTATTTCATTCGAGATAAAATCGATAATTGCGATCATGCAAACGAGAAGGAGCGGCTGGCGTTCTGGTAAATTGCCTTGAATCTGCTTCATTCCGATTGCAAAAATGAGATAGTATAGCGCCGCCGATAAGTGGGTCTGCAGACTTCCGGAGAGAGAGAACGTATCATACGAAACGAATCCGTCTAAAACAGATCGAAAAACAAGCACCGTAACCCCCGTAACCATCCCCGTATACACATAGGGCAGATGCCGCATTAACAGCAGAAAAAGCAGAAAAGCGCTGCTTCCGAGACCAATGCGGAACATTTCTCCGCTAAAGGGCGTTATCTTGAATTCGCCTGCTATCGCTGTCACCGCAGCAACCAGTATCATTTGCATCCCGGCGTTAGTCAAATATCTTCGCAAATAATCCCCTCCTGTTACAATCATTGTAAACAACGGGATATTATTTTCATAGATATTTGTAAAGAACGGGTGATCCGTAATTAGACTGACCTCTCATGAAGTCAGCCATTCGATTCATCTATACGTTTATGAAATCGCACTTCTTGTGACGATCCCTTATTATTAAACGATTTTAGTCTCCAGTCGTTTTGCAATTAAGGATAAGGCGTAGTTAACAGTAAAGTATAGGACAGCGGCTAAGAGAAGAACCGGAATGACATAATGATTATTTTGCCCGATAACAATTTTCGATTGGTTCATAAGTTCCGGCAATGAAATAACTACGGCCAATGACGTATCTTTCAGTAACGAAATAAATTGGCTTACGAGCGGAGGCACCATACGACGAAGCCCCTGCGGCAGAACAATATGCCAGAGCGTGCGCATGTAGCCGAGACCCGATGAACGAGCTGCTTCGATTTGTCCTTTATCGATGGAATTCAATCCGCTGCGGACGATTTCGGAAATCATAGCCCCTTCAAATAATGTCAAAGCAACAATCGCGGCGTACACCGGACCAAGCTGAATGCCAATATCCGGTAAAGCGAATCGCGCGAAAAAAATAATGAGCAGCAGCGGCAAATTGCGCAGCAATTCTACGAGCAGGGCAAGAATCGGTGATAGAACAGGCACTTTCATATAACGAATGATTCCGACTATAGAGCCAAGTACAAAGCTKAAAATAATAGAAAAAAACGCCACTTTGAGCGTCATGTAAAAGCCATCCAAAATAAACATTAAATTCTCGATTGAAAAAGCATTGGCGAAATCCATCTGTTCTCCTCCTCTCTAACTATGTTTAGCCAGTCTGCTTTCCAAATAATGCGCCACGTAGCTTAAAGGCAGAGTCAGCACCAAATAAAATACAGCAACAAAAATATAAGTATCAAAGGTCGCATACGTTTTGCTGGCGATTCGATCGCCGAAATACATGAGATCCAATCCCGCGATAACACTGAGCACCGATGAATTTTTAACTAAATTGATAAACTGGTTGCTAAGCGGAGGAATGACAATTTTGATCGCTTGCGGAAGAACAACATGTCTCATCGTTTGCACATATGTTAATCCTGAGGACTGTGCCGCTTCCGTCTGCCCCTTTGGTACGGCCATGATTCCCGCTCGGATGGCTTCCGCTATAAAGGCTGCCGTATATACTGTCAGCCCGATTGTCCCGCATACGAATCCGCTTAGTGTAATACCGAGCGCGGGTAAGCCCCAGAAAAAAATATATACAACCAGCAGCAGCGGTATGTTGCGAATAAACTCAACATAGACGGTCCCTCCCCATCGCAATGGCTTGATGGACGAAATACGGAATATTGCTACAACTGTCCCTAGTACGAAACTGCCGAGCAGAGCAATGATGCTGGAATAGATCGTGTTGATAAAGCCTTCCATATAGAAGTCAAAGTACTCTGTTAAGATCGAGAAATCCGGCATGGTTTATCCCCCTTGCAAATCTGACCTACAAGCGTAGACGGCTGTCGCCGTCCGTTGGCGGCAACAGCTGTTTTGTGGTAATTATTAGCCTATTTATAGAGGTAAAACTTATAAAATCTTATATTTAAAAAAAGGGCGGCCGCGGCCACCCGTTGGTGTTGTCATTGGTCTGCTACTCAGACGGCGCTTCTCCAATCCAATTCTCATAGATCTTCTTGTATTCACCGCTCGAATTCATCGCTGCCAGCTCTTTATTGACGGCATCCACCAGCGCTGTCTCCCCTTTCTTGATCGCAATACCATACGGCTCGTCGGTGAACGGCTCGCCAACCACTTCATACCCGGCATCTTGTGCCATCATTCCGTACAGGATCGCATTATCCGTCGTCAATACATCTCCTTGACCCGCTTTAAGCGCAGCGAAGGCATCCTGGTAGTTATCAAATTCAAGCACGGTTGCATCCGGCGCTTTCTCTATAATATTGTCTACGGAAGTGGAGCCCTTTACGGCCAGTACTTTTGTACCTTTCGAAATGTCTTCGATGCTTTTAATCGCACTTCCCTTTTTCACGAGCAACGACTGTCCTGCTTTAAAATACACCTCTGAGAAATCGACTTGTTCTTTCCGCTCTTCCGTAATGGTCATTGTTGCAACGATTAAATCAATTTCATTGTTATCCAGCATCGGAATGCGGGTCTTCGAAGTAACTTCCTTCAGCTCCAGTTTAGTCTCGTCTCCTAGAATCGACTTCGCCAGCGCTTTCGCTATATCCACATCGAAGCCTTCGACTTCATTGTTCGCAGGATTTTTAAGGCCAAAAAGCTTCGTATCGTATTTCACGCCGACAACCAGCTTGCCTCTGCTCTTGATCTCATCAAGCAACGAGGCATCCGCTTCTGAGTTCCCGTCCGTTGATCCTGAACTATTGTTCGCCTTCTCGTTCCCGCACCCTGCTAATACACCTACCGACATAACGATCATCATTAAGGTAACGGATAACCATTTCTTTGCCATCATTTCGAATCTCCCCTTTATCCTAATGATTTAATACACGATTTAAAAATAAGCGAGCCCGCTCCTCGCGCGGATTGGAAAAGAACTCTTCGGGCGTTGCTTCCTCGATGATATGTCCCTTATCCATAAACACGACTCGGTCGGCTACTTCCCGCGCAAAACCCATCTCATGCGTGACAACAACCATCGTCATCCCCTCATTAGCTAGGGCCTTCATAACATCCAATACCTCACCAACCATTTCAGGATCGAGGGCGGAAGTCGGCTCATCAAAAAGCATGACCTGCGGCTTCATCGCCAGTCCCCTGGCAATGGCTACACGCTGCTGCTGTCCTCCTGACAGCTGAGAAGGATATTGACCCGCTTTGTCCATAATCCCAACCTTCTCTAAATAATACATCGCGGTTTTTTCAGCCTCCTGCTTCGTCAAACCAAGCACCTTCATAGGAGCTAATGTAATGTTATCGATTACTTTCTTATGAGGATACAAATTGAAATGCTGAAACACCATTCCAATATCCCGCCTTAGCTTGTTAATATTCGTCTTCTTATCATTGACGGTATGATTGTTGATGATCAGATCACCGCTTGTGATGGTTTCCAAACGGTTAATGCACCGAAGCAGCGTACTTTTGCCGGAACCGGACGGTCCTACTACGACTACGACTTCTCCTTGCTCAATCTCGAGATTAATATCCTTGAGCACATGGAAATCACCGTAATGCTTTTCAACCTGCCGAAATAAGATCATTGGTCCCCTCCCCTCCAATCTCATCAACTAACATTTGTCAGATGTAAGTTAGATAACCTCACACTAATACTACAGGCAGACTACGAGAACTTATAAAATCCTACATTTTACTTAAATATTTTTCTGTGCCACATTGAATCTGTACATATGTTTTTGGATAGGGTACGTTAAGATTAGGACGAAATTGACGATAATACCAAATGGCGATAATGCCTAATCAGGAAGCAACGACATCATTCTGGATTTGGCTCTATCTTGATAACTATTCTGATAAAAAGGCGTTGAAAGTTAATGTGGAGACCCGATCGTTCGAATAAAAAACCTTTATATCAGCAAATTGTCGAACATATTGAACGGAGAATTTCATACGCCGAGTTACCGCCCGGCAGTATCCTGCCCTCCGAGAGAAAACTAGCGGAACAACTAGGCGTGAATCGAAGTACTGTCATTCAAGCCTATGAAGAATTGCGCGCTTCTGGTTTGGTGGAAAGTACGGTTGGCAGCGGCACTTACGTGAGCCGCACAAAGTGGGGAATTTCACCGATGCAAACCCCTAACTGGCGTCAATACACGGAAGGCGGGACATTCCTGCCTAACCTTCCTCTAATGAGACGTATTAGAGAGGTCACTCTAAGTGATCCATCGGTTGTTAATATGGCTAGCGGTGAATTATCTTCTGAACTGTTTCCGAACGAAATGGTATCTGATTTGTTACAAAATCAGCGATTCCAAGAGCATCTTGGTTATGATGATCCTCAAGGCTACGATCTCTTAAGGAAATCGCTTGTTCATTCCTTAAAGGAGTACAACGGAATCAACACAATGGAGTCCTCTATCCTCATCACATCCGGATCCCAACAGTCATTATATTTAATTACCCAATGCCTTTTATCACCCGGGGATGCTGTTGCCATAGAAGATCCTTCTTATTGTTATTCTTTACCCATGTTCCAATCAGCAGGTTTGCGCATCTTCCGTTTGCCAGTCCGCGAAGACGGTATCGACCCTGATGATCTTATTCGTTTATATCGTCAACATAGAATCCGAATGGTATTTGTAAACCCAAATTATCAAAATCCAACCGGAACCATACTTAGTGAAGATAAACGCAGACGCTTACTCCAGGTTGCCACTGAATTACGAGTGCCTATCGTGGAAGATGATCCGTTTAGTTTAACTTCCTTTAGCGGAACAATACCGGCCTCTCTTAAGTCAATGGATACAGACGGTATTGTCCTTTATATCGGATCACTATCTAAAGTGGCCGCTTCGGGGCTCAGAATTGGTTGGATGATTGCCCCCCAATCCGTAATAGGCCGTTTAACCGACGCCCGGCAGCAAATGGACTTCGGACTAAGTATCGTACCGCAATGGGTCGCGGAACGGCTGTTAACATCAGAACATTTTGATCAGCATATTATTCATTTAAGGCAAGCATTAGATCAAAGACAAAAAATGATGGTGAGATCATTACAGAACACGCTTCAAGAAAAAGTAACCTTTACACCCCCACAAGGAGGATTAAATCTATGGTGTAAAATAAACCAGCCTATAGATGATACAAGGTTATTGGAGGAGTCGATTAAGAGGGGAGTCGTATTTGTACCTGGAAGTGTTTACGGTTCAGAGCCGGGTTACGTACGGTTTAGCTTTGCTAAACCGAAACTCGAAGAGATTCAATTAGGAATTAGCGCATTTTCTGCTGCGCTTGAAATGTTCCGCGAGTCATAAATATTGTTCAAATAAAAAAATACAGCCTTCCTCTTAAATAGAGAAAGACTGTATTACTTTATTGACCATCAATCCGGTCGTCATGGTCTTCCCATCTTTTCGAATATGCTTTATTCGTAATCCAAAACGTGATGCATGACAAAATAACAACGATGATAGCCGAAAAAATCCAAACGCTTACCGGTACTTGCATACCACTTCTCCTCCTTGTGGTATCGATTGCTCTTCAGGTCAGCTAGGACTTGAAGATAACGATATCTTTTTTCATTTCATTGACAACCAATTGGAAAATATCAGGTCTGTTATAGTGCCCCACCACATCAAAATCAAAGCGACTTTTTGCAATGAGTGACATGTCTAGATCCGCATAGATAATCCCTTCTTGATCATATAACGGCTGTTCAACATATTCGCCTAATGGTCCGACGATCGCACTGCCTCCCCTGCACAATATATCGGGATCCCCTTCGATATCCCGGTAGCCGGCAAGGTCAGTCGGATAGGTTGATTTCGTTACGAACTGGTTGCTGGACAAAACATAGCAGCGGCCTTCACAGGCAATATGCTGAAGTGTCGCCTGCCAAGTAGCACGGGCATCCGCAGTAGGTGTAATTAGGATATCGATTCCTTTAGCATACATCGCAGTTCTGGCAAGGGGCATATAGTTCTCCCAGCAGATGAGTCCGCCTATGCGTCCGAATGGAGTATCAATAACGGTCAGCGTACTCCCGTCTCCTTGTCCCCAGAGCAGACGTTCCGCCCCGGTAGGCATCAGCTTACGATGCTTCCCAAGCACTTCTCCGTCCGGTCCGACATAAACAATTGAATTATATAATGTGGATCCGCTGAATTCCCGCGCTCTCTCCACGACGCCAACAACGAGATACAAATCATTTTCCTTGGCGATTGCACAAAGCCGATCAGTATCCTCGCCAAGTATTTCAATCGAGCTTTCCCAATGTCTGCGCCAATCTTCGCGTCCTTCGCTCGTTCTGCTTCCTACTCGAGTACCAAGAGTCAGCCCTCTCGGGTAACCGGATATGAACACTTCTGGGAATACGAGCAGCTTTACTCCTTGCTGCCGCGCTTCATTTGAGTATTTCTCTATTTTTTGGAAAGCGGATTCCTTGTCAAAAAGAATCGGAGCAGCCTGTACAACAGCAACCCGAACGTTCTGTTTCCCCATAATGAACCCCTTCCAATCCTAAATATTGTTTCCCATTATGTCGTTTATAATAACCAAAAAACAAATATCATGTTAATAGAATAGATCCGATTATAGGAATTGTAACCGTCCAATTCAGCAAAGAATAACCCATCCATTTTGAACAATGGATGGTGAAATGCAGCATCAAATGGATGGTTACAGACTTTTCGAAACTAGATAATATGGTGGCAGGTGGCAGGTGGCAGGGGCTATCGGGAAGGGAGGGTCAACATGAATTACTTCATCATTTTAAGTGCATTGTTCTTTGGCGGCATCACCTATATTTTAATGGCCGGAGCATCTATCATTAAAGATGACGATCTTATTCAAGAAAACATAAAAAAAAGCTTCATTAATTTTCCATCAAAATAGTTCACAAACAATGGGCCACGTTCGCAGCATTGACATGGACATGAAAAAACCTCCAATTAGGAGGTTTTTTATCTGTATCGATTAAAGATAAGCCTAATCCATCCATTCGATATAGGGGTTATTTTCAATCAGCTTCATCGTTCTTCCCGCCAGCTCAGACAGAGGCACGATTCCAAAACCGTCGACTCCTGAACGGATTTTATCATTCAGCGGCTTTACCCATTTTTCCGGCAGTGAACGCGCGCCTTTTTGCATGCCGATGATCGAGCCTGCGGTGGCTGCATTGCAATCGGTGTCAAAGCCCGAAAGGATGGCCAGACCAATCGTCGTTTCCAGTTCTCCTTCGCCGTATAGCAATGAGGCAGCCACTATCATCGCATTGGAGATGGTATGGCACCAGTGATGGGGATTGCTCTCGTCGTATTTATGATGGATTCGCTCTACAACGGTATCATAAGGGACACGCTCTTCGTACCATTGTATTATCGAACGGATATCGGCGGCAAGCCGGCAATTTGATGGGATTTGACCGAGCCCGGCTTCAATAACATCCTGCCTGATGTCCGTTACGGCTGCCGCAGCCAGCATGGCGGCGACCCACATAGCCCCGAAAATGCCATTTTTCATATGTGAAATTGACGCATCTCTCCATGCCATCTCTGCTGCCTTCTCAGGGTTTCCTGGATTGATGTAGCCATACAAGTCAGCTCGGATTTGAGCCCCGATCCATTCCCGGTAGGCATTGCGATAAGCAGCGGAAAGCGGAGGATCCAACCGGTTAACCAGGTTGCGGTAGGCAATCCGCTCAGCCGTGCAGGTGCGAAGGAGCGGCAGCACGTTTAGCCAAGTCTCCGCCACGTCATCCGGCGAAAAGTCATAGCCGTACTTTTCCACGACGGCAAGTCCGATGATCGTATAGTTCATATCATCGTCCTCGACCATATGCTTCACATTATTAATCCAGCTTACGGAATCGTTGCCGTACGATCCCCCTTCATTCTTGACGCCATACTTCTTGGCGATTTCCGGATCTATGTCAGAAGAAATATAATAATGGACAGGGAAATTTCCTGTTTCCTTTAGTAAACCCGCAATCCGATCCTTGCGCCAGCCCTCGATCGGCTGACCCAGCAGGCAGCCTGCAGAACGGCCTAACCATGCACCGTAAACTTTGTCCGCCATCTCGCCATACGGAATTGGATGACTCGCCGGCTGGCCTGTGATTGGTCGCTCCCTCCGGATTTCGGTCAGGGTCGAAGGCTCAACAAACGGAAAATCAGCCCGCAAGGGCTGCCTCCCCATTTCATCCAAATAAGCGGCGGCCATTTCTTCCCGCTGAGGATCATCCGGCTGCATAGAAGCCAGCTTCGCATAACTGGCTTCCATAGCCGCGCCGATATTTTTGCCCTCGTCAATCGACTGCTGTCTCTCGATATCAAAATGATGACTATATGACAAGTAGTATTGTTCGGAGGCTTTCATAACCTGCAATCACTCCATTCAGACCCTGTATCCAGAGCCCGTATTATAACTGCAATATCATACCGTCAAACGCAACGATGATCTGCTCTTGATCAAAAAATTGCGTCAGATCGTCATGCAGCAATCCGATATTGTGGGAGAAGTGGGTAACGACAACCTTTCCGTCTTTACCGAGAATACCTTTACTTCTTAGCCGATTCCTTATAGCAAGAACTGCCTCGCTATTAAGATGGCCTCCAGTAAACGGCAAATGACCGTTCGTGCAGTCCAGTATGGCCAAATCCAAAGTCGTCTGCTCCAGCCAGCCCCAGGTCTCTTCGGGAAGAAGCCCGGTGTCATGCCCATAAAAGATACGTTTGCCGTCCTTCTCGATCACAAAAAGCAGGCAGGTTTCATCCGGGTCATGGTTAGCCGGCAGCGGAGTTACCTTTGCCGTCCCGGTATCAACGGTTTCGAACGGTACGATTCTGCGCAGGATCAAACGCTCCTCATCCGGTCTTCCAACAGCATCTCGGCACTTACGGATAACGGCATCATGGCCGTAGACCTTTAAGGGCGCATCGAGCCCGTGCGCGTACACGGGCAGTCTCATTTCCAAATCCTCTGCGCGGAGGTGATCCAGATGTGTGTGCGTAATGAACAAATCCTTCACCAGCCCCAGATCAATGCCGTCGCGCAGGACATGATGAAGCGTATCCGGCGGAAAATCGATCTTTAACACCCCGTCAATGAGAACGGAGCTCCTTGTTCGCACGTTTTTGCCGCCAAGCTTCCTTGCCTTTAGGCAATGTATGCAGCGGCAGAACATCGCAGGAAAACCCTCCGCCGCCGCGGTGCCAAGAAAATGTACGTTCAATTATGTATCTCCTCTCTATAACTAAAGAGTAGCGACGATGCGCGTAACATGGTTAACCGCTTCCATAGAACCATGCTGCGGTTCCTCATCGCCTTCGAATTCCACGGTAAGCCACCCGTCGAAATTTGATTTTTTAAGTTCGCCAAAAATGTATTTCAGGTCGACTGCTCCTTCTCCGGCAATTTTACCTAGAAACAGCTCTCCCGTTAATGCTCGTATGACCGCTCCTGTCGTGCCTTCCGGCACCGGAACAAAATCCTTCACATGCACATGCCCGACATAACCCTTCAGCTCATTGATCGCGTCGCTTGAGCTTTGACCGACGAGCAGAAAATTGCCGGTATCGAACGTGCTTCGAAGCGCATGAGAGTTAACCTCTCGAATGATAGACATGACCTGGTCGCTGCGTCCGGCGAATAAACCGTGGTTTTCCAAGCAAAGCGTCACACCCTTCTGCTCTGCATATTGGGCTGCCGCGCTTAGTCCTTCAATAACGTACTGCATGCCCTGCTCAAATGATATAGAATCGTTCGGCAGATCCCCCGAGAACACACGGACTACCTTCGCCCCGAAATGGACGGCGGCGTCGACGGCGTCTGTAACCTCCTTCAGCTGTGCTTGCCTTTGCGAATCGTCCGCCACGACGAAATTATTGCATGCGCTGAAGCAGGCAACCTTCAAGCCATGCTTTTGCAGCGCTTCATCGATTAAAGGGATATCCTTTTCTTTATCCCGCCAAAAACAGCTGAGCAGCTCCACTCCCGTTACGCCTGCCTCAGAGGCAAAGCCAAGAAAATCGACCGTATCCCATTTTCCCTCATACCAATATTTATGCACGCTCCACATGCTTAAGCTAATGTTCACAATAATCACGCTCCTTATGGAAAATGGGATCATAGAGTCCTTTTTTGGTGACAGCTTCACTTCGAATTCGCTGTACATACCGCTTCACGATTTCTTGCGGTCTCGTAATGGCTGTACCGACGACTACTGCATGCGCTCCAATGTCAAAGCTGCTTAAGCATTGCTCAATGCTCCACAACCTGCCTTCAGCGAGCACCGGCACCTTCCCTAGCCGGGATAGCTTCCCGACTAGCTCTAAATCGGGCCCATCCTGCTGCGGGCTGTGCGGCGTGTAGCCGGACATTGTTGTCGATACAATGTCCACGCCAAGCGAAATCGCATTGACCCCTTCTTCGTAGGTCGAAACATCTGCAACGATTAGAATTTGCGGGAAAGCGCAGCGAATTTCGCGGATAAGGTCATCCAGTCTCTGGTTTCCCGGCCTAGGCAATCTCGTGCAGTCAACAGCGACAAATTCGGCGCCGGCCTCAACGATTTCACGCACCTCAAGAATCGTCGGCGTAATGTAGACTTCCGAATCCTCATATTGCTTTTTATATAAACCAATGACGGGCAGCGAGCATTTTCGTTTAATTTCACGAATATCGTCCGGCGTGTTTGCCCGAATCGCCGAAGCCCCTCCTTCCTCGGCGGCTGCAGCCATAGCCGCCATGATGTGCGAACCGTGCATGGGCTCATTCGGGAGTGCCTGACAGGACAAAATAAAACCATCCTTCAGGTCTGAGATCAGTCTCTGCGTCATATATTCACCTGCTTCATCGTTATGAGAATAAACCCGATCACACTTGGTAATTTGCTGAACGGTAGATCTCTTCTGTCAATTGAATTACCTTTCTTGCATAATCTCCCGATACCAATACTTCATGTTTGCCTCTAATGGCATCTATAAAACTCTTATCCTGATTCTTTGTTTGATTAGGCAGTTGTACCGGCAGGACACCATCCTTGTACGTCAAAACCTCGATCCTGCCATTCTCCAGATAAATCACCCCAAGCTCACCGCAGAAGGAATAGAATTCCTTGTAGCCCGGTACATTACCAACAATGTTCAGCGCGGCAATAGTGCCTTCTTCAAAGCGAATGCTTGTAAAGGAATCAATTTCTACCGGTGCGCCATGCGTGCTGAGCGTCGCCTTCACTTCACCTGGCTTCAGTCCGGTCGTCCACAGAAGAACGTCAATAATATGACTGCCGGAATCCATAAGCATACCGCCACCGGAAAGAGCCGCATTTTGTCTCCAAGTACCTGCTTGGCTGCTCTTCCAATCCTGGTACAGCGCCGCGTTAACGGAGGTTAGCTTGCAATGACTCCGTCTGCAATCGCTTGGCGAATATATATGAACTCCGGTTGAAAATGGCGTTGATAAGAAACCTGAAGCAGCATCGATCGTTCTTCTGCAGCAGTAATCAGCTGTTCGGCTTCCCGGGAGGAGCAGGTCATCGGTTTTTCGATCAGCACGTGGCAGCCAGCGTTCAATACATCCAGCGCCTGGGCAAAATGCAGCGTATGCGGAGAGCATATGATTACGGCATCCAATCCGCTTTCTTCAAGCATATCCTCATGACTTGAATACCGACGGGTATTCACCAGACCGAAGGTCGTTAGAAAATGCAAAGCCGACTGGTCGTTCGGCTCGGCTATTGCCGTGATTTCCACGTCTTCCAAGGCCAGCATTTGGCTTGCATGAAGATGTGCGATGCCGCCTGCACCAATAAAACCGATACGAATCGTTTCCATCTTTTCCTCTTCACTCCCCATAGTTAATAATTGCTGTATGCTGCTCCCAACCGCTCCCGGCATCGTCCGAATGATCTGCGTCAGAGGCGAATGAACCACCCCGGAACGAAGGCTTCCCATTTCAGCTTCATCACTCACCCGGAATGGACAGCCTCGTCCCCTTCCGAATGGCATTCGCTGGTTTATCCTTGAATAACAGCCGTTCCGGTGTATCCTGAATATCATTCAGCTCTAGAACGAACGGGCGTGAAGGCAGCTTTCCCGAACAGAGAGTAACCCGGTTGCCGTCAATTGCAATGATGTCCCACGTCAAGGACAGAAGAGCTCCACCGTCCCAAACCTTGTAACAGGAAGGGATCATCCCCGAATGTTCATCGATCCGTTTATTAAACGAAATAACAATCTCACGACTGCTTTTTCGTTCGGCATGCATCGGAAAAGGTTTCTCTTCATACATATATCCGCCTGTATGATACTCGTATGCCGTCCATGAAGCATACCCAAGCGCAAAAGCCGTATGACTGAATGCTTTCAACCATTCTCCGCTCTTCACCATGTGCCGCGCTGAACCGATATCGGCCTGAACAGCTACTGGCAGCTCGGGAAACTGCTCCCTGATTTGATCAACAAAAGGCTGGTAGCCTCTTACATAATCCGCTGGCAGGTCTCCCCGCGTCCAATCCGGCCAATGCGTCTGCAAAAAGTGGATATCCGGCCGGACCTTCTCTATCATGGTCGGAGCGTGCAGGCCTTGGTATTCCCGGAGACGCTCAACGCTGTCCTCCCCCGCAAGGATGGCGAGCGACCATGTGGCGACAGCTATATCCGGTCTGGCCTCGCGGACGCCCCCTGCTCCATTGATCATTTCATCTATAAAACCATTAACAGCTTCTACGCGAAAATCGATCCAATTGCGGTAAGCTTCAACGTCTCGAAGGTAGTAGCTTGGAGCGGCAGCGTTTGTAAAATCAGGCATATCGATACCATAACGCGCCCGAAACGCGGCTTGCGCAAGTGGTCCGACATCTCCATAAACACCTCTTTGAATGCCTCCCCATTCCGGAAAATACGGCTCGGCGATTTCGATGCCGTCAAAGGGATATTCCGCCACCAGCTTTGCCATCGCCGACTTCTTCCAATTCACATATCCTTCGCTAAAAGGAGACAACCGCCAGAATCCGTCATTCGGTTCCTTGAGCAGCCTCATCTGCCAGGAGGGCCATTCCGCTGGAAAACGCTCGGTAGAGAACGTGCCGTTGCCGATCACCATCGCCCACACCGGAATCCCTCTTTGGCGGAACGCCCACAGCAGATCTTCCTGTATGACATTCTCATTTACGACAAAATAATGAACGCTTTGATACCCCGCAAGCTTGATTTCTTGGGCTATGCTCTCTGGTGACCGCTGCTGGTAATAGGCAAATGTAGGATCAATCTGGATGCTGGGACCAAAGAGGGCTTTCTGTGCAAATGATCCCTTGGATAAAGTGGACAAAAGAATATACCTCCTTCTTCCAATTTCAATAGTAGTGTACCACCAATTTGATAATAACGGAATATTTTTTTATTTAAAATTATTAACTAGGATATTTCCTCCAAACAATTTTGTTCCTCTGCCTCTCTCTAGAGCAAAGTTGTCTACAATGAGCCTATTTCACTTCAAGCCGAGTAACATATGATATACGATTTTATGAACATATTAAAGAAAATATCCATTTTAATATATGTTAATAAAAAAATATTCCTCTCAAACGGAATGTTGTATAATAGGCTTAATTCTACATCTATCCATTATGGAGGTCATTGTATGAGTAAAGTCGTCTACCTGCCGCTCGACGAACGTCCTTGCAATGCAAAATTCCCAAAAATGATTGCTGCCATCAGCGATCTATCGCTCGCAGCACCACCGGAAGAGCTGCTCGGAAGAAAAAAAATTCCAGCCCGCTTTGAAGATATCCGCGATTGGCTGCTGCAGGAAACCTCCACTGCCGAATACTTGATTCTTTCGGTGGATATGCTCGTTTACGGCGGAATCGTGCCCTCCCGTCTGCATCAATTATCACTTCAGGAATGTATGGAGCGAATCAGCCTTCTCCAGAAATTGAAGCTGCATAACCCTTCCCTTCGCATCTATGCCTTCAATTTAATCATGAGAGCCCCTGCATACAACAGCAGTGACGAGGAGCCTGACTACTACGAGCACTACGGTCATTCTATTTTTCGATACGGTTGGTTAAAAGACAAGCAGGCCTCGGAGACGCTTACCGATGAAGAACGCCGCGAATGGCTGCAGCTCCCAACTGATGTGCCGCACCCGATACTTGAAAATTTTCTTCAGCGCAGGGAGACCAACGCTCAAGTAAATGAGCATATCATTAGCCTGGTGAAGTCCGGCCTCATTGATCATCTTGTCATTCCGCTTGACGATAATTCTAAATACGGCTTCAGCCCAATGGAGCAGCGCAAGCTGCTTATAGAGGTGGAACAATTCAATCTTATGGATAATGTGCTGATTTATCCCGGAGCCGACGAGATCGGAAGCATCTTGTTCGCAAAGGTGTTCTGTACAATCAAAAATTATCAGCCTGAAGTTTTCGTCCGCTACTCCTCCACACTCGGACCGGCCATCATACCGAAATATGAAGACCGCAGCCTTAATGAAAGCGTAAAATCTCATTTAACCTCCGGGGGCGCTTATATGGGAGATTCCTCTCAGACGGCCGATTTCGTGCTCATGGTCCACTCCCCGCCTGTGTCATCGCAAGATGTGGCTGAATCGCCAAATTTGTATCGAGAACGACACCGTTCTTATTTCTCTGAGGTACATATCGCTGAGTTCGTCACGGCGATAGAGGCGCTTTCCCGCAAGGGACATATGGTTGCGCTGGCGGATGTCGCTTCTTGCAACGGTGCAGATCACACCCTCATGCAGCTGCTATCAAAAAAGAGCTTGATTTCCAGACTCTCTGCTTTCGCCGGCTGGAATACATCGGGCAACACGCTTGGAACGGTCATATCGCATGCCATCGTTTCTTCCTACTATCGCAAAGATGCTAACCGCCTTGACCACAGCGATCATATGAGCTCTCATTTTTTACTTTACCGCCTGATTGAAGACTGGGGCTATCAAACGATCGTACGGCAGGAAGCCGCCCGTCATTTGGCTGAGCTGGGTGGCACCTACTTTGATATAGGTCCGATCCGAGAGCAGGTTACTCAGCTCGTCACACAAAAGCTGCAGCGTTTCTGCAGCGATTATTTAGGTGAGCTGGCAAGAACGAACGTTGCCGGATTAAAAGCCGACCTTCCATGGAATCGGATGTTTGAGGTGGATTTGACTCTATAATAACCCACTCGTCATAAATGAACGGTGAATCGAAAATGCTGTYCCCCGGCGTGTATATCCGGCGGAACAGCATTTTTTCATAATAGGCAATTGCTCAGCTGAAATGGATTTCCTGTCCTTTCTCCGCTGATTCGTAAATGCCGCATAACATTTTCATCACTTCGAGCCCATCCTCAACCGGACTACGCGTCTCTTTTCTTCCGAGGCAGCTGTCGATGAAATGGTTAATTTCATTTTGGAAGCCGCTCGAAAAATCGAAGCCGAGCTGGTCAACCTGCGGCGTAATGTTCAGGATAGTATCATGCTTCTCTGCAACGATGAAGAGCCCCGGCTCGATTTCTGCCCCGCCCTTGTCACCGTATATTTTGACGCTAATCTCGTCCTGCTTCGCATGCAATGTAAAGCTTACGTCAACCAGCAGCGATGCTCCGTTCTCGAATCGGATAAGCGCGTTTGCCAGATCCTCTACCGTGTTCTTGCTGGAATCATAGTCCGATGCTTTATAGAAGGACAGATTTTGAATATTCGCCCGATTGCCGAGCTGCCGATAGGTATTTCCGCTAATCGATTTCACCTTCGGCTTGCCCATCAAATACCAGCATAAATCGATGATGTGTACGCCAAGATCGATCAGCGGCCCTCCGCCCGAGCGCTTCTTGTCGGCAAACCAACCGCCCGGGTTGCCCAGCCTGCGCAAACAGGTCGCTTTCGCGTAATAGATTTCGCCAAGCTCACCCGCGTCGATGAAACGCTGCAAAATGTCCGTATTCGAGCCGTAACGTCTCACGAAGCCAACCTGCAGCACCTTCCCGCTCTTCTTAACCGCTTGCTGGATGTGCTCCGCTTCCGCGACGGTTCTGCACAGCGGCTTCTCCACCAGTACATGCTTGCCGGCCTCTACAGCGGCAATGCTGATTTCCGCATGAGAGTTATTCCAGGTACAAATGCTTACCGCATCGATCTCCGAATCGGCAAGCAGCTCGCGGTAATCGGTGAACACCTTCTGCGCTCCGTGTGCAGCAGCCTTATTTTTTGCCCGATCTTCATTCAGATCGCAGATGGCATAGAGGTTGACTTCCGGATTACGCACATAGGAATTAAGATGAATCTCCGAGATGGATCCTGCGCCGATCACGCCGATATTCACTTTTTTCATCGTTTATAACGCCCCTTTATAAATTGATAAGTATAATCTTAAATCCCAATTCTCCGGCTCGTTCCCCTTGACGCAGGAATGTTCCGTTTTGCGATTGTTCCATCTTGCTTCCTCCTAATGCTGTCCCTGCATTTTTGTTTTGATGCGGGTCACAAAACGTCTTACGACCTCTTGCGGCCTTGTGATGGCGGTTCCGATCACGACGGCATGTGCGCCCGCTTCGTAGCAGCGCAGGCATTCCTCGATCGTCCATATCCTCCCCTCCGCAAAGACAGGCACGCGCCCGAGCGCGGACAGCTTCCCGATCAGCTCAAAATCAGGGGTTTGCAGCTTCGGACTATAGGGCGTATAACCCGACATCGTCGTTGATACGACGTCTACCCCCAGCTGCATGGCCATGGCTCCTTCCTCAAAGGTCGAGACATCCGCCATAATAAACGTGTCTGGGAAACTCTTGCGAATTTCGGCAATGAGCCGGTCCAGCTTCTCGTTGCCCGGCCTCGTCATTGACGTGCTGTCGATCGCCACGATATCCGCGCCTGCCCGAATGACCTCATCTACCTCTCGCAGTGTAGGGGTAATGTATACATCGCTATCGGGATAATGTTTTTTATACAGCCCGATAACCGGCAGCTTGCATCTGTTTTTGATAGAGGAGATATCCTGCGGCGTGTTGGCGCGAATGGCCGATGCTCCGCCCGCTTCCGCTGCGGCCGCCATTGCCGCCATGATATCGGAGCCGTATAAAGGCTCGTGCTCCTGCGCCTGACAGGAAACGATAAAACCATCCTTTAGGCTGGAAATTAACGGTTTGATCATCGCGACACCTGCTTTCCGGAGCGTTCCTCGGCATAATGCCACACTTGTGCAGCTGCGCCGATTACACCTGAATCCGCACCGACATATGAGGGAACAATCCGGCAATCCTTCCACATGCTAGGAGAGGTTCTCTCTGCGACTTCCTTCTCTAATTCAGCAAAAAACGCGCCGCCCGCTTCGGCCACCCCTCCGGCAATGATGACAGCCTGGGGATTAAAGGTATGAATGATTCCGCTTATGGCCGAAGCCAAAGCGCGTATAACCACCCCCATAGCCTTAACGGCATAGGGGGTTCCAGCCTCCCAATCCGCTAGAACCTCTTTGGCGCTTGGTCCGCTTGTGTAAAGGGCATCATTATCACCAAGCGCCTCGCGCGCAATCCTTGCAATGCCCGTGCCGGAAGCGTACATCTCAATGCAGCCATAATTGCCGCAGCTGCAGCGGGGACCGTCGAAATGAATCGACGAATGGCCAAGCTCCCCGGCCCCTCCAGACGTTCCGCGAATAAGCCGGCCGTCTGCCACGACCGCCCCTCCGATTCCCGTACCTAGCGCAAGGCATACGTAATGCTCGTACTGCCTGCCCGCGCCGAAACATTTCTCCGCAATCGCGATTACATTCACATCGTTATCGACATATGCGGTTAAGCCGAAGCGCCCCTCCACGGTTTGTTTGATGGGAGTCCCCGTCCAGCCCGGGAGCGTATCTACCGCGAACGATACGGAGCCGGTCGCAAAATCAATCTGACCCGCGCTGCCAATGCCGATTCCAGCGATTTGCTCCTCGCCTTGACCGATCAATCTGTCGATGCCGCCTAACACCGATTGCATGACATGCTCAGGCCCAAACTCAGAGAGGGTAGGTACGATTTCATGACGCACGATCCTTCCGGCTTTGTCGACAAGCGCAAAGTGAATTTTCGTTCCTCCGATATCTACTCCTATGGCATAGTTCATTGCAGCACTCCCTTATCGTTTGTCCAGTTGCCCGGATAATCGTTACCCAACCAATCCAGTACGCTCCACGCTTTCAACGAAGTACCGCTGCGCAAATAAATAAAGGATAAAAATCGGTAAAATCCCGAGCAGCGTTCCCGTGTTCAAATAAAGAGACGTATGGGAAATGCCCCCGACGTATTCGGGACGAACCGCGCCCGGCAGCAAATCAAGCATTCTTGCAAGGAGCGTGTAATTCGGCGCGAACAGGTTCACAAAGTAACTGTCATTCCACTGCCAAATGAACGAGAACAGCATGACCGTTGCAATCGCAGGCACCGCATTCGGCAGCATAACCCTTAGGAAGGTGCCCGGAATGCCCGCTCCGTCTACGTAAGCGGCTTCCTCCAAATCCTTCGGCAGCGAACGGAAAAACTGCCGGAATATAAAGATATACAAGCCGTTTTTCAAGCCCATGGCAAGGCTGGAGGAGATGAAGAACGGCCAAAAGCTTTCCAGCAGGTTAACGCCGTCCTTCCCCGTAAACAGATGATACAGGCCAAAAACATCGAAGAAGCGATAATGTAAATAGGTTGGGACCATAATCGTTTGAGGCGGGATGACGATCGTGAAGATGACGATTCCAAACAGAATCGCGCTTCCGCGAAACTTAAGTCTTGCAAAGCCATAACCTGCCAAGGCGCAGGAGGTTAATTGAAGCAGCGAGGTCCCAAGGCTAAGCAGCAGCGTATTGGTTACCGATTCCGGATACTTCAGATAGCCCATGACGGTTTTAATATTTTCCAGTGTAAAATGCCTTGGCAGCCAAACGACCGTCGCGTCGAACATATCCTGCTTATCGCGTAAAGCGATAGACAGCTTTGTAATGATGGGATACACAATGATAAAGCAGATCCCTAAGATGAGCACGGTACGAATAATAACCCACAGCCAATGCTTAGCTTTCTCGAGCGGACTATGACGTTCGTACCAGCTCGTAACGGCCCGCACCGCGGCAGAGGCCGAGAAGCGTTTGCTTTCTTTCGTTTCCGCTTCCATAGCTCTTCTCCCCCTTAGTCGTAGTAGAAAACCCGTTTCGAGATCAGGTACGTTGAAATGATCAGAATAATCGATATGACAAGAAAGTAAATCCATGACATTGCCGAGCTTACGCCAAAGTCCAATCTTCCAAATGCGGCGGACTGAATCATTTGCGTCATGTTATTGTCGTAAAAGGAGTCGATGATGGTATAAACCACATTCGTTAAAATAAGCGGAGAAATCATCGGAAACGTAATTTTCCAAAAGGACTCATAGCCCGTAGCGCCTTCCATCTTCGCCGCTTCATAGAGTGAAGGAGAAATCGACTGCAGTCCGGCGAGGAAAATTAGAATCTGCACGCCGGAGGAGCTGATAATTTGGTAGATACGATCCACTGCGCCTGTCAAATATTCGACGATATCCATGCTCAGACCCGCTTGGAACAGCAGCGGCCTCAGCTCGATGCTTCGCAGTCCTGAATAGTTGCCCTCTAGGTCAGTTGAAGCGGAGCCGATCATTTGGGCTAGAAAATTCCCGTTATCCAGCTTGGCAATCACCCCGGAAGCCAAAACGACGGGAAGGAAAATGATCGCCCTTGCAAGCATCCTTCCCCTAAACTTCTGCGCCAGAATAGTCGCGGTAAATAAGCTAAAAAAAATGATAAGCGGCACGTTCAATGCCATCGTCGTTACAGCCTCGGTCAATGTACGGACGTACCATGCGTCGACAAAAAAGATATTGCGATAATTTTCAATGCCCAAGTATTGAAGGGAGTAACCATCCGCATTAAGCGTCAGCTTATGGAAGCTGAATTGAAGCGACTGGAAAAACGGGATGACCATCAGCAGCAAGAACCCAAGCAGCCAGGGGGCTACGAACAACACACCGTAAATTTCCTTTTTGCGCTCCAAGCTGAGTGTTCGTTTCTTTGACATCCTTATCCCCCCTTAACGAAGTAATCATCTGCTTCGATCGTCACGCCCTCGACGGCGGCCGCAGCGTCGCCGTAGTTGACGAAAACCGTTAAACCGTTTTCGTAAACGGTTTTGTAGACGCGTTCCGCCAGCTTTTCGTGCTTCATTATGCTCTGCCCGCGGACCTGCTTTAACACTTCGTTTACCTCGGCATAGGCTTGAACAGCTTCCTCGAACCATTGTTCGTAATGGTTCGAATAGAGATAGTTGAATCTAGTTTCCTTCAAAACGGACGGATCCTCATAAAACCAGTTGAAATAGACATTGGAGCCCGTCTCAAGCGATCGCAGTACACTCGACTGGACCTGCTGGTCATCCGCCATGTTGTAAGCTCTTCCCGCATATTCGATATAGCCGTGCAGCACCATTTGGTTAAACGGTACGGACTCGCCGGCCAGCTGGTATTCATTGCTCGTTTGCGGCATGTTGAGAATATGCGATGCGTAGGGAAGCACATAGGCATTTCCTCCGTTGACCAACATGTCAGGTGACTGCGACGAAATGGCTTTAAGCTGATCTGTGATGATCCGCTTCGCGTCTTCTCTGGTCACCTCCGCATTTCTTCGGAAATCCGAATAAAGCTCGGAGCCCAAATCCCTTAAAGAAATCGAGCCAGGATTCAGCTTCTTGTAATCCGACATGAACCCATTGACCGTGGAAGCAAGCCTTCTAGGCGTTAGCAAATAATGCGACAACAGCTCGTTATGCTTAAAATAGGCCGCACGGTCGAACTCATATATTTTCGCGTACCGGCGGGAGATGTACTGGGCTGCGTCTTTGTTCGGGCTGAATTTTCCAGAATCCTCGTAAACCTGCAGGAACGCTGCATCCGGGTAAAAACCTCCCCCGCTCTTTTGGAGCTTCTCCGCTAAGCGGTTCCATTCGTCTTTGCTTCCTATGACGCGATCCATTTCGATTTCCGAAGCAATTGTATGGTTTAAGCCTTCATTAAACCAGCCCTTGTAACGAAGCCGAACATTCTGAATTTGATTGGCGTGGAGCTGATCGACGAGCTTCTCGGCTTCCTTCAAATCCGTTAGGGATACAAGCGCTTCGTAAGGAAAGCCGAGCAGGTTTTTCTTCTTCGGGATGCTTCCGACAAGCTCCAGATAAAACGGCGTATCTCCCTCTGTTTTCAGCTTGGTCAGTCCATACGCCTTCTCCAGATAAGTGCGGTAGCTCGCGGCCATTCCGGAATAATCAGCCTGCTCCCCGCTTAACAGGGAATAACGGATTTTCAGCTTGCCTTTATATGTTTGCTTCGGCGTTTTGTGCATGATCTCGTTATTGCTGAGACGAACCTCATCCTTAGGCAAAATAAGAAATTGGGCCGCAACCGTATTAAACTCATGCAATCGTCCGCTTATGTCCGCGGACAGCTTGGCGAGTGCATCCCCCACCTCGATGATGGCGAGAAAGGCAGCATCGTTCTTCTTCATCCCGAATACCGGCAATCGGTTTGGCTCAAGCGTGTTAAACTTCTCCCTTACGTAGATCGAGCTGTCTTCGCCGTATATCGGGATTAAGATCGGCTGTGCCTGAATGTTGCCGCTGTTGAATCGAATCAGCGTGCCCGACCCGTCGGGTACAAAAATATAGCCGTCATCCTTTCGCCCTGCCGCGCCAAAATTCTCCAGCAAACTGATCGAATGGATGCGATAAGGCGGTGTATCCTCCGTAATGGATGACGTATCGATTGAAGCGATCAAGTCACGCCCGTCCAGTGTATATTGAACCGTTGCCGAAAATTTCGGATTGGCCGCCTCCTGGGCAGCTTCGCCCCCGCCCCCCTCGCCGTTATCGATGGCAAGATCCTCTTCCGTATATTCGACTTTCTCGAATAGAGCCAGCAATTTCTTCATAACGGCTTTCGGAATTTCGCGGCGCTCGTATAGGTTTAGCTCCTCATTAAATTTATACCTGACCTTCAGCTGGTCTTGATCGGCCGGATCCTCCAAACGCTTCAGCAATCTCTCTTCGAACCGTTCCTTGCTCACCCGCTGCGGAATCGAATCAAGCCCCTTTTCGGGATCGCCGAATAGGTACGTGACCGCTAACTCGGTACCGGATTGCTTGATCTCGAATTGCTTGAATTTCACGCTATTGTTATAGCTGTCATAATCCTTGTTCTGTCCGTTTTGCGTCAGGTAGACGAACGAGATTTGCGAGGCTAATTTCCCCTTCAAGTAAGGAGAAGCGAGCTTATCCTCCGCGCTGTCCGGATTCGACCGCCAAATCTGTCCGCTTTGTTTATCAAGAACTGCAATCTCCGCCGTCGTCCGGCTGATATAGAGCCGGAGAGCATCGTTCTCAAGCGCCGGATCAAGGCCCTCGATTCGAGGCTCCGCTTGGTCCGACGCGTCCAGGGCGCGGAGTGAAGCATCCGGTATTCCGTTATCCTTATCGGAGGTCCCCGTTATTGCAGCAGGAATATCGGTGCTGTCAGACGAGCCTGCCATGCAGGCTGACAGCGAAAACATGCCTGCCAGCAGGGACAATGCCATCCATTTCCGCAAATTTTTGTGTATCGTCATGGCATTATCCCTCCCCTAATCTGAACATCGCTTCTTTATAGATCGTAGCCGCGAAGGAAAGCATCTGCTGTGCCAAGCTGAAGAAAAGCAGGCCTAAGAAAATGATGATGCCCATCACGATCATCGTCAGAATCATCGTCATGATTGTTTTTCCCACCGTGTATTGATGAACGGTAAGCATTCCGACAAACAGCAAGCCGAAAAACCAAAGGAATCCGAGTGATTCCAGCAATCGATAGAAAGAACCTTCCTGTACGGTGATTATGTTGGATAATAATATAAGCGGAATTTGCATCAATACGACCGGTATGAGCGCATAAGCCGTCGCCATTACGATCTCCTTGAACTTTCCTTCGCCGTCCATCAAGGTCGTCATGGACCAGTTGGCGATGCACCATAAAAAAAACGGGAGAACAATGAACTTGATCTCGTCAATCATATTTACGCTCTCCGCATTGACGCCCGGATTAAAGATAAATCCGGTAAACTGCCTCTTCATGACGTAAAGAAGAGAGAGAACGAGCAGCAGCAAGAGCGCGAACCAAATCTTCCCTTTCTTCTCGAACTTCAGCTCCCAGAAGCCGTTAAACGGATGGAAGATCGTATACCACCCCATTCCCACGATTCCCGGCTCTGTCTCCCTTCTCTTAATCAACACCTTCGCTGCTATGAGAAGCACGACGATTGCTATCGCGCTTGCTGCGATTTTGCCGAAATGCTCCCACATGAAATCCTTCCGGTAGCGTTCGAAGGCCCGGGAATAATATTCCCGGTGCATGCCGAGCTCGAAATGCTTCATTGCTTCGTAATTATGACCCTGCCTAAGCTCCGCTTTCCCGATTCCTAAATAAGCGATTTCCAGATTGTTGTTTAGAAGCAGCGCCTCGCGCCACTTCTCGACCGATTTCTCTTCCTCTCCTGTATCGTTATAAATAACGGCGTCCCGGATTACCTTCCCGTAGCGGGTCGGCTCGAACATGACAAGCTGATTCAAGCCTTTATCGAGCACAATCATCTTGTCATCAAGCATGTCGATATCGGATGGCGTCTTAAAGGTCCCCACCTGCTCGCCAAGCAGGCCGTAAATATACATGAGCTTGCCTTCCCTGTCGTACGTAAATATTCTTCCGCGCGTGTTGTCCAAAATGCTGTAAATGCCGTTTCGGTCAAGCGAGACACTTTGGATCGCGGACGTCCCGGACCTCGTGCCTCCAATACGGAACCGGACATCCCCTTTTGGCGGTTGGTAGCCCGTTCTCTTCAGCACGTCTGTTCCGGAGGGATTAAGACGCTTGACCGGCGCATCCGAAAACTCCTCGCTTGTCGTCGCATAAATGAAGCCCTCGTTATCGATATCGACGTTGTTGAATTCAACAGGGATAAACAGCACCATCTTCGAACGCTGCTCCTTCGTCATGACACGCTTCCAGAACAAATCCGCGGCGCTGTAACGCACTTTATTGACGCCCATGAATCCGGTGAATTTCCCTCCGGAATCAAACTGCATAATGCCGTTAAATACGCCCTTGCCTACAACGTAGAGCCGGCCTGCCGAATCACCAACTAATTTAATCGGCTCATATACGAAGCTGTCTCCAAGCACATCGCTCTCCGGCGCTCCGATCACACGGACCAGCTCGCCTTCCCTTGTTAATTCGACGATACGCTTGTTCCCCGTATCCGCAATAAGCAGATGCCCGTTTGAATGAACGAAGATGCCCTGAGGTGCGGAGAAGCCATCCGCCTTATCGCCGTTCTCAAACGTATCGATCGTTTGGATCACTTTTGCCTGTTCATTCAGCACGACGATCCGGTTGTTCCCTGTGTCGGCTACGTATATTTTTTTGTCAGGCGTAATATACAAATCCTCCGGAGATTTGAACGGTCCCGAGCTTAGCTGTTCCCCTCCGATTTGCTTGACCGGCAGGTAAGGCACGGGCGCAGGCTCGGGATCTCCCCACCAAGAATAGTTGTAGCCATCGAAAGGCGCAGCGTGTACCGGCACTGAAATGCCAACCAAAATCAGCACTAGAGGGAAGAGCAGCAGATATTTACTAAATCGATTCAACGTAAGCCTCCCCTTTCCCATCAATCTTTCATGCCGGAGGTTGACATCGTTTGAATAACACTGCTCTGCGATAGCACAAAGATGAGAATCGGAACCGTAAGCAGCAGCAGCGTCGCTGCCATGGAAGGACCGGTCCGAATGATGCCTCCTGCCAGAATCTGACTTAACGCATAATCAATCGTTTTGAGCTGCTCGCTGTAGATGTACATGGAGCCTGCTGCTCCGCCTGCTCCCCACAGACCTTGGAACGAGAAAATAACGAGCGTAAGCCATGCGGGCTTAACGACTGGCATGACGACGCTCCAGAAAATGCGGAATTCACTGCTGCCGTCGATTTGCGCAGCCTCCAGCAGCGCATCCGGAATTTGCTCCATGAATTGCTTCATGAGGTAGAGCCCCAGCGATGAGCCGATTGCCGGTATGATGATTGCCCAGTGGGTATCCAGAAAGCCTAGCCACGACATTGTCATGTAATTCGTTATTTGTGTGACCGTAGCTGAAAACATAAGCGACAAGACTACGATCGAGAAGAGAATGCCCTTGCCTGGAAATTTCCGTTTGGCCAGCGGATATGCCGCGAGGGAAGCGATCAGAACGTGACCGACCGTACCGACGATTGCAATAAAAAAGGTATTGAAGATATACCGGGTAAAGGGTACCCATGAGCCAGAAAGCAAATGATATAAGTCCGTAAAGTTCGCGAGAGTCGGGTTCTTGACGAAAAAGTCCGGTGGAAACTTCAATATTTCATTGATCGGCTTGAAGGCATTGCTGATGACGAAAACAAGCGGCATGGCCATAAAATATCCGACCGCCGCTAGGAGCAGAAACAAGAAGATATCCCCTGCCCATGAACGGCTGACTCTTTTTTTCCTAAAGCTAATAGGGATCATTCTTACTCACCGACCTTCGCCAGCAGCCTTCGCACGATGAGATTGGAACCGAGCATCATCGCGAACAGCACGGTCGCGATAGCCGAAGCATAGCCCATCTCAAATCGAATGGAGCCGTAGTCCATCAAATGCGTAACGATCGTGTGTCCCGCATACTTGACGCTGGGGAAGCCTGCCAATGCGGTTGCCACCTCCGCAACGCCGAAGGACGCCGTAATTTGAATGACTGCACCGAACATAAGCATCGGCCTCATCGAAGGCAGCGTTATGAACCAAAGCTCCTGCCAGCGGTTGCGTATGCCGTCGATCGCTCCAGCCTCGAACAGCGTCTTGTCGAGACTTTGCAATCCTGCAATAAATGCAAGAAAGCTCGTTCCGAGGCTGAGCCAAAGCTGTACGATGATAATGATCGGTAGGATGTATTTCGGTGTCTTCAACCACAGGATCGGCTCCAATATCAAATGCCATTTCAGTAGAAAGGCATTGATATAACCGTAGGAATCGCTGCTGAACAAGAGCGTCCAAACGATAAAGGCGCTGCCCGACAAGGCCGGCGCGTAGAAGACCAAAGTCGCGAAGGCTCTAATTTTGGGCGGAAACTCATTTATGATCCAAGCAAGCACAAAACATGCGATATAGCTGACTGGACCCGTGACCGCGGCAAAAATCAACGTGTTCTTCAATGCAATAAGGAAAACGTCGTCCCTTACGAATAATTGGGCGTAATTTCGCCAGCCTACCCATTGCGGAAACTCCAGCATATTAAAATTGGTGAAGCTGACTAGCAGCGATAAGCAAACGGGAAGGACGGTAAAAGTAAAGAAGATGAGGAAGAATGGCGCGAGCATGGCATAAATGACCTTGTTCTTCTTCATTTCCTTCCATGTGTGGCTCAACCGCGGACGCGGCTTTCCGTTCTCCAGCCTCAGCTTGGTTTTCTTGACGAGCTGAATCATTTGGAGCCCTCCCTTCTACTTCGTTGGCAAATCGAACTCTTCGCGCTTGATCGTGATTTCCTGATTGATCGTCCGGACATAGTTTTCCAGCGTTTCCCGCGGCTCGCTGCCCTCCGTGTACACCTCATAAAAGGCATTGTAGATATGGCGATCCAGCGAATAGCCACCTGGAACAGCCGGTCTTCCGACGACCCACCCGAGCTCGTCAACGAGCTGGTTCAATTCCTTCGCCGACCATGGAAGCTGCTGCAAAGCCTCCAGATTTGCAGCTGCATAGCGGGCAGACTCGCCCAGTATGGCCTCCATTTCGCGTCCGAACGTGACCTGCGCCTCCGTATCCGTCCACCATTTCATGAATGCCCAGCCGGCCTCTTTGTTTTTGGCGTTTTTAAACATGACCGATCCTGTCGCCGTACTCATCGTGTCATGCCGTACGGTTCCATCTTTGGCCCGGGTCCCCGGCACGGCGACAAAATTCCATTGGCCTCTAATTTCCGGGGCGAATATCGTCAAAAAGTTAAACGTCGTGTAATCTGCTATACCGATCGGCATTTCGCCGGTCCGAAAACGGTTGATAAAGTCAAATTCGATCGGCAGCTTATAGTTGGTATACAGCTCCGTCCACTTTTGGAACGTTTCAATGCCGATCGCTGAATCCAGATCGGTTGCGATACCGTCTTCCTGATAATACTGTCCTCCATTTTGGTAGAGCATGGATTCGAATACGATATTTTGCGGCAGAGCCAGATCCATGTTGTGCTTCTGGAGCTCGGGAATGATCCGGTACATATCCTCCCATGTTTGCGGAACGTCCAGGTTCAGCTCCTCCAGAATATCCTTGCGATAGAACAACATCGGGAACGACTGTGTCTCCGGAAGCGCATAAACCCCGTCCTGATAATTAAAGCTGGCAAAAGCACTGTCCTGGAACCGGTTCTTCACTTGATCGAACTCCGGGAAAGCAGATAAATCCTGGAGTGCGTTCCGCATTGCAAAGTTGATGACATCCGATTGCGTCAACGCAATGTCGGGTCCCTTCCCTGCCAGCGTCGCGGGCAGAACGACCGCCGGATTAACGAGCTGCAAATTAACCGATATGCCGGTCTGCGGAGTAAAGGAATTATCGATCATAGACCGAAGCAATTGCGCCTGATCCCGGCCTGCCGCAATCCATACGGTTACCGCCTTATCATCCTGCTTTTCATTGCTGATATGACTGTAGTCCTCGGAGAACGATCTCGCAAAGGACATGACTTCATGCACGGATTTGCCGATCATTCCGGTGCTTACCTTCGGAAGAGGAACATCCGGCGATTTGAAAAATAAATAATCGATTTCTAGCGGCTGCTGATTTACAGTAAGCAGCCATGTACCAAGAGCTGTGACATTGTCCTTAAAGCTCTTGAGCCGCGAGGTTAATGTCTCGGTGCGGCTTCCCAGATCCTCCAACTGATAAGAGGTCGTTCTCAGTAACGTGGTGCTGGCGCTCGTTCCTCCAACCATCTCATCCATCCGGTCCGCTGCTGCGGAAAGAAAATCGCTTTGCTCCTTGAACACCTTCTGCAGCTCGGGGATTTTCTTCTCCAGCTCATAATCACGAAGTGGGTCCGGCATTGCTGAAGTAATCATAATGATCTTGAGATATAAAGCGTTTAATTGCTGGATGCTCGAGCGCACCATGCGGATCGTTTCCGCCAAATCGCCCATCGTAAGCTCCAGCTTGATTTGATGCTTCCCTTTCGTTAAATAAAATAAATACGGTTTTCCGTCCTCACCCGGCGTTCCGATTTGCCATGCGCCGTTATAATGGAACGGTATGGCCTCGGCCTCCTTGAAGGGAATTTTCCCGTCAATTGAAAGCTCTCTCACCACGTTTACACCTCTGACCGTATTTTGCTTATACCTGAGACCGAATTCATAGAGTCCGTCCTTCGGAATATCCGCTTCCCACGAAATCCACTGGCCGGAAATTTTCCAGTTGACGCCTCCAATCGTATTCATTCTAATTTTTGACACATGATAGGGTTCCGTTCCTGGGCTGGAGCGATCGTTAAGCGGGTACAAGGATGGATTCGATTTGAACGAGGCGTTCTCGCCCTGAAACTTGATAAACAAGCCGTTCGTCGTATCATAGCCTAGCTCTTGGTAGGTTTGTGCTATGCTCTCATAGGCGGGGATTTCTTCTTGTTGATAAAGCTTCAAATAGTCTATAATCATCGGTTCTCTAAGAGAAACGAGTGAAATTCGATGTTGGCCTTTGGATAGATAAAAGGAAAAAGGCTCTCTGTAATAACCTTCCGCATCACGCAATATTCTCTCCTGCCACTGCGGGCTTTCGACCTGTCTTGGCCTCAAATCATTCTGTTTGGCATCCTGCTCCAGCTCGTTCAGCTCATTGCGCCATACCCGTGAAAATACGAGTCTCGAAGCTTCCTCAAAGGGTACCTTCCCATCAATGAGAAGCTCTCTTTCAATGGGGGACGTGTTTCCCTCCATCGGAAAATAACGCAAACCGATATGATATAACCCGTCTTCCGGCACATCGACATCCCAGTGGACGGCTCCCGAATCTTCCGTTGTGACGACAGGTGACGCTGCACCCTCGTAATCATCCATTTTGCTAACATTCATGCCATCGAAAGCGGCAAAGGACTCTGCTTCAATCATTTGAGTGCCGGAAGGATGAGGCTTGTTAGCATATTTTGCAACATATTCCTCATACCGATTGCCAGAGGAAGCGAGAGTTGCTATCTTCTCCACTTGATCAGGCGATGCCTGAACCGTCTCCAATACGTGATCGCTGCCTGACGATCGGTTCGCAGGAACGATGGAGACGATGATCACGATCATGACCAGGGCCAGCAGGGCGCCAACCAATCGCTTAGTCTTCCTGGTTACCTTCAGCATGCGAACCCCTCTTTCCTCTTCAAATGGTCGTCCATATAAAAGGACGGGAATCCCTCATCGGGATTCCCTGCCATGCTGCATTATAAAAGGTTCTTTTATTATTGCGCTGCCGGTGCAGCCGTTCCTTGCGTATTCAGTTCTTTATCAATCGCATCTTGGGCGATCTGTTTGTTTCTCTCCAGTACGGTCTCTGGCGACTCGCCACGATTCGCAATCGAATAGGAAATATCGCCTAAAGCGCCTCCAAGAGGGAGAAATATAGGCTGCGCGTATTTGAGTGAATCGAGCATGACTTCAATGTCGCTTTCATCCGCCAGCAATTGTTTCTCTGCTTCCTCGCGGTTAATAGGCTCCACTCGATCCCACATTTGAATCTGCTCCCAGATATAAGCTTTTTCTTTCGCTCTTTTTACGATTGCCGGGATGTAGAATTGCACGTAATTTTCGATGCTGCCTTGCCATTTCGTAGCTTTCGGCCCTTTCGGGAAATAAACAAAGCCTTGTTCGTCCGTCATCGTCGTTCTAGTTGCGCCTTCCCAAACCTCGCCTGTAACCATCGCCGCTTTACCGGAGTTAAACAGCGTTTGCGAATCATTATAGTCTTCGAAGTTCTCACTTTTGTTGGGAGCGACGACTTTATGCACATTAAACAGATCGCTATAGAAACGAAGCGCTTCTAATAGGTTCGGATCGTCATAGTTGAAAACATGCTTGCCTTCTTTTTGCTTGATAAATGCGGAGTCGTTGGAATGGATGATGATCCGGGACAGATTGCCCGCGATATTGGTAACGCCCCATTGGTCGATAACGCCGTCACCGTTAGTATCTTTTGTTGCTTTTTTGGCGATATCAAGGAAAGCGTCCCAAGTCCATTTGTCTTGCGCGATTAAATCATGAGGATCTGGCAGACCTTCGCGCTCAAATAATGTTTTGTTGTAGTAGATCCCGGAGGCGTTATTGATATTGGAGGTAAAGCCGTACATTTTTCCGTTTATTGCTCCGTGCTGCTTCAAGCCTACCGGCCATTTCGGATCGTCAAAATCGAAGAAATCATCTACGGGCATAAACAATCCCTGATTGATGGCCGGCACGGCGAAATAGTAATCCAATGGCACGATATCGGCTACCGATTCGCCGGAAAGCGCAGCGTTTGTAACCATTTTGATGTTTTCGCCCCAAGGCACCTTTTCCCATACGATTTTCACGTTATATTTTTCTTCGACAGCCCGCCACTTCTCAAGCGTCGCCGCGCCTTCCGGCGTTTCCTCGGACGGACCGTCGATCCAGTGGATAATTTTCAGCGTCTCGCCGTTCATGTCAATAACAGGCTCTTCGACGACGGGCGGCGCTTCCGTTGGTGCTGCCGTTTCGGCAGCCGTATCATTCGTTGGTTTGTTGGTTGCCGTTTCATTTCCGTTATTTGCGACTTTACTGCATGCCGATACAAAAACGAGCGTAACCGCCAATAGAATCACAGACAATAATTTCATTTTCCGCATAGCTTTTACCCCTCCAATGGATGAAATGCAAGAGCTCGTTCTTACCTAACATTTGCTGCGATCAGGCTTTGTTTTGGTCATCCCTCCCCGTTTTCGGTTCAAGTTCTAACCCCTCATCGATGCATGCTTGCCCCTATTGTCTTGGAAGGTCTACGGCTAACGACTTATGTGATTGTCTGGTTGGGTTACAGATTGAGCTGCAATATATACTGGTAGGAAGTGCGTTCCTTTCCTGATCAGAAGATATCATTTTCGGAGGAAATATTCAACAGTTTTATTTATTTTGAAAAAATGATCCTTTTACGAGATGCTGTTTGTTCGGTTAGACCTTAGAAATATTCGTTTCCCATGTGGTTCTTCCTCCTTCATAGGGATACTTTTTAAACAACCGTCGCGGAAATTTGCTCCACTATTATTTTATATATTAGAGAAAAATGCCTTTATTCTTGTTGTCAGAAAATTGAATCATTAACCGAGGTTCCTTTTTGTTGGCATAACCATCTTAGATTTGGGTCATCTTAACAAAGTATTATTGCGAGGAAAGGAGGGATTACTTTGGCAAAACCAGATAACCGTGCGGATAATGCCGTACATTTGCAGCAGCATATCGACAATACCGAAGCTAATTTGCAAGAGGCAGAGGAGTACTTAAACGAATTTGCGGATGAAATATCAGCTGATGAGAAAAATACGATCGAAGCCAAAAACGAACGCCGCAAAGAAAGCATTCAATCTTTCGCTGCAGAAAAGCAGGATGAGGCTGGTCAGTAAGAGCTTTGTTTCTTAAAACCAATGCATCCAGCGTAAACCGCTGCAGCCGTACTTTCGCGGCAAAAGCTCGTTTCACGTAGACAAGCGTAAACGGCTGTCGCCGTCTTTTGGCGGCAACAGCTCGTTTCGCGGTGAAATATAAGCATATTTATAAATGTGAAACTTATAAATTCTTATATTTTAATAAAAGAAGGAACTGCCAATTGGCTGCTAAGCCATCTGGACAGTTCCTTCTTTATTATTCATTCGAAATCGCTGTATATTAATAGAGTTTGTCTACAACGGAGCGCGCCGTTTTCTCCAAGGCCTCGGCGGCATTGTTCTTCTTCTGAGACAGCAGGGTGCACAAAATATCCAGCAAATGAGCCTGCGTTATTTTCGTAGACCAAGATCCGCCTTCGGTTGGCATTTCCCGGGAAGGCACCAATAAAATCGTATTGGCATGCGCCGTGATTGGAGAACGCATGTGACTGGTTAAGCAAATAACATCCGCCCCGTTCGCTTTCGCCTGGCGAATCGGATCGACTAGATCCCTTGTGCTTCCGGAGGTCGAAATGCCGAACACCACATCCCCTTTCTTCACGAGTGAAGCAGACATCGCAATGATATGAGAGTCTCTATGCGCCTCCACGTTCATACCAATCCGCATGAGGCGATAATGAAGATCGAGCGCCGTGATTCCTGATGATCCTACCCCGAAAATATAAATTTTATCAGCGCCAAGCATCCGTTTCGCCGCTCGCTCCAAATCCGCTGGATTAATGAGATCAAGTGTGTTTTTCAGCATCATTTCGTTGCGAAGCGTAATTTTTCTGGCTTTCGTCATCGTGTCGTCTGTCTCCTCGATCTCAACGTTCGAGTAGGAAGGCACATTGACTAGATCCTGCGCGATAGACAGCTTGAATTCTTGGTACCCGCGGAAGCCAAGCTTGCGGCAAAACCGGATAACGGACGTTTCCCCTACCCCTGCCTGCTCGGATAAATCCGTCACCGTCGCCATGACGGCTTCTTCGGGATTTGATTTGACATAGTCGGCCACCTTTTTCTCCGCTTTTGTCAAGGATGTATAAATACTCGAAATCAATAGGAGCGTATTCGATTGATTAATTTTTTGACCTGCCGTCTTCATCGTATCAACTCGCTTCATAGTAGACTCACCTTACAGAATAGATTAAGAAATGATACTTTACAACAAAAAAATACATTTTTCGCGAGGGTTCGACCGTTGGCCTCATCCCTAATTCCCCTCTTTCACCCATTCGGTCCATACCTCGATGTTAGCGGTCAGCTCCTTTAAGGATAAGAAGGTCAATTGCACCTGCTCGCTGCCTAAGCGCTGCTCCGATTCTCCGAAAATATCGCTTCTCAGCGAGCGTCTCATATTGTACTCCAGCCATTCGAGCATGCCTCCTATCCTGCCGCATAGCGCCTCCTCTACGTCAGTCAGCGCTTTCCCTCCCGCTTTGCGATATGAATCTATCATTGCCATAAAAAGCTCTTTCTTAACTTGGCCCGCATCGAGCCCGCTCCAGCTTAAAGCCGCATCCAGAAGCTCCATCGTCGGATTTGTCGGGCCTGCCGCCTCCCAATCGATAATATATGGAATGCACGGCTCCTTCCAAATGACGTTTTTCGGATTTAAATCACAATGGCCGGCGGCCAGCCTCTGATTCAACACGCTGCTCGCGCTTACAAAACGCTCGTTCCATTCAAGAAGCTCCGGTAGACCGCTCTCGATCTGCTGCGCCCAACTCTTCCCTGTGTGGATTCCATCCTCGGCTAGCGATTTCCAATGCTCAGCTCCAAAGGACTTCCAGACTCGTTTTGGATGTTCCTGGAAATTCATGTGGTGAATGTTATGCAGCAGCGTTCCGATCATGCTTGCATGCTCTGTTCGGCAGTCGCCGGGAGTTAAAACGGAACCATCGATCCAATCAAACAGCATAACGGTCGTACCCAATACCTGATTAAGAGGATGATCCTTAACCCTCCTCGCTAGGACGACGGGTATACCCGCCATAGCCGCTGCTGCCGCAATCCGCTCCGAGAGCATATAGTTGGCCATAACGCCTGCTCTGGACATAATTTCAGGATTCAACAGCTTGAGCGCAAAATGTCCGGTCGTCGTCCGCAATTCCCACATACGGTGCAGCAAGCCTCCGGTGACTGGCTTAAGCTCGCCTAGCGGTTCCCCTATTTCGTAATGAGCGCAAGCGGCCTTAATCCATTGCATGTTGATTTCCTGACTCACCGTGTTTCCTCCTCTGCCCCATTGTCCCACCGTCATACGATAGGATCATGTTCCGATATCGACTCTACATCGTTTTTTTCCGTCAATGAAAAGAAAAAGATATTTTTTTTAATTTTAACATAATAAGTGGATATAATCTCTATCCCATGATACGATATAGCAAATTTTCATTTCAATTCTAGAAAGGCGGGAAATGGATGGAAAAACAATCGAGCATAGCTGACGTTATTGTAATTGGCGGAGGGTTAGGCGGCTGCATGGCAGCGCTGTCTGCAGCGAAGCTTGGCATGAACGTGATCTTAACCGAAGAAACAGATTGGATAGGCGGACAGCTGACCAGTCAGGCCGTTCCTCCGGATGAGCACCCGTGGATTGAGAGCTTTGGCTGCACAAGCACCTACCGCGAGTTTCGTGACCGCATTCGGCGCTATTACAAGGAAAACTACCCCTTAACGGATGAGGCCAAAACTAACGAGCGTTTGAATCCGGGCAACGGCTGGGTCAGCCGCCTCTGCCATGAACCGAAAGCTGCGCTTCATGTGCTTGAAGCCATGCTGGCACCCTACATAAGCAGCAGACGACTCACCATTCTGCTCGGCTGGCAAATTGAATCCGCTGAAACGAAGGATGACCGTATTGATGTCATCAACATCAAGCATACGGCGGATGGAAGGGTCAAGAAGCTGCGCGGCTCCTACTTTTTGGATGCGACGGAATGCGGCGACCTTCTCCCGCTTGCCGAAGTTGAATACGTATCAGGCGCGGAAGCCAAAAGCGAAACGGGAGAGCCTCACGCACTCGACGTTGCCGATTCCCTCGATATGCAGTCTTTTACGTATGTATTTGCACTCGATCATATTGAGAACGGAAATTTTACGATTGAAAAGCCGGAGCAGTATGACTTTTGGCGGAGCTTCATTCCAGAGCATTCGCGGTTTCCGCTGTTCGGCTGGAAAATGGGAGACATACACGACCCGAGCATCGATAAAGAGATTGTCTTCATTCCGGATGGTAAGGAGCCGATGCCTTTCTGGACTTATCGGCGCATTCTGGATCGTTCATTATTTTCAGATGGATTTCTTGAAAGCGACATCACATTAATTAACTGGGCACAAAACGATTATTATTTGGGACCTATCTATGGGGTATCGGAAGAAGAAAGACAAATCCATTTGAAAGGCGCTCGCCAGCAAAGCCTATCGCTCGTTTATTGGCTGCAAACCGAGGCGCCCCGGCCGGATGGAGGCAAAGGCTACCCTGGCCTTAGACTTCGCGGGGATGTACTGGGAACCGAAGACGGCATCGCCAAGCATCCCTATATACGGGAATCGCGCAGAATCAAAGCGGTCTACACCATTACGGAGCATGATGTAAGCCTGGATCTCCGGGGAACGCAGGGCATAAGGAGATATGAGGACAGCGTAGGGGTCGGAAGCTATCATCTGGATCTCCATACCACCACGAAATCCAACCGCGGTTTCTATATTCCTAGCCTGCCCTATGAAATTCCTCTCGGAGCACTTCTCCCGATTCGGGTAAAAAATATGCTTCCCGCTTGTAAAAATATCGGAACAACCCAAATCACGAACGGCTGTTACCGGCTGCATCCGACGGAATGGAATATCGGGGAAGCCGCAGGATATTTGGCCGCTTACTCCATTATTCATCAGGTCACCCCGCATGAGGTCCGCGAGAATAAGGAGCATCTGAATGCTTTTCTAACCCTTATTGCCAATCAGGGGATCGAGACGCATTGGCCGGATTCATTGCGGCTGTAAAACCAAAAAAGAAAGTATGATCCACTTTTTATTATAATTGTGGAAAATTAATCCGCTGACTGTTACACTACTGCTAGAGAAGCAATCCATCCTGAACAGGAACAGCCTACTTCATCCGAGAGGCGGTKACCGGTTAACGTTCTGTTTTATGCGTACAAATTCGAAGATCCGAGGTGTATGCCATGATGAGAAAACGATTATTTCGTTTCGTTCTTTGTATTCCCCTTCTTCTGATCAGCATTTCGTCTACCGCTTTTTCCGAGTCCACTCCTTCTACCCCTCCTTCCATCACGCTTGGAGACGGATCCATTCATAGGGTTGACCTGATTGACCAAGAGCGAGAAGACGGCAAGCTCTCCATCTTCACCCGAAACTATGGCAGTACGACTAAGCCCCCTCTCCCTCAAACGATGGAAGCGATCATCACTAACGATATTGTCACCGCAAAATACGCAGGCAGCACAAAAGGCACCTATATCCCTTCTAACGGATACGTATTATCCGGGACWGGAAGCACGGCTGCATTGATCGATCATTTAACAATCGGCGATTCGATTACCGCGAACTTCCCTATCCCTATTTTTCCAAGCAAATATTTCATTCTAAACGGAGAAGTGGTACCGATCACGCAGGTCAATGCCGGACGAGGGGCAGCGGATATCGTACTCTATTTGCCGGCCTATGGTCCTGACACAAAAACGAATCCATGGGGAATGGATATAACCGTCGAAGGCGGCAAAGTGACGAAGATATCGGTCATGATGCAGGATGCGAGCGGCAATTGGGTCGATAATAACTCGGTGATTCCTGAGGGCGGATACGTCCTTTCCATTCAGGCTGAAAGCCCGTTCTACAATAAATTTAACGGTTCTGTGCAGATAGGAGATGCGGTTGAATTGAATACGAGCAATGAAGTGCTGATTCAAGCCTCAAAAACAGCATACGACGCCTTAAATCCGAAATCGAGAGAAGATAATCCGGGCGGCTGGGACGACGGAAGCAATGCGCCATTCCCTGGAAACCGCGGAGCTGATCAGCTCATCATCTACGACAGCAGCTATGGAGCATCAACCGGTACGAACCCTTGGGGATATGAGGTTATTGTGAATGCGGACGGCAAGGTTGCCCATGTCGGAGGAAATAATTCCAACATTCCTCCCGGCGGTTATGTCGTGTCGGGGCATGGTATCAAAGCGAGCTGGCTGAACGAGCAGGTATACGTCGGCAGTACCTTTATACTGCTGCCGGACAAGAAACAGGCGCTTTTTCTATTCACTCCCGAATCCTACCTGGATAAAGCGCAATTAGGCATTAAAGCTGCGGAGGAAAGGCTGCTTCTCACTAAGCAGCAGTTTCTTGACGTTAACTACAGCGGAATCGAGCAGCAAATCGCATCTGCGCAAGCAGGCATCGAGGAATTGAAGACCTCTATCGCACAGGGGGATTTCACTTCCTTTACGGAACGATTTGCCAAGCTGAACGAGCAGGTTGAAAAAGCAAGCTATATGAGCTATGAATCACGGGCTGTGGACCATCGGTCCATTTGGATTCGGCCAAAAGAAACGAATCTGGAGCAGGTTCAGCAGCATATCGCGAAGCTGCATGCCCTAAATATTAACTCCATTTATTTGGAAACGTGGTGGAACGGATTCACGATTTACCCGACGAGCCATCCGCTTGCCGCTCAAAATCCGATTTACGGCGGATTCGACGTGCTGGACGCTTATATGAAAGAAGCCGATAAAGCAGGCATCGAGGTGCATGCTTGGGTCGAGAACTTCTTGGTCGGCGTCGGAAGCGCAGTCGGTCCAGTCAAAGGTTTGAAGCCTGAATGGTCAATGATCAGCAGAAAAGGCCATGATTATCAGGACGTTCCGCTCTACAATACGCAGTACTATTTTCTCAATCCGGCAAGGCCCGAAGTAAGAGATTTCATTTCAGAAATTTACAAGGAATTGCTGCAAAAATACGAAATCGACGGCTTGCATTTGGACTATATCCGATATCCCGATGCCGGTGATTATACGAACGACTTCGGCTACGATTCCTATACGCGAGATCTGTTCAAGCAGCAGTACGGCGCCGATCCGATTGACCTGCAGCCTGGCGGTGAGCTGTGGCGTGAATGGGTTGATTTAAGAACGAATACGATTAACGAGTTCGTATACCGGATCTCCAGCGAAGCGAAAAAGCTTAAACCGGATATCCGGGTATCCGCCGCCGTATGGCCGAACTACGTGGATGGACCCGAATTTATGCATCAGGAGCCGAAGGACTGGATAGCCAAAAATTATATCGATCAACTCTTCCCAATGTCCTATCATCCGGATGCCACTTCGGTAGCCGCTGATTCCCTTAACTCCGTGGCGCTGGCAAATAACAAGTCTTTGATCGTTATCGGAGTCGGAACGAATATCGGCTTAACGAAGGAAATGCTGCTTAATCAAATTAACGACTCTATCGCTGTCGGCGCTTCCGGCTCCGCCTTGTTCGAATTCGAATCCTTGTTTGAGAACGGATATGACAAAGCGCTTTTGGCAGGCCTCTACAGCAAACCAGCCATTGTGCCCGATAAAAATCCTTTATTGTCCATGAAAATGATCGTTTCTGAAATGCAGCGCAAGATCAAAACGATCTATTTACCCTTCAATGGAATGTCCGACGGCAAAAAGTATGCGAAAGAGCTGGAGAAGCTCGAGGAAGCCTGGAAGGATAAAAAAGCGGTAAACAAAGAAGGCAAGGAAAGCTTGAAAAAGATTGGCAAGTTAATCGAGCGGATTGAATCCGATCGTTCTTTAAACGAGGAAGTGAAGAAGCGGATGACAGGAGATTTAAACTATCTTCAAACGATTATTTCCGTCTTTCTATCGAAGGCACCTAAATGAGCATAACGGGGAAAGGACGAAATCAATGTTATGGGAAAACTTAACCGTCAAACAGTTTGAGGCCGCTCTTGAATCGACCGGCCGTGTATGCGTGGTGCCGATTGGCTGTCTTGAGAAGCATGGCGATCACCTCCCCCTTGGCACCGATATGATGATCGCACGAGAAATCGCAGAAAAATCAGCCAAAATTGAACCCTTCGTCCTTTTTCCGTATTATTTTTTCGGCCAGGTATCCGAAGTCCGGCATTATCCGGGCACGGTAGCTCTCAGCAGCGAGCTCCAACTGCGCCTCTTGCAGGAAGTGTGCAAGGAAATCAGACGAAACGGCTTCAATAAAATCGTTTTGGCAAACGGGCACGGCGGCAACAATAATCTGCTAAACTATTTTGTGCAAACGATGCTGGATGAAAGGAAGGATTATGTCGTATATGCGTATAACCTATGGGAATTAAACGCCGATCAGCTGGAGCATCTCGATAACAGCTATGAAACACCCGAAGGTTATGGCCATGCCGATCATATGGAAACATCCCAAATCCTTCATATTAATCCTGATCTGGTCCATCTGGATCGTTTGAATCCGGGGGAATGGGATTCCAAGGAGCGCGGACGCTCGCTCACCGAACACAAGCTGTCCGCAGGTATTCACTGGTATATGGAATTCCCGAATCAGATCGCAGGCGACCCCTCCCTTTCAACGGCTGCATACGGCAAAGAGTACATTGCGTTCTGTGCAGCTAATTTTGCCAAAACGATTCGTGCCGTCAAAGATGATCATGACTCCTTAAAGCTGCAGACGGAGTTTTTTGACAGATGCGATGACGTAAGCAAAATCAGTCCAGCGTAACCGGCTGTCGCCGTTCTCTGCGGAAAAGCTGGCGTTTCTCGGTGATCTGTAGATAAAAGAAATGGCAGTCCTTAGCCTATTTTTCAGGCTTTGGACTGCCATTCACTTTTACAAATATTTGTGTATGTGTTCGATAACCTGCTCAGCGCATCTGTGGTTTCCCGCTTCGGATAAATGCAATTTGTCTTCGCATATGTTTTTGTCTATGTCTTGTTTTACGAGTCGATTTAAATCATTTACCTCAATGCCGATGCTGTCCATCAGCTTCATGGCCGCCGCGTTGTATAAATCGATCTCAGCGTTGCTCCGTCCCGTCGCGTCTGCCGGGACCGGCGTCGTGGTGGCGAATATGATTCGCGCACCTGTTCGCTGAAGCTCGTTCGCTATTCGTTTAAGCGTTTCCAAGTATTCATCGAGAGAGGTCAGCGCTTCGACCATCGGCGCTTCATGATGCAAATCCCATAATCCATTGTTCCAATGGACAATATCCGGTTCTCCCAGGTCCCTTATCCACAAATTKACGCCCCAAAGCGTATGTTTAGCAAATCTGCCGTTCTCATCTGGCGCGACAACCTCCGCCTTTTCTTTCAACGCCTCCCGCACAAGAGGCTCATAACCCATTCGGATGGAATCACCGAGTAGAAGCACCCTCTTCATCCTCTCACCTTCCCCCTCAAAAATTATCTATAGTATAGTACGATAAAGAAATATTAACTACTACTTATTATTTAATTGAAGTGAATAAGACTATGTTTATTTCCACATATATAAGTGTATCTAAACGTATAGAAGTTTTAGGAGGTGCTTGCATTGAAGATCATGATTTCCGCTTCGGAAGCAATGGAAAAAGGGGTATGGAAAGAGATCCTTCATCTCTTCGGCAGAGACGAAGATGAGGAATTTTGGCCCCAGGAGGAATTTATTTTAACGGAGGAGCAAGCGCATAACTTGAATCTAATAAAAAAATAAGCGTGAATAGGACAATTTATATCCTTCATATCATGTGGATAGGAGGAGGAGGATGCCTATGCGTTTTACAGTCCGGTATATCCCTTTGAGCAAGATCAAGCCGGATCTCTCCACCAAAATGACCGCTCGTATCCGTAGTCTTCGAAGAATGATGTGGGACTGTATGAATCTGCTGGTGGTGCGAAAAAACCGAAAGGATGGCAGCTATACCATCCTTATTGGCAATGACCGTTACGAATTTCTTCGCAAACATACCAAAAACCTAGTCGCGCCTTGTTTGGTCGACGAAAGTAAGCCCAAAGCGCGGCTACGAGCTTGGTACGATCAGGTACAGGCCAATCTTAGCTTGAGTCATGCTCCAGATCGAAAGCCTCTACGTATGAAACCGGTCGCTTTGTTAATTATAGAGGACTTTCTAAAGGAAGATCACCGTTTCAAACAGCTTACTCTAAGCGAGAAGCTTCAAGTATTGATGCTTGCAATTCGTTATAAAGATACTGTCAAGGCAACCATGAAAACGAAAATTGATAAGCTGACTTCATAACGAAAAATTGAAAGCTTACTCCGTACCCTAGAGTAAGCCTTTTTGCGTTTGCTGAAGCCTATTTGAGACTTAGCTCTGAATTCTTATCGTGTTAATGTCCGCAGCAAAGTAAATTGATTGGCGAGAAAAAGCGGCGTATACGGCATGTCATTTCGAAGCCATGCAACGATCGTACCGATCAATGCTGAAGAAGCGTACCATATGGCAATGTCCTTTTGAATATTTGCTGCTACAAGCTGGGACTCGCTCTCCGTTCTCTCCAGCCTTTCTTTAACCAATTTAGCAAGCAGCTTTAACAGATGATCCGAAAAGATCGTCGTTCGATTTATAGCGAGAATGACTTTATAAAACTTTGCATGCTTGGAAATATGCTCAAGCAGATTCACCAGCATCGGCCAATCCTCTTCTTCTGCCGAATTCGAATGCAGCTTCGTATCCTCCAAAACCTGATGAATGTCTTCAATCATATCATTCGCCATCTTTTCCAGCATATCCGGAATGTCCCGATAATGCAGATAAAAAGTAACGCGATTGATGGTGGCACGTTCTGCCAGGCGATTTACCGATATTTTTTCGATATCCATTTCCTGGAGCAGCTCAATAAAAGCGTCTCTAAGCAATTGACGTGTCCGAATTATGCGAGGATCTGTTCGCTGCGTTGAATTATCCATATCCTACTCCTTTCTCCTTTCTATAATTTTGTAAGCTACAATTTCAGGGCTTTCGTCGAACATCTTCAAGATAAACGACATAAATACTTTTATTGTAAACTACTTTACACTTCAATCAATTTCTGTCGCTTGTAAACCCATTAATTCTGCTTATAATCTAATTTATATACTGTCAATTATATAACACAGTGTAAATTAAGTCTATATAGAGAAGAATTGAAAGGATGGAGTAGGTTGAGTAAAAGTATGGCAATAAACAGCAGTTCGGTAAAAAAGGGACCGATCTTATTCATTATGATATTGGGTGCCTTTCTGGCGACACTGAATCAAACTGTCATGAGCGTTGCTGTTCCGGAATTAATGATTGATTTTAACATTTCGGCCGCAACGGCCCAGTGGCTGACAACAGGTTATATGTTGGTTAACGGGGTTCTGATCCCGATCACCGCCTATTTGATGCAACGATTTACCACGCGTGAGCTTTTTCAAACTTCGATGTTTATTTTTCTTGTAGGAACGATCGTATCGGCGGTCGCAACGAGCTTTCCCGTCCTGCTGACAGGACGTTTGATTCAGGCAGCCGGTGCCGGTATTATTATGCCTCTGCTCATGCATGTCATTCTAACGCTATTTCCCCCAAATAAAAGAGGAGCAGCCATGGGTATGGTTGGGTTCGCCATTATTTTCGCCCCGGCGATCGGGCCAACACTTGCCGGATACATCTTGGAAAATTATCCTTGGGAAACAATGTTTTACGGCATGATTCCGTTAGTCGTCATTGTTATCATCTGCGGGTTTATTTACCTGAAGAATGTGTCAGAGCGAATCCAAGCAAAAATTGACGTTCTGAGTGTGGCCCTTTCCACCGTCGGGTTCGGCGCTATGATGTATGGCTTCAGCCGAGCTGGCAGCGAAGGGTGGTCTAACGCGGAGGTGCTCGTGTCGCTTATTGCGGGGATCCTTTCTCTCGTCCTGTTTACTTGGCGGCAGCTGGTTTCCCAAAATCCGCTCCTTGATCTCCGCGCTTTCAAATACAGCATGTTTTCTTTAACCACCATCATAAATATCGCGGTTACCATCGTGATGTATGCGGATATGATGCTGCTTCCTCTTTATCTACAAAATTCTCGAGGCTTTACTGCCTTGGAGTCCGGCTTATTGATGTTCCCTGGCTCGCTTCTGATGGGCGTTATGATGCCGATCACTGGACGGCTGTTCGATAAGTTCGGAGCAAAATGGCTTTCCATCATTGGCATGGCTATTACGATCGTAACCACCTTCGGCTTTATTAACTTGACGGATACGACCAGCTATACCTATCTGGTTCTCATGTCTACGGGTCGACGCTTCGGCATGGCCATGCTCCTGATGCCGATTACCACAGCAGGTTTAAATCAATTACCTGCCAGACTTAATGCACATGGTACGGCTATCTCCAATACCATTAAACAAGTTGCCGGCGCCGTAGGCACCTCTCTCCTTGTGACTGTGATGACGAATCGCACCACAACACATCTTAAGGATATAATGGCGTCTGGCGTGACAGAGGGCGCAACACAAAAGCAAATGATTATGGAAGCTTCCATCCAAGGTATAAATGACGCCTATCTCGTTATCGTTGGGATTGGCATAGTCGGTTTGCTGCTTTCCTTCTTTATCAAACGGGTAGAACAAACCTCCCCGGAAGAATCCAAAGCAAAGTTGAAAATAGCCATTCCGAAAGAAGCCTGATGAACAATTCTTGATTATCTTCAGCTTTCAAAGCCAAAGCTATACAAAAAACAAGACTACTCACCTTATCCTAAAAGGTGAGTAGTCTTATTTTTGAATCCTCCCCTGTCGTGATAGGAGGCTGATTTGATTTCTTGAATTAGTAGGACGACCAGCCAGCATCTGCGACAATCGTAGTGCCGTTGACAAAGCTTGACTCATCGGAGGCCAAGAACAAAGCAACTTTCGCGACCTCTTCGGGCTCACCCAAACGCGGGTTAATCCCCATTCCGCTCGACGAACGTTCCGCGCCGAAAGGATTCGGCTCCGTTATGGATGCGGCAATATTCGTTTTCACGGCTCCAGGCGCAATGGCGTTGCAGCGAATACCGAGCTTGGCATACTGAAAACCGACATTTTTCGTGAATCCGATGACAGCATGCTTCGATGCAGTATAGGCAGCACCCGCACGAGAACCGAACAGTCCTCCATTAGAGGCAATATTTACGATGACGCCTTCCTTCTTTTCCGTGAAGATTGGAAGCACCTTGCGTGTGGTCCGCATAGGACCAGTCGTATTGACGGCAAATACCTTTTCCCAAAGCTCGTCAGTAAGGTCTCCGGCAGGTACGAAATTATCCATAATACCCGCGTTGTTTACCAAGATATCCACCGTTCCGAATTCGTCCACCGCGCTGTCAATCAGTCGCTGAACATCCTCTTCTACGGCAACATTAGCAGCAACCGCGATAGCGCTGCCGCCTTTTTCTTCGATTCCCTGAACAACTTTTTTGGCATTCTCCAGATTGATATCCGAAAGGATTACTTTTGCTCCTTCTTCAGCGAAGAGCTCTGCGATCGCCTTCCCCATACCCGATGCCGCCCCTGTCACAACCGCGACTTTTCCGAAAAGCTTCATCCGTCATACCTCCGTATTTTGTGTTAGAATAAACACATGTTGACTAACGAACATCTGTTAGATTTAGTATAAAGTTCACCAAAAATGTTAGCAATCATCAAAAAACATGCAAATGATGACTAAACAACAAACAGGAATGGAATTGTAAATCAGATGTATAGGAGGATCATCGACGTGTATAAACCCGTCTCAAATACAGATCCCAGAATCATTCGCAGTAAAACAGCCTTAAGGGAAGCCTTGCTTCATCTTATGTCCCAAAAATCGTTTGCCTCCATTTCGATAACCGATATTGTCAAACATGCGAGTTATAACAGAGGCACATTCTATGCCAATTATGCGAACAAAGAGGATCTCCTAGACGATATGATTACCGAGTTGATCAAAGATTTGCTTCAATCCTTCCGCGCGCCCTATGAAAAAGCAACCGAGTTCTTCCCGTATGAGCTGCATGCCAACTCAATCATGATTTTTGAACATATTGCCCAGCACTCAAACATCTACAGCGTTCTGGCAAGAAGCGAAGCGCTCCCTATCCTTAGAGAAAAAATGTTTCTTTCCTTAAAGCAAATATTAAGGGAAGAGTTAATTTTCGAAGATACCGATGTTGATCAAGAGCTTCTTGCCATTTATTCTCTTCATGCGCTGCTTGGGCTGATCTTTCATTGGATCGATAGCGGGTTTGTCCATTCTCCTTCTTATATGCAAGAGCAGCTTGTCAAAATTCTAAACCATCGCCCGTCAAGCACCAAAATGTCACTTAAGACAAAACAATAACAAAATGATATTTAGTTCAACGGCAGACATGGGTATGATGGAGCATAGCGAAAAGACGACCACTCTACCCGATATCTGGGAACTGTGGTCGTCTATTTTTTTGCACTTACACCTAACCTTTCACGGCGCCGGCAGTCATACCTTCAATTAAGAACCGCTGCAGGAAGATGAAAATAATAACGACAGGCAATACGCTAAGTACGGAAGCAGCCATCATGCTGCCCCAATCGGTTTGATACAGTCCTTTAAACAAGCTGATACCCGGCGTTAGCGTGCGATGCGATTCATCATTAATGAATACAAAACCGAACATGAACTCATTCCATGCATTCAGGAAAGCATATAAAGAGGTTGCTACCAAGCTAGGTAGCGAAACGGGAAGCAAAATCCTGAATATGATACCCACTCTGGTGCAGCCGTCAATCTCGGCAGACTCTTCCATTTCGAGCGGAATGGAGTCAAAGAAGCCCTTCAGCATGAACGTGCAAAGCGGTACCGTAAACGTTGTATAGGCTAATATAAGGGACATATACGTATTAATCAGATTGATATTTTTCATGACCAAGTAGAGTGGAATTAATAAGAGAACCCCAGGAATCATTTGTGACAACAGCATAGCGATGCCGAATACCTTAACGCCCCGAAATCTAAAATATCGGCTTAAGGCATAGCCTGCGAAGATTGATATGAACAGGGAGGCAAACGTTGTTACCGTAGCGATGAAAACACTATTTTTGAAAAAGGTAAGGAAGGCAGAACCTGTAAGCACATTTTTAAAGTGCTCTAAGGTAGGCGCGCTAATTAGAAATGTAGGATTAAGTGTACGAATTTCAGTGCTCGGCTTCAAGGACGTGACGAGCATCCACAGAAAAGGGAACAAACAATAAAACGAGAAACCTAACAAAACCGCGTAGGTTAAGACATTCAGCAGCCTTTGCTTTCGACGGCTTATTAACATGCTCTTCACACTCCGATCCAGACTATACTAGCCCCGACTTTTTCTGTTTGTTGCAAAGTAATATAAAATAAATCCGCTAATCATAAATACCAGCATCATAGAAGCAAGCGCGGAGGCGTTTCCGAAATTGTATGATTTCATCGCATAGTTATAAATCATGATCGGCAGCGTTTCCGATGAGTGCAGCGGTCCGCCTTCCGTCATAACCCAAATGAAATCGAAATTGATCGCCGTCCAAATGACGTGAATAAAAATAATAGTAAGCGATACCGTTTTGAGCTGTGGCAAAACAATCCTGAAGAAGCGCATACGAATGCCAGCTCCATCAATAGCCGCCGCCTCAAGCATATCACGCGATATCGACTGCAGACCTGCAAGCAGGCTGATCGTGTAAAACGGAAAGCTTCTCCAAATATTGACGAAAACAACCGTTAAAAGTGCGGTATTCAGCTCTCCCAACCAATAATAAGGCTCGTCAATTATCCCAAGTTTCGTTAGCCAAAGATTAATGATGCCATAGTCAGGCGTCAACATCCAAGTCCAGGTTAACCCTGCAATGACGATGGGAACTACCCATGGAATGATAATGATGGAACGGAATACGAGCCTGCCCCGGACCTTCTGATTTAAAGCGATCGCAGATATAAGACCAAGCACAAACTCTCCAGCTACGGAAAGCACCGTCCAGACGGCCGTATTCCTAAGTGAGCTCCGGAAATATTCATTATTGATGACTTCTTTGAAGTTATTTAAACCAGCAAAACCAGATATCGCTTTGTTCATTAAATTTTTGAATTGAAAGCTGTCCCATAGGACCGTTACAAGCGGATAGGCATTCATTAGAATAAAAAACAACATGGCCGGTAAAATAAACCAATACGCAAGTCTTCGGATTCGTTTCTCTCTTAGGGATAGGGAAATGGTTCTTTTCATTTTTGATTTGATAGGGGCAGGCCCCTTTGCGGCCTTATTCAGCATTTCAGTTTGGTTTGCCATCTCTCTCACCACATTTTTTTGGAATAGAAAGAGCAAGCATAGATGGGAGCGAACATTGCGGTCCATGCCCCTGCCCCACGCTTGCCCTATCTTAAGAAGGATTTATATTTAATGTTTGTCTGGTTATCTCAATGCATAAGTTTACTTTCCTTAATTTCCGCTAAACTCTCCAGTTGCCTTCAGGCTTTCATTAATGGCCTGTGACAACCACTTCGCCACATCTTCCGGCTTGTCGTTTTTCAGCATAACTCTTGCAAGTGAGTCTTCCATCGCTTTCGTAATGCCGCCAAGCGAAACTGTCGGGAATACGATGCCTTGGGATGCTAACGCCATAAACTCTTTACCCCAACCCGCTTCGCTCACAACGTCACTGCGGGGAGCTTTCGACGGGTTAACCGCCGTTTGATAATCGCTGCCAACGAGGAAAGAAGCGAATTCCCACGACTCGTCCAGATTATCCGACTTGTACACATAGAGCGGCGCAATTTCCATGAATGTCGCAGGACTGCTTTTATAAATCGGCGCAGCGACCTTAACGTCCTTCATGCCTTCAGGATTTTCAGTGCTGCGTCCTTCAATCCAAGGACCGTTGACCACCATCGCATATTGTCCGAGCACGAAGTTTTGGTCTTCCTCTTCCCAGCCCCATGTCTTGGCATCGGAAGCCATTACTTTTTTCGAAAGCAATTCTTGATAGAACTGGAACACTTCCGTAGCTTTAGCCAATTGATCCGGATTATCTTGCCATGTATTTTTGTATTTTCCATCGGCTTGCTGTTCTGCAAGCTTCACATCATTTTGTGCCAAATACATAATCAGCTCTTGCGGAGAACGTACGCCTGCGCCGGCGATACCGAAAGCACCCTTGCCGGTTTTTGTCTTTATCGTATCTCCCATAGCAAGCAGCTCATCCCATGTTTTTGGCGGTGCGTCGTAGCCTGCATCCTTCAAAATTTGCTCATGATAGAGTAGGGCACGAATACCAAGATAGTTAGGAAGCGCTTTTACTTTGCCGTCGATTTTAAGAGCATCCCATACATTCCCATAGATTTTATCTTTGTCCTCCCACTTATCTACATAAGCAGTCAGGTCCGCCAAAGCATCGAATTTATTAAACTCGCCGAACCATTCCGCAAGCCCCCAGCTCAAATCCGGTGCATCGCCGGCATTGATTGCCGCTACTAATTTATCATGCAGGACATCGTAAGTGATCACTTGAAGATTCACGTTGATGTTTTCGTTCGCATCATCGAACTCCTTAACCTTTGCTTGAATCGCTTTCCCTTCATCCGTGCTTGGATCAAGCGCTGCCCAAAAGTCTAAGGTAACCGGTTTCCCGTTCTCTTGGGTGTTATTGGCTTCGGCTGCATTCGAAGTCGGGCTTGTATTACCTTCGGTCTTCGTATTCCCTCCGTTATTGCTGCCGCAGCCTGCTGCAAGCGCTACAAGCAGAACTAAGCTGAGAAAGAAGGCCAAGCTTTTTCTCGTTTTTGTTGTCATGCGTTGAATCCCCTCTCGGTAATTGGTACTTACATCTCTTATTTTAAGGGGGACGCGAACCCTTGAGTATGCCGCTATGTTCACTACTATGTTGAATATATTAAGTTCGGTCAGTTGTTTGCTGCCTATATTGCGTAGGCTGAACGCCGGTCGCTTTTTTAAACACCTGGCTGAAATAACGCTGATCTTTATAGCCGACCTGCTCTGCGATTTCATAAGCTTTTAACTCGCTTTCAAGCAGCAGCCGCTTTGCTTGGTCGATGCGTACTGCAGTCAGATAGTCCATAAAGCTTTCCCCCGTGACGCTTTTAAAAAGAGAACAGAAATAATTTTTATTGATAAAAAAAGTTTGCGAAATATGTTCCAAATTTACCGTACGATACTGCTCCTGCACGTATTTGCGGATCACCTCGATAAGCTGCTTTCCGCTCTTCGTCCTTGTTTCGGAGAACGAAAGATCGAGCATATAAGTGACCATGCGCTGCAGAAGCGCTTTCATCTGCTGGATCTTCAATTCGGACAGCTTACTCTTTCCTTCTCCAACCATTAATGCGATATCGCGATTTTTCGCTTTAAGTTCAATTTTGTCCAAGATCGCAGAGATCGCAAGCTTGAGCTCGAATCCGCTTATCTTGGAAAGATTATTTTCACCGAATGCTTCCTCTAGCTTAATCTTCAATTGCTCTCCGTCTCTAAGCGTTCCGTATTCCAGAAGAAGATCAAATAACAAAGTGATTTCTTTCCACACTGACATTTGAGACAGAGACGACGAAGTTGATTGCAGCGTCTTTTCCCCGCGACTGAAGGTGCCTACCGATTCTTGTTCGCTGAGCAGCATTGATTCAATGGCATGCGCACCCTCGCGATAAGCCTCCGGAAGCTTCGATATGCGGTTCTTGAACGAGCTTAAACCCAGCTTTACATTCACGCGCATAAAATGTACAAGAGATCGATGAAGCTTATTGACCAGAGACTGAAGTTTGTCATCATTGCGCATGGGGCTGTTGAATAAAATAATGAATTCATTGGATTTAGAAAGATGCCGGAAAACAACGGAAGGGGAGTAATAATCGATGGTTTCCTTTATAATGTTGCGTGCGGCAAAGTAAAAAACATTTCGATCTCCCCCGTAGCGTTCATTAACCCGTTCATCAAAATCAAACAGCTTTACGACCACCGCGTAGAAACCCGATTCAGGAAGCAGAACGGATAATTCGGCAGCTTGTACGATAAGCTCGTTTTCATCTGCTTCAGAGGCATCGGCCGTACTGGTTAAAAATTCATCCTGAAGAACGGTCAACCCATTTTGCAGCACCGCTTTTTCATTGATTTGCACCACTTTGGCATTAGAATCTTTGCGAATCTTTTCTACCGCTTTGCTCAGAATCTGCAGCAGATCCGCTTCATTAAGCGGCTTCAGCAGATAATCAAAGGCACCATGCAGAAATGCCGGACGAGAATATTCGAAATCGCCGTAGCCGCTAAGCACAATAACTTCTGCATGGATATCGGATTGTTTTAACCATTCCATAAAGCTTAGCCCATCCATCAAAGGCATTTTGATATCCGTTAAAATGAGCTGGGGACGTAAAGAGGCAGCCAGACGACAAGCTTCCTCGCCGTTTACGGCATGTCCAATAATTGTCCATCCAAGTGCTTCCCACGGAATCACATTTTTCATCTGTTCATGCACGGATGCTTCATCATCGACGATTAGCACTTTCATCCCGGTATCGCTCCCTTAAGCGGCAATTTGTAAATGACGTATGTTCCCATGTTCTTTCTGCTTCTCACCACTATTCCGTAATTTTCGCCGCAAATAAGCCCGATCCGCACATTTACGTTAGAGAGCCCGATAGAATCTCGATGAAATTGGTGAATTCGATTATTCCTATCAAGCAGGTCTCCCACATATACGGACTCCTCCTCCGTCATGCCAGCGCCATTATCCGTAACATACAAATAAATAGCATCCCGCTCCTTAGACACCCTTCCGGAAATTCTCAACAATTTTTTGGTTCCTTTGCTCGGGATCAATCCATGCTCCACGGCGTTTTCTACGATCGGTTGAAGAACAAGCTTCGGTATATATAGCTCACGAATGCTCGGATCAATCACGATCCTCGACCGGATAAGACCCGAGTAACGCTTGTTGATAATAACCAAGTAATTTCTAATATGTATAAGCTCATCCCGCACGGTAACCCATTCATTTTCGATCTTCATATTGTAGCGGTACATATGGCTAAGACTTTTGCAAATCAGCTTCAAGTCGGGCACCTTGTTCACTTCCGCAATGCCGGACATCAATTGAAGCGTATTAAATAAAAAATGAGGCGATATTTGCGCTTGCAGCGCCTTAATTTGCGACTCCTGGTTCATTAACCGCAGCTTCAAGTCATGCTCGATCAACTGCTGAATCGTCTCCGCCATTTGATTGAACTGCTTGCCCAAATATCCGATCTCATCCTGAGACTCCACATCTACCCTAGCATCGTAATCCCCGATTTGAATGCGACCCATCTTTCGATGGAGATGTACGATTGGTTTCGTCAAACTAAAGCTTAGAGCATAGGAGAACAATACAGCCAGTAAACAAACGAATCCAACCATGGAATATGCCGCCGTGCTGTAAAATTGAAGCTTTGGATCATTCTCATAGAAATATCGCAATGTCCATGTCGAATCATTCAGCGGAACGGTTAATCGAACAGCTTTGTCGTCGTACGATTCAGAATCAAAGCTGCTATCGACCGCTTCAGGAGCGGTATCATATATAATTCGTTCCGTTGAATCCGTTAGAACGATGCGCCCATGATAAAAGTCATTATACCGTTCAACCAGCGTTCGAAAGCCCTTTTCTCGCAGGTCGATGACCAATAGCCCCACAGGATTGCCCATATATCGAACAGGATATAAAAACTGCATGACCGGCTCTCCGTATTCCGTATGATAATTAAAGGTAATAAACGGCTTGTTGCCTGACCGCTCCGTCATTTCAAGCAAGCTCTGAGCATATTCCGACTTATAATGAGGATGTAACCCGGGATAAAAAGCCCCCATCTGCTCTCCATCCGAGCGGATCAAATACATCCCCATAATATCCGTTAGACGAGATTGATAATAAACGCTGAAAAAAAATTCCCTTATATCTCTTACCGTGTCGTAGGTTCTGCTATCTGTCAAAAACTCTTTGTCCAATGCGATACTTTCAATCAGGCTAGCATTCGAATAAATTTGGTAAGCGGTTTCATTAAGAGCCTCTCCATACTCTTCGATTCTGGATTTCAGATCCTCTTCCACGCGATTTTTGGCAAACATGCGATCTTCCTCGATATTTTGCGAAACCTGATATAAAATAATTCCGCAAGTAATAGCCAGCGGCAGCGCGGTTGCCACGATCATAGCTAAAAAAATCTTCATGCGGATTCGTTTAAACCTCATAAGCCTGCCCCCTTATCCAAGTCATGTAATGCAGATAGGATTGATTTCGACATCATCTGCCTAATCCCTACTTTATTGTCGCTCATTCCTATCCTATCTTGATTCACGCTCTTATTTGTTTGGACAATCTTCACGGTAATAGCAGCAGCCAAGCAAGGAAACCTTGCTTGGCTGCTTTCTCGTTATTTTCCGATTAATGCAGACTTTTCTAGCATTCTTCTAATGATAACCGCTCCTTGGGCTCTGGTTAAATTGTCGCCTGGAGCAAGCTTGCCGTCATGCCCTTGAACGATACCCTCCCGAACGGCCAATGCCGAAGCGGCCAATGCCCAATCGCTAATTAGCGCAGCGTCTTCGAATACGGCGAGTGTTTGATTGATATCGCCGTTTTCTATTTTGCTGTCACCAAGTGTTAGTTTTAATGCTCTTTCAATAATGACCATCGCTTCCGCTCTTGAAATCGTATGGTCCGGACGGAACGTACCGTCTTGGTAGCCGTCGATTAACCCATAGGAAGCAGCAATCGCTACCGTTTCCTTGTACCATGCATTTAACGGCATGTCACTGAATGACGGAACCCCTTCGCTCCGAGCTCCGCGCAATCCGAGCGCTCTCACCATAACGGCGGCAAACTCTGCCCTTGTGATGCTCTTGTCAGGCATGAATGAAGTTGCATTCACTCCTTTGATAATAAGACGCGAAGCCATATCATTGACTTCATTCCGGCTCCAATGCGTCTCGATGTCTACGAATGAAACCGGATTAGAGATAACCGTATATACGCTATTGGTCATGCTGTTAATGACCGCATAATAGATCCCGTTCTTCTGTACAATCTTTGTTGGAACATGCGATACCGTTCCATCCTCGTTCAGCACCACGCCTGTCGTAATGCGGTTCGGATCTACGCCTGCAGGTATAGTGATCATACGGGTAACATAATTGTCAAACTGCTTCACTTCAACAACATGCCCCTTGTAAACAACCTCGACCTTGAACTCTACAGGTGTCGCGATAATGTTCAATTTGCCATCGGAAGCCTCTTTAAACCGTTCTGCCTGTTCCGCTGTTAATTCGGCAATCTTGATGCGGATTTTGAGGTCTTGCAACGCGATTTGAGTGCCTAATTTCTTTGAAATATCATCAATCTTGATCTCGGAAGACGGGAGCAGATAAGAAGCATGGTCCGTCTTCAACTCCAATGCTGTACCTTTGTTCTCCATCGCTTTAAGCAGCTGCCCATTGAGTTCTCCAATGACTTCCCTTGCATCGATATGGACAGGAATGGTAAGTAACTTAAATGCAGCTTTGTTCAATTGGTCAATGAGCATGTTGTTATCTAATTGTACGAGTGCAGACTTTCCAAATTCCGTTTCTGACAAAAGAACGGTTGCCCGAATGTTTTTATTCTCGCCGTCTGTCATAATATCAATTTGGCTTTCGTTCGGATTCGTATTGCTGCCGTTGTTGCCAGAATTCTCGTTGGTTTCCTCCTCTGCCTCAAGAGTTGCTTTCGCGATTTCGAACTTATCGAAGTATGGCGCGTACTGTAGCACGTTACTGAACCTATAAGAATTATCATTATAAAACGTTATCGTGTTATCTCCCGCTTGAAGCTCTATGTCGACAACGGTATTGCGTACGGAATTCCAAGCCAGCGTATTAATAAAATACACGGTCTGAGGAGTTCCGCCGTTCACGACGATTTGGGCATACCGCTCAACGAGGTCGGTATTATAGGGATGAATATATCCGTTCGGATGTGCAGCCGTTACGATAGCCGGAGCCGGTTCGTTATTGCTGTAATCGATGGAAAGCTTGTATGCTCCTGCTTCTTTTACAGTAACGTTGACGGATACTCCATTCTCTTTACTTTCTCCTATACCTGCGACATACTCTCCGCTGGAGAAATTGTCACTCTCCACAGCCTTTGCTGTTCCAAATAAATGTCCGGTCTCCGCTTCCAAAACAATCTTTTCCTTCTCGCTTGCTTCCGCGTCATAAGTCGCTTGCAGATAATCCAGAGAAACCGGCTGTTCGCTTGCGATCTTAATCGTATTGGCGCCTGCACTCAGATATACCCGATTTCCGGATACAGAGGCAAAGGCCGTCCTGGATTGCAAAGCATAACTGCCAATAGAGCTCCAAGAAGTAGTCAATGTCGTATCCGGCGTAGCATCAGGCGCATGTTTAACGATCTTTTTATATAACGTAATCTCACCTGCAGTCTCGGATGCATAACCTAACTTCAAATCATAGTATCCGTTTTCCTTAACGACAGCTGTGAACTGAACCTCCCCGCTTCCGGCAATATATGCACCTGAGCTTGGCCCCAGTATCGTCGACGCTTTATCGAAGTCGCTGCCGTAGCCTGCTTCCTCGGCTTCCAGAAGATAGGATTCAGTGATCTTAGATCCCAAAGCGCCTGTATAGGTTAAATCCACTTTGTCTAGCGAAGCGTCTAAGCCCCCACTTTTGCTAAAATGGAGCGTATGCGTACCTGCCTTCAAATTCACATAAAGTGTCTTACTTGCAAAATAGTCGTTAAAAATCGTTGAATCATAAGTAAGTTCAGCGTGGTTGTCGCCGTCAATCTTGAGAAGCTGCTTCGCAAGATCTCCTTGCGCACGGTTTCTTCCGTTCGTAGTCAGCGCATTATTTCCATAATAAACTTCCAACTTATAGACTCCATCTTGCGGAACATCTACGGTAAATGTTACGCTGCCGCCAGACGGGATGCTGCTTACATATCGCCCGCTGGAGGCAGGGCTTGCATCTTGATTAGCAATGGATACACCGCCGAGCGCAGCATTCTCTGCTTCGTATGTCGTTGTCCAGATACGTTCATAGTCGCTGTACTCCGTTATCTGATTATTCGAAGCAGGTGTTACGATGGCAAAGAAACCGTCCTTGCCGTTTGCGTCCGGTACCGTAATATTCAGAGTTCCGTCCGTAAGGGCGACGTTGCCTTCGAACTCAACGCGCGGTGCCTCTAGCGTCCCGTAATAACCTGTGAATTTGGTTCTGTAAAGCTTAACATGAACCGAATCCGCACCTTCGAAAGCAGCGCTATCCGAAAGATCATGCATCGATGCAGTCAAAACGCCGTCTTGCCCGCCAAAAATGGTGTAAGCAGTACGTTTCTCGTTATCAATCGATGCAAGTCCGTACATGCCGTCCGGTACCGCATTATAGGTTTCCACTGCTACCGTTTCTCCGGTCATGTCCGCATACCATTTGTAAAGCCACCATGCGCCGTTCGGTTTATTGGCGTCTGCCGCAAGCTCATTAAGTGAATTCGCCAAATGCCAGTAGGCAATTGAGCCATACACCTTCTGGGTCTCAAATCGCGCCATCCATTGAATCAGACTGCCGGCAGCACCGGGATCTTCAAACCATGAGTACTCATTAATGACGATTTGTCTTTTCGGAATATTGTGTTTAGCCTCAAGGCTGCGGTAATGGTTATAGTTGTCTTCCCATCTAGCTTCAAATGAACCGCCGTCATTACCAAGTTCATGCCATGTCATCACATCCGGAATACAGTCGTTAACCACGCAGTAGTCCATAAATTTTTCCATGACGGATTTATTATAGCTGGCCAAATTGGGGCCCGCCACTCTTGCATTAGGATCTTCCGCCTTTACTGCATCGTATATTCTCTTAAATGCAGCGAAGAAGCCGGCTTCATTCATTTGCCCGTTAAACCAAATACCATCGGGCTCATTAAAAATAACGTACACGAATTTCTCGCTATTTTTATTGCTCTTAGCCTTCCTGACCGTTTCCACTGCCAATTGCTCGTATTGGTCGAGCCCATTATATTCATACGGCCATTGGTAATACATGTCCTGAATATAGATTTGGATTTGCTCTACGCCGGATTCGATCAGCGCATCAGATAGTCTGACGCCGTCGCCTGAAGGATGCTGAAGGCCGCCGGGCGCTTTTTGTACGACCACTTTTGGCTTTAACGGTGAGAGCAAGTCAATGGTCGGCACGTTAGGCTCGCTTAAACCGTACAGAAAACCGCTCGCTCCATGCATGATTTCGCCATTCGTTTGATTCATGAAAAAGCTTGCTGTCGCACCCTTTGTTGGATCAATAAATTCAAGCTTATATTCGACCGATACTTTCCCGTTCGGAGAAGTAACCGTTATAAGATACGAGAATGTTTTTAACTTTGTTATTACAGCTTTCGCATCGGGATTTGACTTTTCAAGGATGATTTCTTCTAAAGCAGGAACGTCGCTTACACGATCAATCGGGTATTGATACGTCGACTGGCCAGGCTTGACCGCGATGGTGTGGTCACCAATCGTGATACTCTTTAATACCGCATTATAGTCGCTGCCTACGATAGTCGTGATCTCATCCGCGCTTAAAGCGTTTTTGAAAAACATAACATCATCGATTTGAGCTTTTAAGTCGGGATCGGCACTAAATCTCGAACGCCCTATAGAATTTTTCGTAAAGCTTTCCACCAGATCGAATATGGCGCTGTCAGCATTTTGCGCTTTGACCGCAGCACCGTTCACATATATGATTTGTTGATTGCCTTTGACGGAATACGCCACATGCGTCCATTCGCCCTTTGCTGTTGCGTAACCACTCATGTATTCTTTGCCGGTTCCTGTGTTCACTTCGCTGCCGTTCGAAGTGGAAACGTAAAAGAATGGCGGCGTACCCGATCCGTAATCCGTCGAGCTTGCATCGAATAACCTCGACCAGCCATGTACGCTCGAATTCAGTTTCGCCCACATGGCGACCGTAAAGCCGCCCTCGGCGGTTACGCCCTCGAACAAACCGGCTGGCAAGCTTAGGGAGCCCCCGGATCCGTTTGACCCGCCTGGAAGATTCAACACTTGTCCCCGTTCGGCATCGGTTTTGATCTGTGCGCCTACTTTCAGCGAAGCGTCATGCGTACCGCCCTCTGCATCGTTCAAAACATTGCCATTCGCATCCGCTGCAGAATCGAAGGAATAGTAGTAATCCGGATGAATGCCTAAAGGCAGTTCTTCTTTCAGACTATTTATTGCCCCTTGAAGACGATTAAGCGCTTCGTTAATTACCCCTTGCGGATGACTTCCTTCCGCGAGCAGAGCGGTTGTTTCTGCGATAACATTTTGCATAAATTGATAGGACTGGGTCGTATAATTGCCTTGTTCGATGAGTTTAGCCTCTTCGAGTAGATCATGAAGCGCCGCCGGATCGCCGACACCGCTGATGCTGGCTGCATCCTCCACCGTTAAATACCTGGTATAGAAAGTAAAATCATCAATTTTCCCCGTAAAGTTATTATCGGACGTATATAAAGAACGCCCTAGAGCGCTATGGACAAGCGACGTCAAATAATCGGGATCGAAAAACGAAGGTAGCGCCTCAGATAGGTTAGCAGCCGCAAATCTTTTAATAATGCCGTTATCGATATCAGCGATTTTTCGCCCGTCGAGATAAACGTCAAAAGCATCATTTTTCCCCGTTACAATGAAGTTTTGCCATGTATCGGCTTCAAAACCGCGGTCGAATGTAATATCTACGCCGTCCTCGGCCGCTGAGTTCGCGGCAACACCGTTAAACAGGCGCGCATTATAATCCCCTCCGCCGCGGACGACTGCAAACTCGGGATCTGTCCACCAATTGTTGCCGGCATTCGTTTGGCCGAGTGGATAAGGACTGGCAGAGAACAGACGGGAGTAGCTAGCTCCATCAGCCGGCACATTAAGCCACAATGACATCGCGAATCCATCATCGCCGTTCACACCGCTAAATAAATCCTGAGGCAACGTTAACCAGCTTCCAGCTGCCGCGCCTCCGCCTGGCAAACTCAATACCGCTCCGCCTCTTTCGACATCCGGGACAACGGCAGCCGCAGCGCCAATTTCCGCATTTGACCCGCCTTCGACTCCATTTTGTACGACCTTGCCCTCAACCTGATCAAATGAATAATAATAGCTTATGTCATTATCCATTTCCGGCAAGAAGTAACGATCGTACACCGCTTTAACTTCATCCGAGGAAAGAGCGACGTTATAAAGCTGGATATCGTCAAATTTCCCCTTAACGTCAGCATCAGACGTATACAATGATCGTCCGAAGTCGTTGAATTGGAGAGCGTCTAAATGGCTTCGATCAAAAAAAGCCTGCATGACGGACGACACCGTTGCTCCAGCCGTGCTGTTGCCGGCGTAGAGCGTGCTGTCTCCTGAAGGAACTCCGTCAAGGAATACGTTATATGCTCCTGCTTTTGTCATCGAAACGACAACATGCTGCCATTTTCCTTTTGAAATAGCGGTATTCCAGCTCATATCACCTTTGTAATTCGCCACCGCAGCAGGATTTGTTCCCGTAAAAATACGATGTTCGTAAGTATCGCCTCCCGTTACGAATGAAAACTCGGGATCGTTCCATGAGTTTATTCCGCTGAAGGAAAGACTCTTCTCCTTGATTGTAGATGAAAACAAACGATGGTACGCGCCTGCGTCAGATGCTACGTTTACCCACATTGCCACTGTCAATTCATCCGTGACCTGACTGTAAAGATCATCCGGGAGCGATAACCAGCCTCCGCTGCCTGCCTGTCCGCCAGGAAGTGAAAGAACACGTCCCCGTTCTTCATCCAAAGCGACAGAAGCGCCCGCATGCAGTTCAGCGTTGCCCTCGCTATTATGAGGATAGACGCTGTTCGCAACGGTTGAACCTTCAACCTCATTGTTCTCGAAACCCCAACTGTAAACCGGTACTGCGGTGGTTCCGACACCAGCGTCCGGTGCTATACTCGCAGCATGTATGCCAACAGGTGCATATGTCATTACGATCACACCTGTCAGTAGCATCGCCGTCCAGCGTTTCATTTTGCCCTTCATTCCTCTCACTCCTTTGAATTCATGAATGCGTTTTCATTATAGTCCAGCTGAGCTCTAACTTAAATGAGAGAATGTTAAGGTTAATGTAGAGTAAATTCAGTAGTACTCGATAAATGCAAGCGACTACTCCGATAGCCCATGAATCGCATGGAAAAGAGGTAGAAATAAGAATAAACCAAGTCATTTGAAGCCCCGGCTTCTTTGACTTGGCTTACTTATTCAAGCTAATAATGTCAAAATCCATTAGATTTAAACGATCATCGCATCATAATAGCCCCAACGACCGGATGAGGAACATATGTCTCTTCCAGCGACGCGATTTCTTCTGGTGTTAACGTTATTGAAAGAGCCGCTGCCGCATCTTCGAGATGGGACATTTTCGTAGCGCCAAAAATCGGAGCTGTTACTGGTTCTTTCTGCAACAACCACGCAAGTGCTATTTGAGCGCGGGGAACGCCGCGTTTTTCCGCGATTGCTGCAACCCGCTCTACAATCAATCGGTCAGTATGTGCAGTCGCATCGTATTTAGATTTTTGAGCTTGGTCGGTTTCGGAACGATGCGTTGTTTCCGACCAATCACGCGCCAATCTTCCTGATGCGAGCGGGCTATAAGGAATCACGCCGATTTTTTCTTCCTTACAAAGCAGCATCATCTCTCTCTCTTCTTCACGGTAGATGAGGTTTAAATGATTCTGCATGGATACAAATCGGGTCCATCCATTTTTTTCGGCTACATGCAATGCCTTTAGGAACTGCCATGCGTACATGGCTGAAGCACCAATATATCTTGCCTTCCCAGCCTTCACAACATCATGCAATGCTTCCATCGTTTCTTCAATGGGCGTATTATAATCCCAGCGATGGATTTGATAAAGGTCTACATAATCAGTTCCCAGTCTCTTAAGGCTCTTATCCATTTCACTCATGATTGCCTTTCGGGAAAGTCCAGCACCGTTCGGACCTTGATGCATGCGAAAGTGAACCTTTGTCGCGAGGACAATTTCATCTCGATTGGCATACTCTTTTAATGCCCGACCAACAATTTCTTCGCTTGTTCCGTCTGAATAGATATTCGCCGTATCAAAAAAATTGATACCAAGCTCCAGTGCTTTTTTTATAATTGGGCGGCTGCTCTCTTCATCAAGTACCCAAGGATGAGTCCAACGCTCCGCTACACCAAAGCTCATACAGCCAAGACAAAGCCGAGATACATCCAAGCCTGTATTTCCGAGTTTCACATATTCCATTTCATTGTTCCTCACTTTCAAATAGATATTGTTTCCTTCAGATTTAGTTTACTTCTTGGAGTTAACTCCAAGTCAAGCGATTCTTGCCCACCAGGAAACACCCAACCGCCATGTCGTGTCTTCACTAAAAGGACATTTCCTTGAATGGTACGGATCTTGAAATATATAAAACAACCTCACAGTTTTAGTAAACTGCGAGGTTGCTTCATATAAATTGATCTATTCTGAACTGCTATTTTGCCAAATACCTATTAGTGATTGAGCATCCGAATTCAGAATCGCTTTGGCACCGTCTTTAACGTTATGACTTAAGGCTTTATTATTTAAGTGCTTAATAAAATCCTTCATATGTTTAATCGCATTATTCCGTTTCCCACTATCAAGTTGATGTTGAACCTGAGCAAGAGCATTGGTAAGCTGTGGTATCATCGCTCCACTTATTTCTCCTGAAGCCTTGAAACGAGTTATTAATTGTTTCATGGAATTTACACTAGTTGCAACATTAAATTTAAATGTATGCTGAAGTATGTTGCCTGAGTAATCCTCTATTGCAACAGTAGCCGTCTTATCGCCTAAATTCCCGGCCATATCGATAGCTATACTGTCCTTTTTCTGAGGATCAATCGTATATTGCTTTCCGTCAATTGTGATTTTCGCAAATTTTATAGCTGCTAAGCTGTCTCTTATTTTGAAGTTTAAAGCCATATAATCTTCAAAAGCTTCGCCCTCTTTTAACACCTTTTCGTTTGCAGAAAGTGAAAATGAAGGTAAGTCCTTATCATCAATCATTATCCCCTGTGAAACATTTCCTGACTTATCTACAGTCTTTATTAAGATTGTGTAGCTTGTATTCTTTTCAATTCCTGATATAACAGCTGTTTGTATGCCTCTATTAACTTCTATTACGTCTCCAACCTGTTGTCCATTGTTTAATAAAGAGATTTGCACCTTTTGACCATCGATAGCATATGGACCATCCCAATACAATTTCATATTGTCATCGCCACGAACAATCTGAACATTTTCTACCTCTCCTGGAGCAACATGGTCCTCTTCAGGTACAGGAGGGGGAGTAGGTTTTGTAAATACGGCAGGATCACCGAAAGTGAATTTATCAAAGTTATATAACCAGTCTCCTCCTTTAAATAGTAGGAAAACAATATGCTTACCCGTTACAGGAGTTGTAACATCTGCCGAGACAACCTTGAAGTTCTGCCAACCGCCTGTTCCTGAAACCGTACTTGTAGCTATAACAGGGCCATTCATGCTGTCAATTCTTACTTCAATCGTACCTCCACCTGTGTCTGTTGCTGCATTAACGGTAAATTTAGATGGGCTTGTGCTTCCAAAATCAATATAATTATACATGGCATATGGTTTATTAGGACCATATATTCCCGCCAGGTAGGTTTGGCCTCCGCCATTTTCTGTACCGAAACCTACACCGCTCGTATAATTTTCAGCCTCAAGCTTGCCATAAGCGTCCTTTGCTTGCCCTTTCACTGTTGAAAAAGTGAACCAATCCAAATTAATAGGGAAGTCGCTTTCATTTGTTCCATGGAAAACGAGATATAGATCATGAATACCTACTGCTTTGGTATCATCTATATTAGACATGATGTCAACCCAATTATCCCAATCTCCTAAAGCCGGAATCCCTATTACGCCTACAGTTGGTCCGTCCAGACTGTCCAGCTTAACTTCAATCGTGCCGCCTTGATTACCGCTTGTTACATGAACGGTAACACCTGCGGCGCCTGTTCCAAAGTCAATTCCTTTATAAGAGGCATAAGCGTTGTTATGAATGCCTTCTAAAAATCCGCCGTCCGCATTTTTACTTAAGCCTGAACTGCTGTCGAAATTTCCAGCCTTAAGTCTTGCGTATGCATCTGTTTTCGTTGGATCGGTTGTGGTGAATTTAAACCAGTTTAAGTTAAATAAATATTGATCATTTGTTTTTGTGAAGGACAGATATACATCATGTCTTCCTGTTACAACACTTGGGTTTCCTTGATCATCCTTAAGAACCGTAACGGCATCCGTATAATTATTCCATCCGCCTGTTCCTTGTACGTTCAAGGTGCCGACTTTAGGGCCATCCAGGGAATCTAGCCTTACTTCGATATTCCCCCCGCCTGTTCCACTTGCAGCTCTAGCAATAAATCCAACTGCACCGGTAGATCCAAAATCGACATTTTTATAAGCCGCATACATTCCGGGCTGAATGCCTCCCAATTGCTTGGATCCCTCCGTGCTGTCCTCCATAACGAATCCAGTACCGATATTATACTTTTCCGCTTCTATTTTTTTGTAAGGATCTTTAACCGCATATTGGATAGCCACATCTTGTGATTCTAGAACAGTCAGCGCTTCAACAGCACTGGATGCTGACCAAGAATCATAGGTTCCGGCATGCAGCTGCCCTGCCCAGTTTCCATCTATGATATTGTCAGCATTTCTGTTGTTCCATGCCATTTGCGCATTGAAGGCAAGCCAGTAGTTTAATTGTTCACTAACCTGTTTGTATGCACTTTCGCCTCTCTCATTTAAAGCATCTTGAAGATAAGCCATATTACGGATTAGTATCGTTTTACCGCCCTTTAAATCCCCGTTCGGCCCTTCATAGTTCAACAACTGGTTTGCGTCAACTAAATGATTTTTGGTGAAATTAGCGGCTTTCACTGCATCATCAAGATAAACCGTACTTCCTGTTATTTGATACAATCCTACTGCTGCACCAATGAAAGTACCCTGGTTGTAATGCGTGGCATCAGGGACAGCACCTCTTTCAAGCTCTATACGGTCAAATACTTTGCCATTGCCATCCGTAAGCATCGTCTTGCCCCATTTATAGATACGGATAGCAGCATCTAGATAATGGTCATCCCCAGTAATGTTATACATAAAAACAGCTGCTTGTGCTGCCGGGAAATTAATGCAGGAATTTTTTGTGTTATGCTCACTATTCATCCACCAGATGCCGCCGTTTGCAAAGTTGTCATCCCATTGCGTATCGTATACAAAATCAAAATAATATTTAGCTTTATCCAAATATTTTTGATCTTTCGTTATTTCATAAGCTCTCGCGGACGCCATTGCCCACCACATGATGTCATCATTAAAATGATTGTTTGTCCAGTCATCTCCATACTTAGCTACTGTACCATCGAATATATCGTCAATCTGAGTTCTAAGCTTTGCTTTCAAGGTAGGATTTGAAGTATGAACATACGCATCCATTACCATCTCCCAAAGCTCTGCTTCCACCCAGAAGCCTTGATAGCTGTCACCGTGGTTGGAATTTGTCCAAAAATACTTTGACTCGCTATCCCAAAACTTTGCGTTAAACGCCTCCATAGCAGTGTCCGCATCCGATGAAGTAAATGCATATGCTTTTGTACTTCCAATGGAAGACATTGAAGCGAAAATTAAGGAAAATGCCAAAGATAACACTAATAACGCAGATAGTTTCGTTTTTTTCAGTGCCATAATCGTAATATTACCTCCATTTCAATATGAGTTTTATCAGGTCGGTTCGATATACACTGCCCAACGCGTCAAGAAATGTACTTGTTGAATATGAATATGGAATGCCGGGTGATCGTCCTACTGAGAACCTTCGTGCATCATCCCCGTTCCAGCTCCGTTTTGTATCAAATCACACGGAGTTTACAAGCCAAGTCTCTCCGTATGACCGCAGCGAGCATATTCGCTATAAAGCGCTTTCATTAACACTATAATATTCATACTAATCTAATGTCAATATACAATTTTGCAATCAAATAATATATTAATATATCATTTGATTAGGACTTTCTGATTTCCAGCCCGCATACACTTAATATAAATTCAACGAACATGGCATTGGACCAAGAAAACCATTCTCTTGTAAATTCGCCCGGATTATCTTTATGAAATCCTTCATGAACCAAACCCGTGCCCGCGTCTGTACGTTCAAACATATCCAGTATTTCGTTCTGCTCTGATTCATCGATAGCGGTCATTCCTTGGATGGATAGAGCGATATGCCAAATGTAATGTTCCGGTGTGTGCGGGCTTCCGATCCCCTTGGCATATTTGCCTTCATAATAATAAGGGTTTCTTTGGCTGAGAATCATCTTTCTTGTATTTAGATAAATCGAATCATCTTTTTTGCAGTAATCAAGATATGGGAGTGAAAGCAAACTTGGTACATTCGCATCGTCCATTATGTTGACCTGTCCTAATCCATCGACCTCGTAGGCATAAACCGGGCCGAATTCTTCATCGTTAACGACAGCAAATTGTTCAATGCCTTGCTCGATATCTTTTCGAATGGACATGATCTCTTGCCCCAGGCTCTGATCATGAATGAACAAATCATTAATTTCCTCCAAGTACTTCAACACCACCACGGCGAACATATTCGAAGGCACCAAATAACCATACTTGCAGGCATCATCGCTTGGCCGGAATCCCGACCAAGTCATCCCTGTATAAGCCACCTCACTGCCTTTTCCATTTCCACCCAAAGTATCTGTGATAGGACAATTCTCTCGTTCAAAGGTGTAGGTTGAATGTTCCATATGATATTGCTCGGTCCGCCAGACTTTCAAAACTAACCGAACCGCTGTTTCAAAATCGGGAGTAAAGTGTCCCGTTTCGCCTGTGTTTTTCCAATATAAATAAGCTAACTGAATAGGATAACACAATGAATCTATTTCATATTTTCTTTCCCAGATCCATCCTGACATTTCAGTCTTATCATTTTGATGCCCTTTAGCATTATCATACTCATTAAACGCATTGGCATATGGATCTCTTAAAATCGATTGATATTGGGTTTTCAATACCCCTTCGATTATTTTCTTCAGGTCGGTATCCTGTGCCGCCAGCATTAAATAAGGCCTGAGCTGATTCACAGAATCTCTCAGCCACATGGCCGGAATATCTCCGGTCAGCATGAATACTGTTCCATCCTCATCATGCCGGTGAATGGTCGTTTCCAGCGTATTCTGATAGCAGCTTTTGAACATCTGAATGATTTTAGGCCGGTCGGACATTCTTTCGCTAACGTATTGAATAATCTTTTCTTCCGTATTGTTTTGCATGATCATTCTCCTAAATATGATTGATGGTTTGCTTATTCAAAAGATCTCGGATATATATACCATTCCTACTTGAAAGATTCCTATCAAATCCCCAGTCTATGAACTATTCCTTTACCGATCCTAAGACGATTCCGTGAATAAGATACCGCTGAAGGAATGGATAGATTAATAAAATAGGAATCATAGAAACCAGAATTTTTGCCGAGTTTAAGGTGACGTTAGATACCTTATTAAACTCCTTAAGCTGCTCGACCGTAAGATTCTGTATTTGGTCCCGCGTCAGGCTGAGCTGCTGAAGATAGGTCTGCAGAGGAATTTTCTCACTATCGTTTATTAAAATAATTCCGTCAAAGAAATTATTCCAATGGCCTACAATGGAAAATAAGGCAATGGTAGCTAAGCTTGGCAATGAAACTGGAAGATAAATATGAGTTAATATTTTGAGCGGGCCCGCTCCGTCCATAAATGCGGCCTCTTCCAGCTCCTTTGGAATTCCTTTAAAAAAATTCATCAGCAATATGACATTAAATACAGGGACGGCTCCGGGTAATACTAATGCCCAGATGGAATTAATCAACCCCAGGTTACTAATGACCATAAACCAAGGAACAATACCGCCGCTAAATAACATCGTAAATATGATAACCCACATGTATACATTTCTAGATTTGAAATGCTTTGTACTTCTGGATAGCGGATATGCCATTAATATGGTCAGAATCATATTCAGGCTGACTCCAAGAACCACCCGCTCCACCGAGACGACAAATGCCTTCCAAAATTTCGTATCATTTAATATCTTTTCGTAGGAGGAGAAATTAATATCTACGGGGAGAAAATAAACCTCTCCTGCATTCACGGCTGTACTGCTGCTGATCGAAATCACGATCGTATTAACCAACGGAACGACTGAAAGAAAAGTGATCATTAACAATGCTGTTATGATCAGTATATTTACAAACCTGGACCCCAGGGCTTTGGATTGTACCATGTTTACCTCCTAAAAAATCTTATACCCGGCGTATTTTGCAGCTAACTTATAGGAGAGAATAATTAAAACAAAACTGATGACAGATTTCATTAATCCAATGGCTGTGGCAAACGAATACTGCATGTTGATCAGACCCATACGGTATACAAAGGTATCGATGATATCCCCTGTTTCATATACCAACGGATTATATAGATTGAATACCTGGTCAAACCCTGCATTCAATACATTTCCCAGACTCAAGGTGCCTAGTAAAACGATTGTTGGAAAGATGCCTGGCAGCGTTATGCTTCTTATCTGTTTCCAGCGATTAGCGCCGTCAAGCGCCGCCGATTCATATAATGCCGGATTAATTGCCGTCAAGGCAGCCAAATAAATAATAGTCCCGTAACCAAACTCCTTCCACGTATCCGTTAAAATAAGCAGGGGCCTAAACCATGTATTGCTTGCCATAAACATAACTCGTTCCAGACCTAAAAAATCAAGTAAGCCGTTTACCATGCCATCGTATGAAAAAATCATGGACAACATGGTGCCTAAGACAACCCATGACATAAAATGCGGTAAATATACAATAGTTTGAACCGTACTCTTGAAGACTTTAAGCCTTACTTCATTCAATAACAGGGCAAAAACAATAGGTACCAGTAAGCCTAGTAAAATTTTTCCTATCGCAATTACAATCGTATTAATGAAAATTTGCTTACTGTCAGGCAGTTGAAACATATAGGTGAAATTGGCTAAGCCCACCCAATCGGAACCCCATATCCCTTTCGCAGGAATGAATCTTTGAAAGGCCATCACAGCTCCAAACATAGGAACAATCGAAAAAATAAACAGCATGACCATTCCGGGCAACAGCATGAAATGATAAACGATACCGTTAGACCAGTTCCGTTTTTTATGTGTGTTTTTGAGGGTCTTTCCCTCTCTGGTTACACTCATATCCACTTGCGCCATTTTCGCATCACATCCTTATATCTAAAATAGAGAACTCGCTCGCTTCAGCTAAACGAAAATGTTCAGGTGGAGGATGACTCCACCTGATGCTGCTTCCTATTGATTTATCTCTTTGGCAATTTCATCTCCGCCTGTGCGATGCCACGTCTCAACAAACTTATCAAACTCTTCTATCTTCGCTTCACCCATAATAATTTTTAGAATCACTTCTTCTTCCATTTTTTGAAGATTAGCCCACTTCATTTTCATCGTTTCGGTTGTTCCATAAAAACCGCCAGGAATTACTTCAAGGTTCTCATTATTTGCTTCTCGCTGGCCCTCAATACGGGATAGATATTCTCCGTAAGTATTTACATCAATACTATTTCCCTTTTCTTTAAACTCCTGATAAGCACGATAGGACACAATTCGATCTTCCTGGATCGCGGTTTCATCTCCAGATTTATCTGTTTCCATAATGTCTTCATAGTAACGCTTTAATACATCGTCATAATCGACTTGCATTGGAATTTGAGTAGGATCGTTATTCCATCTGCTTTTATCTGTTAACAATTCATCCGAATGCTCTTTTTTGTATTGCACGGCATCATCGGTCATGGAATATAAGAAGTCTGTTGTTAAATTAATAGATTTCATAATCGCTTCCGGATGCTTAAATCCTTTTTTCACGACGACGATCCCTCCGCCAATTGGGTCTTGGCGAATCGTCTTAAATTTCCCATTGGCATCTACTGGAGCAGAAACCGCTACCCACTCGGCATTCGGATCTTTTTTAATGGAATCCTTATAGTTTGTATATCCGATCCACCAAGGATTAAATAACATGCCTACTTGACCGTTAATCACCAGAGCTTCTTTTTCTTCGTTCGATCTTACTGCAAATTGTTTATCTATAATTCCCTCTTTGTAATGCTCACTCAAATCTGCTAACGCTGCTTTCATTTCCGGCTGAACTGACCCGTATACGACTTGTCCATCTTTACCCGTAATCCATTGCGCAGGAAATGCTTGATGTGCTGCAAAAACAGGCGTGAAATTCATGGCATTCTGATCCATGACAAACCCTACCGTTTTCCCCGTTCCTGAAGCGTCTTTTTCTACAAAGGTTTTTGCCAAATTCCAGACATCATCCAAGCTTTTCGGTATTTCGGCTCCAACTTTATCAACCCAATCTTTTCTCACCCACAATAGTTGATGCTGATTCCCAATATTCGTCATTGGAAGTCCCATGATTTTGCCGTCTACCTTCACTTGATCCAATAATAAACTGCTATAAGAATCATAAATTTTCTTAATTCCATCGGATGCTGTTTTTTCATAGACCTCAGTCAAATCGGCAATCAGATCATTATCTACCAATTGATTGAAAATTTCCCGGTTGACCAGCATAACATCAGGCAAATCGCCGGTAGTCATCGAAAGGGATAATTTCTGACCCATATCATCTGTCTCCCAGGCTACCTTCGCTTTTACATTCACCCTGCTTTCCACATATCGTGTAGCTAGGTTATCATCGATGGTATCGCCCTCCGGCAAATTATTTACATGATTTGTATGTCGGCCAATCGTAAATTCGACAGGCGTTTCATATTTCCCGTAAGGATTATAATCATTTTCATTGACCGGATTTGCTGTTTCATTGCCCCCATTCTTTGCACTATTACAACCACTGGCCACTAGCAAACTTACACAAGTTATCAATATCATTGCGAATTTCTTGCTTTTCCCCATGTTCATTAGCTCCTTTGCTTATTTATATTTAAATTGTATGCGCTATCACGAATAGCGTATATGCAACATTTTTCTTTTCTGTAGCACTTTCTAGTGTTCCATCTTCCTTTATCGACAATACAAAAAAACCGCTGTACGCGAAGTACCTCGGTTTTCGGGATGAGCAATCTCCTGCATCAAGAAAGCGGAATCGTTAGCGTGACTGTTGTTCCCCTATTGGGCTCACTTTCAATTTCCATCCCGTATTCGTTGCCATAATACAGCTTGATACGGTCATTAACATTCCTTACGCCGCAGCCGCCGTTATCCGCTGTTAATTGCTGCTTTTGTTGCTGCAGGGACATGCCCACGCCATTATCGCTTACAATCATTTTGATCTCCTCATTCTCGGGATACACTGAAATGATAATTTGATTACCCTGAGCATTCGGTTCGGCGAATCCGTGTATAATGGCATTTTCCACGATAGGCTGCAATATGAAATGAATGATCGATAGATTTAGAATAGATTCGTCTATTCTGTAATCCACTTCAAATGTTCCATCATTCATGATGTACTGCAAATCTAGATATGCTTGAATATGCTTAATCTCATTTTCAATCGTAACCATATTTCTGCCTTTATTTAAGGTTGATCGATAGAACTTCGCCAACGTGGTGACCATATAACTCGTTTCTATATCTTTCTTTTTTAACGCCCGCCAATGAATAAAAGAGAGGGTGTTATATAAAAAGTGAGGGTTGATCTGGCTTATGAGCTTGTTATAATCACTTTCCTTTTTGGCGATTTCGGCCTGATACACTTGAAAAATAAGGCTGTTAATCCGCTCCAGCATTTTTCCGATTCCATTCGTGAGTCCACCAAATTCATCCTTGGACGCACTTTGAATAATTACATCTAGATTGTTTTGTTCAACTTTATCTACTTTATTTTTCAAATGGATAATCCGTCTCGTGAAATTGTTTGAAAAGATGTAGATGAGAAAGAAGGTGATAATTAGACTGAGCAAAATAACAAATACGGTAATTTTAAAAATGGCAAATGCATTAATATATGCGTTAGCGTTAGAGAGATAATAATGGATCGTCCATTCGATATTTTTCAAATTACCACTTATTTTCAAGGGATAATCAGATAAAGCGACCGGAGCTGAAAGTTCCTCTGGTAATTTTTCACTAAAAACAATTTGCTCTTTATCGTTCTCGATATTTACAAAAATATATTCCGACAGCTTATCCAGATCTGAAAAAATACTATCATAATTAATTGAAATCACCATAAAATTGCTGTCTTTGAAATTACTGATCAGCTCTTGGACCAAATATACACTTCCGTCATATACGACCCATTGTCTTCCTCTAAACCCGTCATACCAGGGCTTATTTTTCAACTCGCTTAGCGGCAAAATATTTTCACGGATGCCAAGTAAATCTCCTGACGTATAAAAAGTGATTCCCTCGATATCATCATCCATTAATTTGATATGCGAAATCATGGGATCCACTTTGTCCCTAAAATCGAGGTACATAGCAAAATAATTTTCTTCGTAATTATTAATAAATACATTCGAAAACTCTCGATTGAGCACCATGAACTCGCATAGCGTATTATATCGGTTAATTTTATAATCAAGGATGTTGGAAATCTGGTTTAAGCTTGAAGCCGCTTCACTTTTTAATTCTTTGATCTGCGTTCTATACGATTGGATAAAGGAAATTAGCCCCAATAAAATAATTGGAATCAACGCGATAATGAGGTGTGAAAGCAATAACTTGTTGCGGAATCTGATATCATTGAACTTTTTCTTTATCAGATTGATCATAAGCGATACCGTTCTCTCTATATTGTAATGGGCTGACATTATATTTAGATTTAAATAATCTGCAGAAATAAGAAGTATTTTCAATGCCTACAAATACCGCTATATCATTTATTTTCATATTTGAATGGATTAGCATATAGTTTGCCTTGCGCAGCCGATAATCCGTTAAATACTTCGAGAAATTCACACCCGTTTCTTTTTTAAACAAAATGCTCAAATAACCCGGAGAAAGGTATACTTCCTTAGATACATCTGATAATGAGAGATCTCTCTGGAAATTATCCTTCACTATTTCCTTCACTTGCTTGATAACCTTCGATTCCTGCGTTTCATGCTCAGGATTATCCTTGCATGGACTGAACTGTGTAATATCTTCCATCGCCTCCAGGAATTCATCAACTGCCAAAGGCTTTAACAAATAGTTCACTACCCCTAATTTGATCGCACTTTTAGCATACTCAAACTCATCATAACCGCTGCATATCACGATTTTCAGATTTTCCTGCGTTTTCTTGGCAATCTTGCTTAATTCCAAGCCATTCATCATTGGCATCTTTACATCCGTAATCAGGATATCTATGGATTTCCTATTTAGAATGCCTTCGGCAACTAGACCATTCTCAGCTTCCAGCACATTGAAAGGAAATTTGTACTGAGCGATCAAATTTTTTATGCCTTCCCGTTCTATTTGTTCATCGTCAACGATAAGAACATTAAACATGATGTCATCTCCTCTATAGAAATGATTTATAAATTGCAGTTCATTATATCACAATTTTGGAAAGTGCTTTCAATGATAAAATGCTAGATGCAACTAGCCGTTCTAGAAAGAGATAGAGAGAATGAAGTCATTGGTGCTTCGCCATGCGGGTCTAAACCTGGCTGAGGCAGCCTTCGGAAAATGGCGTGGCAAAATGATGCCAGCAAGCGCGGGCACCTCGTCTGAGACGTATCATATTTATCATAAGAATGAGTGATTTCCGGAATTTCCATTTCCACAAAAAAAGTAACCGGCCTACTTCGCGTGGCCGGTTACTTCTGCTCAATAGTCGTTATATCAGTTCAGACAGCTTATACCACTGGCATTTTGACTCTGAATACGGTAACGGAGTGTGCTGGAAACTCATGTAAAAAGCTGCTGCCTTCGAACGAGAAGTCGCGCTGAACCGGCACAATCTTCTGCGGCTGCTCGAAACTGTTCTCATCCTTAAGCGAATGACCCGACAATTCGTAACTTTCAACGAGGCGTCCGCCTGCCTCCGGCAAATCTTCAAATGCGATGTCCGCATATACGGTAACGTCCTGCATATTGACGACTTTAACGATTGTGTCGCCAAAAGTGTCATCTACGCTTGAGGAACAGTAGACCGGCTGGATTAGGGGCAGCTTATCCTCCGTATCATGAATGAGCTCATCATTAATGTAGCTGCGAATCTGTCTTCCCGATACTTCGAGCGCGAGCTCATAGGTGACGTCATTCTCGACGGTGAACAAGCTCTGGGTTAAGCAGGAATTGCGACCGTTGACTCGGGAGCTAATCATGGAATCTTGATTTTGCCAGCCGCTAATTTCCCAGAACAACCGGTTATCATCGTCCGCACGGCCGAACGATATTACGAATCCTCTTGGTCCGTCGGTTCTCTTAGCCGTCATGGATAACGTATAATTGGTCCAATCTGTTACGCAGAGATGTTCCGACTGCTTGGCTGTGCCTTCAAGGCGAGCTTTCTCCGTATCCGACAATTCGGCCGTCCAGCCCGCGAAAGTGCGCTCCTCACCTGAATCGTTATTCACGATCCTGACATTCGAATATATAACGCTGCTGGCGTCCGTGCCCAGCTCGATAGCGCCATTTATCGGCATCGCCTCGATGCCTTGCGGCTTCTCGAAGCCGCTMGCTTCGATACGAAGCAAACGGTCGCCTTGATGATGCATGAATAACTTCTGTACGTAATAGTTCGCCGTTCCGAACACCTCATGGTTGTTGAACCAGATAAGGTCAGGCTTCCAGTTCACATAATCGACGTTGCAGAGCATAGGCGCATAGCAAGCTAGTCCAACCGCATGGGCATTACGCTCCAAGCCGATCATGAATGCCGCTTCAGCGAGTGCATTATAATAGGTGTTGCCCCACGAGGCGTATTCTCCCAGAAACACCTTTGGTTCATCAGCCTTGAACCCGTCATACCGATCGAAGTTGGCAAGAAACCACTCCGGAGATTGATAGTAATGCTCGTCCACTAGATCGGAGCCATTCTCTTTCGCCGACTGCCAGCCTCGCTCATATTCCCCCCCGGCCGCGAACGGACCGCTGGAATTAATGATTTTCATCGTCGGGTACTTGGCCTTGATCGCTTGGTGGAAATAACTGTACCGCTCGAAGAACGGTTCACCGACCTCCTCGTTGCCAATACCGATATATTCGAGTCCGAACGGTTCTGGATGACCGAGCTCGGCACGGATAGCTCCCCATTCCGTTGAGAGATCGCCAATCGCAAATTCGATTAGATCAAGCGCATCGTCGATCCACGGACCTAGTTCGTCAATCGGAACGATCCGTTTATGATGCGGGTCATACCCGCCTGGCAAGATAGGAATCGGCTTCGCGCCGATGTCTTCGCAGAATTGGAAGTATTCGTAATAACCTAATCCAAGCGTCTGATTATACCGCCAATTGTTCCGTCTAGAAGGACGCTGTTCAACTGGACCGATTGTGTTCTTCCAACGGTACATCGAGTTGCGATCATCTGGGTTAAGCGAGCCGTCATGAACGAGGCATCCACCTGGAAAGCGCATGAACTTCGGCTTCAGCTCTGCCAGCAAGGTTGCAATATCTTCCCGCAGCCCGTTCGTACGTCCTAGGAACGTCCTAAGCGGGAATAACGAGACCATGTCTACATACAGGCTGCCCGAGCCGCCTGTCGTAATCGTCAGCCTGCTGCTGTAATTGGTTTCATCCACAGATATAAGAGCCTCGTATTTTCTCCATTTGGACGAGTCCACCACAACAGTCGCTTCCCCGTGAACAACTCCTGCCTTACTTTCAATCGCAATGCGCACCGGCTCACTGAAGCTCTCATCACGCCTCGCGTAGAAGGAGAATCGATAGTCTTCCCCTACCCTAACCGGAATCCCCGAATTAAAGCCTGAATTTGCGATTCCCACTCCATCGCCTGCCATATGAATAGTAATAACGGCGTAATGCCTGTTACGTTCATTCATCGGCTGTGAGTCCTCAATCCTGAGTTCAGCCTGTCCGCCGCCTAGCTCGACCTTCTCCCAATTGGTCAGCGCATGGAAGTCCGGGTGATCGATCGGATCAAATTCGAACGAACGGTTGCGAACTAGCTCCGCATAGAGCCCGCCGTCTGCCGCATGGTTCAAATCCTCGAAGAAAATGCCGAACAAATCGCCGAGTTCAGCACCCCGTTGCTTCGTATGTATCGTAAGCTTTCCTTGTGCCTCACTCATTTGAAATTTCCTCCATCAACCGATATCCAGTGGTCTACATCAACGCTTGGCTTGCCATCGTTGAAATCGATTTTACTAATGCAAGTTTCGCGCAATACAGTACTCGAAGGGTCGATAAGCCGGTGATAGCATAAATACCAGTCGCCTTCATACTTCGCCATGGATGCGTGGCCCGTTCCGGTGTAAAGGTCGGAGTGCCGCGTTACGCGGTTATCCTCAGGCGAATCATAAGGCCCGTAAATGTGGTCACTCGTAGCGTAACAGATTTGGTATCTCGGATCGCGGGTATCGTAGTTGCTCCAGGTCAGCATATATTTCCCGTCTACCTTCTGCATATGCGGCCCTTCGTTATATATGCCGTTATCGAACACGGCCGGATCTTTGCCGCGAAGCTCATACAGCTGATTGGACAACAAGACTGGCTTAGTTTTAAACGAAATCATGTCGTCCTCAAGCGGAACGATCCAGCACTTTCCTTGACCCCATAACAAGTAAGGCTGATTCTCTTCGTCAACGAACAGGTCGGCGTCGATGCTCTGACAATCGTATTCGTTCTTCTCGATTAATGGCCTGCCAAGCAAATCCTTGAACGGCCCAAGCGGCGAATCGGATACGGCAACGCCGATCTGCGCCTCCGCAGAGAAGTACATATAATACTTGCCTTTATACTTGTTAATGCCGGGAGCCCATGCTCTTGTCTTTGCCCAGCTGACCTCGGTCAAGTCCAGCGCCAAGTACGGCCCTTCCCAGTGAATCAAGTCCTTGCTGTGGAAAACATGGAACTTCTCGTATAGCCATCCATCGCTGTCCTTCGTCGGATACAAATAATAGTTTTCTCCGTCTTGAAACAGGAACGGATCAGCCCATTCGCCGATCAAGGTAGGCTGTTGCAACTTCTTCTCCATAAAATTATYCTCCATATCGTTCTAGCAATCTATCGTATTCCAGCTTGGTAACGGGTATGACCGAGCCATGGCGCGGCGAAGCTGGCAAGGAGTAGTCCTCGGGCAACGACCATATGCCGGAGCTCAAATCCGTCGTTTCGAGTGGAATGTAGCCACGATCCACGTATTCATCGATAAATGCGTACCACTTGTCTTCTGTGTTTGACTTGAAAATTATCGGCCCTTCACCTTGGCGTAAATAGGGCTGTTCAACGCTGCCATTTATAAGCTTAAAGCTCGGATCGTAGAAAGAGCTGCCTGATTCCAACATGATGTTTTGCCCTTTGCTAATCCGATACACGCTGCCCTGGGCTTCAATCATCGTCGTGTCGATGACCGAATACCCGTAATCCATGTATACTTTCGGCTTGCTGAACGTTACAAAATCCTTTGTCTCGGCTGCCATCATACGATGGTATCGATCGGTATCCGGAAGACTGCCGTCCAGCATAGAAGCCCAAAACAAGTAATATACGTCCGAGCCGCTATCGCGGAATACTTCCGGTGCCCACGTGCAGCCTGCCCCCTCCGGCGCTAGCTCCACCATCGATTGATTTGACCAATCAACGAGATTCGAAGAGTTCCATATCATAATCGAACGGCTTCCTGCCGTGACTGCCCGATTCCAATCGCCGTTGCTGTGTATCCGCAGGTCGGTCGCAACCAAATAGAACGAATCGCCTTGCGGCGACCGGACGATATAAGGGTCCCGTACGCCTTTCTCCCCCATCGTAGAAACAAGAACAGGCCGTCCTCCGTTCAGCTCTCTCCAAGAGAGCGCGTTATTGCCTTCACTAAGCGCAAAATATACTTGCTCCCCATCCTCATATCGCTCGCCCTTGAAATAAGCGAACAAATACCCCGTATACTGCTCCAAGTTAGCAACCATTGGTTCCACTCATCCTCATAGCTGAAATATAATCCATAATAAAAGTATTATCCCACCCTATTTTCCAACTTTATTGCACAATCGTAAATGATGTATGATAGGTATTAACTGATTTATTGTCCAGAAAATAGCGGAGGGATAACAATGATTCAAATCAAGAGATGCGGCTACAATGTCACGCATGAAGAAGGGTTCATCGTCGACCGGCCGGAAGGTTCCGGCGACTACTTATTTCTGCTGTTCCGCAGCAAAATGGAAGTTGAATCGCAAGGGAAATTAATCGTCACGGAGCAAAACAGCTATATACTGTATGGCAAAAGCAGTAAGCAATATTATAGAGCCATCGAGCAGCCTATGATGCATGATTGGTTTCATTTCGATTCCGATGAAATAGACCTGCTTTGTCAGCAGCTTCAACTGCCGCTAGATACGGTCATGACGGCTTATGACCCTTTTTATGTTTCTAGAAAAGTAAGCGAGCTCCAAAGCGAGCATGTCCATAACGGCCCCTATAAGCGCGAGATTATGGACGCTACCGTACGTTGTCTGCTCATGAAATTAAGCGAAATGCGCAGCCGCATCGATTCCAACCATCACATTAGCAAGCATTATGATCAATTTATTAATCTTCGTAACGTGATCTACAATACGCCTTCGATTTCGTACTCGATCGATGAGCTGGCGGCAAGCATGAATATGAGCCGTTCGCATTTTCAACAGCTGTACAAGGAAATATTCGGCGTGTCCGTCATTAATGACGTCATTCACAATCGGCTCGAATATGCTCTGCATCAACTAGAAAATTCCGATCACGATGTTAAGACGATCGCAGAGCTTTGCGGATATGACAACGAGGTTCACTTTATGAGACAGTTCAAGAAGAGCGTACACTTGACGCCGACCCAGTATCGCCGCAAATATCGATCTCCCGCAACGTGATGCTTTTAACCGAAAAGTTTAGCCTTTTACCGATCCTAGAGCACATATCGGTAAAATGAAAAAGCCGCAAATATGCGGCTTACTAAGTGTATAATTTTTTTCATGCAAGACCCGTTTTCCTTGAACGGTCAAAGGTGGCTAAAGTATTTGGCGTAAATGGCATCGTACTCGGTTTTCGTTATCGGTATAACCGTTCCATGACGGGGGCTGCTGGGCAAATCGTAATCGGTAGAAAGCGTCCATACGCCTGAGTCCAGATCAGTCGTTTCGAGCGGCAAATAACCTCTGGAACCGAATTCGTCGACGAACAAATACCATTTTTCTTCCGTATTGGATTTAAAAACGGTTGGACCTTCGACGCCTTTAATACTCCCGACGCCTTCTTTAATCATTTGGCAGCCGGGATCGAATACGGAGCCCAATACATCCTGAAATACCATTTTTCCGTAAGGAGATAACGGCTGGTTGTCTCTTTCGTCTTTCGTAAACCTGTAGATCTTCCCCTTATGGGAGATCATAGTCGTATCGATAATGGAATACCCGAAATCCAAGTACACCTGCGGTTCGGTAAAGACATAGAAATCCCGGGTTTTGCTGTACATTATTTTTTGATAGGCATTGCCGGTATGACTTTCATCAGCGAACAGCTTGGAGGCCCAGAACACGATATACTCGCCCGTTGCTTCATCACAAAAAACTTCGGGAGCCCACGTGTTGCCTGCCTCTGGTGGCGAAACCTCGACCATTCTTGGTTCGGTCCAATTCAGAAGATCGCTCGATTCCCATACCATGATGGATCGGCTCCCCTGTCTTTGAGCCCGGTCCCAGTTCCAGTCTCCGTTGATTTTCAGATCAGTAGCAATCATATAGAACTTATCGCCTTCGGGTGATCGGATGAGAAAGGGATCCCTCACCCCTTTCTCGCCCATAGTGGACGTAAGTACCGGCCTCCCGCCATTCAGCTCTTTCCAGTGAAGCGGGTCGTTCCCTTCACTAAGCGCGAAATAGACTTGCTCTCCGTCCAGCGTCCCTTCTCCCGTAAAGTAAGAGAAGAGGTAACCCGCATAATCTTCCTTTGTAGGAGCCGCTTTGACGGTTGCCTCAAACACCTTCTCTGCAGTTACACCATTTCGGGTGATGGTTGCCGTTAGCTTCACCGATTGATTTCCACTGCCGAACTGGGGACGGGCCACTTCTCCGGACGCCGCAATGATTTCAGGGCTTCCGGATTGCCAAGTTATCGTCGTTCCGTTCTCCCCTTTGACAGGCAAAGTCAAGTGGCCCAGCACATTTTCGATATTGTATACCGTCAGCGCTTCTTGGTCTAGTTGAACCGCTTCTTCATCACTTCTGCTATTTCCTTGCATCGTTTGCCCCACTCCCCGTCAAGGTGACGACAGATTTCGCGGGAATGACCGCTTCAAAAGCTTGATCGTCCCGAACCGTAACGTCTTCACCCCGAGCAAGATCGCGGCCAGCTGACGTAATGTACGATTCCATAACCGTAATGGAACGGCTCTTGTCTATGCCTTTCAACGAAAGCTGAATACGCTTATCCTCTTCGCTGTCGTTAACAAACACAGCCGTAACCGTCTGTTCTCCTTCATGTACGTAAGCCGAGCCCAGCAGCTCGCTCTCAGCTCCCTCGTCCAGCCCCGTAAGCGCAATGCGCTCCGCGCCGGGACGTATAAATTTGCTGTAGTTGCCAAGAGCCCATAATATTTTGGATGTCAAAATATTTTGCTCGTCCCCCGCTTCGTTAAAGTCGGTATAAATCAGACCGTCCTTGTAATTGACCTTGGACACCGCCGTCCACCACTGCCAAGCGGCCGCATTCGCCTTCGTCAAATCAAAATGAATCGTTCTGGCCACATACAAAGCGGGATCAATGCCGAGGTCGCGGCCGGGACCGTAATCGCCAAGAATACAATATTCCGACATCCAATATTTAGCCTCAGCGTCGTATTTCTTCATATTGGCATCCAGCAATTCTCTCAGCTTGCCGAGCCGGTCGTCTCCCGGTTTGCTGTAATCGGACCAATAGGAATGCGAAGCAATTTTATTGCCGATCGCTTCCTTGAGTTCGGGGTCGCCAAGAAAATCCTTAATATACTCCCGGTATTTTCCTGCTCCCAGGCTATTGGCCCCGCTTGTATATTGCCCGCCGCCCGCAAACATTTGATAATATTCGTCATCCAGCAGCGAAGTAATTTCCACGCCGTCTACAGCGCTGATTTGCGCATCGAGGCTGCTTTTCTTTAACTGACGGTGCAATTCGAGAATGACGCGCTTCAGGTCTTCATTGTTATAACGGTTCCCTTCCTGCTGCGCACGGTTCCAATCCCAGGTCGGCTCGTTAATGGGACTGATATATTCAAACGTCAGACCTTCTTGTCTAAAGTGCTCCAATACATCGATTAAGTATGCCGCAAATTCATCCTCATAGCCCTCTTTCAAGTTGGTGGAGCCGACATCCGGGTCCGGTTGGGCGTGTCCGTTCTTCGTCATCCAGACTGGAGGGCTGTTCACGAATGCGATCAAAGAATCTACGCCGCGATCCTTGGCTGCCTGTAGAAACCACTGCTGACCCGACTGCTTGTTCCAATCGTAATCGCCGGTCTCCGACATCTTGAATGCTTCCGCCCGCCGCCATGGATCGGGAATAATCGTCTGGTCCGTTTCACTCGAGCCTGCACCGATATTGAAACGCCATGCCGACAGCCCGATCCCTTTCTCCCTCGAAAAAAGCAGGTCTGCAACTCGATTTTTATTTTCTTCCGTCCATTGCTTGCCTAGAGGATCCATAGACCATGCATCAGACGCACCAAAGTTATCAATCGTTTGATAGCGGACCGATTCATCTATCGTTACAAAAGCGTCCAAAGGTGCCGGCTGCTGCACGGGTTCCACTGTCTCTTTCACACTATTGGAGTTATTGGAGCTGTTGGGGCCGTTAGCGCTGTTGGAGCTGCTAGGGCTGTCGGAGCCTCCCGATGTGAATCCGAAATACAAGCCGAGAACTGAAGTAAAAGCAACAACTGTGATGACTATCAATTTTCTTTTCATCCGCCTCTCCTAACCTACTAATCCTGAGCGTTCAACGCTTTCTACAAAATGTCTTTGCACGAACAAATATAAAATAATAAGCGGAAGTATGGCCATCAGGACACTGGTATTCATCATCATGGACATAAAGAACGGATCCTGAACATAGGATGCTGTTGCCGCCTGTTCCCCTCCGCTAAGGAAAGTCGCGATTGCATACCCGGAAGAAGCCATCATCGAAGACATGACCTTCGGTTCATTCAAATACATGTTCGTAAAGAAGGAATCGTTCCATTGCCATACGAACGAGAACAGCATGACCGTCACCATCGAAGGGATTGCATTGGGCAAAATAACTCTTCTGAATGTTGAAAAATAGCCGGCGCCATCAACGTAAGCGGCTTCTTCAATTTCTCTTGGAATCCCTTTAAAAAACTGGCGAAAAATATAAACGTACAACCCGGTCTTCACGCCCATGCCGAGTACCGCAGAAATAATAAACGGCCAGTAGGTGTTGATCAGATTGGCTGGCTCGCCCTTAATTAGCTCAATCAATCCRAACAGATCAAAATTTTTAAAATGTAAATAGAGCGGAATCATAATCGTATTGGACGGCACTAAAATCGTAAAAATAACTGCCGCGAACAAAAGGCCGCTTCCCTTAAATCTCACTCTCGCAAAACCGTATCCGGCCAGCACGCAGGTTATCGTTTGGAGCAGCATAACCGCGGAAGAGAGAAATAACGTATTGAGCAGCACGCGCGGATAGTTCATCGCTTGGAACACGAGCTTGAAGTTATCGAGTGTTAACGCCCTCGGCACCCAAATGACCGCAGAATCGTATAAATCATCCATACTTTTGAACGCAATCGATAACTTCAACAAAATCGGGTAGACGATGACAAATGATATGCCGAAAATAAGCACGAATCGGACGATGACCCATAACCATTTTTTTGCAAACTCAACCCAATAGGCAGCGGATGCCATACGATGCATGCGATGCATCCGCTCTTCTTTCGTTGACCGTTGTTGTACTGCGGTTTCCGTCTTCATGTAATCTCCCCTTAAATGTTTGCAGAGCAATCATACATCGTAAGCATTCGCCTTCAATGTTTGCAGAGCAAACATACTTCGTAAGCATTAGCCTAAACCGCTAATCTTGGTAAAAGACCTTGCGCGACACAATCGACGTCGTGATCCACAGCACAAGCGCAATGACGGCGAAGTACATCCAGGCCATCGCGGCGCTGAGACCAAAATCGAAGCTTTTGAATGCCGTATCTACCACTAGCCGGCTTGTTTCATCGCTGATGAAGCTATCGATTATCGTGTAGACCAGATTTGTCAGTATCAACGGGCTGATCATTGGAAACGTAATTTTCCAAAAAGACTCATAGCCGGTCGAACCTTCGATCTTGGCAGCCTCGTATAAGGAGGGAGAAATCGACTGAAGCCCTGCAAGGAAAATTAAAATTTGGACGCCGGATTGACTGACGATCTCATAGATTCGGCTGACAGCCCCCGTCAAGTACTCGACAAAAGTAATATTTATCCCTGATTCGACGAGGATGACGGTGAGCTCCAAATTTTTCATAACGGACAAACCGCCGCCAGTTGTATCGTTCGCGCTTTGGACGACGGACTGCATCAAATCTCCGTTCTCGATACTAGCGATAATTCCCGATGCCAGAATAACCGGAAGGAAGAAGATAGCCCGGGCGAGCACTCGTCCTCTAAACTTCTGATTGAGAAGAACCGCAAAAAATAAACTGAAAATAATAATGAGCGGCGTGTTAACCCCAATATTCATCACGGATTCCGTCAATATCCTGACATACGACTCGTGCGACAGCAGCGCCTCCCGATAGTTCGACAATCCGATAAACTCCAGGCTGAAGCCATCATCCGTAACTTGCAGATTGCTTAAACTGTACCGGAACGAGGACAAGAGCGGAATCATAAACAGGAACAAGAAGCCTACAAACCAGGGAAGTATGAAATAAAGTCCGTAATATCTGTTTTTTTGTTCAAGCGAAAGCTTCTTGAACCTCATCGCTGCATTTCACCTCCAACCCAATAATCCTTTGCCCCCACTATAATTCCGTCCAAATTCGATTCTGTATCGTTATAATTGACGATAATCGTTTTGCCTTTTTCGAACGTCGTTTGATACACGCCGTCGGCCAGCATTCGATGATCGACAATTGTTTGGGACTGCACATCATGAAGTACATCGTTTAGCTCGCGATATCTTTGTGAAGCTTCCTCGATCCATAGCCGGTAATCGGCAGAATACAAGTGATCGAACTCTGTCATCTTGATCGCCGACGAATCAGCATTAAACCATGTATAATGCATAGCGGATCCCGTTTCGAGCGCCTTCAGGAAGTTGTACGTAGAATCCTGATCATCCGCCATGTTCCAGGCCGTTCCGGCGTAATTAATGTAACCGTGAAACACCGACTGAAAAAAAGGAACGGTTTCATCGGTAATGATAAAGTCACTGCTTGTCATTGGCGCATCTACGATATGCCGCGCATAGGCAGCCGCATAAGCGTTTCCGCCTTCCACCAATATTTCCTTGACGGAGCCGCTTATTTGTTGTAGCTGTCCACTCACGATCTCCTTCGCTTCTTCGCGATCGATGACATTGGAACGGTTAAAGTCGGAATTCAGCATGCTGCCAAGATCGCGCAGCGACACACCGCTCAGCTGCAGCTTCTCGTAATCGTCAATAAATCCGTTTACAATTTTGGGCAGCGAATTCGGACTAAGCACATAACCGGGCTCCTGTTCGTCTTCTTCTCTGAAGTCGGCAGCGCTGTACGGATAAATATGTGCCAGCTTGCCATTAATAAACCGGGAAGCCTGCGATTTTTTGAAACCGTCCGCATTCGGTGCTGCTTCAAGAAAGGTTGCGTCAGGGAACAGCGAGATGTGGTTGGCATCAGCATAAGCTTTCAGCTCGTTCAATCCTTTGCTTCCGCCAAGCTTCTTGTCAACGGAAATGGAATTCGCGAGGTCATGGATTATGCCGCCGTTGAACCAACCCGTATAACGCAGCTTGATATTACCGATTCCCAGATCCAGCATTTGACCCAATACGGATTCAGCCTGATCGAAGGTCGTAAGCGGCTCATAAGCGTTATAAGGAATGCCCAGGAAAAATTTCTTTTTCGGTATGCCGCCTATAAGCTCGGCATAGAACGGAACGCCTTCTTCATCCGTCAGCCTAGTTAGACCCGCTTGCTTGATCAAGTAATTGCGATATTCCGTGGCCATGCCGGAGTAGCTGGCATCCTCGGCGCCGAGAAATCCATATCGAACGCTAATATCGCCCTGAAAAGGCGCTGCTTGAAATTTCTTAACCGTGCTGGAGCGCCACCCGTTCGTCAGCGTAACCTCCTCCAAGTTACGGAGCTTAAAGCTAGGGGACACCGTGTTATAGACGTTAAGCCTGCCGCTTATGTCTGCCTCAACTGCTGCGACCGCATCTCCTTCTTCAATGATTCCGACGAATGCCCGGTCCTCGTATTTCATTCCGAATACAGGCAATCGCGCAGCTTCATCATTCTGAATTCGGATTTGCTGCCGAATGGCCGAATCAGTCCCGTATAATTCTTTACGGAACGGCGTGGCGTACGTTTTTTCATTGTTGAAGCGGATCAGTGAACCCGAACCGTCCGGAACGAGCGTATAGCCTTCATCCTCGAGTCCGCTCGCACCAAAAAATGGAAGCAGGGATAGCGTTTGAATTTTCATCGATTCCGGGTATACGACCCCGCCCGAATCAACCGTAACCTTCAACTGCTCTCCGTCAAGCCGATAATGGAGAGGGATCTTGACATTAAGATCGCCGGCAGCCGCTTCGCCAGACGCAGCGTTATCGATCGCTTTCTGCTCCTCGTCATATCCGATCTGTTCGAAAACTTCGGTTACCTTCTTTAATCCGACTCCCTTTAAAGAGGAGTCCCTTCTTTCATAACGCTTCTCTTGCTCGTTATGCTTAAAACGCTTCTCAACTTCTCTTTTGTCTCCCGAATCTTCGATCTTGTCCAGGATGAGAGTTTGAAATCTTTCCTCGCTTATATATTTAGGGATCGTGTCGATATCGCTTTTAACTTCCCCTAGCGTATAAACGATGTTCAAGCCGTCGCTTACCTTCTCAATGACATATTGGCCGCTCTGAACGCTGTGCGTATAATTGTCATACTTTACCGAATTTCCCGCAGTGTCCAAATAAGATATCTCGACCTGCACGTTCAGCTTTGCTTTGTTATAGCCTGTGGCGATCGGGTCTTGTTCACGATCTTGCGGATTGGAATACCAGATCGCCCCACTTCGCTTGTCCTGAACCGCGATTTCCGTCGTTGTATTGTTAACGTACAAAATCAAAAATTCATTCTCGGCCGCCTTATCCATACCTTCGGCTATACTCGCCGCCTTGCCGGAATCGCCGCTCGCAACCGTAGACTCGGCAGTCTGCTCGTCGACCGGCGCGGACGCGGACGCTGCCCCAGCCTCTGGACCTGCCACCGCCCCGGATGCAGGTTCCGCGAAATTGGTGCCTTGGGATATAAGCAAGCAGCCGATAATAACTGCTGTCATGATGATCGCAAGCCTCCGCTTCACCGCTTGGCCCCCTTTCTTATGCTCGCAATGAAAGTTCCTGATAGATCGTGTAAACAAAAGCAACGATTTGTTGAATCAGGCTGAAGAACAGCAGACCCAAAAAGATGATAACACCCATGACCACGACGGTTAACAGCATCGTCATGATCGTCTTCATAACCGTATATTGATGAACCGTCATCGTTCCAATAAACAGCAGCCAAACAAACCATAGCGCAGCCGCGGATTCCAGCAAATGATAGAATGAAGCCTCGCGCAGCGTAATGACATTGCTGAGCAATATATTGGGCAGATAGATTAGAATTAAAGGGAGCATCGCGTAGCCTGTGGCGATGACAATTTCTTTAAATTTCCCTTCCCCGTCCATCAGTGTAGTCAACGACCAGTTCGCGACGCACCAGAGCAGGAAAGGGAGGACAATGTATTTCAACTCGTCAATGCTGTTTAAATCCAGCGGGTAATTAAAGTTGACTACATAGCCGGCATACTGGCGTTTCAGTATCATCATTACCGTCACGCCAAACAAGATGGTAAGCGCGATTCTAAGCTTTCCTTTGTTCTCGTATTTCAGATCCCAAAAACCGTCAAAGGGATGAAATGCGACATGCAGTGTGTACTTAGCGTCCTTGAGAAACTGCATCCTGTTTCATGCCCTCCTTTCTTAGCCTCATGCCACGGCGCACGGCCATTATGACCACTATCAGCGCGATCACAATCGTCATGTAGGTCCCGAAATACTCGCGCATATATTCCCTACGGAATTTCGTTAACGCTTTGGAATAATATTCCCTGTCGTTGCCCAGCTTCAGATAAGTCATAGCTTGCTTATATTCGCCTCGACGCAGCATCGACTTGCCGATTCCGACATAGGCCATTTCGTAATTCGCATCCAGCTTGAGCACTTGTTCCCACAGCTTTGCCGCATCATCGTGCTTCCCTATGCTGTACAAACCGTTCGCTTCGTTAACCAGGCTCCCGAATTTAGTCGCGGCAAACTCGGTAATCATTCCAAGATCACTATCCAGAACAAAAATTCGATTGCCGAAGCTTTCAATCGCGATCGGAGTTTTGAACGTGCCGAGTTGATTGCCGTGCTGACCGATTACGTACAATAAATTGCCGTCCTCGTTATAAGTGAAAATCCGCCCCCGAGTCGAATCAAGCGTCCGGTACACGCCATTGCCGCTGACATCGATGTCGATGAAAGCCGATCGCTCTCTACTGAAATCGCCTATCGGACCCCATGCCCCGTTTACGCGAAGCACATCGATGCCGGACGGGTTCAGCCTTTTGACGGGAACTGAAGTTTGCTTGTCAGCCGTAGTCGTAAAGATAAATCCGTCTGCATCTACGTCCACATTGTTAAATTCAATTGGGACAAATCGGATCATTTTTTCCCGCTGTTCTTTTGTCGATACCGTTTTCCAGAACAAATCAACCGGATCGAATTGCACAGGATTCGTACCTATAAAACCGGTAAAGTCGCCCTCGCTGTCGAATTCGATAATGCCGTCAAAGACGCCTCTGGCGACAACATAGATTCGGCCGGCTTTATCGACAATGACCTTGCGCGGGAAATATTCGAAATTGTCGCTAAGCACCTCCGACTTCGGAGCGCCGATTTCTCTGATGAACGCTCCGCTCCCGTCCAGTACGACGACGCGCCTATTTTCGGTATCCGCCACATAAATATGACCTGCCCCGCTGACGTAGATGCCTTCCGGTTTATTGAAGCTATCCTGCTTGCCGTTATTGTCGAAGCCTTGAATTTGGCGGATCGCCTTCCACTCGCTGTTAAGCACCACAATCCGCCCGTTACCGGAATCCAGAACGTACAGATTGCCGTCAGACGCCGCGAACATATCGCTCGGCGTCACCATTGGTCCAATGCCTATTTCCTGACCCGTTATCGTCCTGGAAGGGAGATAAGCGATCGGCGATTGAACGGCATTTCCCCAATATGAATAGGTATATCCCTCGTACGGCGATGCGTGAGCCGGCTTAGGACTTAGGCTGGCGATAATCATCACAGCCGCCAGGATCAGAATCGATCGCTTTATTATCAAACCTATACGCCTCCATCGCTTTAGTCCTTCATGCCGGACGAAGCCATCGTTTGAATCACATTGCTTTGAGACAAAACAAAAGTTACGATCGGCACCGTCATCATAATAACCGCAACTGCGGCTCCCACCCCTGCGCGGGCTATACCGCCCTGAACGATTTGCCCCATGGCGTAATGCATCGTCTTAAGCTGCTCGCTGTAGATAAAGCTTCCTCCATCCGTTCCCCACAGCATTTGCATCATCAGGATGAGCAGCGTCAACCAGGCAGGCTTGACGAGCGGCATGACGACCTGCCAGAAAATGCGGTATTCGCTAGCGCCGTCAATCTTCGCGGCTTCCAGCAGCGCGTCCGGTATTTGCTCCATGAATTGCTTCATCAAATACAGGCCGAGCGGAAAAGCGAACGCCGGAACGATTACAGCCTGATACGAATCAATCCATCCCAAGACAGACATGATCATATAGTTCGGTATAGCCGTCACATGCGGAGAAAACATTAGCGAAAGGACAATGACCGTGAACAATACTTTATGACCGCGAAATTTGTGCTTGGCCAGCGGGTAAGCCGCCGCCGAAGCTAATAGAATATGACCTGCGGTTCCTGCCGCCGTAATAAAAAACGTATTGAAAATATATCTAGAAAATGGCACCCAGGAGTTTTTCATAACTTGAAACAAATCCGCGAAGTTTTCGAACGTCGCATTCCTCACGAACAGCGTAGGCGGGAATATGAACAGCTCATCCAGCGGTTTAAACGCATTATTAATGACATAAATCAACGGTACTGCCATAAAGGCACCGAACACGCCCAGCAAAAGAAGCAGCATGATATCCACCTGCCAAGAGCGGTTCACTTTTTTATTGAGACGTATGGCCAGCTTCATCTCGCCTATTCCCCCACCCTCTTCAGCAACTTTTGAACGACCAGATTCGTGCCCAGCATCAGAATAAACAGCACGGTTGCAATGGCCGACGCATAACCCATTTCGAACCGAATCGTGCCGTAATCCACTAAGTGCGTAACGACCGTATGAGCTCCGTACTGCACGCTCGGAAAGCCCGCTAGAGCCATTGCGACGTCCGCTACCGCAAGGGAGGACGTGATCTGGATGACGGCGCCGAACATTAGTTGAGGCCGCATCGAAGGAAGGGTTATAAACCAAAGCTCCTGCCAGCGGTTTTTGACTCCGTCCACCGCTCCCGCCTCGTACAGCGTGCGGTCAACCGTCTGCAAGCCGGCAATGAAAGCTAGAAAGCTGGTGCCCAGACTCAGCCACAATTGAACGACAATGATGATCGTGAGCATGTATTTCGGATTTTGCAGCCATAGGATCGGCTCGTAAATGATCCCGATCTTCATCAGGAATCCGTTCATGATACCGTACGAATCACCGGAAAAAATAAATTGCCATATAAAGAAAACGTTGCCCGATATCGACGGCGCGAAAAACACGAGCGTCATGAATGCCCTGACCTTCGGATTAAGCTCATTGATGAGCCACGCAAAGACGAAACAGGCGATATAGCTGACTGGTCCGGTAATAACGGCAAAGATCATCGTATTTTTAAGCCCGATCAGGAATACGTCATCGTTCCACAACAGCTTGGAATAGTTCTCCCAGCCAATCCAGCGCGGAGCCTCCAACATATTGAAATGCGTAAAACTGAAGAAAATGGATATGACGACCGGGAGTACGGTAAATAACAGGAACAACAACACATATGGAGCCAGCAGGACGTATAAATGCCGATCCCGCTTCACGTCCTTGACGAACAACTCCCATTTCCCTTGCAAGCCGGCAGAGCGGCCCTTCGGCTGTATCATAATCTCGGCCGCGATTTTCGTTTTTTGCAAAAGAGTCCCTCCCTAGTCCTTTCCGTCCAAATTGAACTCGTTACGTTTTTCCGCTATCTCATAGTCGATCTCCTGTACATAGTCATACAAGGCGTCGGCCGTGTTCGTGCCGTTGTTGATAACTTCGCGAAGCGCGTTGTCGAGATGCCTTCCCGTGAAATAACCGCCCGGCACCTCTGGCACACCCTGAACCCATTGCCATTGCTCTTCGAGATTGAGATAATCGCGCGCCGGCCAAGGCAGCTCTTTGAGCGCTTCGATATTGGCCGTCGGATAACGCGCCGCGGCGCCCATCAGCCCTTCCATCTCTCTGCCGAAGCGTACCTGCGCGTCCTTGCTTACCCACCATTTCATGAACTCCCAGGCCGCATCCTTGTCCTTGGCCTGCTTGAGCATGATGGCGGCTGTTCCGCTGCTGGCTACGTCCCGGCGAATTGTGCCGTCCGGCTGCTCCATTCCCGGAACCGGAACGAACTCCCATAAGCCTTTGATTTCCGGCGCTGAAACGGTCAAATAGTTGTAGAAGGTATAATCCTGAATGCCCACCGGCATTTCGCCCGTCCGGAACCGCATCGGAAAATCAAAAATCAACGGGAGCTTGTAGCTGGTATAGAAATCGGTCCATTTCTTGAATGCGCCTAGACCAGTATCGGTATCCAGACCGCTCTTGGCCCCGTTTTTCAAGTAGAACGATCCATCCATCTGGTATAGCAGCATCGCATAAGCACGGTTCGCTTCCAGCACGGGGACACCCGTCGCCTGGGCAATCGGAAGAGCGAAATCCATGTGGTTCTTCTGCAGAACCGGAATCATCGCATATACATCCTCCCACGTTTGCGGCGGGTCCAAATTCAGCTCCTCCAGAATGTCCTTCCGGTAAAAGAGCATATTGAAGATTTGCTGCTCAGGCAGACCAAATACTTGATTCTCAAACTTGTAAGGAACAGTCGCGCTATCTCTAAATTGCTTCACGACCGCCTCGTAGTCCGGGAATTTCGTCAAATCCTCTGCTGCATTCCGCATACCGAAATTGACCGGCACATCGTTTCCGACCTGCATGGCCACATCGGGGCCTTCACCCGCGAGCGACGCGCGAAGCAGCACATCCTGATTGACAAGCTTAAGATTTACGCCAATTCCGGTAAGCGGCGTAAACGTATCGTCAATCATCGCTTTCAGCACTTGCGCCTGATCGCGCCCCGTTCCTACCCATACCGTTATGGACTGCTTATCGTCAGCCGTGTTTCCGATCGTATCGTAATCTTCAATGAAGGAATGGAAGAAGGATGATACCTCGTGAACGGTTTTTTTGCCAAAGGAAGCATTCGCTTTAGGCAGCTTTACATCAGACGATGCAAGGACTAAGTAATCGATTTCGAGCGGCTGCTCTCTGACCTGGAGAATCCAGGCGCCTACGCTGCCTACATTGATTTTGAATTGAGCCAATCGCTTCTGAACCGATTCCGGTTTTTTTGCCAAATCTGCCAGCTGATAGGCCGTTTTGTTCAACACGGCGGTTTTGTCGCTTTTTTCGCCCGTCAGGCGCACTAGCTCTTCCGACACGGCATACAAAATGTCGCTTTGTTTCTGGAACACTTCTACCATGTCGGGAATTTGTTTATCTAATTGATAATCACGGTATGGATCTGGAACGTTACCGGTAATCATCAAGATTTTTCGATACATGGCATTAATTTCGAGCAGACTTGCTTCTACTTGGCGTATCAGAGGTGCGATCGCGCCCAGACTGATCTCAAGCTTCAGCTCATGCTTCCCTTTAGTCAAATAGAATAAATAAGGCTCTTCCTCGCTGCCGAGCACATTCATCTGCCAATCCGAGTCGTAATAAAACGGAATTTGCGTCATTTCCTGAAACGGGATTTTCCCGTCAATCCATAGCGAGCGTGTAGAATAAATGCCCCTTAGCAATTCTTGCCTGTTCTTAATGGCAATGCGGTATAATCCGTCCTCCGGTGCTTCAATTTCCCATCCGATCCATTGGCCCGGCACCCGCCAGTTGTTGCCACCGATTGTGTTCATTCTGATCTTCGATACGTCATAAGGCTCTGTAGACGGACTCGAACGGTCGGGAATGGGATATAAAGTCGGCGATGACTTGTAAGCGGCGTTCTCACCCTGCACTTTGATCAGGTGCCCGCTGGTCTCGTTATAACCCTTTGATGCGTAATCTGCCTTCACCTCTTCGTAAGCATCAGGCCCATCGTAGCGATACAATTTGATATAGTCGATTGCCATCGGCTCTCTGGAAGACACCAGTGTCAACGTGTGCTTGCCAGCTGTGAAATAGAAGAGATACGGTTCTTCGAAATATCCCTCTGTATCTCTAAGCAGCGTCTCCTGCCACATAGGCGATTCGACCTGGCGCGGCCGCAGCTCGTTGCCCCGATTATCTTGCATGATTTGATCGCTTTCATTTTTCCATACCCGGTTAAAAATCAGGTTTCTGGCACTGGTGAATGGAAGCTCTCCGTCGATCAACAGCTCCCTTTCGATTGCAGAGCTTTTGCCTTCGATCGGAAAATAGTTAATGGCGATATGATATAAACCGGGTGTCGGTACCTCAAGTTCCCACCCGATCGAACCGCTCTCCGCCGTCTTGACGAAGTCGCCCGATATTCCACCCAGCTCGCCTACGATTTCGGGGTTCATTTCATTAGCGCTTGTAAAGTCCGCCCCTCGAATCACGATCTCCTCATTTGGCCGTTCTTCATCTTCGTACTGCTGCAAATAATGCTCGTAGCTGTTCTCTGATACGTTCGTCAAGGAGTTCTGGCTGCTCTTTGAATCGGCTTCTGTATTTGTCGCGGCTTTAGTACCGGATGCGTCGGACTGATATGCAGGGAAAACCAATATCGAGATCAGCATAGCGATGACAATCAGCCAAGCGACGGTCATTCTGGAAAAGGCGATTTTCACCTCATTCCCCCCTTTAGCAAACTAGCGGAATCTTGTTTTGTCAGCAACCGCCCAGTCTTCCATAGTCGGAAAACCGGGCAGTCTGCTTGTTCACATATAATTTTTTCTGATTCTACTCTTTCTTCTCTTCAATCTCACCGCTAAGCACTTTTTCAGCAGCAGCTTGTGCTGGTCCGATAACTTGAGCGACGCCCGTCGAAGGAGTAATTTCGCCTTTAATAAACTTACCTGTCACAGAGTCAAGCTGATCCTTAACGCCGAGACCTCCAAATCGTCCGCCGATTACCCGCTGTACCTTGCCAGCTTCATTCATAGCATTAGCGATGGAAGTTTCATCCGGCAGCACATTTTCAAGCCACAGCTTGCGGTTTGCTTCCCAGTTGTCGAAATCTTGCAATTCTTCCCAGATCTTCACAATGGCTTCCGCGTCCTTGACACCCTTTGGAATGACATAAGCAGCGGTTTGTCCGAGCGGATCTGTATAGGATGACGCATTAGGTGCTTTAGGGAAGTAAACGTATCCCCATTCATCCTTCATCTTGTCTTGAAGGCGTCCCTCGATTTCCCATAGTCCGCCCGGATACATAGCGATGTTGCCTTCCGCGAAATATTTCGCCGGATCCTCCCAGTCGTTTCCTTCGTTCGCCTTCACGACCTTATGTGTGTTATACAGCTCGTACAAGAAATTAAGTCCATCCATTGCGGCAGGAGAATCAAAGCTTGCTTTTTTGCTCGCTTCATCGTAGATAAGGCCGCCGTTGCTGGTAATCAGCTGCTCCGAGAAAATATAATGCGCGCCGGCAAGACCGTATTGGTCAACTTTTCCGTCACCGTTATTGTCAACGGTCAGTTTCTTCGCAGCATCAAGCATTGTCGTCCAATTCCAGTTGTCCTCGTCCATCAGCTGTTGCGGATCTTTCAAGCCAGCTTCCTTGAAAATCCGTTTATTGTAATACATACCGGAGTCGTTCGCGTTGAACCAGCTTTCTAATCCGAATACATTCTCGCCGCCAAAACGCATCGCTTCGACTACGTCCGGCGCAATGCGCGTATTATTGAGGGCATCATCCAATGGCGTTAGGAATCCTCCGTGCATAAGTCCCCAAATGAATCCGTCGGGTATGCGGACGATTTCTGCGAAAGGATCGTTAGCCATGACAGAGGAAGAAAGCTTCTCCGAGGTCGACCAGTATTCCGTATTCAGATACTTAATTTTGACATTGTATTTTTCTTCCACCTTTTTGATTCTTTCGCGGGCCAGTTCGTCCGCTTCCGAATCTCCGACAGGGGTTGCATCCCACCAATGCGAAATGCGAATTTCTCTGCCTCCCAAATCAGCGACAGGCGGTTCAGGTTCCTCGGTCGGAGCTTCCGTTGCAGCTGGTGCCTCGGTGGCCGGTGCCTCGGTAGCCGGTGTATTTCCTCCGTTGTTGCCACTGCATGCAGATATAATCGTCAACACAGCTATTAATAAAATAATCAACATTGGTTTCATCTTTTTCAACGGTTTCATTGTTTAGCACACTCCCCTTTAATGAATGATTAAACAAATAGAAGCAAGACAGACAGGTTAGTTAAATAATAATCGACTCTCCCCTCCCTAAATAAAATTGTATATAGTGGCGGTTGCCATTATATAAGAATTCAGGAAAAATTTGATTGCGGGAAACAGACTTTTCTGATACCTCTAATTTTTATGCAATGGGTTTCATGAAAGCCCTTTCAGTATATCCCGGTTCCAATCTTTGGTCAATAATAAAGTTTTATTTTTCCAACAATGCCTTGCGAATGTTAATTACAACAACCTTGGCTTTAGCAAACCCATAAATAAAAAGAGCAGCAAATCAGATAAATCTGATTGCTGCTCTTGAAGGAAGCTCTTTATTTTTTATCGCCGTAGAGGCATTATTTTCTCCGTGAACTTTGTCGAATGATAAGCTGAGGCTCGAGCGAGGTAAGCTTTTTGACTTTTTCTTTGTTCATCATCGCTTTAAGAACTTTAACGGCCGTCTTCCCAAGCTCGTGCGCCTGCTGGGAAACCGTAGTCAGCTCGGGGATAAAATGATGCGCCAGCGGAATATCGTCAAATCCGACGACGGACATATCATCCGGAATGGTCAGTCCGGCCTCCGTCGCAGCCTTAATCGCTCCGATCGCCGTATAATCGTTGACGCAGAACACGGCAGTTGGCCTCTCCTTCATGGCAAGCAGCTTAAGCATTTGATTTTTGCCCGAATCGATAGAGAAGCTGTCCGGGAGCAGCCATTCATCCCGTATCTTCAGTCCCATATCTTTCAGAGTCTTTCGAAATACACGCAGCTTGTTGGAAGTCGTCGTCATATGGATTTCTCCGCCAATAAAGCCGATTTCCGTATGCCCCAGATCGATTAAATGCTGGACCGCTAGAGCGGTGCCCGCCGACTCGTCCGTAGCAACCCTAATCAAGTCGGTGTTGCGCAACCCTCCGTTTACCAGCACGGTCGGAATGATGCTAGCGCACTGTACCAGCTCCTGTGCCAGATGTTCCTCGCAGTGCTTTAAATTGATCCTGCCTCCCATAAATATAATACCGTCTACACGTTTCTCCCGCATGATACTGAGATATTCCGATTCCTTAGCATAATCGCCGATCGTGTTGCTAAGCAGGAAGGTATGTCCCGACTGCATTGCCTCATGCTCGACTCCGGCGAGCACTTCCGGGAAAAAGGGATTGGTCAGATCGGGTACGATTACGCCAATAATTCCGGTTTCATTTTTAAGAAGGCCTCTGGCCATTGCATTAGGCTGAAAATTGTATTTTTGAATAAGTTCTTCAATCTTGGCACGGGTTGATCCTTTTACCGGAGCGGTATCGTTCAATACCCGGGAAACAGTCGAAATCGATACATTTGCCTCTTTGGCAATGTCATATATGGTGACCTGTCTCAAGCTAAACGCTTCCTTCCTACTTTCATGTCTCGGATTATTATAGCAAAATCAGACATGTTATGTAATGCATTGCACCCATCCTCCATTTATGAAATGGGTTTCATAAATGGAACTTAAAGTATAGAACTACTTTGTAAACATTGTCAACGGTTACCATCTTCGAGATTCATAAGCACGGATAACAACGGATAGAAAAGCGAACAAAAATAGAGATTCCCTATCTTAAGGATAGAGAGTCTCTTCGTTCATTTACTGCTATTTTGTTTTACTTAGCCGCTTTGACTGAATTCCCTTTGATTAGCGTAACATATATCCGTTCATTCTCCACCGCATCGCCGTTTATAAGCTTGATCAGCTGCTCGGCAGCAAGCGCGCCCCATTTGCGCTTCGAATAATCAATCGTAGATAGGCGCGGCTGCGTATACGAAGCCAGCTCCATGTTATCGAAGCCAACGATATGAATTTGTTCCCCGATCCGAATGTTCGGATGGTTCCCCGCCAAATAATTAAACATGCCGATCGCCATCTCATCATTAAAGCAAAACACTGCTGTGGAGACTGAACTGCCGCTGCTTTCCGCCATTATTCTCGCGGCTGCCCGCTCCCCCGCCGACTTATTGAAGTCGCCTTCGATGATGGTAAGCTTAACGCCAGCTGTCCGCTCTACCGCTTGCATGACTGCTTGCAGCCGCTGCTTCGAATCATACGAGCCGCTAGGTCCCGTTACAACGTAAAGCGTTCGGTGCCCTTGCTCGATAAGATATTCCGCTGCCAGCATAGCTCCCGCTTTGTTGTCGAGCAGAACCTGATTGATATTCGGATGCGAAAGCTCTCGATCCAGCACAACGAGCTTATGCCCGCGATTTGCATAGCTCATCAGCTCTTCGCTGCCGAATGTCTCGTCCAATATTATGGCTCCGTCGATCATGCGCTCGGGCAACATCCGATGGGACTGCTTGCCGCTGCATACAATAAGGTCGTAGCCCTTTTGCGTCAAAATCTCCTTTGTTCCTTGCAAGAGATCGCCATAGAAAGCGCCGCTGAAGTCGGTAAGAAAGACACCGATAATTTTCGTTTCCCTCGTCTTGAGCGATCTTGCAGCAGCGTTCGGGACATAATTCAATTCCTTGGCGATAGCAAGTATTCTTGCCGTCGTCTCGTCTGTCACCTTGGGGCTGCCGTTAAGCGCATAAGATACGGTCGAGATCGAGACCCTCGCTTGTTTAGCGATATCTTTAATACTAACCACAGCACTCGCTCCTATCTATCATTGTTCAATCATTATATCACAAAGACTGGCGGTTCTTGGATACCGCCAGTCTGCTTCTTACATAAATATTTCTATCCGGTTCGATGCCGCAGCTAGGCTTTCTTTCAATTGCTCGCCTGGAATTTGAATACCGCCTGTACGATAGCGGTTAGCTGACGGTATTAGCGGCATCTCCCTGCCGTTAATCGTTATTTTTGTTATCTGCTTCGCATCGCTGAGGCGATAGACGAAGGTAATTGGCAAGCCGTTCCACATGAATTCGAATTGCATACCATCAAGCTTGGCAGGCAGAATCGGATCGATGACCATCTCGCCCTCTGATTGACGAATGCCGAGTGCATTCGAAATCAATTGGTTCATATAAATGCCGGGGCCGCTTGAGTAAATCCGCCAGCCGCCCTTAACCGGCACTGTACCTTCACGCAGCTCGCCGAAGCACTCTTGCGCCTCATAACGGTTATTGAATTTACCATCCGAGCTGCTGAAATACGAGTTGCTTTGGCGCAGCTCTGCATTTGGCACGACATCGCGCAGGCCGACTGGATTAATCATTAGCAGGCTTTGCCACACTTCATCGGTCTTGCCCAGCTTCGCCATTGCCTCTACATAACGTATATGAGCATGCACGTATTGCAAACCAACCTCTCGGCCGAAGTTCGCTGCCTGCTCCGCTCGCTTGAAGTTCGTGCTTACGCCGCCCGCATACTGCGCAGGGCGATCCATGAGCCGCACGCCATCCGGACAATATAACTGCTCTTTAATAATGCGGTAATGCTCCGCCGCTTGCTCCTCTGTCAGCAGCTCGCTGATCATGCTGCGCGTCATTGGGAGCAGTCGGTATTGAATGCCTGTAGTCGTATCCGTAGGGTGAAGCATCAGCTTCGCATCGCCCGGCTTCTCCATATAAACAAAGCCTGGAATAACATCTTGCTGAAGCATATACCGGTTGAAATCTTCTTTGATCGCGGATGCCAGCTCCGTAAGCTCAGCTGCCTGCACCTCATCTACGGACTCCATCACTCGTCCAAACTGCGCAATAACCTGATACGTCAGTGCTACTGTCCAGCTGCTGACCATATATTGCTTCAACTGCGCATTTGCTGGTTGAAGTGTGTCATCCCAATCGCCGTCGCCATACGAAGACAAATGTGTGTCATGCAGGAAGTGATCCTTCATATAAGCAATTTCCTTCAGCGCATGCTCAAGCAGCGTTGCCGATTCCGTCGTAAATTCACCCTTGTGGCGTACCGTATAAGGAACGCGTTCCTGCAAAATGCTGTAATCCTTCGTCGCAGCGAGGTAATCACCCAGCACCTTAAGCGGCCAGACAATAATATCGCCATGACTCTCTTCCTGCTGAATGCGGAAGTACCGGTCGAACATGAACCATTGCGGCCAATTGCCGTCATCCTCATATTGATGCGAATAAACGGTCTTAAGAATTTCCGCAACCTGTTCGAATTTGCGCATCGCCATGAAATATTCCGTCGGCCCCTGGCAGACGTCACGCGTTCCCCACGCTGCGCCGCCGTATTGTTCCAATCCGTGCGGAACGGAATAATGGACGAGCATATTGTGCGTGTACCACCATGCCAACGCGTTCACTTTGTCAAGCTCAGCCGCAGCTACAGCAGTTCCTTCCCCTGATAAGCGGAAGCCGTTCATCACATTCCGGAAAAATTCACGGTAGCGCTCGATTTCCAGCTCCGATTTCCGTTCTGTGAACGGCAGATCCTCACCATGCAAGAGTCCTTGCATGGTAATCGTCCATTCTGCGCTCGCGCCGAGCAAAAGAACCATTAATGAAGCTGCCCGAGGCTTAACGCCGCTGATAAGCAAGCTTTCATCGCCTGTTGTCATATCCGCACCGTCAACAGTCATCCGGTATTGCAGATCAGGGAAGACGGATGAACTGATCGATTCATGGTTTGCCTTAAACGTAAGCACGCCATCTGCTTGCTCCATATGAAATGGAAGCTCATATTCATTGTTGTTCATCGACACTTGGTTCGTAACGAGGCAGCGATAAGATTTCCCGTTAACCGAACGCAAATGGAGACGTACCTCAGGCGTGTCGACTGTAGTAAAATTCGTAATCATAAGCGTATCATCTGCCATTTTGTAATACCAACGGGCATAGTTGAACCCGATCTCGAACATCGAAGGCATCGTGAGCAGGCGGTACGTTCCTTCCAGCTCTACATAGATGCGCTGACCCGATGTCTTGAGCGTATTCAGAGCGCTGCGGGCATTGGTAAGCATCTTATGGAAGTTCGTATTTCCTGTTAACAGCTGCGAGTTAAAAATACCATACATATATGAAGTTGTAGTCATTACGTTCTCAGTCAACTTGTCGTTGCCGCCGGACATCAGAATATGACCATGCGGTCGCTCCACTAGCAGCTCCTTCTCCTTCAGCACAACATGCTCATGGCTGTCGGTGAAGAAGGAAAGCAGCTTGCCATCCTGCCATTCCTCTTGATGACGGAGAGGGAAATAGGCGTCAATCTCCGCTGTAGCCATCGATGCCGTACGTAACGGTGAACCGATGGATGCTGCGAACTCAACTTTAACTGCAGGCTCAGAAGCAACTGCAAGATCAGCTTCTTTGGTGCGTTCAACCTCTTCCCAAGCGCTCCGAACTTCCGAGCCGAATGCCAACGAATCGACAGCAGAAGGGTGATTCGCCTTGAACAAGCCGTAAAATACGAAGCGCGCCTCCCCCTCAAGCTGGGTAAGTTCCGATTGCAGCGCCGCATATCCGAATTCGTATTGGTATACTTCATTCGCTAGCTCAGGCTTGCCAAGAGCTTCAGGAACATCCGTTTCCTTATAGCTGATGCCGAAGAATTGGAATCCATCCGTCGAATAGCCATCCGCACCCGTAAGCGTGCCATGCTGCATATAAGGGAATGCGCCGCCTTGCATCGGCTGATTCTGACGGAAGCACAGCACATAGCCTTGTTCCTCATCTTTAAACGCCTTATGATCGACATACTGCGACATATAGGCCTCGTTTGTCCGTACCGCGCCGATATCTGCGAGTCCAATATCCTGACCATAAATGATATCGATCTTCGCTTCTCTTCCATGCGAATTAACCGTTACATCCCAGAACCAGATGCCATGCTTTGTCGCGGTGAATACAACGCGGTAGGAGATGCCGCCAAACGCTGTCCCCTCAAATAGCAGGCGTCCGCCCGCAGTCGACATCCGGCTCGATGAACGAATGCCAAGCAACGGCTCGTAAGAAATGCCTTCTGCGCTATGCACGCGTAAATATATGTTGTTAAGCGATCCGTCAACAGAATTCGACACCACTTGATTAAGCATCGTTCCTTGATGAACGGCTCTCGAGAGATCCCCGCTGCTTAGAAAATCAAACGTCAGCTCTCCCGCTTTTATCTGTACCAAATCCATCGCCTTATGAGTATCGATTAGAGCTTTCATGCTTCTCACTGCCTTTCTATTTGCTTAGTTTGAATTTAAGCGCCGTTACATCCCGGCTATTAGGACCGATATAAAGTTCAAAGTCGCCAGGGTCGCTGGCAAAGGTAAGATCAGCATGATAATAGCGCAGCTGCTTCTCCTCCAGCTTGAAGGAAATTTCTTTGCTCTCGCCCGGCTGCAGCATAACCTTGCGGAATGCTTTCAGCTCCTGCAGCGGACGAACGACATCGCCCGCCATGTCCCGTACGTACAGCTGCACCGTATCCTCGCCAGCGCGATCCCCCGTATTCGTTACGGTTATGTTTACATGCAACGGTTCCGAAGCACTCATCGTATCCACAGCCATCACCGCTTCGCTGTATTCAAAGGTCGTATACCCTAGCCCGTAGCCAAACGGCAGCAGCGGCTCATTCGGAATGTCCAAATATTGCGATACGTATCTTACCTGCGCATCCGGAGCGCCCTGCGGGCGGCCGGTATTGAATCGATTATAATAGACCGGCACTTGGCCGACGGAATAAGGAAATGACATCGTTAGCCTTCCGGTTGGCTCGGATTCACCGAACAGCAGCTCCGCAATAGCTGCACCCCCTTCTGTTCCTGGGAACCAAGCTTCCAGCACCGCGTCTGCTTGATCGATAACACCATGCAGATCAAGTGGACGCCCGTTGAATAAAACAGCGACCATCGGCTTGCCGAGCTGCTTCAGCTTAGCAACCAGCTCAAGCTGAACCTGCGGCAGCTGGATATTGGACCTGCTTCCCGCTTCCCCGCTCATATCGGAATGCTCGCCCAGTGCCAGCACAAGGACATCCGCATTGCCTGCCGCTGCAATCGCCGCTTGCCACTGTTCATCTGTCGCCGTTTCGATGCTGCAGCCCTCTGCTACAGACAGCAGCGACGCATCTATCTTGCTCCCGATACCTGCTGCAAGCTGAATAGCCTCGTCTTTGGAGCCAAGCCAAGACCAAGGACCAAGAATATCGCCGTTAGCCGCAAACGGGCCGATTAATGCGATTTTCTGTTCACGTTCAAGCGGGAGTACGGCATCATTTTTCAAGAGCACACATGATTTAAGCGCCAGCTCTCGCGAAGCCTTCAGGTGGGCTGCCGAGCCAACGATTTCCTGCTCAAGCTCCGCATTCGCGCCGCGGAATGGCTGTTCGAACAAACCAAGTTTTTGTTTAAGCTCGAGAATACGCAGCACAGCTTCATCGATCAGCGCTTCGTCAATCTCGTTCGACTCAACAAGATGCTTTAGATGATCGGCGTAACAGGTTGTCATCATCTCGATATCTACGCCCGCTCTGAGTGCTTTCATCGCCGCTTCAGCCTCATCCGCCGCAACGCCATGCGGGATAAGCTCTTTTACCGCGCCCCAATCGGAGATCATGACGCCGTCAAACGCCCATTCGCCGCGAAGCAGATCACGCATGAGCCATTTGTTACCTGTAGCCGGTATGCCGTCCACTGTATTGAATGCCGTCATGACCATCTCACAGCCTTCATCCAGCGCTGCTTTATAGGAAGGCAAATAAAACTCGCGAAGCTGACGCTCGGAAAGATCGACCGTGTTATAGTCGCGTCCACCCTCCGCAGCTCCATATGCAGCAAAGTGCTTCACGCAGGCAGCGACGCGGCTGACATCATTTGCAAGATCCTTCCCTTGGAAGCCTCTTACGAATGCTCTCGCAAACTCGCTGTTCAAATAAGGGTCCTCACCGGTCGATTCCATCACTCTGCCCCATCTTGGGTCGCGCACGAGATCGACCATTGGAGCGAACGTGACATGTACGCCAGCCGCCGCAGCTTCCTTGGCAGCAATCTCCGCGCTTTGCTCGGCCAGCTCCAAATCCCATGAGCAGCCGATCGCCAGCGGAACAGGGAAGATCGTTTTATAGCCGTGAACGATATCTGCCATTACGAGCAGAGGTATACCCAGGCGATTGGTCGCCAAATGCTGTTTCTGGACGTTAATGACATCATCAGCCCCAGTTAAGCCGAGCACCGAGCCCGTATTACGTACCGTATCCTCCGTTATACCCATCTCTGCCATCGGCCCGGTTATTTGTCCATCCGCACCTTGAAAGAAAGGAGCCGCCAGCTGCAGCAGCTGTCCAACCTTCTCCTCCAGCGTCATGAGCTTTAGAAGCTCCGCAGGTTGCTTCACCATATCCGTGTTCCCCCCTCGTTGTATCCGATCATATCTATCATTCTTATCTTTAATGTTTGCAGGTCCTTCTGTCTTTACAACAAAAAACGTGAAATAACCAATCTTCAATGCAATCGAAACGTTTCTATTGAAACCTAATCTGGATTATAAACAATTAAAAAAGAGTCGTCAATGACTGTTTCATATCGTTTTTTACCATTAAATGACTATTTTCGTTCAATAAAAAGGGGTTGAATACGATTACAGTTTGATCTATAATGATGTCGAAACGTTTCGAAACTCAATTATCGACTGGATTGAAAGCTATTCATGGGGAATTATTTTGTTCATTGAAACGTTTCACCACATCGAAAAGAAATTCGAAATACATGTGGCGAACGTTTTTGCTTTAGGAGGTGCTTAAGCAGTATCCTGCTTGTCCTATTCAGCAATATGGCTGAAACGACAACCTACTTCGTGCATAACTTGCACATATTCACTGCATAGTACTTATTAGAATCATTTACTCGGGAGGAATATTTTATGTTTAAAAAATCGGTAGCAACCGTATTAGCCAGCTCTATGCTGCTTATCGGAGCACTCACTGCGTGCGGAGGCAACGGCAACGACAAAGCCGCTGACAGCAAAGTAACGATCAACGTATGGGGCATGGGTGAAGAAGCAAAAGCTTTGCCGAAAATTGCTGAGCAATTCGAAAGCGAGAATCCTAACATTAAAGTCAATGTACAGGCACTTCCTTGGGATACGGCGCATGATAAGCTGTTGACGGCGGTCGCTTCCAAGAAAGGACCGGATGTGCTTCAAATGGGTACGACTTGGATACCTGAATTCGGCTCTGCCAAGGCGCTTATGGACCTGACTCCATACGTCGAGCAATATCCAGAGCTGGCTGAAGAGAATTTCTTTCCCGGATCGATTTCAACGACCAAATATGAAAATACTACTGTCGGCGTGCCTTGGTATATCGACACTCGCGTACTTTACTACCGTACAGACCTGCTGAAGGAAGCTGGCTATGATCAAGCGCCGCAAACGTGGGACGAGCTTAAGGATRCAGCAACCAAGCTTAAAGCTCGCGGCAAAAACAAGTACGGCATCAGCCTTGATGTGAACGAGCAGTCGCTTCTATTCATGTTTGCGCGTCAAAACGGCTCGAAGCTTATCGAGAACAATAAGCCGTTATTCAACCAACCGGAGTTTGTTGAAGCGGTCAACTATTTGAACAGTTTCTTCAAAGACGGCTCTGCGCCGATTGATCTTGGCATGGACATCATCCCTGCTTTCAAGGGCGATGGCATACTGCCAATGTTCATCAGCGGCCCATGGATGATTAAACTGATCAACGACCAAGCTCCTGAGCTTAAAGGCAAATGGGCTACTGCTGTGCTTCCTAAGAAAGAGAACAACTTATCTTCCCTAGGCGGCTCTAACTTGTCCGTATTCCAATATACAGAGCACAAAGAAGAAGCTTTGAAATTTCTAGCTTACATGAGCAAGCCTGAGACGCAATTGAAATGGCTGGAGCTGTCGAACTCCCTTCCTTCCACGAAGAAAGCTTGGGAAGACGAAGCTTTGACGACTGACCCTAACTTGAAAGTCATTGGAGAGCAAATGAATAACTCGGAGCCAATGCCGGTTATTAAGGCGTGGGAAGAAATCGCACAAAACGTTCTGTCCACGTTCGAGAAAATCTATCGCGGCAAGGCAGAAGTACAAGAGGAACTGGACAGCTTCAACGCTAAATCTGACCAAATATTGAATAAATAATGATCGCTAGTGTCGGCAGCGCTCCTGAAACGGAGCCGCTGCCGGTTCCATTAGGAATGGATGAAGCTTGCGCTCATAGCAAAGGAAGGGTCGTATATGAAAGGGATCTCCCAGAGCAAGGCACCGTATTTCTTTATCGCTCCAACGCTTATTTTACTTACCTTATTCTCGTTATTGCCGATCCTCGTGGCTTTGATAATAAGCTTTACGAATATGGACTTGGCGGGCCTCGCTGATTGGTCCAATATTTCATTCGTCGGATTCAAGAACTATGTAGACGTGCTGGCTGATCCTGTTTTTGTAAAAGCCATATTGAATACGTTGTTTTACGTTATTATCGGGGTTCCCCTCGTCATCATATGCTCGCTCGCTATTGCGATCATGATTAATTTCGGCGCGAACCGTGTGTTCAAAGCTTTCCGCGTTATATATTACATGCCTTCGGTTACGAACGTTGTTGCAGTTGCGGTCGTATGGGGTTTTCTCTACAACCCTGCATTTGGTCTACTCAACTATGTACTCGATTCGATCAACCTGCCTGCCGTCCCTTGGCTTCAAGATCCGATTATGGCCAAGGTATCGCTTATTCTGATGGCGGTATGGAGAGGGATCGGTCTAAATATGATCATCTTTATCGCTGCTCTGCAAGGCATTCCGAAATCTTACTACGAGGCAGCTCAGCTCGATGGCGCAAGCACATGGAAGCAGCTTATCCATATTACAATTCCGATGCTTCGCTTCGCGATCTTCTTCGTATCGATCACAACGATGATCGGCTGGCTGCAATTTTTCGAGGAGCCATTCATAATGACAAATGGCGGCCCGCTCGACAGTACGACATCCGTAGCGTTGTTCATTTACCGCAACGGATTCCAGCTTAGCAACTTCGGCTACGCGGCAGCGGGATCGTTTGTCCTGTTTATCGCAATCATTATTATTACGCTTGTTCAATTCAGATTCCAAAGCAAAGAAACGGATCTATAATCAAACGGAGGTGTAATGGATGAGTTCGCAAACAAAAGCGTCAAGCGTCTCAAGCGGCGAAAAAGCGCTCAAGTGGATACTGGGCATTTGCCTCGCGGTCGGCGGGGTATTGGTCATCCTTCCTTTCGTATGGATGATCCTATCTGCCTTTAAGCCGGAGGGCGAGATTCAGAATATACCGCCCACCCTGCTGCCTGAGCGGTTCACGACAGAAAACTTCAAAAACTTGTTCGAGAATATGAATTTTGGCGTCTATTTGAAAAATACGCTTATTATCGTCATCTTCTCCTTTATCGGCTTATTCATGAATGCGATGGCTGGATTCGGTTTTGCGAAATATAAATTCAAGGGCAGCAATAACATGTTCTATATCGTGCTCGCTACGATGATGATTCCTGGTCAGGTTACAATGATTCCGGTCTACCTGATCCTGAATGAGATGCATCTAACGAATACGATGATCGGCGTCGTGCTGCCTGGTCTTGTCGGAGCGTTCGGCATATTCTTGTTCCGTCAGTTTATGTCCACCATTCCGGATGAGCTGCTTGAAGCGACCCGTCTTGACGGTGCAAGCGAATTCCGCACCTTCCTGCAGATCGTGCTTCCGATCTCGAAGCCCATTCTAGCGGTACAAGGCATTCTCGCCTTCATTGGCGGATGGAACAGTTTCCTATGGCCGCTCATTATCGCGAATGATGAGAAGCTGTACACCCTCTCCGTCGGCTTATCGTTACTAAAAGGGCAATACGGCGGAAACTATGCGCTTCAAATGGCCGGCTCTACATTTATGGTTGTGCCGATTATCATTATATTCATCTTCTTCCAGAAGCATATTATCGAGAACTACGCCATTTCAGGCATTAAGTAGTAACAGCAGGGGCTGTCCTACAAGGTCTTTATTGACCTTTGAGGACAGCCACTGCATCGTTTCAGAAGTATATTAGGATGCAGATGTGAGCGACAAATTAAAGCAAGCCCTTCTCTTTCAAGTTCAGATAGCTGACTGTCGCAGTTTCGATCCCAGTAAGATTGCGGAGCTGGTCCTGCTCGACAGTCATCCATTCAACTCCGATTTCCGTTGCAGCATCAATGGATTCATTAATTTTCACGATACCCGTACCGACAGCAGTCCACTTTCCGATCTCGTCGATGCCGTAGATGTCCTTCAAATGAATGGCCGGTACGCGGCCCGCCATCTTGTGAAGGATGTGTGCCGGATCGGCGCCGCCAATCGTAATCCACGCGACATCCAGACGAAAAAAGAGATTTCGAGGATCCGTATGCTCTGCTAAAATATCCAATGAGTAAACGCCGTTGAATGTTCTTTGGAACTCATGGGCATGATTATGGTAGCAAAATCTCAGCCCCTCCGCTGTAAAACGAGCGCCTGCTGCATTGTACAATTCAGCATCGCGAAGCAGCTGCTCCCGTGTATCTACAACGTCCCACCAGAAGGTGACATCCTTCGTTTGTAACGAGTGGGCCTCTCTAATTACTTTATCGAGCTCCTTCTCGTCGCGCAGCTGTTCCTTGTTGACACTGTGCGTAGCAACTTGGAGTCCCAATCCATGGAACCGCGCTACATTAGCGTTTACATCTCCTTTGAGCAGCTCAGCTCCACCTTCGATCCCCTCATATCCGATCTCAGCTACACGCTGCATGGTACCCCAGAAATCCTGCTTCGCTTCTTCGTTAACGATTCCGATTAAACCAAGTTTAGGTCTCGACATTGTAAGGTTCGCGCTCCTTATTTAGTAAATTGGCCGTTCTCTAACATCGTGATAAATGGACTGTCAGTTACGCCGGAAAGCGGCAGCTCCACGCGTGCATTTCGGCGTACCGATTCATAAACAGCAAAAATAATTTCCGAGGCGCGAAGTGCCTTTCGATACGAAACCTCAGGTTCTTCGCCTGTCTCTAAACAGTCGATCGCGTGGCGGACATAACCCTTCATCTGATCGGACATCGAAGATAATTCCATCTCAGGCTTCCAAGTCGGATCCTCATAGTTGATACCTCTGACAATTTGCCCGTCCCACATTACTTCGATAAAGCCCTCAGCGCCGATCACCCGAACACCGGCCCAAATCTTCGTCATATCCTGACTCGGCTCCCATGTATCGATGGAGCCGGAATAGAGATTGGCTTGGACACCGTTAGCGAATACGATCTGCCCTGACGCCCCGCATTCTGAAGCTACGTTGAACCAGTTAAATACTTCTGTGGTATCGACCGCTCCAAGCACCCATTTCGCTGAGGTTTCATCAAGATAGCTTATTGCCTGGTCAAACGTGTGGATGCCGCAATCCAGCAAATTTGGCGGGGAATATAGATCCATTCGGAGCACTTGTCCGATTTTCCCTTCCTTTATTAGGCGCCTTACGGTTTGATTTCCCTTTGCAAAACGTCGTTGAAGAGAGAAGGTCAGCTGACAGCCCGTCTCTTCAGCGATCATCCCCATCTCTTGGCATTCTCCCCAGGTCGCCGACATCGGTTTCTCACACAGTACGGCTTTGACGCCGGCTTCCGCACAATCACGAAATACCGATAAATGCAGTGGAGTCCATAGACAGATTAGAACTACGTCAGGCTTCTCCTTCGCCAGCATTTCCTTGTGGTCAGTGTAGATCTTTGCTTGAAAACCAAATTCGGCATTCAGCATTTCAGCCGATGCAGTTGAGATATCGCACAAAGCGACAACCTCACACCTGTTGTCGTCTTGTACGCCGATCGCGTGTTCATGCGCACGTTTGCCACAGCCGATAAAAGCTACCCGTTTGGTTTGTGTGTTCACCCTAAATCCTCTCCTTCAATCTATATACTTTTGAGACAGCTGCTTCTATTATTCTTTTTCCTGTCTTTTCTGGACGGAATCGCGTATCACCAATTGTGTTGGGAATTTATAAAGCTGATCAACCTCTTTACCTTCAAGAATCTGAAATAACACATGGGCGGCCAATGCACCGCGTTCGTATTTAGGCTGCATAACTGTCGTGAGAGAAGGCCGAACATACTGCGCCAATTCAATATCGTCAAAGCCAATGACCGAGACATCGGACGGCACTTTTATGCCATGCTCCTTGAACGCTTTCATTCCGCCGATTGCCATTTCGTCGTTGGCATACATAATGCTCGTTGGCAATTTCCCTTGCGCGATAAGCATTTTGGTCATACTATAGCCGTTATCCCGTGTAAAAACCCCAAATTGATGCAGTTTACCATCCGAATCCAATCCATGCTTGCGCAATGCGCTTTCATATCCGTTAACCCGCATCGTATGAAGACGGTCTAACGCGTTACCGCCTATATAAGCAATATCCCGGTGTCCTTGTTCAATAAAATATTCCGCTGCCATATAGCAGCCTTCTTCGTTATCGACTTCGATGCTGACAACAAATTCGTTATCTACTCTCCGATCAAGCAGAATGATAGGAAACTCTTTTCTAGCTGATTGCATAATAATGTCTTCGCTAATATTGTAGGCCAATACGATGGCTCCATCGACCCGCTTCTMTGTCAAAAATTTGACTGCGGTGGACGATTCCTCTCCCATCGAGCTGCAAGCCAGCAAGTCATAGCCTTTGGACAATGTAACTTCCTGAATGCCTTTCACCAATTCCGAATAATGCGGGCCAGCCAAATCCGTCACGATAAGCGCGATCGTACGCGTGCTGTTTCTTTTTAAATCGGAAGCGATTCCGTTTTTCTGATAATTCAATTCACGAGCGGCTTCTAAAATTTTTTGTTTCGTATGCTTGCTTACTTTAGAGTTATTATTCAAGGCGTACGAGACCGTCGATATCGATACACCTGCCATTTTAGCGACATCTTTAATCGTAGCCATTCTGTCTTGTCTCCCCACACATCCGAATCAGGGAAATCCCTCGTCCGAAACCAATGTTTTACTTTGTTAAACGTAAACGGCTCTTACCGTATTCAGGTGAAATAAGCTATAGTTTTTGTGAAATATATATTCTTAGAATTTATGGATAAGGGAGCTATGAACATAGCTCCCTTACGACTTCTCAATATACGTCAGTTGCCAGATTCAAAATCGGCAAGCTGTGCTTGGACTTCTGCAATGACCTTGTCAACACCCGCTGCTTGCAGCTGTTTTCTGTACTCAGCCACCGCTTCTTTCGGATCTTTGCTTGTTTTGCCAAGCATAAGCTGCATGCCCAGTTGTGAATTTACGTTAGAAATAGCTGCAATCTCCGTCGTCACTTTCGATGGATCGAAGCTGAATCCCATGTACGGATCGTTGATGGCGAAAGTATCCCATTCTGCGTACAACGTGTTACGAACCGGGTTTTCCGTATCCATGCGCAAATTATATTTATCATTCCGTAAGGACCATGTCGCGAAACCACCGCCGTCGACTTTATCATCAAAACCTGCCGGCGTTTTCTTAACGCCGTCTTCAATAATGTACTGACGGCCTTCGATACCATATTGTATCAAATTGTAATATTCCGGATCGGTCATAAACTTTTCAATTGCCATCAGTGCACGTTCCGGATTTGCAGAATTCGAGCTGATAACAGTGGAGTTCTCCACGCCCATTTTCCGTTTAATCTTCTTCCCTGCTTCAGCGAACGTATAGAAATAAGGATCCGATTCCGGCTGTGCTTTCATGTCCGATCCATACTTGCCAATCCAATCCTGAGCATGAGTAAGGTAACCCGCTGAGTTAGCCGCTCTAAAGTTAGTCCCGGCATCGACTTGCGAGGACAGGATGTCCTTTGGCCAGTATCCTTTATCCGACCACTCGCGCATTTTCACAGCCCAATCTTCAAACTCTTGGGTGAAGGCAGGGTGGAATACGTTTTTATAATCTTTCGGACTCTTCGTAACAAGATTAAGCTCCGTTAGAGATATACCAGGCGCGTTCTGCCACTCACCCGTCGTATCGACCAGCATTCTAAACATGTTAAAAGCATCGTTTGCATTGCCGTTGATTGGCGGATAGGACTCGTTCGCCAATACATTGTCCATGTATTTCTCCATGTCTTCAATGGTGCTGATTTTCTCCATGTCATACTTCTTCAGCAGATCGGAGCGGTAGCCAAAACCAGCAGGCGTGTACTCACTGTACAAAGAAGGCACACCGTAGATTTTGCCGTCGAACTTAGAACCTGCCCAGGTTTCTTCAGGTATAGCTGCCTTCAGGGTTGGGGCAACCTTATCCAGCATGTCCGTGATATCTACGAGCGCATCCTGTCCGGCCAGCGAATAATAGGACACCGCGGCACCTGGTGACGCATGAGCCATATCGAACTTCTCGCCAGAGGCGAACAGCAACGGATACTTAGTAGCAATATCCGGCCAGTCAATATACTTGACCTCCAGCGTCGCATTGATATCGCGTTTAAGCAATTTGTTGATCTCAGCCAGAATGTCCTTATTGGCAACGCCTTCAGAACCCCATAAATAATAAACCAGCTTAACCTCTTTAGAAATGTCTACACCGCTCGAGTTAGTAGACGCTGCCGGCTCTGTGGATGGCGTGTTCTCTTCCTTTGATGATGTACAGCCAGCCAATAGGCTGGTCAGCATAATAACAGCCAGTATCAAAATCGAAAATGTTTTACCTTTCATGATATTGCCTCCCTTTTTTAATTACAAATCTTACTTCTATAATAGATACACCCTTAGTAAGGGGTATTTATTAACCTTTAACCGCACCAATGGTAAGACCCGATACAAAATAGCGCTGTGCAAACGGATATAACAGGATAATCGGACCCGTTGCCAATACGGCAGTAGCCATCTTAATGGATTGTGTCGGTAACTCCGCCGTATCGATGACCACGCCCTGATTAATAAGCGCTTGGATATTGGTCTGGTTGATCATACGCTGCAAAAAGTATTGCAAAGGAAATTTGTCAGGAGACTGGATGTAAAGCATGCCATTATACCATTCGTTCCAAAAACCGAGTGCCGCAAAAAGGCCAACGGTAGCGAGTGACGGAATCGCCAGAGGAATAAATATTTGCCAATAGATGCGGAAATCGCCCGCGCCGTCAATCGTAGCTGACTCGTACAAGGAATCAGGAATCGCTTTCATGAAATTCCGCATAAGGAAAATCGACCATGCGCCGACAACGCCGGGCAAAATCATAGCGAACAAGCTATCCTTCAGATGCAAATATTTGACCATCAGGATATAACTTGGAATTAAACCGCCGGCAAAAAGCGTCGTAAAGTAGATCATGAAGGAGAAAAAATTACGATACTTAAAATCCTTCCGGTTAAGAACAAATCCTGCCATCGACATCATAAACAATCCTAAAGCGGTGCCGACAACCGTAATAAATATCGTTACGCCATAAGCTTTGGATAACGCTGTCGAGTTACTGATCAGCACTTCGTAAGCCTTGATGGAAAAATCGCTCGGAATCAGCTTGTACCCTTCGCGAATGATTTCCTGCTCATTCATCAATGAAGAGGAGATCATCAGGACAAAAGGAAACAGGCAAACCAAGGCGAAGCAGGTGATGCACAAATAGCTGATTAGTTTTATGAATATACTGCTGTAATCTTCTTTTTCTTTATTTTTATTTCCCATATTATCCACCTCCCATTTTAAAACAAGGCGCTGTCCGGTTCGATTTTACGAACGATCAGATTAACCGTTAACACTAGGATTAAACCGAATAAGGATTGATAGAAGCCCACTGCTGCGCCCATGGAGAAGTTGAACTGCCCCACCAGACTGCGGAAGACATACGTATCAATGATGTCTGTTTGCGGATAGAGCACCGAGTTTGTACCAATCAGATTATAGAACAGGTCAAACGAGCCCTTAAGAATTCCGCCAAGACCAAACAGCAGCAGCAAGATAAACGTTGGTTTAAGCATAGGCAAGGTCATGTGGCGAATTCTTTGCCATCTGCTGGCCCCATCCATATAAGCTGCTTCATAAAGATCATTGCTAATGCCTGTAATTGTCGCTAGGTAGACGATCATGCCATAGCCGGTTGCGCTCCATATTTTAAAAGCCACGATGATGTACTTCCAAATATCTGGATCAGAATAAAACTCGTAGCGCTCTAGGCCAAATGAGGTAATCATCGTATTAATAAAGCCGGAATTAAAATTGAACATATTGTAGGCAAACACACCGACAATAACCATTGAAATGAAATGCGGCAGCAAAAGCACGGATTGAGAAATCTTTTTAAACCACTTGCCGGAAATTTCGGACAGCATAATGGCAAATACAATTTGAATGATGTTCCCCACTGCTAGAAAAGCAAAATTGTAAAGCAATGTATTTTTGGTGATATTCCAAAGATCGCCAGTCTTAACTAAAAACTCAAAATTTTCTAAACCTAGAAATTTACTTCCGAAAATTCCTTTGCTGATATTGAAATCAACAAACGCTACGTATGCCCCTGGCATGACTAAATAGTGAAAGATTATAAAGTATAGGATGACGGGTGAAAGCATAAAAAACAGAACCTTGTTCTTCAAAATCTCCCGCAGCATATTTCCACCATGAACCTTAAGTCTTGTTATGACATACATTTAGCCCAACTCCTGTTATGGTTCTTCTTATTAAAACCGTTGTAATGAATGCGCTTTCATTTGACTTGAAACATAATCTCCCCCTCATTGATGAGATATACGCTGCATTTTTTTGAAACGTTTCGATTTAGAAGCAAAATAATGATTGATTTTCGCGGATTACGGCGGATATGCACGTCATACGTCATATAAAACTCATGTTAGCACTTTCAATTCCATAATTGTATATCGAAACGTTTCTCTCAAAGCAAATATTACAACATGGCTGCAGCGAAATCAATCATTTTTTTTCGAAATGTATCCGCTTACAGATCACCCTATTCGACCGTATGGTCAATAAGTCGCATCTAATCAATATGCGTGAGCCTATTTTAGTGATTTTTTCTACTCTATATCTGTAATGGCGGGAGAAATCTCGAAACGTTTCGAGGTTATCGTCGCCCTATCGTCAACCACTAACTGTTCATTCTTGAGATCGCCTCACTTGAAGAAATATGTAGTCGGCTAATCCGGATAAAAAACAGCAAGAAATAAGAAAAAAGCCACCGACAAGGGTGGCTTAATCTTACTATTCTATTTCCCTATTGAGAAACCTTTGATGCAATAGGGTTATTGGCAAGCTTAATTTGCGGCTTCTGTGCAAGTCCAAAGAAGGCTATAAGAGCAAGGAGGCTAGTGGACAAAATGATGATCCCCATCGGAACCGCGGAATTCTCTCCGGCAACGCCGACTAGTGGTGAAGTACATGCCCCAATCACGAAAGGCAACAAGCCAAGCAGTGCGGATGCACTTCCTGCCCGTTGACTTTGCGAACCCATCGCCAGAACAAAAGAAGCAGTTGCAGTCATACCAATTGACGCCACAAAGAAGAACAACGGAATAACCAATGCCAGTAAAGGACCGTGCAATAAAATTACGAGCAAGGCTGCAAAACTGGCCGTACAAGACAACAGTAAACCAAGAATAACGAAATTGCGTTCCGAGAACGCTTTGCTGAACCGTCCAACGACCTGTGAGCCAATAATTAAGCTTATGCCATTGGATGCGAATAAGAGCGCGAACAGTTGTGGAGAAGCTCCGTAAATATTTTGATAAACAAATGGAGTCCCCGATACATAGGCAAAAACGCCACCAATCATAATGCCTTGTGCAAGCGCATAGCCGATAAACTGTCGATCTTTAATCAGAGCTTGGATTCCGGCTAACAGCTCTCCGAAGTTACCCGATACCCGATTCTGGGCGGGCAAGGTCTCTTTTAAGTTCATCGTTGCCAAAATAACGAGTAGTAAACCAACAATGCTCAGYACGAAAAACACACCTACCCACGTTGTAAAGGAGATCACACCGCTGCCAGCCATAGGCGCAATCATAGGAAACAGATTATTTACAAGCATGAGCATTGAGAAAAACTTCGTTAATTCTGTTCCGCTGTATAGATCGCGTACGATTGCTCTGGAGATAACAATTCCCGCAGAGGCAGCGAAACCCTGAACAAAGCGTGCAGCTATAAACCAATAAATATTTGGGGAAATCGCACAGACAAACGAAGCAACTAGATAGAAAATAAGTGAAATAATAATCGGCTTGCGTCTCCCATGAACGTCACTTAATGGTCCCATAATAATTTGACCCAAACCTAAGCCAATGAGGCATGCTGTCAAACTAAGCTGAACAAGTGAAGCCTGGGTTCCAAAATCAGCAGTAATTTGCGGGAATGACGGCAAATACATGTCAATCGTAAGTGGGCCAAGAGCTGAAAAAGCGCCTAATAGCAATACTAATCTTAGGCGGTCATAATTTTTTGTTGCAGACATCGTTTGATCTTCTCCTAAACTATTTCAAAGTGATGAATCATGGTGATCGAGTAAACTTGTTTCATTATAGACCAAGATAGAGATAAACCCAATAGCTTTATCTCTTCTCTTTCGTATAACAAAAAATCAGCGTCACCAGGCATTTATGCCGGCCGCTGATTTTCTTTGATTTATGATCTTTTATTCAAATCTGCCCGCGGCCAGCAAAAAAACCGCATCCATATGAGAATGCGGTTAGTCTGTTAGCAGCTCTCTTAAAAATTGTTGTAAATAACTTCAGCCGTTACCTTCCCGCTCGTAACGTCTTCCGAGGTAAAGCCGGATACCGTGTTGCCGACTTTGAACTCCTTGCTTACCAGTTGCTCGGAAGGATCAGGAGCCGTCGGGCCCGTTATTCCGTAAGTCGTTTTTTCCGTTACCGTCACCCACAACTCTCCGATTCGGAAGCTTTGGCCGTCGGCGCTTACCTCATCAATGACACCGTCAATGTTGACCCGATGCTTTGCTGAAGTGGCCGGTCCCGGACCGTTATTTTCAACGACGCCGCCGCTTGGGTTATTCGTGACCGGATTAGGGGATGTACCGCTTCCGTTCTGGTTAACCGCATAGATGCCCAAAGTCAATACAGCGCAAGCCGCAATGCTTGCTGCCCAGATAACCACTTTGTTTTTCTTTACTGCCGGATTAGTTGTTCTCATAGGAATCTCTCCATTTCGTTTATCGTTATCGATTTGTTTGTGTCTTTCCTGAATTAAGCGTTCAAGCGTACGTTCTTGAAAGTTTTCGCTTGTTTTCAATTTGGACATGGCCRATTTATAACTCGATTTCTTCATCTTCACAAATCACCACCTATAACTTCTTTAAGCTTATTACGCCCGCGAGCAAGCCAAGTCCCTACAGTCGCAGGTTTAGCATGAAGAATGTCAGCTATTTCTTCCAATGAGTAACCCTCGTAATAATGTAGATGGATCGGGACCCGATATTTTTTATCCAATGATAATACAGCCTGCATGACCATGTATTCATCCTTTGGAAGGTAAGACAGTTTGTCCGGTAAGGGGTTACGACTTTTAAACCAGCCCGTCTTGAGCAGGTTCTTACATTTATTGATCGTTGTTCGGATTAACCAGGCTTTCTCATGATCAACGCTGTCGAAGACGGGGGATTTCTGGAGATAGGCAAGGAATACTTCCTGCGCGACTTCCTCCGCGTCAGCAACGTTTTTGAGATAGGCAAACGCTATCTTGACCAGACTGTCGGAATAGTTGACAACAGCTTTGCGGACGGATTCATTGAGCTCATATGAATCGTTCACCTGATGCCCCCCTTTCATTAGTAATACAATTGAGGAGACCGTTTTTTTTCACGCTGTAAAAAATAAATTTAAGACAATTTCTTTTAAAGGGGATCACTGCGATTCCTATCAGTATGTCCATCTGCCAAAAACGGCAACAGTCCGCGGGACAGAAGCAAACAACAAGCCCCTTGGGCTAATGGGGCCAAGGGGCTTGTTTAGTTCGAGAATGAGTTGCCATGCAGCCCATTCGGGTTATATGAACGTTTCCGACGTCATTATTTTCGCAACCGACGATGACTTTACTTAACCTATGTATGAACAACTCGTTTTCCACGACATCTGGAATGCCTTGCGTTAATCTGCCCGTTTCCACATCAGTATCCCGGTAATAAGATAGCAAAGAGAAGTAACTATAAACAACTTAAAGATACTGGGCGTCATCGCTAAGTAAAGGCTTAGAGGGAGTGACCAGAAAAATGCAATGAACAGAACGATACGCTTCTTAATAATTGTTCCAATTATTGCTGCACATGCGGGGGCTAAAAGGAATATGCCAGTTCTTACTAAAACGTCATTACTTGCTGGTTCAGAATTGTATGGGTTGTTGAAGTTAAGAACCAGCCATAGCGCTACAGTACCTAGTGATGAGAAAATGCCAAAATATATCCAAGGTTTCACCTTAACACCCCTTATCAGCACTACCTTATTGCGCAACCATATAATACCATATGTTGGTAATGTTTAATTATAAAAAAACTTTTTAGTGATTAGTTAGATAAACCTCATATATAATTTACTTATGAATTTAAATTAGAGAGGACTAAGCTATTGATAAAAAAAGATGCTCCTAATATTGATTTAGTAACACAAATAGTAAGTGATCACCTTAATTCAAGAGACTTTAAATTAGAAAGAGTATTAAGTGGCGTATCTACTTATGTATATCGTGTTCAATTAGGTGAGAATACCTTTTATCTTCGGGTTCTTCCAGAACAAGATATGAGTTTTGCTGTGGAAGTACATGTACATTCATTACTAAGACAAAAAAAAGTTCAAGTTCCAGAAGTTATATACTTTGAACATCATAATGAAGCATTAGGGATGTCAATGATGCTTGTTAAAGAAATCCTTGGTTCCAATATTGAAGCTTATCCTCCAATAGACGAATACGAGAACATACTTTTTGATGCTGGAAAACAAATTGCGGTTATAAATCAAGTACGAGTGGATGGATTTGGCTGGATTAAAAGAGGTAACGAAGAATGTGGAAATATTCTACAAGGTGAAAAAGATTCATTACAGGATAACATTTATGAATATTTAGATGAAGATTTATTTTTATTATCAGAGAATGTTTTTCATAAGGATGTTACCTCCCAAATCAGAAGCACATTAAATACTGGAACAGCGTTAATGTTAAGACATCCATCTTGTTTAATCCATGGGGATTTTGATGATTCACATATTTTCGCTCATAATGGAAACTTTACGGGCATTATTGACTTTGGGGAGATTCAAGGAAATAGCCCACTGTATGATTTAGGGCATTTTAAATTGCATGATGGACAGCATCGACAGCGTTATTTGGGCTATACTTCCTTAGCAAAAGGATATAACGAAGTAAGAGACCTCTCATATGATGACCAAATAGAAATTGACCTCTGGGCATTATGGATTGGGGTCAGGAGGTTGGGAATTATCTGCAAGAGAACTTGGGGTAGTTATCATGATCATTTGATTAAAACTGTAAAGCTTCAAATGGATATATTAAACAAGAAATTATAACTTTTTAAAATGGAATTTTAAATAAGAAAAGTCCCGTCAAAAAGCCGCTCCTAGTAATGGAGTGGCTATTTAACTCTCACTATAAGAAACGAGACAGGGAATTCGTAATTCTCGGTCGTAATTAAGACGACTTTCCAAATTCTGTTTTTACTTCTCTTGTAACTTGAAAAGTCATCATTCCACATAATAATCAGCTTATCGGATAACTGATTCTGTAATTCAATTATCTTGACCTCTACATCTGGAATATCCTTATATAATTCGTATAATGAAATCCATGTTCCTGAAGGTTTATTGAATAGAAATGCCCATAAGTCCGTATTTTCTCCAACATCATACAAATACTGAGTGAATACCTCCATTTTGTTCAATAGAAGCTGATTCTCCTGAAATGATTCCAAAGGTGTAGTTATATCCTCAAGATAAAAAGTTGAATCGTCATTATAAAATTCCTTAAAGCACTTAATGTGACAAAAAAAGTTTGTTCTTTTTGTTCCATTTCATTCCCATTAAAATTTGTAGTTAACGTCAACGCACACGGGTTATGGCTATTCATCATTTTATCTTCTGCTGTTATTTTTTGTTTACATATGCAACACTTATATTCCAAGTACTTGCTCCCTTCACCGTATTATTTTAGCATTTATCTAAACTTCCAGTTAGTTGAGTTAAGGCTGCCACGCGATTGCTTGCCTTGTTTTGATCTTTATTTGCGCTAACGTTCCTCGTTTGGTCAACCAGTTGCCATATTCGCAGCTAAATAATGTTACCCTCCCAATCAACAAGTATTAGCTGATCCTTTCTAATAAAACACCATTCGATTATTGTCTTAACAAGACTTGGTGTAATAATCCTATCATCCCAAATAGGGGTTTGTACTCTTACCCAGCCTTGGCGAGCATAACTTTCTAATCCTCCAAACTCAAATCCTTTAACAACAATATGTGGTGTCTGCGTATAATTAGATTGACCTACTTGATATGAAATAATTAACTTCTTATCTTCTGAAACAATATTAAGATTGATTCGTCCAAAATCCTCAGCATCTGATTGGACATACCAGTAATACAACCTGCCGCTATGCTCCAACTTCCTTTTACCCTTTGATCTGACCCCCATCTGCTTGCTCCCTCACTATACAAAGTAGATTTTTTCTACGCCACATATTCAAGACAGTAATCAAACTATCCTGCCTAATAGCTTAATGAAACAAGGGAGCAGATATATAGTTATATTTTTGCAATTCTTCGCCGTAATGCATTCTGCTGAAAGTATAATACATTAACCACCCTCTACTACCCGTTAGTCCAACGAGGCTGCCGTATCTTCACAGACCTACTCTGTTCCCTTCCCTGAATTCCCGTGGTGATAGGCCGTTTAACTTTCGGAATATCTTTGAAAAATAATGCAAAGATGAAAATCCATGCTTGTCTGCGATCTCGGTAATGTTCAGATTCGTAAAGAGAAGGTCGTCTTTCGCCCGATTGATCCTGAATTGGATAACATACTGTGTAGGCGGCAATCCGGTTGCATGTTTGAATAAATCAAAAAAATAACCGCGGCTTATACATAACTCTCTGTAATAGATTTCGAAAGGCTTAAGATTGCCTTGTACTAGATCCTGATCTAGTCGCTCTAGCAGCTTGGACATGCGGGGATTGGGCATATGATCCTCTTTCAGGGCAAATGTTAGAAAAAACTCGATAAACTGCTGAAAGCTGCTCTGAATCTTTAAGCTGCGAACATAACTCCGCTCATTTGTATAGTGATTTTCTGTGTAAAACCTCTCAAAAAAATCCATCCATACCCGAAGCTTCTCCACTTTCACATGCTCCGGTAAATAATAAGGAAATGCTGGCCCGATCAGAGCAGGAACCAGAGTGGCTGCATCAAAACAGATCTTGCTCGGGTGGGCGAACTCAGCCCGACGATCTATGTATGACCAATCAAAATAACAGCAAACGTGGACCATCGGGTCTTGGCTGTCGGCAACCCAATGGTGGAGCTGGCCTGCTGGTATGTACACTAGAGAACCGACTGACGTTTCATGGGTGCGGCCACATGTGTGAACTACACCTTTTCCTTCACTGATCAAATATAGTGAGGAGGCATAACTGATCCGATTGCTGCTAGTCTGTCCTTTGGAGAATGGATACCGGGTTGCATAGTACACGTAAGGATGTAATTTAGCAAAATCCATCCTCGAACACCACCTTATACTGAAAACTAAATAGCAATTGATATGACGATTGTACAAATAACTGACGATTTTGCAAATACAAAATAAATTAAATATTATAAAATTTCTATGTGAAGACGAAGATTTCTTAGGAGGAGTTCACATGTTAGAAAGCAACTACTTGTTGACAGATGAACAAATGATACAATTTATTACCAAAGGCTATCTTGTACTTAAGAACGACATGCCTCATCAACTTCATCAGAACATCATGAATCAGATCAATCACGTTATGCATAATGAAGGAAATCCTGGAAACAACATTTTGCCCCGTGTTCCAGACATTCAGCAGTTGTTCGATACGCCAGTCGTCAAGGGAGCCTTGAGCAGTGTACTTGGTTCGGATTATTACATGCATCCACATCGCCACTGTCATTACAATCAACCCGGAAATTCTACGCCGGGTGGCGGAAAATGGCACAAAGACGGCTATTGGTCTTCCATGCGCAGCCATCGTCCGTGGTGGGCGATGATTTTCTATTACACCCACGATATTACCGAAGATTTAGGGCCTACTGCGATTATGCCAGGCACCCAATACTACGAAAAATTCCTCGGCGACCGAGGTGAGCCGCTGCTTCCCACAGGCAAGGCAGGTACTATGGTGCTAGTGCATTTCGACTTGTGGCATAAAGCCTCGCTTAATGTGTCAGAACTAGATCGTTATATGCTTAAGTTTCAGTTTCTCAGATTGAGCGCACCGGAGTTTCCGAGCTGGAATCATCGAAGCAAAGATATGATTGTGCCTGAAGGAACGCCCGCTATCCATATGAATTTATGGCTGGACGTATGGGATTGGCTCCGCGGAGAACATACGGCAAAGCAGGCTTACACGACAACGATCGAGGAGCGATTGTTGGCATTACGGCAAGAGCTTGGGGCAGAGAGTGCAACAGACCGCGGGCGGGCAGCCGACGAATTGGGACGGATCGGAGCAGCGGCAGCTTCATGCGCTCCCTCGTTAGGGCTTCTATTAAACGATCAGGTGGAAACGACCGCTTTGAATGCAGCTTATGCGCTTGGGCAGCTTGGAACAGAAGGAATTGAAACGCTGATTAGTCACATTACGGAGGGGTCGAGCCTGACAGCGGAAAGGGCAGCCTATGGATTGCAAGGAGCTGGCATTGAGGCAATTCCTAAACTTCTCCGTGTTATGAAGCATAAGGATGAGAAGCGAAGAGCGTTGGCTATTTTCGTACTTGGTATGATAGGATCTTCAGAAGGTGAAGTGGTACCCTCGCTTATCTCAAGCTTGCAGGATCAGAGTGAATGGGTTCGCCGAAATGCAGTTGAATCATTAGGTATGATTAAGAATGCTGGAGAACAAATTGTTTCGGCTTTAGCGAAAGTATTAAAAGATTCTCTTCTATGCGAAACTGACAATACTTCAGAATCGATTAATACGGAAGCCATAAAGTCGTATGCAAGCCATCAGCCATACATTATCAATAAAATCGGATATACTGCGGCACTTTCACTGCTGCGTATCGGTAATGCTGGCGATATGAAGGAAGCTATCCTCTCATTGGAGCGAGCGCTTTACAGCAAGGACCGTTACGTCAGAGCTTATGCTTCGGAAGCACTCACCCATTTGAGATCGGAGGAAGCGGTCGATATCTTGATCCGTTTTTACCGCTCTTCCCGCTGGTGTCCGGATACAAGTAATGTTAGTACTTTCTAGGTTGCCCCATTACTAACTCAACTTGAATGCGTAACACTAACAGCATTATGCTGTTGGTTTTATCCTTCCCTTCGTATTATGAGGTCGTAGATAATTCTTATCAGGTTAACCTTCTATCCTAAGATTTAAGGAAATGTTGCTTCCTTTCCTTCTTAATCGGGAGGATCATAGAATAAAAACTAAAAGCCCGGTATATAACCGGGCTTTTAGGGCTAGAAAAATCACTATTTGTTTTTTACATACTCAACCCATTGCTCATGCAGCTCTGACTCAGAACATTGAAAAATTTCATTAAAACCATTGGGATTTCTAATCACCTTATTTAATGCATCTAATCCATATTTATCGACAATGAACTCCACAATTAAATAAGAAAATTGAAATCCTTTCATCGTTTCAAACTCCCAAGTATCATTATTTAACTCTTGAAACGACGGGATAACAAGATTATGAATGTTATCTAAAGTACTATTCTTGATGAATTCTTCGCTCATTCCTTTTGACTCATATCCTCCAATACCCTGACGCGCCCATTTTGGAGCAAGCGGATTAATGTCAGAGATTAACCACATTGTGAACAAGTGTACGGTGGATTTAAGAATGGATTGATACGTATGCTCTGGTCCAGGATTCAAAGGAGAAACAATTTTTAAATAATTATCCTCAAAGGTACCCATGAACCAATTGGGAGCATTCTCTTCTCCCACAGCTTGATGGAAGGTCGGAAGATCTGGATAAATTTCAATGATAACTTTTCTGGATGGCTGGTGTTTATATTTCAATGAAATTCTTTCAACATTATCCTTAAGCTCATTAAATAAGTCTTGATGAACCTTCTTCTTCAGACTATCCGTCATGTCATTTGTTTCACTTTTATTTACTATTGATATCATATCTTGAATAGACATTATGGCAATGTCACCCCATTCTTTTAATTCTCTTCTTAATTTCTCTAATGATCGGTACAACCTGTTCTTTACCGCACTCTCACGCATTCCAACGATTTTGGAAATTTCCGTCAAGGTGCAGTCAACAAAAAAACGCAATGAAATAATCTCTTGATCCAGCTCATTTAGTTTTTTTAAAGCTGAACTAATATCAATACGGATCTCAACATACTTAGCAAAATCAAGAGAGATAGCCTGTGATTCGTAGCCTGTAAAATCATATGGTATTTCTTTTTTTCGCGATAAACTTCGAAATTCATTTTTCGCTATATTCTGAGCAATTTTGAAAATCCAAGTGAATAAACTGGAATTTTCTTTAAAAGTATGAATGTTTTCTATTGCCTTTAAGAAAACTTGTTGTGTTAAGTCATCCGCAACCCCAGGATTTACTTTCAACGAGAGATATTTGCAGATTCTTTTGCGATATTGATCATAGGTGATTTCAAAATTTTTGATGTTTCCCTGTTCATCCGGATAAACAGGGCTTTTGTCATGAGCTCCAGACATTGTAAGAACCTCCTCTTGACCTTACATTCAATTAGACACCGCAGGGAGGTAAAAAGACACATACAAGCAGAAAAAAATTGGGGCATTGTTTTTAATGATGCTAGTGAAGTATTGATGAGGAGTCCTAGCGGATATTGGGGAATGGTACAGTGAAAGGAGGAAAAGAGGCTGTCCATTAGGTCTTTTCAAACCTAATGGACAGCCTCTTCTTCCTAATACGATAAGGTCGACTTATTTCTTGCGATTATCGACTTCAAGGAGTGTTTTCAAACGTACCCTTGCTTCATTTTCATTTTGCAATTTCATTATCTTTATTTTGCATAACCTGTTTTACCAAATTTTCTGACGCTTTTTCGTTAATGGAGTTCTCCGCCGGTACATGCTCTATCGCATTCTGCGCATAGCTTGTTCCCGAGTGATTTAAATTGGTAAAGGCAACCGGCTGCTTCTTGTTATTGGAGTTGCTTAGCTGATCTTGTTTCATAAGGATCTGACCTCCATTCTATTTTTAAATTCAAATTATTTTGGATGTATTCGTTAAATAATATGCATTTTTAGGGTGATTTCATTGGAAAAAGTTTCTTTTCATGTCCGGTGTGCGGAATTCGAACTTTTTAAAGTGTAAAAACTTGCGGATACCTTGCCGGCTGTAATCATCATTACGTTATGAAAAGGCTGCCACGCGGCAGCCCTTTCGTAATTGAACTATCGTTCTTCTAATATATCTCCAGGCTGACATTCTAAAGCTCTGTGACACTCATTTTCCTTCTAGCCAGCACCACATCAATATTGATGATAATGGCCATGTTATTCACTTCAGACCGTTAAGTCATTTTCTGATTTTATATCTATGGCATCTTGTAAAATCTTTTGAAGAACAACTGCAAACGTTGCAATTACGCTTGAAGCAAAAGTGCACATTAATCCCAGTGATATAATACCTGCTACGTCATCATCAATAAATATAACTACGAATAGTATTCCTAATACAATTAAGATACTGATTGTGATTGCACTGTACTTTATATAACTCAAAGCTCTAACAGATAATTCCGAGAAAGCCTTGTTCCTATCTATGTAGCTTAAAAGTTTAAATGCTTGATACAAAGCAACAAAAAATGGAATAGAAAATACATACGCACATGCTAAAAAGGGATATTGCAAGTAAGCAGTCTCTGGATGTGCTGCTGCATCATTACTGGCTATCCCAGGCAACCAAAAGGTACACAAAGCAAGTGCCGTAATTCCAATAAGAACAACAACTCCTCTTAAGAAAACCGTTGATCTTCGTTTTATAAATAACACCTCACATAGTTATTGTCAATTTGACTTTAACACATGATTTATTGTTATACAATATGATTTAGTCTTAATACAATATATTATTATTGTTTTATATAATGCATTTAAATTTTATACAAAGATAAAAAGCATTTCTCATTAAAGAGAAATGCTCTATAAATAAACTATTCGATTTATGACTTGTTCAACTATCCACCCTCTATTACAAAAGTATTTTTAAGAGCTCTTGTATTGTTGGACGAATAATCATCTCATTAATCGCTACATCAGATGGCTGTTCAATTGCAAAGGCACTGTTATTACGATATTATTCTTCGATCTTAAACCATGGGCCTGAAGCTTGAATTACACCCCAAAGTTTCTCCGGAAGCTCAAGCTGACTAACCTTTGACGCCTTTATCGCTGTTTGGATTTCAGACTCTTGTCCATTTTGAACCTTTTCAACCCAGTCTGGATTCATGACTAACGCATGGCCAATCGCAGCTAGGGATAGACCCTTATCTAATGCTGTTTCAACATCATCCGGAGTTACCATAGAACCAGCTGCCATTACAGGTACTCTGCCGTTTACATGTTCAACAATTAATTCAACATATGTTTTTTCTTCATCTTGACTATCCACTGGCTTTGACGAAATAGTATTTACCAATGAAGTATGCACATAATCAACACCCTCTTCAATCAGGTGATCAATCAATGCATAGGTATCCTTCATTCTTAGACCGCCTTCTTCTGATTCGTCAGGAGAAATCCTGTAGCCGAAAATAAACGGTTTTGCAGCATGTTTTTTAATCATATTGTTCATTTCCTGAACGACTGCCAAAGGGAAGCGCAAGCGATTTTCTAGAGAGCCTCCCCATTGATCCTCACGTCTGTTGAAGAAAGGAGAAAAGAAGTTTTGAAGTAAAAATCCATGCGCGCCATGAATTTCAACGCCATCAAACCCTGCTTCAATGGCTCGTCTTGTTGTTTCTCCAAACGCATGAATCACGTCCAATATTTCATCATGTGAAAGTTCTCTAGGCAAAACTGAAGGAGCAAAGGCAGTGGCTTCAGTCTCTATAGCGCTGGAACTAACCACATCACCATTTGGAGTTAAAACCGGTAATGCTTTGTTACCTGCGTGGAAAATTTGAAGTACGGCAGGAGCTCCCCCACTTTTCACCGCATCCGCCAATTTCCGTAAACTTGGAATAAAGTTATCGTCAAAAGCTGCGAATTCATGCGTAAAACCTATACCGTTTGGTTGGACATGAGTACATCCCGTTATAACTAGACCCACGCCATTCACTCTTTTTTTGTAATATTTCACTTCATCATCTGAAATCGTATAATCGTCATTACTGGACCAAGTGGTCATAGGTGCCATAACGACCCGATTTCTAAGGGTGATTCCATTTTTGAGTGTGAAGGATTCAAATAAGTTGTTATATTTTGAGTTCATTTTCTAACCTCTTTCTAAATGTTAATTTATAAGCTGTAGTAATTATTGTCGTATTAAAATTTAAACATTACTCAAATTCAAAACTCTTTTTTGAATTGTATCAAAATCGAACGTTCGTTTATTTATATAAAAAATTAACCATTACTTCTTTATTACCCGTTTGATTCTTTCTATAATAAACGATCATTCGATTAAAAACAAGCGTTTTAAATCAGAGGGATTGTTTTCCTAGAATTTTCTCCCTCTGATAGTCTCATACTAAGCTTTTAAAGCATCCCAGCTCATTTGAATTAATTCGTTCAAGCTTTCCTGTTTCAACTCTGTTTGACTGCCAAAATACTGCTTAGCATATTCCATAGCTGGGCTAAACATGAACATATGGAGCAGGTTCGTATCCACTTGTTTGAAAACATTTTGACTCTTGCCTTTTTCAAATAAGTTAAAGAGCGGCTCAAACAATTCTGTTCCTTCTTTTAGAGATAACTTATGAAGGAGAGGTGAGTTTGAAAATTGCACAATAAATAAAAATTCATCTTTATTGGACAAAATAAAGGTTAAAAACTTTCTCAACGCATGTTCAAAAGCTGATTGTAACGAGAAAGAGTCATCGTACTCATAAAACACTTCTAGACTCATCTTCTTTTTTATACTCAAATACAACTTGTTCAGCATATCCTCCTTGTTTTCAAAATAGACGTAAATCGTTGAAGCAGATACACCGGCTTTTTTCGCGATCTTGGACATCGAAGTTTCCGCTAAACCATGTTCATTTATTAGCTGGATCGCTGCATTAAAAATGCTTTCGTTTTTATTTTCATCTTTATGTCTCATGCAAGTATAATAAACGATCATTCGATTAAAATCAAGTTGATCTTAAATGCTCGAGCTCCCGCACTAGTGTCGCTGTCCATTATAGATAAACGCCAAGCCATGAATCATTATCGGCTTGGCGTTTATTTTCCTTAAAATCTTGTCGTCCTGATCGGTTGTTATTCCGTTAGTTCATTTCCAATATAGATTCTCGGAGGATCTTAGGAAGGTTATTGACAACCATATCGTAAGAGTGGTCAATCATTACAAAAACTTCCGACTCTGGTAAGGAGCCATCCATGGTAATCGTATTCCAGTGTTTTTTGTTCATATGATAGCCTGGTCGAACGTTCTCATGTTGCTCTCTCAAATTCTCAGCGATCACCGGGTCACATTTTAAGTTTAAATAAGAATAATCCCCTTTGTTCTCAAAAATAAGCGCAAACATTTTGCCTGCAATTTTGATCACCAATGGATCAGGTCCAAAAGGGTAATCCTTAACCGCTCCTTTCTTCTTTAAACAGTATTCAATAATATTATTCTTCAAATCAGTACCTCGCCTTCTCCTATAACAACAAATTCCTTATGACGTGTATTTCAGTATTATAATTGAATATACCCCGACTATTCCTGCCTATTAGTGAGGGAATAAAAACGGATTCCGCAGCAACTGCCAATATCCATTAGCTTACCCGAGAACGTGTCCATAATCCTCCGAAATGCCACAGGCGAACCGAGGTACAAATGGCCCAAAGTGTGAATATGGTGTTATATACTGTTCTCGACATTCTGCACCACTTCCACATAGCTGTCCAACATTTTTTTATTCCAACATGACGCGCATAGTCTGGGGCTGATCTCACAAGCTCTTTGTCAGCCCCCTGGAGGGCACGCACAAACTCAAAAATTCATAATCAAAAGGAGATAAAAATGGCACAAACAAGTACCAAACAACAAAATAATGAGCAACTTACAGAAAAGAACGCCATTCGGGGTCCGTTTCATGTGAAATTTCCGGAAGAGGAACTTACGAAATTGCGCAGTCGCATAAATGCGACAATATGGCCTGAGCAGGAAACGGTCGCGGATGCATCGCAAGGCGTGCGGCTTGCAACGATTCAGGAACTTGCACGCTATTGGGCGACAGATTACGATTGGCGAAAGTGCGAGGCGAAGCTGAACGCCCTGCCGCAGTTCATAACCAAAATCGATGGTCTAGACATTCACTTCATTCACATTCGTTCGAAGCATGAAGATGCTTTGCCGCTCATCATCACGCACGGATGGCCCGGCTCGATCATCGAGCTGATGAAGCTTGTCGAACCACTTACCAATCCCACGGCACATGGCGCGAAGGCATCGGACGCTTTCCATCTGGTGATTCCGTCGCTGCCCGGCTACGGGTTTTCAGGCAAGCCGACTACGACAGGTTGGGGCCCCGTCCGCATCGCAAATGCCTGGATAGAGCTTATGAAGCGCATTGGATATACGAAATATGTGGCGCAGGGCGGCGACTGGGGTGCAGTTATTACGGATTTGATGGCTGTACAGGCGCCGCCGGGACTGGTCGGCATTCACTCCAACATGCCTGGCGTGGTTCCACCCTACATTGATAAGGCGCTCCAATCCGGCAATCCGCTGCCCTCTGGACTCTCAGAAGACGAATGGCGCGCGTGCAAGCAGTTGTACTTCTTTTACATGCACAGCGCATACGCCCAAATAATGGGGACGCGCCCGCAGACGCTGACCGGACTGGTAGATTCGCCCATCGGTTTGGCAGCTTTTATGCTTGACCATGACGCGTGTAGCCTGGAACTGATCTCACAGGCTTTTGCAGGACACCCGGGAGGTCTTACACGAGACGATGTCCTCGACAATATCACGCTCTACTGGTTGACAAAAACGGCGATTTCTTCGGCTCGTCTCTATTGGGAAAACAAGTTCTCCTTCTTCGCCGCCAAGGGCGTCACCATCCCGGTTGCCGTGAGCGTCTTTCCTTACGAGCTCTATCAAGCCCCGAAGAGTTGGGCTGAGCAAGCGTACCCCAATCTTATCTACTACAACAAGCTCGACAAAGGTGGGCATTTTGCGGCCTGGGAACAGCCAGAGCTTTTCTCTGCAGAACTCCGCGCAGGATTCAAGTTGCTACGCTGATCGGAGTCAGGTGGAATACGTTAAGGATTAGTTTAAAGACCCGATCATGCGAAAATGATTCGGGTCTTTCTTTTGCCGGGCAGCGATATTCTTCCCGATATCAAGATGATTAAGGTTTCCTATATCGGTACAACTAAGTTTCAAAAGTAATGAGAATCGAATCTAATGGTTCACGTCCACAAGCAACCGCATTAACTTTGTCAACAAATTCCTTTTTAATTAAATATTTTAGCGGTTGTTCAACATCATTGAAATACTTAAACGCCTCCTTAGCCATATCATCCCATTCCTGATAATAGTTTAAATAATCATCTGCTTTGACTCTTGTTCGAGACGTCCCTTCTTCAGGCACACATTCAAAATCTTCATCCTCACCGAGTATCCCATAATCACATGTTAATTGTTCACCAAGATTAATGTCTTTCGCAGCTAATTGAAATTCATAAACTGTATCAATACAATTGGGTTGAAAACTGTGGTTCATGTACCTTGAGTGGTCCCAATGAAGTATATAATCGCCATTATTTTCTTGATAAGAGTATTTAATCACCATTTCTCTTCTAATTTCATCAAGAGAATCTACATAATCCTCCTTAAGCATCATATCTAAATCATCTGAAATCCAGACAATCGTTCCCTTTGGGATGAATTTCTTAGCAAATACACCGATACCTACCTCTTCACTTACAAATCGAAGTTCTGTTTCTGGATGGATCATGTTTTAGTTCATCCTTCCTCTTATCAGTATCATAATACGATATGTATCAGTTTTTCAGATTGTCACTAGCCGTTTCCTATTATCTTTAGTACCCCGGCGTTTGTAAATTGAGTGTATTATTAGATTTATCTGCCCGTTAGTTCAATGAGCTGCTGTTGAATTTAATTTGTATTGGCTCCACGAAAACAAGCTATGTTCTTGCCATGACCTTTGGACAAGATGTTATTTACAAAAAAAAAAAATCCGCTTTAAAAAAGCGGATTTCAATGTATGTATGTTTTTGTCCCCTTACAGCTTTATTCGTGATAAACCAAAAGGTCAGCTAATGGCTTTTCGAATGTCATAATCGGTTAGATTGATATCTAATTCCATTCCTAGTGCTAACTTAGCCAACTGGACTCCGATATAAGGGCCCATCGTCAATCCGGAGGCCCCGAGACCGTTTACGGCAAGAAGTCCTTCCCAATCTGGAATGGCGCCTATAACCGGAAGAAAATCAGCTGTAAAAGGGCGAAAGCCCACCCTTACTTCCTGGAACGTGCTTTCTGCCAGATCAGGTGCGAATGTAAGACATTTGTTTAAAATCTCATGCATTCCGCCAGGCGTGATCCTCGTATCATAGCCTTCAATATTATTTTCATGAGTTGCCCCTATCACGATTTTCTGCTGTTCAAAGGCGAGCAGGTATTGATCGGAAGGCGGCATAACGACCGGCCAGTTTCCAATATTTTGCATTGCGTCTGGAACCTGCAAATGCATGATTTGAGCTTTCTGATAACTTACATTAAAATCAATGCCTAGAGGTTGCAGCAATGGTCGCGCCCAAGCCCCGGCACAAACGATAACGATGTCAGCCAGGTAGCGATTGGCCCCAACTGTTACGCCCGTTACTCGGTTGGATTGAAACTCCAGTTTAGCATCCCCATATATAAGCTCAGCCCCGTTCCTTTGTGCAGATCGAAGCAAAGCATCACGCAGCGACCGGCCATCGACACGGGCGGCCCCGCTAATATGAATGGAGGAATATCCTTCCGCGAGCAGCGGGAAGAGCTTACGGGTCCGATGTTCATCAAGCCGAGTTATCTCACCGATTTCTGTCGCGTCTTCCATACGCTTGTAAGCTCTCTCTTCCATTTTGTCGATCTTCTCCGGATCCATATGTATGCTGAGGGCCCCGACCCTGGCATAGCCGGTTTCGGTTTCCCCTTCGCTTTCAAGCTCTTCAATTAGCACAGGGTAATAACTCGCTCCGGCTTTCGCAAGCCTATACCAAGTCTTATTGCGCCGCTGCGAAAGCCAGGGACAAATAATGCCGGCAGCTGCATCCGTAGCCTGTCCTTCATCTTTCCGATCAATGATGAGGACTTCTGCACCCTGCTTAGCCAATTGGTACGCGGTTGATGCTCCAGCAATTCCCGCTCCAATGACAATTACCTTCACGATGATTCCACTCCTTTCTGTAATCGCTCTTCTCATTATAACGAGATCCCTATCAAATAGAAAAAAGCCACGTAACAAAGACGTGGCCGCCATCTCTGAGCCTATGTGTCACGCAGCATTTACAATATCAAATTTCTTTCTCAGACAAGCATAAGCTTAATGTGATTATTTCAGAACGGCTAACGGCAATACCCGCTAGGTCCACCTTCTCCATGCGCTCCTCCAGTATATTGCTGCGGCTTGATTGCCCAGCGTGAAAAGAGGGAGATACTGATAAAAGCTGTGGTTCCTGTGAAAGATTATACCAACGGGCGATTATATCTCCCGTCTCCTCCGATACCTTCAAAGTAGAGAAAGCCAGGCTTTCTCCTTTCCATTGTAAAAACGAATGCAACGCGGGCAATTCCCCCGTATGAATGCCAGTTTGCTTTACCACCCAAGGCACTTGGAATTGATAGGCTTCCTTCATGGAGGCAGCGGTTCCGCCGCAGATCGACGGACTCTCTTCGGAACGAGATTCCACCGGAAAAGGTATGATCTCGAATTTTAAAACATGATTGCCAAGGCACTGCGCCTCAGGGGTAGGAAAATATCCCCAATCACCCAATTCGCCAATCGCCCGGAGCATCGTAACCGCGATCGTTCCGTTTCCATCCTGAACGATTTCATATTCGTTTAATCCGAGGTTAGCAATCGTTAAGCCTTGCCTATCACCTAGTAACGTGACGAATGCCTGCTGGTGCTGACAATTGCTTGGATTTTTCCATTCCGGCGAAGGGCTGTTATCTCTTTGAGCGACTTCAAAAATAGAGTCCGCCAAATGGCTTCGCACGTTTATTCCCGTTGGAAACAGTACCCTTAAGCGATGATCCCGAGCCTCGTTTCGGAAAGTCGTCTCGACATGCACGCCGCTGCCATTTCGAGCCAGAGACACTTTTGTCGTTATTATTAGCGGAATGAAAGAATTAGATCTTCCTGCTTTGCGTCCAGTGAACCACACAAGCTCCTGTCTCTCCTGCTCCAATAAGGAATCGGCCGACTCAGGGATCATGATCGTATGCTCGATTTCGAATGCCGCTCTGTAAGGGCTGTCCTCCAGCACGCGGATGCTTGCTTGAACCCCTTTCGTATATATAGGCTCATCGTTATCGGGCTGCCGGTACATATATTCGTTGCCGATATCCCCTGTATCCTCATAGATGCATAAGCCCTTCAGCATTTGATCGGTCCGTTTATCCGCAATCGTCAATGAACCATCGTCCTCTATGGTTACAGCCAATTGCGCATTTTCCATCATGCGGCTTCCAGTAATGAGCGATTCCGCATTTTCATTACTCCCTAAAGTGCGGCAATCCCTGACCAATGCATATGTTTTATAGCCTAGCGCCGGTACTTTGTCTGCTTCGAAGGTCACCTTAATCTTCCTGACAAAATAAGGCTGGCGGAATTGATCCTCAGGCAGATCGTAGCCGAACTTTACGCCAAGGTCCTCGATGCTGCAGGATATATCGTTTCCATCTGGATCGACAAGCCTCATGCACTCTAGAGAAATGGCCTTCAACGTCCGCTTCATTTCATCAAAGCCGATTTCACCATTGAAATAAAGCCGCTTCAAATCAACCTCTGCTTGAATAATGCCGGTGCGTGTCCATCCCGTCGTATTGGTCACGAGCAAAGGAAACGCCTCTTCCCCGAAAGCGGCAAAGCGGCTCGTATCCAGCTTGGCCGCGAGCACGGACAAGCTCTCTTCCATAATCGATTCGGCAACATGCCTGCTCTTGGCGAATCGGGTCACCATCTCAGAGTGGACTTCATCCACGCTGCAGCCGCAAATACTGTCATGAGGGTGATTTTGCATCAACGTTTTCCAAGCGTAAGCAAACAGATGGTGCGGATAGGATTCCCCCGTCGAATAAGCGAAAGCCGCAAGCGGCTCAGCTGCCTTCTCCAGCAGCGACTGCCCTTGCTGATTCAATTGCTTCAAATAGATACGTGACGAAGAGGTATTGACCAGCGTTGACCACCCGTCCGTATGCTGGCTTCGGAGCTCCCCCTTCACGACAGATAATTGCTCGGGAAGCGTGCCTTTTACCGCTTGAATGTAGTCATCGAAGTTGGAGTGAACAAAGCGGTACTCCGGCATCAGCCTCTGCGCCGTCCTAATGGCCTCTGCAACATCGCTCTGAACCGGTTGATGATCGCAGCCATTCATCATCAGCCAGTGCGGAGTCGAAGCATACGCAGCAACATCCTTCAGCTTTCGGCTCCAATACGCCTTTGCAGCATCCTGCTCGATAGGGATCTCATTGCCGTTGCTATACCAATTCGCGAACAAAATGCCAAGCACCCGAGAGCCGTCCGGCGCTTCCCAGATCATTTCCGAATAGGGCGATTCATAAGCTTGCGAATCTGAGACCTCGTTATTAAATCCGGTGGGCTTCACGCCTCGTCCAAACACAGCATTATTGATTCCGGCCTGCAGCAGCAGCTGCGGGGCTTGACCCATATTGCCGAACGAATCGGGAAAATAGCCTACCTTGGAAATCGCTCCATATTCCCCGGCATCCTTGTGTCCGTATAATAGATTTCGAACGTTCGATTCGCTGCTTGTCAAAAACTCGTCCTGCAAAATGTACCAAGGGCCGATATGAATGCGCCCTTCGCGGATAAGCCTTTCAAGTGCTGCCTTTTTCTCAGGACGGATTTGCAAATAATCCTCCAGCATAATGGTCTGGCCATCGAGATGGAAGCTTTTAAATTCAGGATCGGTTTGTAGTGTCTCCAGTAAATCGTCCATCAGCTTGACCAGTCTTACGTGGTGCTTCTCATACGGTAAGTACCATTCCCGATCCCAATGCGTATGTGAAATGATGTGTACGGTGTTCATCTGAGTCAATGAATCCCTCTCCCGTCTAGATCGTATTAGCGCAGCTTCTCCATTACCGTCTGAAGCGTGGTTGCTATCCCTTTTATATCGCCTTTGTCCTCTCCCAAGCCCCCATCTCCGAGAAGAGCCGTAGCCAGAACTGCTCCGTTTGCGTTCCAGCCGGTTACAAGCATGCCCGGCATACGATCTAGCGCGTCCCGTTCCTCCGCCTGACGGACCGATTGCTCGAAGAAATCGACTGCCGCATCTGGCGTTTTCCAGCAGGAGGGCCAAACGGTAAAGCCTTTATCCAATAAATGTCCGACTGAGGGATAGGCATCCAGCTTGTCGTAATGCCAATCACATAACACAACATCCTTTGGAATCCTATCAACTGCCGGCCATATGCCATAAATATCGCCGTCCCACTCTGTATAGCCCATCCCTTCGGCATAATTCCCGCGCATCCTGCCGAGTGAGCGTTCCGCCAGATACCTCCGGGTGAGAGGAGAATTGAAAGCTGGTGTTGCATTCCAGAACGAGCACATTCACGCCCATTGGCACAAACGCTTCCGAAATCACTCTTTTCAAATAACCAACATCCTCATGCGATCCGAATCTCATATGAAAGCCGCGCAGGCCCCATTCCTTGTTCATACGCCTCTCCTCCAACTAACGAATGTTATCCGACAATGCCCGTACGCTCGACGCTTTCCACAAAATAACGCTGCACGAACAAATAAAGAATAATCAACGGCGCCATAAGTAAAAGCACACCGGTATTAAGCAGCATCGATTGGTAGATCAGATCGGGTTCACTGCCCAGCACGGAGCCCATGTCCGCAAGCTGCGTCGAAAGCACCTTCACCTTACTTAAAAACAGCGATACGTAGTAACTGTCGTTCCACTGCCATACAAAGGAAAACAGTACGACGGTCACGATAGCAGGTACGGCATTCGGAAGCATAATCCGGTAAAAGGTTTTAAAGACGCTTGCGCCGTCCACTAATGCGGCTTCCTCAATCTCTCTTGGGATTCCTCTGAAAAACTGCCTGAAAATATAAATATACAGCCCATTTTTAAGGCCCATTCCCGTTGCCGAGGAAATGAGAAACGGCCAGAACGTATCGATAAGATTCAAGCTGTCTTGACGTGTGAACAAGCCCACCAAGCCGAATAAATCGAAATACCGGTAGGTCAAATAGAGCGGGATCATAATCGTTTGCGGCGGAACGACGATTGTGAAGATGACCAAGCCGAATAGCAGTCCGCTGCCTTTAAATTTCAGCTTCGCAAAAGCATAAGCCGCAAGCGCGCAAGAGACAAGCTGAATGATCGTCGTTCCGGCAGAAATTAGGAACGTATTCAACAAGGTAGCGAAATAATGTGTCGCTTCCATCGCGATTTTAATATTGTCTAAAGTAAAGTTTTTTGGAATCCACAACACGGTCGGATCGTAGATGTCGATTTTGCTGCGAAAGGCGACCGAGAAACGGAGAAACAAAGGAAAAAGAATAATAAAGCAAAAGCCGGTTACGAGTACGGCCCTTAAACCAATCCACAGCCATCTCTTCGATTTCTCGACCGGATTATATTTGCGATTGAACATTTCCGCGTGAGCAGCCGGCAATTTCACAGCATCTCCCCCTCATCAGTCGTAGTAAAAGACTTTTCTTGAAATGAGTCCGACCGACACAGCCAACATGATTGCGACGACGAGAAAATATACCCAGGACATGGCCGCGCTTTGGCCAAATTCGAACGTCTTGAACGCTGTTTCCGAAATAAGCGAATTGATTGTATTGCGGCTAAAAGAATCAATAATGGAATAAACCAAATTCGTTAAGATGAGCGGAGTCATCATAGGAAAGGTAATCTTCCAAAATATTTCGTATCCTGTCGCCCCTTCAATTCTCGATGATTCGTACAAGGAAGGAGGAATGGACTGCAGTCCGGCCAAAAAAATCAATATTTGAACGCCGGACGAACTAATAATTTCATAGATCCGGTCGACTGCGCCGGTGATGTAATTAACGAATACAGGAGCCAGACCGGATTCCATCAGCGTTTTTTTTAGCTCAAAGCTCTGCATCAGGCTGCCTCCCCCATCTCCTCCGCCGGAAGGGGACGAGCTGCCGACGAAGCTGCTGATATCCATGTTCGCAATCGCCGCAGATGCGAGAATGACAGGCAGGAAGAAAATCGCTCTGGCAATCGCCCGCCCTCTGAACTTCTGGTTGAGCAGGACGGCGGCGAACAAGCTGAAAATAATGATGATAGGCACGTTAACGACCATATTGATCACAGATTCGGTCAGTCTTCTAGGAAAATCCGCATTGGTCATGAAAAGATTGCTGTAGTTCGACAAACCTTCGTAATGAACGGCGAAGCCGCCCTCCACCAGCTTGATTGAGCTCAAGCTAAAACGGAGGGATTGGATCAGAGGTAAAATAAATAGCATGATAAGCCCGAGCATTAACGGGGTGACGAACAGTACCCCGAGCCAAGCTTTCTTCTGTGCCAAGGTCAAAGGCTTATTGAACAAATGACTCACCGCCCACCTGGTAACTTTGAGCCTCGAGCTGCAGGCCGTATAGCGCTACCGCCGTATGATTGTAGTTGATCGTAATGACGACTCCATTTTGAAAAACGGTTTGAACGACTCCATCTGCGAGCGCGCGATGCTCCACGATAACCTGATTGCGCACCTTTGCCAGCACGTCATTCGCCTCTTTGTACAATTGAACCGCTTCTTCGAGCCAGTCCTCGTAATTTAAGGCATACAAATGATCAAAGTCCGTGTCCTTCACTTTTTTGGAATCGCTGTAATACCATTGGTAGAATACGTTCGAGCCCGTCTCAAGCGCCTTCAATAGAGAGAGCCGCGGATTTTGCATATCCTCCATATTGAAGGGAGACCCTGCCAGATCATAGTAGCCGTGCAGGACGATTTGATAGAACGGGATGTCTTCGTCCGTCAAATTCATACGGCTGCTTCTAGTCGGAGCATTCACGATGATGTCGGCATACGGCAAGCTGTAAGCGTTGCCTCCGTTCACCATAATAGAGCCGGTCTGCTCCTTTAGTTTCTTCGTCTCATTCATGATGATCCGCTGCGCGTCCTGCCTGCCTACGGGCCGGCCGGGATCAAAGTCGGAATTGACTTCATCGCCCAAATCCCTAAGGGACAATCCCCCTATATCCAATCTGGCGTAGTCGCCAAGGAAGCCATTCACTTGTCCTGGCAGCACAGACGGAGATAGGATATAATGCGAGAATTTCGACTTATCCTGCGCATTCATGACAGGATCATACTGATAGATTTTGGCTTTTCCTTGATCCAGCAGCGTTGCTGCGCCTGCCGAGCCTTTATATTTATTCAAAAAAGCCACGTCTGGATAGAAACCGATTTGATTCTCCTCCGCATAAGCCGCCAAATCGCGAAGGGCATTCCTCCCGCCTAATTTTCCAACAACTTTAATTTCCGAAGGTGAGGAATGACGAATTCCGTTATTGAACCAGCCTACATAACGCAAATCGATATGATGAATATTCTCATCCTTCAGCCTCTTCAGCAGGGTTTGGGCCTGAGCAAAGCTGGTCAACGATTCCGTCGCTTGATATGGAAGGCCAAGGTATGACTTGGTCCGGCGGAATGCTCCCTCCAGCTCGAGGATAAACGGCGCATCCGCTGTTTCGGCCAGCGGCTTTAATTGATGCTTATCAACCAAATAAGCTCTATAGCGCGCAGCCATTCCTACGTAATCGGATTCTTCGCCCGACAGGAAGGCATATCTTAGCTGAAGTCCGCCCTCGTATAATTTGTTTTGAAACATCGGTACGGAACTTGTTTTGGTGCCTGAGGTTAATGTATAGAAGTCCATGGATGTGATTTGGAACTTGCTGCTGATCACATTATAAGTGTCGTTCCGTCCGCTCACGTCCGCCGTAATACTTGCCATAGCGTCGCCGTCCTCGATAATGCCTAACAGCGCATGATCGTTCTGCTTAAGCCCGAATACCGGAAGTCTAGTTGTTTCGTTGGATTGCATTTTCTCCTTCACATCATAGGAGCCGTCATTTCCGTATACGGGCAAGCTGTATGGCTCCGCGGTCTGCTGCTTGCCGCTATTCATCCGAATGAGCGCACCAGACCCGTCGGGAACGAATAGGTATCCTTCTTTGGACTCATCGGCAGCGCCGAAATGCTTAAGAATCTGCAGTGAAGCAAGCGGATAGCTCTTGTTAAATGCAAGCTCTGAGACCGGTACCGTTACGACAAGCTGCTCACCGTCAAGCGTATAGACCAACGGAACAGTAAATTCCGCATTTCCAGCGGCCGCCGTCTCACCCGTTCCATTCTCTTCATTATCCTGTGCGGCGTCCTCAGCCGTATATCCGGCCGCTTCTAATACGGCCGACAGCTCCTCCGCTACATAATCCTGAAGCTTACGGACCACATAAATTTGCTTCTCTTCATCTAGCCGAAACTTGTACCCGACATTCACTCGCGTATCCTCATCTGCAATTTGATCGAGAATACGCTCTTGAAACCGCTCCTTGCTAATTACTTTAGGAATATTCGCATAGCCCTTCGCAATGTTGCCGAAGCGGTATACCACCTTCATTCCGTTTTCCGTTGCCGTCATTTCAAATTGCTGCTTGGCTACACTGTCCGTATAGCTGTTAAAGGAGTTGACCTGCCCTTTATCATTGTAATAAGTTAGCAAAATTTGCGAGGACAGCTCCGCTTGATACAAAGGCGATGCTTTGGCGTCTTGACTTCTCGCAGGCGGATTGGAAAACCATACATAGCCGCTGCGCTTTACCTTTACTGCGATTTCCGCCGTTTCCCTCTTCACATACAGCTCCAGCTCCGCATTTTCCGCTGACTTCTCCATCTCTTTCAAGGCTTGAAGCTCTTCGCTTGTGTTGAAGGATACCTCTCCCTTTTCCTTCACTTCCGAAGCTTGCAGAACAGTCACCTTCTCAGCAACTTCATCGCCTTGCCTCTCCTGCGCCTCCGCTTCAGACTGCTCAACATATCCGACCGTATGAAGCAAGGCGATGCCGCTTATGAGGAGCGCTGTGAATAGCATGCGGACCCGCCTTTTTTTACCTGTCACGTCCATCCCTCCTCACCTGAATGCTAAATTCTGAACGAAATCTCCTTATAAACGGAAGTCACGAAATTGATCATTTGCTGAACCATGCTAAAAAATAGTACGCCAAGGAAAACGATAATCCCGATCATGACTAATGTAAGGAGCATCGTAACGACCGTTTTTCCAGCGGAATACTGATGGACCGTCATCGTCCCCGTAAATAAAAGCCATACAAACCAAATAATCGCAATGACATCAAGCAAATAATAAAATGAGCTCTCGTCAGCTGTAATGATGTTGCTGTATAACGTTTGCGGGAGGTATATGATGACGAGCGGCAGTAAAGCATAGGCCGTTGCCATGACGATTTCCTTGAACTTCCCTTCCCCGTCCATCAGCGTCGTCAAGGACCAATTGGCTACGCACCAGAGCAAGAACGGCAGCACGATAAACTTCAGCTCATTAAAGCTGTTCAATTGATCGGGATTATTAAAATTCACGACAAAGCCGCTATACTGCCTCTTTACAATCGTAATTATCACGAGAAGCAGGACAATGCCAAGCGCGAGCTTCAGCCTTCCTTTACGTTCGAATTTCATTTCCCAAAAACCGTTAAAAGGATGCACCAGCGTATAAAATGGATTATTAATAATGCCGAATTCCTGATAATACAGCCCTTTGGTCTTCCTGCGGCTTAGCTTAACCACGGCAAACAAAGCCGAAGCGATCAGTGCGATTACGAGCACAATAGAGCCGAAATGGTTGAGTATGACATCCCTCCGGTGACGCTTAAAGGCCTCGGAGTAATACTCCCTGTTATTACCTAGCTTAAAGTAGTCCATCGCTTCCCGGTTCTCGCCTTTTTTCAGTAAAGACTTTCCGATGCCGATGTAGGCCACTTCGAAGTTCCCGTTCAGCTGGAGCACCTTTTCCCAAGCCGCTGTGGCTTGATCCGCTTTACCCTCATAAAGCGAAACAACTGCTTCCCGAATCAAGCTTCCATAGTTTGTCGGCTCAAAAATAGATAAACGGTTGTTGTCACTGTCCAGTACAAGCATACGATCGCCCATAAACCCGATCGCGGACGGCGTACGGAAATTACTTTGCTGGCTTCCGAGTCCTCCAAATACAAATAGTAGATTGCCGTCTTTATCATAGGTGAAAATACGGCCGCGCTTGGAGTCGAGCGCGCTGAACATTCCGCCGTCGCCTGCCGCGACGTCCACGAAAATCGAACTCCCTGGCAGGCTGCCCGTTGGCAGCGTTCCGATATCTCCTTTGGGCGGAAAATAGCCCTTGCTGCGCAAAATATCGACACCCGAAGGATTCAAACGCTTAATCGGCCGATCCGAATTTTCTTCCGAGGTTGTCGTGTATATGAACCCGTCTGCGTCAACGTCTACATTATTGAATTCCAGCGGAATGAACTGCTGCATTTGTTCGCGCTGAGCCTTTGTCGAGATCCGCTTCCAGAACAGGTCCGCAGGACTAAACTTGACGAGATTAGTTCCGATGAAACCGATGAAAATTCCGTCGGCATCGAACTCCATCATGCCTTCATAGGAGCCGCGGCTCACAACGTAAATTCGCTTCGCCTTATCCACGGCTACTTTGATTGGAGCATACTGAAAGCCTTCACGAAGCAGCGTCGAATTGGGCTCCTTCACGATCCGAACGAGGCTTCCTTCGCTGTCGAACATGACTAATCGCCGATTTTGCGTATCCGCTGCATAAATATTACCCTCACTGTCGCGGAACACGCCCTCCGGACGGTTAAGAGAATCCTGCTTTCCATTGTTGTCGAATTCTTTGATGACCTGAACAGCCTGCAGCTGCTTATTAAGAATGACGATTCGGCTATTTCCCGTATCCGCCACGTATACCCGCTCATCCGTACCCACGTATAGATCCTGCGGCAAAGATAGAGGACCTACGCTCCAATCGTCTCCGTAAACGACTTTGCCAAGCATATAGGGCATTGGCGAGGGTACGGGATCTCCCCAATACGAATATTGATAACTATCGTTTGCTGAGGACGTCACAGGAGCGGATATACCGTACAAGAGCGTAACGATAAATAGTGCGGCGATGATTCTTTTCATCTGAAGCGGCCCCCCTGTTATTCCTTCAAGCCCGACGTCGACATCGTCTGGATAATATTGCTTTGCGTAACGATGAACACAGTTATCGGCACGAGCATCATTAATAGTGTAACTGCGGCTACCGGCCCCGTTCTGGCCAAGCCTCCGCTTGCGATCTGGCCGAACACATAATCCACCGTCTTCAGCTGCTCGCTGTAAATGTATTTGTGGCTCGTAACCGATCCGTTTGTCCATAAATTTTGCAAAGAGAATATAATGAGCGTCAACCAAGCCGGCTTCACGATCGGCATAATGATTTGCCAATAAATGCGGTATTCGCTCGCTCCGTCAATCTTGGCGGCTTCAAGCAGCGAGTCCGGAATCTGCTCCATAAACTGCTTCATAAGATAAAGCCCGAGCGTCATGCCAAAGGCCGGCAGCAGGATTGCCCAGTACGTATTGATCAGGCCGAGCCATGAAATAATCATGTAGTTCGGCACTTGGGTGACATAGGCGGTGAACATTAGCGAGAGGACAACGAGTCCAAAAAATAACCGCTTGCCCGGAAATTTAAGCTTAGCGAGCGGATAGGCCGCAGCCGAGGCGATAATAACATGTCCTACCGTCCCGACAATCGCGATAAAAAACGTATTGAACACATATCTCGTAAATGGAACCCACGAATCGCTGAAAATGCCGATTAAATCCCGAAAGTTTTTAAAGGTCAGATTCCGTACGAACAGCTTTGGAGGAAACGCGAAAATTTCATCGATCGGCTTAAACGCATTGCTGACCGTGAACACGAGCGGAAGCGCCATGAAGCAGGCGACTCCCCCCAGCAGCAGGAACAGTGCAATATCAACCGGCCATGACCGGTTCAGCCTTCTCGGCATTTTAAGCGCTAGTTTCATCTCTCTATTCACCCACTTTTTCCAGCAGCTTCTGCGTTAATAGATTCGATAAGAGCATGATCGTGAAAAGCACGGTTGCGATCGCGGAGGCATAGCCCATTTCATATCGGATGGAGCCATAATCCACTAGATGGGTAACGATCGTATGGGCCGCGTAATCCACGCTGGGAAAGCCAATCATATAGATGGAAATTTCCGCAATCGAGAAGGCCAAGGTTATTTGAATGACCGCTCCGAACATCAGCTGCGGCCTCATCGATGGAAGTGTAATAAACCACAGCTCCTGCCAGCGGTTGCGGATTCCGTCAATGCTTCCCGCTTCGTACAAGGTACGGTCTACATTTTGCAGGCCGGCTATAAAGGCGAGAAACGATGTGCCTAAGCTAAGCCACAGCTGGACCATGATGAGAATGCCAAGTACATAACGCGGATCCTGCAGCCATTGAATCGGCTCCATAATGAACCCCCATTGCATAAGGAAGGCATTCGCATATCCGTAGGAATCGCTTGCGAACAGCAGCTGCCAAATCAAATAAGTGTTTCCTGCGATGGAAGGCGCGTACAGGACGAGAGTCAGCAGCGCCCTCAGCTTCGCGGGCAGCTCATTTATAAGCCAAGCGAACAAAAAGCAGGCCATATAGCTGATAGGCCCGGTAATGGCCGCAAAAAGAAACGTATTTTTAACGGCTAATAAGAACACTTCGTCCTGCGCAAACAGCTTGGCATAGTTTTGCCATCCAATCCACTTAGGCATTTCAAGCAGGTTGAAATTCGTAAAGCTGAGCAGCAAGGACAAGAGCACCGGAAGAACTGTAAAAGTGCAGAAAATAATAAAATACGGCGCCATTAATACGTAGGCATGCTTGTTTTTTCTCATTTCAACAAACATGCGAAGTAATTTCACTTTCGAAAATTGGCCGAAAGGCCGTTTATTAGGAACGCCCTCTTCCTTTAGCGAGGGGTGAGCTGCCATCTGCTCGTTCATTTCGGTCCCTCTTTTCTATTCGGGAAGATTAAATTCTTTTCGCTTCGAGGTGATCTCCTCGTTCATCGTCCTCACGTAATTTTCCAGCGTCTCGCGCGGATCATCCCCCTGGACGACGACCCTGCGGAAAGCATTGTCGATGTTTCTTCCTGTCAAATAGCCGCCTGGAACCTCGGGGATTCCTCTCACCCATTGCATTTGCTCCGACAGCTTTTGGAAATCATTCGTAGGCCAAGGGAGCGCTGACAATGCCTCCATATTAGCCGTTGGATATCTTGCAGCTGCTCCCATCCGAATCTCCATTTGGCGCCCAAACGCGATTTGCGCTTCTTTCCCTGTCCACCATTTCAGAAAGGTCCAGGCCCCTTCTTTGTTTTCCGCATTCTTGAACATGACGGAGGCGGAGCCACCGCTGCCCACCTCACGGCGCAGGGATCCGTCTTCAGCAACGGTTCCAGGAACGGGTGCAAATGCCCAAAGCCCTTTGATCTCGGGAGCAAATACGCTCAGCTTGTTATACATCGTGAAGTCTATGATGCCGATCGGCATTTCACCCGTTCTGAAGCGGTTCGCGAAATCCGCGGCGATCGGAATTTTATAATTAACGTAAAAGTCTGTCCACTGCTTGAATTGGCGAATGGCCGTCTCTGAATCCAAGCCGCTTGCCTTACCGCCTTCCTTATATAACTCTCCATCATTTTGAAACAAGAACATGACGAGTGCCGGATTAGGAGGCAGGGTCATAATATTCGTGGTCGCCAAATCGTTACCTAGCGTATCGAGCGGTTTTTGCGGCAGCCCAAACTGCAGGTTATGCTTTTGTAACGTAGGCAGCATGTCGTATACGTCCTGCCAGGTTTGCGGAACCTTTAGCCCAAGCTCGTTCTCCAAAATATCCTTTCGATAAAATAACATCGGGAACGTTTGCTGCTCCGGCAGCGCGTAATAATTGCCGGTATATTCGTAAGGCACCATCGCGCTTGGGTTAAATTGCTTACTCACTGCATCAAAGTCAGGAAACTCGGATAAATTTTGAAGCGCATTCCGGCTTGCGTAATTCATCGGCAGGTCGTTTCCAACCTGCAGCGCAATATCGGGTCCCTTGCCCGCCACCGTTGATGGAAGAAGCACGTCGCTGCTTACCAGCTTTAAATTCACGTGAATGCCGGTGTTCGCGGTAAAGTTATCATCCACAAGCCGTTTGATGACCTGCGCTTGATCCCTCGCAGAGGTAACCCATACCGAGATGCTGTCCCCACCCGTCTCCTCTCCGGAAAAATCGTCATAATTCTCATAGAAGGAAGCCGTGAACGATTTGGCGCCGGCAATCAGTTTCGTCCAACCGCTCGCTTCCGGATTTGGAAGCTTTGCCTTCGGTGAGCTCACGATCAAATAGTCTAAAGAAAGCGGCTGCTCATTGATCGTCAGCATCCATGAGCCGAGCGCTCCGACATTCGTTTTGAACGCATCGATCCGGGAAGGAACCGTTTCAGGCTTTTCGGCCAAATCTTTCAATTGATATGCCGCCCGATTAATAATCGCGGTGCGTTCATTACTGCTTTCGGAAGGACCTTCAAGGGTTGCCGCAATGCTGTAGAGAAGCTCGCTTTGTTTCAGAAAGACATCCGACATTTCTGGAATTCGCTGCTCCAAATTATAATCGCGAAAAATATCCGGAACGGTGCCTGTATAGCTGATTATTTTGCGGTACATGGAATTCAATTCCAGAATACATGCTTCCACCGCCCTAAGCACCGGCGCCAATTCCCCCAGCGTCACTTCCATGCGGATACGATGCTTGCCTTTGGACAACTGGAACAGATATGGTTCATCCTTGCTTTGACCAAGGACTGTCATTTGCCAATTATGATGATAAGGAAACTGCACGTGCTTCAGCTCGCTGAACGGTATTTCTCCGTCAATATAGACAGTTCGCAGCGCCGACATGCCCCGCAAATAGTTTTGCCGGCTTTTTAGTGCAATTTGATACAGACCGTCCTCTGGCACCTCAATTTCCCACTCGATCCATTGGCCTGGCATCCGCCAAGCCCAGCCCCCCATTGCATTGTTGCGGAGCTTTGAGACATGGTAAGGCTCTATAGCGGGGCTCGAACGATCATTGTAGGGAAGGAGATTAGGAGTTGATTTATAAAGGGCTTGCTCGGCCTGAAGCTTAACGAATACCTCACTCGCAGGCTTGTTATCTTCATTTGTATAAGTGCTCGCCACTTCATTGTAAGACGGCGTTATTTCCGGTACGGATAGCTTAAGTTGGTCGATAACAAGCGGCTCTTTAACCGAAGTCAGCGACAAGGAATGCCTGCCTTGAGATAAATAAAACAAAAAAGGGTCTTCATAAAAGCCTGTGCCATCCTTTACGGAGGTTTCCTGCCACATCGGCTCCTCCATTTGATTAGGCACCAGATCATTGCCCCTGCTATCACGGTCAAAGGTTTGCTTCTCATTCATCCAAATACGTTTGAACGATACGCTTCTCGCTTCGTTAAAAGGAATCTCTCCATCTATTCGCAGCTCGCGCTCAATGTCTGATTCCTTTCCCGGTTCGCTGTAAATCATCAGGCTCAGGTTATACAAGCCTTCTTGGCGGACATCAAATTCCCAGGATATCGTTCCGGCGTCCTCGGTAGCAACGGCCTTACCTGTTCTCCCTTTATAATTTTCGACAATGGCAGTCTGCATGCCCTGAATGTCGCTGTAGTTCTCACCCTCAATTAAAAGGTCTTGTTCTGAAGCTGCATTGATATTGCCGTATGTAGACAAATATTGTTCATATCCGCCTGCCTTGAATGAACCCGCACTTCTTTTGAATGCCGAACTCTCCACCACTTGTCCCTGCGCTGTGGCCGATCCACTGGAACCTGCATCCAGAAAGGAAACGGAGATATACACAGCCATTGACAATATAAGCAGCAAAGAGGTCGCTTTTACGAATGGTCGCCGCATCGGTTACCCCCTCTTCTTAAGCAGTACCTCTAATCCGCAGGCTCACTTAAACCGAATTCAGATTAGAGGTACCTTTTAAGAGCTACTGTACTGATTGATTACTTAATTTCTTGGAGCAGCTTGTTAATATTTGCTTCGAATTGCGGTTTGATCTTATCTACCGCTGTAGCCGGGGATACCTTGCCTTCTGTTATCTCTTTTACGACGCTTTCGAACATTTTTTCGCCGTCAGGGACAGCATAATAGGAAATATAATCGATGCTCTCAGCCATTTGCTTGCGCGTATCAAGTGACTCCTTGCTAGGATAAGCAGTCTCCCAAGCTTGAGTAGCAAGTTCTCTTCCCGCGTCATGAAGACTGATTTCATCCAATATTTTCACGGCGACTTCCGCATTTTTGGAATATTTCGAAACCATGAACATATTGCCGAATGGCGTGTAAGAAACGTAGTTGTCGGCCTTCGGACCTTTCGGGAAGAACACATAGCCGAGCTGCTGGTCCTTCATGCTTTCGATTAACGTGCCGAGCTCCCAGCTGAATCCGGCGTACACTACGCCTTTGCCAGCGATAAATTCCTTGGCCGCATCGTCAGGAATCGGCTGCATAATCGATTTGTCCGTATTATACAAATCGGATACGAACTGCAGCGCCTCAATCGCATTTTCGCTGTTCATCGAGAACTTCATTTCACCATTTGCATCTTTATCCAAGGAACCATTATTGGTGTATACAAGCTGCTCCGTTAAGGCCTTTACCTTGCCGTATGCGCCTGCTATGCCAAATACGTCGACTTTACCGTCGCCATCGGTATCCTTAGTGGCGCTTTTTGCAAATTCGCGGAACTTATCCCATGTCCATTCCCCTTTTTGCTGCAGCTCGTAAGGATCTTCCACGCCTAATTTTTCAACCAGCGTTTTGTTATAGAACATGCCGTAAGGCGAAGGCGAAGAATCCGTCATCCCGTATTGTTTTCCTCCATAGCTGCCTCCGGACTTCATCCACTGGATGTATTTCGGATCGCTTAGATCCAAGTAGTCGTCGACAGGCTGGATGAACTCCTTATTAACGAGCTGAGGAAACGCCCAGAACAGCTCAATCCGGACAATATCCGCGAACGGCTCACCAGAAAGGGAGGTTGTCGTGAAATTCTCGATATATTTCTCGTAGTCTCCGAATTTCACGAATTCGATTTTACCGTTGTACTTCTGCTCGGTGGCCTCGATCAATTTAATTTGCGCTTCCTCGGCCGGGCCTTTCTCTTCCACTAATCTGGGGTCTGCCCCGTCGTACCATACTCCGATTTTGATGGTTTGGCCTTTAAGATCATACGGATTCTCTACTGGAGCTTCCGTTGCTTCCGGTGCAGGCTCTGCTGTTGCATTGTTCGCTGTTTCTTGATTCCCTTTATTGCCGTTCTTTGTCCCATTGCTGGAGCAGCCAACTACCGTAATAACTAGTAACAGAGACGCGAGCGCTAAAGCTAACAAATTAAGCTTCTTCATTTAAAATCCCCCATTATCCGAATTGGATTGAAATTTTAAAAGACTGGTTTGCATCAAACGGAACAACAACCAATAAAACCTTACTCCCTCCTTAATTCCGTATAAACAACAGAAAAGTAAGCGTTTACAATTCATATAAGTAAAAATAGTCGATATATCTGGTCTATAGAGGCATTCCTAATCCTGCTGTATGTAATCCGCCTCTAACATGTCTCGTCTATCTTCCGATTAGATATACCCCATTTATTACTTACAAAAGTTATTATAATCGGATACCTAATTTTTGTAAACAATGAATATACTTAATAATATTAATCAATAATTAGTTATAACAAAAGAATGCTGACCGCATCGGTCAGCATTCTAGTTGTTTTAAACGGCACTAAACCGACTGCCCATACCTTTCCTGCTCAGATGCGGGGCTCATCGGTATTCCGGTGGAAAGTCTTTCTACTAGACGGACGGGAACCTTTATTTTTTGCTGCTTGGTTTCCGATCTTTCTACTTGCTTAACGATCGATTCAGCCGCTTTGCGGCCTATTTCATAAAAATCCTGCGCTACCGTCGTCAGCGGCACTTCGACATGCTGGGTAATAATATGGTCGTCGAAACCCGTAATGGATAACTGACCCGGCACTTGAATGCCCATTTCGAGCGCGTTTTTCAGCAGCTCCACTGCTAAATGGTCGTGCTCGACCTGAAATGCCGTCACACCGGCCTGGAGCAGCGTCGATATCATCTTTTTATAGAAGGCTTTGCTGTTCTCCTCATCGACCTGCCGGTAAAAATCCGTCACGACTATATCCATATTAATCGGAATTTTATGGTCCTTTAGTGCATTGCAGTAGCCTTGATACCTATCCCGAACGGAGCTGCGGTATTCAATGCTGATGCTCGAAATGAACGCGATCCGTTCATGTCCGAGATCGATGAGCTGCTTTGCAGCTGCGTAACCTCCAGCAAAGTTATCCGACACGATGCTAGTTACCTGCAAACCTTCGTAGTATTGGTCGATCGTGACGATCGGGTAGTCGTTCCAGTATATCGCGTTAATCAGCTCCACATTGCTGACGGTGCTCAGCGGGTAAAGAATGATGCCGCTCGAACCGTTCTTAGGCACCCTGATCAGCAGCTCCTTTTCTTTCTCCTTGCTCCAGTTACTATTATGAATACCTAAATAATAACCTCTTGAGTCCAGGTAATCCGATGCCCCTTTAATATATTCCAGCTCGCTTGATGCCATATAAGGCAATACCATCGAAATGATGCGGTTAGCATTCACGGGGCCTTTATCGGGACCAGGCTGTGTTTCTTGCTTATTGACATAGCTCCCGCTTCCCCGTTTACGATAGATGAGCCCTTCCCGTTCAAGCTCGATCAAGGCCCGTTTTGAAGTAATTCGGCTTACACCCGACTGTGCCGCTAATTCCACTTCTGTCGGCAGCTGATAATCAGGCGGATACTCCCCTGTAATAATTTTTTCTCTGAGCTCTTCGAAAATAATCATATACAGCGGTTTGTTGTCAGCTTGCATAACTACTCACTTCCAGTCCGTTCCTATATTCATATTCTATGTTGATTATATCAAATTGAAAGATTATAATGCAAATTAAATATACTTAATTCCTATATGAATGAAACGTGCTGTTGCGGCTCGAATAGAGCCTGACCGGTTTTGGAAATCATTCGCCGTATGTAAAGGAGATTAGTTAGAGTAGTCTATGAACGTGGACTACCTATCTACTCTTAATTTACTTATTGACCTTCTTTGTTTGACACAACGTCAAGAAGATTGTGCAAATACGCGATACCTTTTACTTGCTCAACCAATGCATGATCAATGTATTGAAGAGACTTAAGAGCAATTTCCTTAGCCTGAGAAACGTTGTGTTTATCAAGCTCCGACAATACTTCACGAACAATATCCAAGGAGTAAGCTACTCTTTGAACGGTTCGAATGATCAGCACCTTGCGAATATCAGATGGACTATATATACGGAATCCACTCTCTTTTTGGCGCTCGGGTTTTATTAACCCTTCCTTTTCCCAATGCCGAATTGCGGAAGCAGATACATTCGCTTCTTTAGCTACCTCTCCAATCGTAAACGAATTTCTATTGTGGTACTTCGGAAAATCAGTTAACTCTTTTAAATCAAGCATTTCAACTGTTCTTTGCACGGTTTCCTTTTCTGCATGCAGGTCAACTTGTGCCTTGTTAATTAGCCATAAGGCATCAAGCTTTTCTCCATTTATAATGCGCGGCATAACCTCTCGAATCAATTCCATCCCAAAACCGGAATACATTTGACGTATACACTGAAAATAAGCCTCATGTTCCTTTGTATAGATGCGGTATCCATTTGCCGACCTCTCAACTTTAGGAATAAGCCCCCAAGATTCATAATGCCTCAATGCACTCGTGCTTATAGCCAATTTCTTTGCAATCTCAATACCTTTCATCTCAATCCCCTTCGTTGAACCTACAACATATAGTTAAAGCACATGACGGGTTTTTAAATAAAAACACATTATTAAAAGGATAAAAAGATACAAACATTATCATTTGCACTAATATTGTATTATAACAGGGTAAGCTAATTTCACCAAGAAAAGGTGGTTAAACCATGCAATTAACTAACGGGCATCAGCAAGTCGTACCTTACATTATGGTTAATGATGGAGAAGTCTTCATCAAGTTTTTACAGGAAACATTTAACGCACAAGTAGGACTGATCATCAAAAGCACAAATGGGACAAAAATTACACACGGTGAATTAAAGATCGGGGAGAGTGTTATCTTCTTTGCTGATGGTACAGAGGAAGATGTAAATTGCGACAATGATTGTGATACTAATGAACATTCAATTCTGCAAAAAAATAAAGAAAAGGAACCATCTAATATTCACATGTTCGTATATGTTAAGGGCGCGGCAGAAGTCGTGGAAAGAGCAGAAAAAGCAGGCGCCACTTCCGTAATGCCTCTTATGGATGATGAAAGTGGTCAAATGGGTGGCTTTGTAGATCCATTTAAAAATTTATGGTGGGTTAAGTCTCTAAATCAATAAATCAATAATAAAAATAAGGGTTCTCTTGCGAATAATAGAAAGCCTTTTTCTTCTGTTAACTTTTTTATTCGATGCTCCTGATGAACGAATCCGGATCGCCTGCGGCAAACAGAGGAATAGCCCTTCAGGCAGCCTGAAGGGCTATTCTTCACTTTATATGGATAAGACCGATAGCTTCGTTGCGTTTATTAGGAAAGCTCGGCGTTCAGCCGCTCTATCAGCTCCACCAGCTCCAGCGGTTCGCGCACCGTATGAGTTGGAAGCTCCGACTCGTCTGCAGGCGTGTGCGGGTAGCGAGTCGTCCAGCTTTGGAATATGCTCGTAATGCCCAGCGCATTGGCGCCCTTCATGTCGCGGCTCAGATTGTTGCCGATCATGACAATTCGCGGGAAATCCGCCTCGGACAGATCCAAAGCGCCTACGGCAGCTTTGAACATACGGGGACTTGGTTTGCTTGCTTTCACGGTTTCGGAATAAATCATGGTCGTAAAATAATCGTAAAGCCCGTGCTGCTTAAACACGTTCTTGAACGATTGCGCGTCGCCGTCAGCGACCAACGCAAGTGTATATCCTTTGTCGAACAACGTTTTCACCATGACGTCTGCGCCCGGAATCAGCTCTGCGCGCAGGACGATTCCCTCATCGTCCCTTACTTCCGTTGATTCATCGATAATAGTGTCGCCGCTGTCCAGAAATACAATCAATCTCTTCTCCATATGTTAATCAACCTTTACTCCGATTAGTTTGCCGGCGTGCTTGTCGATTCCCTGACAATCAGCTTCGGCTGCATAACGATCCTTTGCTTGATTTCATCCGTATTCTCCACGCTGCGGATCAGTAAATCGAATGCCAGCTTAACCATTTGGTCCATCGGCTGGGCGATCGTCGTAAGCTCCGGATTCGTCACGGTAGAGAGAATCGTATCATCAAAGCCGATAATCGACAGCTGCTCGGGTACTCGTACCCCTGCTTCCTTGGCGGCTTGCAATGCACCGATCGCTAGCAAATCGTTACAGCAAAATATCGCCGATGGACGGTTTTCCCCTTGAATTAGTGCCGCGGCCGCCCGTTTTCCATCTCTAATGCTGGAATCGCACGAAATAATGCCCGCTTCGTCTAGGGCAATTCCCGCCTCGAACAACGCGAATCGAAAACCGCGGATCCGCTCGAAGCTGCTGGTTACCTTGAAATTTTCAGACAACACCGCTATCTGGCGGTGGCCTCTGCCAAGCAAATGCTCTGCGGCAAGTGTCCCGCCCTTGAAGTCGTCCGTCAGCACGCTGTGAACCGGCATCGCGACGGCTTCCCTTGCGATCATGACGATAGACAGCGATTTTTCCGCTAGCTGACTCAAAATTTCTGTATTTTCCACGCCGGTCCCTATCAAAATGCCGTCTACGCTTTTTTGCTCCAAAAGCCGAATATATTTCTCTACCCTGTCATCTTTGTTGTCCGTACTGCAGACGATGACGCTATACCCTTCGGAATGAGCCAAATCCTCTACAGAACGGGCAATCTCTGAGAAAAAGGGGTTGGATACATCGGGAATGAGCAGCCCGATTGTGTACGTCTTCTTGCCCATCAAGGCCGAAGCGATCACGCTCGGTTGGTACTGCAGACGTTCCATTACCTTAAATATTTCATCGCGCTTTTTTTTGCTTACTTTTCCCTTGCCGTTTATGGTGTTGGAGACGGTCGCGATGGAAACGCCCGCCTCCTTGGCAATATCATATATCGTGGTCGATTTCATACCCAACCTCATTATCGTCGGATGTTAAGGACAGGCAAAAAGCCCCCCTTACCCGGATATTATCCGATTTATCCGTTCGAATTGCAAACAATTTGCAAACAAAAAGAAGATTACGGCTGCTGCCTTGTCGCAATCCATGCATGATCCGGATCGTTATGGAACTTCCAGTTACGGTTCGGCCCCGCCATAACGTTGAGATAGTAGACCTGATAGCCCGGAGGCGCCGAAACGGGATGATACCCTTGCGGAACAAGCACTGCTTCGCCGTCTGCGACCGCCAAAGTCTCATTCAGCGAGCGATCATCCGTATAGACGCGTTGGATGGCGAAGCCCTGCTCAGGCTTCACATGGTAATAATAAGTTTCCTCCAGCAGCGACTCCTCGGGAAGCGCGTCGCGATCATGCTTGTGGGGCGGATAGCTGGACCAATGTCCTTCCGGCGTAAACACTTCCACGACAAGCAGGGTGTCAGCAGGCTCTTGCTCGGGCAAAATATTGTGAATAAACCGCTGCGTTGTTCCCGCTCCCCTTTCTTCGACGCCGACGTCTCCCGGCGCGATCAGGCGCGCAGGATGATTGCCTTTGCCAGGTGCTTCACATACAGCCAGCTCCACTTTCGTAAGCGCCTCAACCTCGTACTTGTCGTCATTCGGAACGTAGACAGAATAAGGCGGCGTCTGCTCGAAGACGTTCATTCTTTGACCGATATTCATCCATGAGGATTTATCCGTCGTCACGTTAGCCAATCCGCTGAGCAGCACCAAGCATACTTCGTTGTCCGCGGTTACTCGGCTTAACTTTTCCCCCGGATTCAATTGGTAAACTTCGAAACCGACATAACTCCAGCCTGCCGATTCCGGAGTAATCGAAATTATAGGAGTAAGTCCCGAAGGTTGACACTCCGGTCTCACAATCAGTTTGCTCATTCGATCACACCTCCGCTTTCAATTCCTTAAGCTCCGACAGCTTCACGCTGCGGTTGTCGCGCAGCGACAGCTTTGCAGCCAACGCGATTCTCTCTGCCTGGCAGGCATCTGCTCCGCTGACCGAAACATCCCCGCCTTGAAGCAAAACATTGATAAACTGCTCGGTCTCTTCGATATAAGCCGAATTGTAGCGCTCCAGGAAGAAATGAAGCGGCTTTTCACTGATGACACCTTCTTCCGTGCTGAGCACGGCCGTATTAGGATGATCGTTCGTTGCTGCTACGGAGCCCTTCGACCCAAATACTTCAGCCCGTTGGTCATAACCATAAACCGCTTTGCGGCTGCAATCAATAACGCCAAGCGCGCCGTTTGCGAAACGGAGCGTTACAATCGCGGTATCGACGTCGCCGTGTTTGCCGAATACCGGATCAATAAGCACGCTGCCTTGTGCGTATACTTCTTCTACCTCGCTACCCGAGAGGAAGCGAGCCATGTCGAAATCATGGATCATCATATCCATGAAGATGCCGCCCGACACTTTAATGTAAGCTTCCTGCGGAGGTTCGGGATCTCGGGAAGTAATCTTGATCAGATGCGTTTCGCCGATAGCTCCAGCTTGTACATGCTCGCGGATCCGCTTGAAATTATGATCGAAACGGCGGTTGAAGCCTACTTGGAGCTGGACTCCTGCCTTGCGAACCTCTTCCAGCGCTTCCTCCGTCTGCCTGATGTCCATGCTAACCGGTTTTTCGCAAAAAATATGCTTGCCATGCTGCGCCGCACGCTTAATGAGCGGAACATGCGTATCCGTTGAAGAGCAAATGAAAACGGCGTCTATATCCGGATTCGCCAGCAGCTCGTCGCTGTCGTTCGTAACGATGGGAATACCTCTTTCCAGCGCCCACTTTGCCAGCTCTGGACCGCCAAACAGATCGCTGATCGCAACGATTTCCGCTTGCGGGTGTCTTCTTAAATTGTCGGCATGGATTTTGCCGATTCGACCTGCTCCGATAATACCGATTTTGATTTTCTTCATACTCGTCCGCCTTTCTATTGTTCCGAGCTGCTGAATAGCCGCATTTTGTCGCGGACAGCAGCCTCGATCGCTTCGCGTGCCGGATGCAAATAATGCTGCGATTACCAGCGAGCGGTTACCATTTTTTTGCGGGTATAGAACTCTACGCCGTCCGTGCCGTTGGCATGAAGGTCGCCGTAGAACGATTTTTTCCAGCCCGAGAACGGGAAAAATGCCATTGGAGCAGGTACGCCCAGGTTAACGCCAAGCATGCCTGCATCAATCGTCTCGCGGAACTGCCGTACGCTGCTGCCATTGCTTGTGAACAGGCAAGCGCCGTTTGCGAATTCCGAACGGTTTGCGATAGCAATCGCCTCTTCCAGCGTTTCTGCTCTCATGACGGAGAGGACGGGAGCGAAGATCTCATCTTTCCAAATTTTCATCTCGCAGCTAACTTGATCGAAAATAGTCGGTCCTACAAAATAACCGGTATTTTCAACGGCAGCGTCTTTGCGGCCATCACGCACGAGCAAGCCGCCTTCGGTCTCGCCAGACTCGATATAGCCGATCGTTCTTTCCTTATGCGGCTTGCGAATAACAGGACCCAGGAACGTTCCTTCTTCCAGTCCGTTGCCGATCGTAATGTTGTCCGCTGCTTCGGACAATCTTCGTACCAGCTCATCGCCAACTTCGCCGACTGCAATGACCACGGCGCAGGCCATGCAGCGCTCACCCGCCGAACCAAATGCCGCGCTGACGATTTCTTTAACCGTGAGCTTAAGATCCGCGTCTGGCATTACGATAGAATGGTTTTTGGCGCCGGCTAGCGCTTGAACGCGTTTGCCGTAAGAAGTGCCCGTTTTGTATACATATTCGGCAACCGGTTGTGAGCCGACGAAAGAAATAGCCTGAACGTTCGGATGCTTCAAAATACCGTTAACCACATCATGCGCCCCGTGGACGACATTGAGCACGCCAGCAGGCAATCCCGCATCGTGGAATAGCTCGGCAAGGCGGTTAGCCAGCAGCGGCGTACGCTCCGAAGGCTTCAAGACGAAGGTGTTGCCGCAAGCAATCGCGAGCGGAAACATCCAGCAAGGAACCATCATCGGAAAGTTGAATGGCGAGATGCCTCCAACGACGCCGATCGGATAGCGGAACATCCCGGATTCCAAATTTGTTGCGATATCTGGCAGCTGCTTGCCCATCATAAGCGCCGGTGCGCCTGCTGCGAATTCGACGCATTCGATGCCGCGAAGCACTTCACCGTGCGCTTCGGCATAGCTTTTACCATTCTCTGTCGTAATGAGGCGCGCAAGCTCTTCCCAATGGTCAACAAGCAGCTGTTGGTATTTAAACAATACGCGGGCACGTTTTGGAACCGGCGTCCTGCTCCAGGTATCGAATGCATTTCTTGCCGTTTGAACGGCCGCGTCCACGTCTGCTTCGGAAGAGAGCGGAACTTGCGCTAAAATTTCCTCAGTTGCAGGATTATATACATTGTCGTACTGTTCGGCAGAGGCCTCGACCCATTGTCCGCCAATCCAGTTTTTAAGAGTAGTCGTCATGTTAATCCCTCGTTTCTTCAAGTTGTAAGTTTGTAAGGTATGAATCCGGAAACCTAACTTGCAGTAATTTCACCACGATTGCAGCGTTCGATGTAATCCTTGACTTGTTCTACCGTTGGCATCGCATCCGAGCAGCTATGACTGGAGATGACGATACATGCCGCTGCACTTCCGAACTCCATGCTCTTCTCAAGCGTCAATCCCGACATGACTCCGTAAATGAAGCCAGCCGCGTAGGAATCTCCTGCCCCGAAGGTTTTGACGACTTTGGCCGGGTACGATTTCGCTCGATGCTCCAAACCGTCCGTCGTATAGGCGATCGAACCTTCTTTGCCGTGCTTGATAATGACGATTTTAGCGAAATGGTTGAACCATTTGGAAGCGGTGAACCGGTCGCTGTGTTCCACGTTTTGCTCGAACCGCTCCATGCTGTCAAACTCTTCACGCGTTCCAACGATAATGTCGCTTTTTTCCGCCGCCAAGTTGTAATATACGGCTGTTTCTTCGGGAGACACCCAGGAATAAGGGCGGAAATCGATATCGAAAATGACGGTGGTGCCGTGCTTGCGGGCATAATCCAGTGCCAGAAGCACTGCCTCTCGTGAAGGACTTGCCGCCAGCGCCGTACCGGAAACGAGCAGCGCTTTGCTGTCCGCGATGAGCGACTCACTCACTTCCAGCGGATTCAGCAGCAAATCGGCAGCGTTATCCCGGTACATGAGGATGCTGCATTCCGACGGGCTTTTGATCTCGGTAAAAGCAAGGCCCGTAACGGCCCCTGTCTTGTCAGTCACGACACTGCTTGTGTCGATACCCTCATTGTCGAGATAATTTCGGATAAATCTGCCCATCTGATCGTCCGCGATTTTGCCGATGAACGCCGTTTTGTTGCCCAGCCGGCTCATCCCGATTGCGATATTCGCCGGTGAACCGCCTACGTATTTCGTAAACGTCATTGTCTGCTCCATCGGTCGGTTAATCTCGTTGGCATTGAGATCGATGCATAGACGGCCAATTGCCGTAAAATCAAACTTCCTATCGGAAGGGAAAGAAATGGTAGACAACTTACTCACTCTCCTTCTCACCTTTTAAGGAGCCAAGGTACTCGATAGCTCTAGCCGCATACTCGCGTGCTGGATGCTCGCCCGGATCCTGCTCTCCCTCTAGCAAAGCCCAGCCGTCGTATTTCCGATCAAGAAGCTCATTCAAGATCGGACGGAAATCTATATTCCCGTCTCCTGGAACGGTAAACACGCCGTTGCGGATGCATGTGACAAAATCGACACCCAACGCTTTCGCTTCCTTAAGCCGATTTACGCGCACATCCTTCAGATGAATATAAGCGACTCGGTCATAATGCTTGCGCAGCAGCTCTGCTGGCTCCGCACCGCCGTACAACGCATGGCCTGAATCAAACAGCAGGAACACGGCTTCTGGATCGGTCAATGCCATCAGCTTGTCGATTTCCTCCGGACTTTCGACCGCTGTTCCGCCATGATGGTGGTACGCCAGCTTCAACCCGTATTCCAGCGCGATTTTACCAGCGGCATTTAAGCCTTCGGCCAAGCTCTCCCAGCCGGCTTCGTCCAGACGGATCACTTCGGTCTCGTTCGGTGTACGACGGGGATCAAAATGCAGCGATCCTCCAACTTCGCAGGTACTGATGACCTTACTTCCCATCTGCTGCAAAAACTCGGCATGCTTGCGGAAAGCTTCCAGCTCCGATTCACGGTAAGCGGGATCGGAGAACAGCACCGATTTCCATTGAGAGACGAGCTGAATGTTTCGTTTCGAAAGCTCCTGCTTAAGCAATTCGATATTGGTCGGAAACTTTCTGCCCATCTCCGTACCGGTCAAGCCGAGTGCTTGAATGTCGTCCATAATTTGTTCGTAAGTCGTATGCTCGCCATGCTCCTTTACGTCTTCGCCGACCCAATTGATCGGATGAATTCCTAATTGAAAAGGAAACAACGCCATCTTTTTCGCCTCCTAGTAGGCTTTTGCCTGTGCCAGTTTTTTGTTCATTTCGTCATGCGCAGCAACGACCTTCGTACTCTCCGATACGGCCGGGACACCAACGTTCCACCACGATTCATAGCCGTCCGTATTTGTTCCGGCTAGAACGGGAATTTCGATTAGCGTCGTGCGCGTTTCCGCCTTCGCTCGCTTCAGCGCTTGGCGTAGTTCCTCCGCATTAGACGCTTTGTACGAAGCAAGACCCAGACTGCGGGCATGAGCCGCAAAGTCGATTGGCAGTGGTTGGCCGGTATAACGGCCAGTATCAGACTCGCGATAGCGAAATTCATTGCCAAAGCCGTCGCTGCCATGGCCGCGCTGCAGATTATGGATGCATTGATAGCCGTGATTATCGAACAACAATACCGTCAGTTTTCTTCCTTCCTGCAAGCTCGTCACCAGCTCTGAGTGAAGCATCAAATAGCTTCCATCTCCTACGAGGGCATAAACTTCCCGTTCGGGCTCAGCCAGCGCAGCGCCAAACGCGCCGCTCACCTCATATCCCATACAGGAGAATCCGTACTCCATGTGATAGCCACCCGGCGAGCCAACCCGCCACAACCGTTGAAGATCGCCCGGCAGGCTGCCTGCTGCGCAGACGATTACGGCATCTTCATCAATCGTTTCATTGATGACGCCGAGTGCCTGTGTTTGGGCAAAGCCATCTTCCCGCTCCAACGTATACAGCCGGTCAATTTCAGCATTCCACTCCATATTGACATCAGCAATCTCGCCGTCTTTATAGCCGGATGCATATCCCGCTTCCGCAAGCCCTTCCGCCAACATACGGATAGCTTCCTTCGCATCCCCTGCCAATGCCGTGCCTTCCAGCTTTGCCGCATCCATGCGGTTGATGTTAATATTCAGAAATTGGACATCCTGATGTGGGAAGGCTGACTTGGAGGACGTCGTAAAATCGGAGTACCGCGTCCCTACGCCAATGATCAGATCTGCTTCTTTGGCCAGCTTGTTTGCAGCCAATCCGCCGGTTACGCCAATGCCCCCGACGTTCAACGGATGATTCCAAGGCAAAGAGCCTTTGCCCGCTTGCGTCTCGGCGACTGGAATGCCGAATTTTTCGGCGAATGCAGCTAGTGCCTCCGTCGCGAAGGAATATTGAACGCCTCCACCTGCTACGATAAGCGGTTTGCGCTTCGTGGCAACGAGCTCGACCGCTCGTTTTACCGCATCAGTCGAAGGCTGCTGGCGATCCACGACATGTACCCGCTTCTCAAAGAAGGATACCGGGTAATCATAAGCTTCCGCCTGCACATCCTGTGGTAAGGCAAGCGTCACCGTTCCGGTATCTGCCGGATCCGTCAACACCCGCATCGCTTGAAGCGCAGCGCTCATTAATTGCTCAGGACGCACGATGCGATCCCAATACTTGCTTACCGGCTTGAAGCAGTCAGTCGCCGAAATCGTATAATCATGTCCGGCTTCCAATTGCTGAAGCACTGGATCAGGCTGTCTGGATGCAAAATTGTCTCCCGGAAGAAGCAGCAGCGGGATACGGTTAACCGTCGCCGTTCCGGCTGCGGTTACCATATTCAAAGCCCCGGGACCAATCGATGTCGTACAAGCGTAGATACTTGTGCGGTTCAATTGCTTGGCATACGCGGTCGCCGCGTGCGCCATTCCTTGTTCATTTTTGCCTTGCACGAAAACTAGGTTGCCCGGGCTTCTTTCCAAAGCTTCGCCGATTCCCGTCACGTTTCCGTGGCCGAAAATGCCCATTACCCCTGCTACGAACTTCGTCTTTACACCATCAATGGAAATGTACTGTTGATCGAGAAATTTCAATAAGGCCTGTGCCATTGTTAACCGGATTGTACTCATAGTATCCTCCTCGATTACTAGGTTAAGCGCTTTTTATGTCACCGCTTACTTAACAAGAATAACTTATAATAAAACAATAGGTAAAGCGCTTAATCTAAATAATACATATATACGCTGCGCAAATCAATCATAATTTTAAGGATAAAATTTCATACATGGATATTTCCGGTCTTCGACCTCCACTAAAAATAAAAAACCACTTCCTAAGAAGTGGTTTGCAGGCTGATGTAATGTCTCGACAGCCTGAAGCTTAGATCTATCTATGTTCAATTCTCTTTTTTTCTTCACCTTAAAAACTCATGATAAGCTTCATCAGCGCTCTTTTCTCAACCCGCGACACATAACTCCGCGAAATCCCTAGCTCCTTCGCAATCTCCTAGCCTAAAGCGGCCGATCACGACTTCCTTCTCCCTGTTGCATGTACAAGACAATAATAATGCATTGCATAACAATCAAAAAATATTGTAAAACGATAAATTTTGTGTTAAAGTCAATTCAACAATAACAAGTGAGGTGCTTTTTATGAAACGTGGAACGACACTCTTTTTAAAGATATCTGTTATTCTTATTGGAATCCCAGTTCTTGCTTTGTGCATATTTGTGGTGCCTGAGATAGGGAACTTTGCAGCAGAATTGTATCCAGATAGTGCTTATTTGAAATATCTCTTTTTTATTGATTTCTATGCAGCGGCGATCCCTTTTTACTTTGCTCTGTATCAAGCTTTTAAACTTTTGAGCTATATTGACAAGAACGAAGCTTTCTCAGAATTATCTGTACGAGCTTTAAAGAATATAAAACACTATGCAATCACAATCAGCAGCTTATTTGTGTTAGGCATGCCGCTCTTCTATCTCATAGCGGAGAAAGACGATGCCCCAGGTTTCATAGTGATCGGACTGGTCTTGATTTTTGCCTCCGTGGTGATTGCCGTTTTTGCTGCCGTTCTCCAAAGGCTTTTAAAAGAGGCTATTGATATAAAATCAGAAAATGACTTAATAGTCTGAGGTGAATAACATGGCGATAATAATCAATATTGATGTGATGTTGGCTAAAAGAAAAATGAGCGTAACAGAGCTTTCGGACAGGGTTGGAATCACGATGGCTAATCTTTCTATATTGAAAAACGGAAAGGCAAAAGCGATTCGATTATCCACTTTAGAGGCGATTTGTAAGGCTTTAGATTGTCAGCCTGGAGATATTTTAGAATACAAAAGTGACGAGACAATCAAGGAATAAATGAACAATCGACCGTATTGAACTAAACGGGAGACGTTAGTTTAATAAACCAGCGGCAGTCTAGGACTTGATATGCTCCCATTTACAGTAGACAGGTGAAATAATAAAACCTGCTACTGTGAGAGGAGCTTTTTTCATGTCTAGAGGAAAATATAATGCTTAGGAGAAACTCATTATTCTCGAAGAAGTATCAAGCGGGAAAATTGGTTTTCTGGCCGCAGCGAAGAAATATAGGATTAATAAAACGACTCTGATGAAATGGCAGCGTCAAGTGCCTATCATATTATCATTAATACAGGTTAGAAATGTTTAGTTTCACTTGTTAAAAAATTCGGAGCAGTCTACGTTGTCAAGTCTAGCAACGGATCGAAGGCATAACCTTCATTATAATAGATCGGCTTCGTTTGGTAACCGCAAATTTATTGCTCGATTACGCAAAAAAAATGAAACTCCATAAAGGAAGTTCCATTTTTTGAAAAGAAAAGTTATATTTGAATCCATTAAGCTTTTAATCGATTACCTGAACCCCTGACGGTACCTGATATTCCGTTCGTACGCTTCCGTCTTTCTCCCGCTCGTGCCTGACATGAATGATGCCGTGCGGCGTCGGGTACTTACCCTCAACCCAATTCAAATCATGTAAATTCGGCTTGATCCTCACCTTGCGAAAGCCCGGCTCCACCGGAGTAATGCCGAGCACGTACTCCGACAGCCAAGCGGTAGGGCCGGATGCCCAACCGTGGCATAAACTATGGCGATATCCCTTGTAGCAATAACCGCCATATGTACCGTGCACATCGATTTTCCCAGGTGGCGTCAGTTCATCGATTCGTGATGCATTGTCCATCCAAGCGATGTCGAAGTCTTCCCAGAACGTCGTCGCACCGAGCTCCAACATGCCTCCCCAATAAGCTCGGATACTGTCTAAGCAACCGGCGATGTCGCCGGCTTCCGCCCGGGCACGGAGCATATAGTAGCCATAAAATGTCGAATAGCCTTTCGGGGCGTTCGGTGCAATGACCTCGCGGTTCGATTCAGAAAGATCCAACAGTCCGGCAAGCCCTTGCAGCGCTGCTGCTTGCTTGCTGAAAGCATGATGAGGCGCAATTTCGCGCAGCCGACGTTCGAGAGACTCGCAGAGCTTGACAATCTCATCCTCGCCGAGCAGCCGGCAGAGCCGCGCGCCTGCCTGCATCGCAAGCACAAAAAGCGCATGAACACCGGCCGTAACGCCGGCCGGATTGGATGATGCCGGCCAATCCAAGAACGGTCGATACACATCGATCGTTCCATCCGGCATTACTTTTACCGCCAACTCACGAAGCAGCCCCGTCAAGTATGTGCGTTGTTCCTGCAAATACCCCTCGTTACCGTGCTGCATGTACCAATCATGTTGAACGAGCAGCCACCAAATCGAGTAGGTCGGCATGTCCATAAACATGGGCAACGGGGAACGATCTCTCTTGAAATCCAGACTGGACGGCACAATCTCGTGTTCGCCAAAAACGGCGCTGATTGTGGCGACTTCGGGATGCATGTCGCCAGTCCATACCATCCGGTCACGCTTGATCCCGTCCCACAGGTAATCCTGCATATTCAGATGAACCGTATAGGCGCCCGTCTCCCATATCTGATTCAGCAGCGAATCGCTGCTTCTAAAACTACCCTTGTACTCGATATCCCGGTACAGGAACACGGCTTGTACGCTCTGCAGCTCAAGCGTGCCTTCATCTAATAGATCGATCCGCGCAAAACGAAATCCCGTCGTACCGAACTCGGTTGTCCCGAGGAGTCCGACGTCCACGATACTGTCGCGTGCCACATGGTCATTGGTCGCATTGCTCAGACCTCCCAGATCACTCATCGCTTCCATGGCGGATTCGCCTAATCGGACACGTACCCTAACGTTCCTCGACGGGAAGCGTCCTTCAACAACCGATATTCTAATACCTCCATGCAGCTCCATTCCGAAGTCCAGCAGTATGCCCGGCGCTTCCCCTTTATGGCTAAGAATGCATGCGTTTGGCGCTTCTTTCGTCACCTGGCCGCCGTTCGAGCAAAGCAGTCCTTCCGGATTGATCACCTCAGAGTCTGCTCCAGAATTTGTGGTCCACAGAAGACGCGTAGGCTCGAGATAAGCTCTGGTTCGCGGATCGATAACGAGACCTCTATCCTTCAGCGTTTTCATACTCATACCGATATCCCCTTTCAATCGTTCTTCAATTTGAAGCGCATGAAATGCAGGTTGAAAAATGGAGGCATCGATTGATGCCTCCATCCGTTGTTGATTATTTTTTGGCCGCTTGCTTGTAGCAACAGCCGTAGTCGCCTACTTATATTTTACTGACAACTTCCTTATTTTGAAGAAGAGCTACCAGAAAAGCCAAAGTCAATCCTTGACCCCATCCTTGTACTCTCTTCTTGGAAATCACCTTGTAGTCATCTGCAGAATACATCACCGCCGTACCTGCGGATACATTCCGGCTGAACCGTCTTCATCGTTGTTAGCTAAGATGCCTTCATAAGCTTTGGCCATATAATTCTGATGCAGCGGATGTGCATAAGATACCAGTGAAGCAGCAATACCGGCGGAAGCTGAGGTTTCTTCATAGGAAGTTTCATCATTCAAGACCGTACGCCACAGTCCGTTCGGTGATTGCAGCCTGACCAGAGCGCTTAATTGATCACCGAGAGCCCCTCCAATCTGCATCCACATAGGCATAAAGGGATTCAGCATTTTATAGGCCTGCGCCATCGTATACGCGGCCCATGCATTGGCTCTGCCCCAGTAAATAGCGGACAAATGATCTTGCTTGACATTATCCCATGCGTGATAGAACAAATTCGTCTTCGTGTCCTGTAGGTATTCTTCATGCCAGTAAAATTGATTGAGTGCATCGTCGATGTATTCCTTTTTGTCAAGCTTAAATCCAAGCCGCAGCAGGAAATAGGCGGCCATAAACAACGTATCCGCCCAAGCTTGCTCAGGAAAGTCATTTTCAGAGGATACCGTATGCTGGAACACGCCTTCTCCGAATCGGATGGCGTCTTTTCGCAAATATTCGGCTTTCAAAAGCGCCAAATCAAGGTACTTGGAGTCGCCTGTGGCTTCATGCAGGGTCAGCATCGTATGCCCCATGGCACAAGCGTTGACCATCATAGGCGGCAGCCCAAGCTCCAGGTACTCGTCCACCCATTTGACCAGAAAATCGATGTACTCTTGATTTCCCGTCACTTCCCACGCTTTGCAAATCCCGTAATAAGCCACTCCGCAGGACCAGTTCCAAGTGAAATCCATATTCATTGTTTTGCGGACTACCCGGTCTATAAGCTCTTTCACTTCGCTTTCGTCGTATTCAAATTTTCGCATATTTATTCCTCCGTATACTCTGCACGATGAAACTTATAGTTTCATTATTCTGTGACAAAAATGATTCTCTTGCTCCAAGATTATCATGAAAATAGGAATGATTTCTCCGCATTTATGCACAAATATACCTTAAACACCGTATATATTGATATAATAGGTGTTCGAAGTTTATGAGAAAGGAGCCCTCCATGACCGTTCAATCACTCCCTGGCAAGCTTAGCTTAGGCTCAATAAGCGATCCGTTGTGGATCGAATTCGACCGGAGAATCGGCCATTATTCAATGAATCAAACCCACTACCATATGGCGTATGAAATTTATTATCTGTTTCGCGGGGAAAGGAACTACTTTATCACAGACTCCTTCTATCATGTCCACGCGGGTGATATGGTGCTCATCGACTCTAACGCCGTTCACAAAACGTCCGAGCGGAGCGAACCCAATCATGAACGGATCGTTTTACATTTTGCTCAATCATTCTTTAAGGAATATTCGCAGGAGGATAGGGATCTACTGCTTGCCCCATTCGCCGAAGCCCAACCGCTCGTCAGGCTGAACCTTAAAGAACGGATGCATGTGGAAGAGCTCCTTGGCTCTCTGCTAGGCGAACTAAGTGAACGCCCTCCAGGGTATCAACTGCACATCCGGAACATGGCTATTGAATTGCTGCTGTTCACAGCTCGCCATATTCTGAAACGCAAGGCTCTGCCGGATGTTGAGCTTACTCCGATCCAGCGGAAGGTAACGGATATTATCCGACACATAAATCTGCATTACAAGGAGCCTCTTCATCTGGACATGCTTGCCAAGCAGTTTTTTATTAGCAAGGGCCACCTGTGCCGCGTCTTCAAGGAAGTCACCGGCTTCGGTTTTACCCAGTACATCAACATCACCCGGGTAAAAGAGGCCGAACTCCTCCTGCGAGAAACGGACTGGAGTGTAACTCAGGTGTCAGAACACTGCGGATTTGAGAACTTTTCACACTTTGGAAAAGTATTTAAAATGCTGTCAGGCCTCTCACCGCGCGCCTATCGGAAACTAGAGCATTCCAAAAATGAGTTCATTTAGTCGTTGTTAAGCATTGAATCATGAACATTGCCAGGCGTAACAATGGACGAAAAAATGGCTGTCGAGGTTCCTCGACAGCCTGAGTTAGAACATGATTCTCTCATGTTCAAGCTTTTATAGACGGATAAACTTTTTTCACCAACCCATTTAAGCAATAATAATGTCAAGAACAGCAGAAGAGTCGGCTGATATGAATTCGTCCTTTCCGATCACGGTAATTTCTCCGTTTGGATTACCTATAACTGCCCCGTCTTCTATCACACTTCCTTCGCCAAGAATAGCTTTATAGATTTGGACATTGCGTCCGATTTTGACGTCCGGCATAATGATGCTTTCCCGGATTTCGCATCCTGGCCCGATATGTACACCGCTAAATACGACCGATCTTACTAACTCTCCTTCAATTATACTATCAGGATTAATCAACGACTTATGAGATTCTGCAGCCTTGTAGAGATTTGTTGACGATGGTTGAAGACGCTTATTTGTGTACATCGGCCATTTTCCGTCATCAAGAACGATCTCACCGCCGAGCACCTCCATATGTGCCTCCCAAAGGCTCTCCACCGTGCCCACATCACGCCAGTATCCCTGGAAAGGATAAGCATACACATTCGACCCTGCCGACAGCATCTGAGGGATGAGGTCCTTTCCGAAGTCATGAGAAGAAAGCTCATTCTCAGCATCCTGGAGCAAATAACGCTTTAGGAACGACCATCGGAATATGTAAATGCCCATTGAAGCAAGATTGCTTTCAGGCTGGGATGGCTTTTCGATAAAGTTAGTTACTTTATACGAATCGTCTACATTCATAATGCCGAATTGATGTGCGTCTTTCCACGGAACCTGCTTTACCGAGATCGTAGCTTCTGCTCCGCTTTCCTCATGGAACTGAATCATAGCGTTATAATCCATCTTATAAATATGATCCCCAGAGAGCAATAGTACGTGCTCCGGATTATTCCGCTGTATGTAATCCAAATTTTTGTAGATAGCATCAGCCGTTCCCGTATAGAGGCCATTAGCCTGACGACTGGCATCAAGAAGCGTAATTTCGGTTTCTTTGTCATTCAAACAAAATCCACCGTCTTTAATATGCGTATGCAAGGTCTCCGCCTTGTACTGGGTCAATACCCCAATCGTGTCGATTCCTGAATTCAAACAATTGCTGAGCGGAAAATCAATAATACGATATTGGCCACCGAATGGCACCGCCGGCTTAGCGAGCTTCTGGGTTAGCGGAGCAAGCCGCTTTCCTTCCCCACCTGCAAGTAACATAGCAATACATTTCTTCTGTGTTATACGGATCATCTCCTCTATTGGTGTTGTATACTCTCCTAAGCCAAAAAGAGTAACTCAAAAAATAGTACCAGATGATCGTTACGAAGCATGTCATAAGCTGGTGTAACAAAAAAATACTTATCGACAAAATCAAAGGAGGAAAAAAAATCGGAAATAACCCCTATTATAACTCCATTATTCGGAACATTTGCTACGGAATTGCGACATATCCGCGATTTCAGTTGTAGTTGTCACTCGGCCTCGTGTCATTTTCAAATATCTTGTTTATTATCTTCGACATACTTATTTCGACAGTATCTTCAGGACTTTTGTGGTAGCCCCTGTGTCAGAATAGTTGTCGTACCCTAATGCAACGAATTATACCGCCCAACAATGAGTCCGTAAGTCAGATCGCAAGGGATAACTGACTATCTGATACGACGCTGTATAAGTGGAAATAGGCAGCTAGAGCGAAAAAAATCGCTTACTTTAGATTTTTTTTGGCATGAAACAGTACAACAGCTTGAGGTTTAATAAGATTTCCACCATGTTCTTCAATCGCTTCTTTAATTTCCCCAAACAATTCAAATCGCACATGTTCGGAAATTAGTCTATGTCTGGAATTAGTGTTTAATAAAGAGATATATTCATTAGCTGTATAGATGTGATTACAAATGTATTGCTTTACTTTTAATTCCTTAAATAACCCATCCTTTAGTGTTAAAACTGACCTTTCATCAATAATTTGTTCAATGGTTGGATTTTTTGAATCATCTAGTTGAGGTGCATATCTCTTATAACTTTCCCGAATTCGATTAGAGACATCATCAAAAGACGGGATATGGACGGTCCAAAAGAATGCTATAGAGCCTTCCTCGCCGAGCAGGTCGAAGACCTTGCGATAGCCAACTTCTTGTGGCTGAATAAAATGAAAAGCTGTACCGGATATAGCCAGGTCAAAGTTACTCTTTTCACTCTGCCACGTTTCAAATGGGGAATTGATTATGTTAACATTGGGTCTGTTTTTAAATTTTTCACGAGTAAGTTCCGCTAAATTTTGACCTAATTCAATACAAGTCACATTATCAAACCCTAAATCTACGAAACCTATCGTTGCCAGACCTGTGCCACTGCCGATTTCAAGTATGGAATCGCCTTCCTTGATAGCCGTGAACTCCAAGATGTCAGTAAACAACTGTTCCGGATAACTAGGTCTGTACTTATCGTATTCCCTTGCAATTTCATTAAAAGTGTTTTTTCTTTCCATCTCAAAAACCTCCCATATTTACTTCGTATTGCCACACAAGCTGACCCTTTCTGATTTTTGCTGCATAGATAATCTGCCCTGTATGATAATGGACTTCTCTCACCATCGCTATCATAAGATTAAGAGCTGTCGTCTCGTTATTTACTTGGCTATATGTAAGAGGCGGTAAATTAAGAAAGGGTTGTGACATCAATAACTCCGGGCTTGATTTGAGACGTTCAAGATATTTAATAATAATATCAAAAGCATCCCTGGTCATTATTATGGCTTGTTCCTTTGACATTTCTAGACCTTTTTCAAATTCCTTCTCTCTATCTCTTGTGTCGGGAATATCTAAGAGGATTGTTTCAATTCGAGAGTGTACCGCACCTCTAATGTGTGCAACTAAATTTGCAATACTGTTACTTTCCACTGTTGGGGATGAAGTAATGTCTTCTTCGGACAATTGTTCAAGTGCTTGAAGAGTCCATTTTTTTTCCGACCTAAACTTAACCAACATACTTTCAATTAACTCAAAGGCGATATCCATTGGCAGCCCCCCAACAACTCAGTTTGTGTATAATTTTACCAAACATACGTTCTCAGTACAATGGAAATTAACAATCACTATCACTGCGTTATCCTTCCCGTTAGCCCAACGCCCAGCAGTACATTTGTACAATAACCTATATTTTGTGAAGTATCGAGTAGGAGGAGGCGGCTAGCCCCCGTCCTCTCACACCACCGTACGTACCGTTCGGTATACGGCGGTTCATGAAATATTCCGTATCGAGTTATATCTGTCCGCTAAGCTTTTCAATCCATGGGATTCCCAATAGCGATTATTGAGTGCCCTGCTCAATATCGGACTTCCTGCAACTCGCCAGTACCCTTTTCGGGTATTTCCCCATTCAAAGGCTTTATCATTAGGCATGCCTAATGATATAAGCCGTTTGACTTTGGTTTTCGGTTTCTTCCATTGCTTCCAAAGACACATTCTTAGCCTTCTTCGAATCCATTTGTCCATATTCAGAAAGACACTTGGCGTGTCTGCCAGCGAGAAGTATCCGCACCAACCAATTAGGTATTGGTTCAGCTCTTTGATTCGCTCTTCCATCTTCATCGCCCTTCATCGAGAGGTTATCTCCCGAATCCTGGCTTCTGCTTTCTGTAAGGGTTGTTTTGCAATCCTTATCTTAAGCAGCCCTTTCCTCATACTGAAACTAAATCCTAGAAACTTTCGCTTCCATGGTTGATCTACCGCGCTCTTCGCTTGGTTTACCTTTAGCTTTAGTCTTCTCTCGATGAATTGGGAAACGGATGCTTTAACTCGTTCGCCTGCTCTTTGGGTCTTTACGTAGATGTTGCAATCGTCCGCATAGCGGACGAAGCGATGTCCACGTTTCTCCAATTCTTTGTCCAACTCATCTAGGACGATATTGGATAATAACGGACTGAGAGGTCCGCCTTGTGGCGCCCCTTCATTCGTCGGTTTAACCAAACCGTCCTCCATCACGCCCGATTGCAGGTACTTGCGGATAAGCAGGAGGACTTTCTTATCCTTCACTCTCTCCGAAATCTTTAACATAAGGCGATCATGGTTAACACGGTCAAAGAATTTCTCCAAATCCAGATCGACAACGACTCCATATCCTTCTTTAATGAATTCTCTTGCTTTCCTCACGGCATCATGTCCGCGCCTTTTAGGCCGAAACCCATAGCTATGTTCGGAAAATTGTGGATCAAACAATGGTGTTAACACCTGTGCGATTGCTTGCTGGAGCATTCGGTCTGTGACGGTAGGTATACCTAACATTCTGACGCCTCCGCCATTTGGTTTCGGGATTTCGACCCGACGTACGGGGCTAGGCTGGTAGGTTCCTTCTTCTATCTCTTTGCGTATCATCATCCAGTTTTGTACGATGTGTCCGCGTAATGATTTTACCGACATTCCATCTACGCCGTGGCTTCCTTTATTTGCTTCCACACGTTTTAATGCTTCTAAAAGGTTCCCCCGCGACAGTAACTGCTCCAGCATTTCTACAACTCCTTACGTGATTCGTACCTTCCTCTTGTACCAGAAATGAATTCTGCCCTGTCGAAGCTCTCGCGCGGAATTCACCGCTTCCTTCCTCGGTCAGGTCCTTTCGGATTTTCTGCTTTCATCACTCATCCTGAACGCCTTGATGTACAAATACCTATTTCATGTTCAGCCCTTCCGGGAGCTGTTGCAACAGCTTCCGTACTATGACCTCTGCTGACTTCTGTACGTTCAGCCTACTTTCACAAGCAGGATTACGAAGTTACTTCGCGTTCCGTACAGATCTCCCCAGGTAAGAACGCTATCTTCCTCTCCATCTATCTGCTTCATTTACTCTCGTACGCCTTCGGCAGTAAGGACTTTGGTTTGTACAGCAACCTCATCCAACGTACATTAGCCTAATATGAAGTTCGTGTTCCTCAGACCGGAGATTTGCCGCCGGCTTCCTTCAGATTCCACCTCACGGTGGACACCCTTGCCTTGAGCTATGGCTACTACTGCCTTCACCATTCGGGACTTGAACCCTAGAGATAGCGCCCACGCTGGGCGCACTGTAAAAAGGAGCTGCCTCGGCAGCTCCTTCATCGTTTGTCTAGAGTTCTTCATTGAATTTTTAGAACCATATAATCCTCATCAAAATACTGCCCTTTATACTTTAAGGCGTTTTGTTCCACACCGTATACCTTAAACCCTATGGAGGTGTAAAGTTTTTTTGCAGCGTGGTTTTCAGAAATGACTGCTAAGTTTATTTGCTCTAGTCCATCACATACTTTTGCCTTCCTACCTAGTTCAAGCATTAGGGATTTCCCTACCCCTTGCCCTCTTCCTTCAGGTGCTACATACATCCCAAAAACATTACCTTTATGAGAAGTTTTTAGACCATTCTCCCGAACAAATCCAACGATTCCAACGAGCGAACTATTATCATCAAAAGCCCCAAGAACAAACTTGTCTTTGGTAGGTTTTATTCGCTCTATTACAGTCTCCAGTGAAAATTTTTCTTCTCTCTCATACGTTGAGCCAAAAGCCTCAGGATTGTTTTTCAGGGCATTTAATCGCAGATCCTGATACAATCTAGCATCTTGCTCAACCAAAACTCGAATAATCATTAAGTTTCCCTCTTTTTCTTTATTAACCAACAATAATCTTCAGTATTTTGATTATCATTTAGCCATTTTCGCAATTCTTGTTGAGTGTAAACTTGTACTATTTAATCTATTACTCACCCTTGAATTCTGGAATTCAGTATCTCTAAATAGTGGGAATTGTACATAATACCCAGCACGTTACCAAATGGATCAGTGACGGAAGCCGTGATGAATCCCTCCCCACGATGTACGAGCGGTTCGTACTCTTCCGCTCCCATGGCCTTCAAATTGCTAAGTGCAGCTTCTATATCATCAACATGCCAATACATGATGGCACCACCGGGGCCAGCCGTTCCACGCGGAGGAGCAAAACGGCGATCGATCAGACCCAGTTCGTGCTGGTAGTCACCAAGGCGAAACTCGGCATAGACTAGTTGACCATCTGGTCCTGAGCGTTCAAAGTAAGGGGCACTGCCAAGCAGCTCTGAATACCACGCCTTTGCCGCCTCCATATCATCCGCCCAATAACTGATAGTCGCAAATCCTCGTAATGTTTGTAATTTGCTCATATTCAATTTCCTCCTAAGATCATTTTAGTACTGGTTTCTATTACGATTATAAGCAACCGTTACTGACAAGGGTATGTCAGTGTTTCTGTTTTTTTTTAAGATCATTCCGATTCAGATTGAGGAAACCATCTTTACAATATCAACCGTTAAAAAGGGGATGCTGCCAGCTCGGCAGCATCCCCTCCATCGTATGTTCTTCTACTAGATTTCATAACTCGCTAATCGATTTAAAAATTGAATGGCACGTGCGCTCTGAGGATTTTCCAAAACTTTCTCCGGCGGCCCTTCTTCAATAATAACTCCGTCAACCATAAGAATGACGCGATCTGCTACATCCGCTGCGAACTTCATCTCGTGAGTGACGATTATCATCGTCATCCCGTCCGCAGCAAGCTGCTTAATAACCTTGAGCACCTCGCCAACCAATTCAGGATCCAGCGCCGATGTCGGCTCATCGAACAGCAGCACCTCGGGATCAGTAGCCATTGCTCTGGCAATGCCAATCCGCTGTTGTTGTCCGCCTGACAATTGATGCGGGTAAAACTCCGCCTTATCGGCCAAGCCAACCTTAGCCAGCAGCTCTGCGGCGCGTTGCCGAGAGTCTGACTTGCTCTTCTTCTGCACAGTCACTTGCGCTTCCATAATATTCTCAATAGCTGTTTTATGCGGAAAAAGGTTAAACGACTGGAACACCATACCCGTTTGCTTGCGTAGGGCTACGGCTTCCTTCTCCCGAACTTTCTTCCCCGCCTCAAAATCCAACGTTTGCTTACCGACCGTTAATATGCCTCGATCAGGCACTTCTAGAAGATTGAAGCATCGAAGCAGCGTCGTCTTGCCGGAACCTGAGGGGCCTATTATCGCGAGCACTTTGCCCCTCTCCAACGTCATATCAATTCCCTTCAGAACTTCCAATGATCCGAAGGATTTATGCAAATTGCGAATTTCGATCATCTATACTCTCTCCCTTAGCTTGCGGAATACCGCGCCAATCGTTTCTCGGTAACATTCTGCAGCCACGACAGTACAGAGCAGAACAAAAGATAGATGGCCCCAGCGGCGCAATAAATCAGAAGAGGCTCGTACTTAGCTGCGTTAATTTGTTGCGCTACACGGAACATCTCCACATAAGTAATAGTAGCTGCCAGAGACGTATCCTTTACTAGACTAATGAACGAGCTGCCCAGAGGCGGAATCGACACGCGAGCCGCCTGCGGTAAAATGACTCGCCGAAGCGCCTGCCACCTCGTCATACCTAGTGAATATGCTGCCTCCCATTGGCCTTTCTGGATCGACTGAATCGCTGCACGTACGATCTCGGAGCCGTAGGCGCCTACGCTAAGCGTGAAGCCGATGACAGATGCAGTAAACGGATCTAATATAATTCCCACGTAAGGAAGACCATAGAAGATAATAAACAATTGGACAAGCAGCGGTGTTCCGCGAATGATCCATACATAGAAGCGTGCAACAAGCCGTAGTACTCTTATGGTGGATAGTCTTGCAAGAGCAGTAGCAACAGCTAAAATGAGACCAAGAGTAAATGAAACTAAAGCTAGCGGAATCGTAAAAAGTACCCCTGCTTTAAGCAGGGGCAGCAGTGAATCTATAAGAATCTCTATTTGACGATCAGTCATATTATAAGCATCCTTTACGCCTGTGGGCTGTTAGTCAGCATGGCAGCATTCATTATTTGGAGACGTCTGCTCCAAAATATTTCTCGGAGATTTTTAAGTAAGTACCATCGCTCTTCATCTCAGCAAGCGCGCCGTTTACCGCCTCAATCAAAGCTTCATTTCCTTTTCTGAAAAGAGCGGCGTTCTTGGCTGCATCCGGTGCTTCAGCAACAATTTTAAGCGGCAGGTCAGGCTTTTGTTTCTTTAAATCCAAGAAAGAAATTCCGTCATTTACGGTAGCATCGATACGCCCCGAAGCAAGCAGATCGATCGCTTGGTTGAAACCATCCGTCGTTACAATCTCTGCCCCATTCTCGCGAGCAATATCAGCGAGGTTGCTTGTTAACGATTGTCCTGCTTTTTTGCCTTTCAGGTCCGCGAACGTTTTAATATCCGTGTTATCTTCAGCAACGATCAATACTGCTTTGGAAACGATATAATCATCAGAGAAATCATATTTCTCTTTCCGTTCATCCGTAATGCCCACTTGGTTGAAAATAGTATCAAAGCGCTCAGCATCAAGGCCAGCGATAATGGAATCCCACGAAGTTTCAATGAATTCAGCCTTCAAGCCAAGCCGCTTAGTAATCTCTTCTGCGATCTCGACATCGAAGCCGGTGAGCTTGCCTGACTCATCATGAAATGTAAATGGCGCGTATGTGCCCTCCGTACCGATACGGAGCTTGCCGCTCGCTTTAATCGCATCCCAAGCCGCTTGCCCCGGTGCTGCCTCCGCAGTTGGGCTTACCGCTGGCTCCTGAGTGCCCCCATTGCTATTGTCTTTTTTGGCGCCGCAAGCTGCCAGAAGCAATACGGTAAGAACTATCAATAGTGTTAGTGTGCTTAATCTCTTCATGTTATTACCCCTCGCTATTCTTGTCTGTAATGTATGGACATGTTGACTACATGAATATTATAACGCAGGTGGTTCTGTGTCAACCCTTTTATCCTAGTATTCTTATAAGATTTATATATTTAAAAGATTTATAATGATAAAATCATTATAACCATGTACAAAAAGGCATAACCTTATTTTTAAAAAAGCGTTGTCCTATAAGCCTTTTAGGGTTTAATTTCGCCGTTAAAATGCACTACGCCTCCAAATCTCTCATAAGCCCCTTTCAATCAGACGTATATTAACATAGATTTGTTCCATTGTGCACGCAAAAAACATTTACACACCTCTGCCCGTTTGCTTAATAAAATGAGCAGGCCACCGCAGTGCCTGCTCATCCCATTATGATATTCAACTATAGCTACCTCAAAAAAGCCGCTGTTGATGCTAGAGTGAGCCTATACTGTTTCTATCCTTTCACTTGCTCCCAAGCCTGTTCGATATCCGCAACGAGCTCCCGCGGATCTTCTATGCCGACATACAATCTGACGATCGCGACCGGCGCATCTCCGGCTTCCTCGTCACTCATATGGCGATTAACCGTTACCAGGCTTTCAAATCCGCCCCAGCTTACACCGATTTTGAAATACTTCAGCCGGTTTGCCCATTCCTTCATTCGTTCGGCAGGCTCATTCGACAGAAAGGAGAACAAGCTCCCGGACCCCGACATCTGGCGCTGCCCCAGCTCATACTGCGGGTGGGAGGGCAAGCCCGGATGGTTGACGCGGGAGACAAAGCTTAGCTTTGCGATATGCTCAGCCACATAAAGTCCGCTCTCTTCATGCCGCTGCATGCGCAGCGGCAGCGTCCGAAGGCCTTTCGCTACGAGCGCCGCCGTTTGCGGAGTCATAATGCCGCCAAGCAGCATATACTCATTATTCGCAATCCGATCTACAAGCTCCTTCGAGCCCAGCACGACGCCGCCGATACAATCGCTGTGCCCTCCGATATATTTAGTGATGGAATGCACCACCAGATCAATTCCCATGGTTGTCGGGTTTTGAAAGCATGGTGTCGCCCAAGTATTGTCGATGATCGTAACGGCGCCTATGCTATGGGCCAGCTCCGCGCATTGCTTTAGGTCCTGCAGCTCAAAATACATCGTCGTAGGACTTTCCAAATAGAACAGCTTCGTATTGGGACGCACGGCACTGCGCCACTCTTCATTCGATCTACCGTCGATAAACGAGGTTTCCACACCGAACCGGCTCATATAAGAGCGTAGAAACTCCTTTGTCGGGCCGTACGCCTGATTAACGCAGACGACATGATCGCCTTGTGAGACGACGGACATAATCGCCGAGGAAATGGCAGCCATTCCCGAAGCAAAACATTTGGCGGACTCGGCTTCTTCCAAATCCGCCAGTTTCATCTCCAAATATTGAACCGTCGGATTGTTCCCGCGCGAGTAGATGTGATGGCTTTGCTGCGCTTTCATCGCTTCGTCGAACTGTTCGTAGCTCGGAAAGGCAAACAGGCTGTTCTGATAAATCGGTACATGTATAGCGCCATGATGTCTGGCATCCAGCGGATCATAAGCTGCTTTGGTGAACTTATTCTCTAGTTTGCTCATCCTTTTTCCGCTCCTTGCGTCAAACCTTCCACAATGAATCGTTGTGCGAAAGCAAATAATAAAATTGTTGGAATGATCGATAATACCGCTCCAGCCGACATCGCGCCCCAATCCACGTCAAATTTCAGGATAAATGAGTTCATCGCTACCGGCAGTGTCTTAAGCGCGTCGTTATCGATGAACATGACCGCCAGAAACAGCTCATTCCAGTTTTGAACGAAAGCGAATATAAATGTCGAAGCGATCCCCGGCAGCATGACCGGAATTATGATTCTCACCAATGCCGTCCACCTCGAGCATCCGTCTATCATCGCTGCTTCTTCCAGACTCGACGGGATCCGTTCGAAGAAACCGCGCAGCATGATGGTCGAGAAAGGGATGAGGCCAACGGTGTACATAAGAACGAGCGAAATCCGGTTATTGATTAACCCCATATTGCTCATCATCAAATACAGCGGTGCCAGGGCAACAAAGCCGGGAAGCATTTGCGTTGCAAAGAATGCGAGCATGATTTGCCTATGTCCCCGAAACTTAAAGCGGGCGAGCACATATGCGCTTAATGTAGCGATAACGAGTACGATTACCGCCGAAGTAATGGCTACTAGCAAGCTGTTGCCGATGTAAATGTGGAACTTTGATATTTTGAAAATATGAATGTAATTGTCCAGCGTAAATCGTTCAGGCCAATATTTCAGCGGAAATGAGAATATATCCTTCTGCGGCTTGAGCGATGTGATGACGATCCAATACAGCGGGAAAACCATGACCAGCAAATAGATGGCCAGATAAATGACCTTGGACACTCCAAATAGTCGCAGCTTCATTAGAAATCCCCCGCTTTCTCCGCCTTGGTGACTGATAGGAAGAAGATCGTGTAGAGCAGCAAAATAACGATCATAATGATACCGATGGCAGAGGCCGCTCCGTAATCTCCTGCATAAATGATCTTATCGAGCATCAGAGAAGAGAGAATATGTGTACTGCCTGCAGGTCCCCCGTTCGTCAATCCGTATATAATCGTCGGATCATTAAAAATCCAAATCGCCCTTAGCAGCGTGGTCGCGATGATCGTCGGCATTATATAAGGCAGCGTAACATTCCACAGCTTGCGGAAGCTGCTTGCCCCATCCATAACCGCCGCTTCATAAAGCTCGGAAGGCACGGATTGCAAAGCTGCCAAAAGCATGATGGCGAAGAACGCTACGCCATACCATACGTTGGCGATAATGACGGATGTCATCGCCCAATTCGGGTCCGACAGAAAGCCGATTCGCTCATGGATGATGCCTAGTTGGAGCAAAATGTCGTTAATGACGCCGATCTGAGAGTTGAACATCCACTTCCAAATCATCCCGATCAGGAAACCGGACAACGCCCAAGAATAAAACACGAAGCCTTGATAAATCCCCCGCCCCTTGAACGGCTTCTTGAGCAAAAGCGCAAGCGTAAACCCGAATAAAAATTGAAAAATAAGCGAGAAGAACACCCAGTAGGCGCTGTTCTGCATAGCCATTAAAAATTTAGGATCGTTAAAGGCATTTTTAAAGTTGTCCAGCCCGATGAAGTGGACATTTCTCAAATCAAATAGCTTATAATCCTGGAAAGCCATAACGATCCCTTTGAGGAAGGGGTAATAGGTGAACGCCAGCACAAGCAGTAAGGCGGGAATCAACCCAGATAGAATAAACACCCTTTGTTTTTTCATTTCCGCACCGCCTTTCGTGGATAAAGGATGATGGGCAGCAACTATTTCGCCACCCATCATAATTACACACCCTTATTATTTTAATTTCGCTTTCTGATCAACCCAGTATTCGTCCCATTTCTTAAGCGTATCGTCAAGGCTTGAACTGCCGAGCAGCAGCGATTGTCCAGACTCCATCGCAACTTGGCCCCATTGTGCGTTACCCGGATATTGGAATGCCGGCTTGAAGTTCACGAACACATCCGGATTGTTGGACATATCAATAAGCGTTTTGTACGGGCCGGTTTTGAAAAAATCGTCTTCCGTAGCATTGGAATGGATCGGAATCAATCCGTAATCCTTGGAGAACGCCGTGTTTGCGTCAGGGCTTGAGAGGAATTCAATCAGCTTCCATGCCTCTTCCTTATGCTTGGATTGAGATGCGATTCCCCAACCGGCTCCGCCAGCTGCGAACAGCGCTTTACCAGTCGGCCCGGTTACGAGTGGAGCCGTTGCCCAAGTGCCTTCGGTCATCTTCTCCTGCAAGGATTGGATAACGTCCGGATCCTGCAGCAGAATGCCGGTTACGCCTGAAGTGAATGCCTGTACTTGCTCTTGGAAGCCCCAGTTGATTGAATCCGGAGGCGAAGCGTCCTTGTAGAGCTTCAGGTAAAGCTCCATGCCTGCTTTCGCTTCAGGCGTGGAATAAACCGTTGCGCCGTCTTTCGTAAACATGGAATCGTCCAGGTTCACTTTGTCTCCGTTGTATGCGAGAATGATAGCGTCCGTAGTACCTGTGGAGCCAGCGCCACCACGGAACGAGAAACCGAAACGGTTTTTGGCAGGATCCGTTAATTTCTTCGAAACCTCATACAGTTCCTCCCAAGTTGTCGGAGGATTTAGACCCGCTTCTTTCAGCCAGTCCGTACGGTAGAACATTTGTCTTTCATAGAGGCCGTTAGGCACAAAATACAGTTTGTCGCCTATCGAGCCAACCGACTTGGATACGGCGCTCACCGTAGTGAAATCGCTCCATTTGTCAGTGTAAGTGTTAAGCGGTTCGAGATACTCGTTGTTCACGTACTCGGCAACGTTCAAATCACGTGCTTCTAGAACGTCAATCTGTTCGTTGGATGCAAGCATCGTTCTGATTTTGTTGTCCGCCTGATCAAATGGCGGCGAGATGAATTCTACTTTAATGTTCGGATTGGCCTCCTCGAATTTGGTGACCATTGCTTGAATCAATTCGGTTCTCTTGGGACTTGTCAAACTTTCAATCATGCGAAGCGTGATCTTCTCGCCGCCAGCGTTTCCGCCTTCATCTTCGTTTTTACTGCCGCATCCCGCCAACAGACCGATCGTCAATACGGCACATAACAGCGAAGCCAACACTTTATTTCGCGTTCTCATCGATTAAAATCCCCCTTTAAATCACATGTATCATACAGTCATCCTGTCTGATAGGTTGATTATATTGAAAGCGCTTTACCTTGTCAACACATAATAAAGCGCTCCTCGTTAAAAGCTTTTGATCTTTTCTTCGATGCAATCCATCATTTTGTTAAACTCCTCAAGCGCCCTTTCCGTATCATGGGCGGCAACAGCATCGAACATCGTGCGATGATATGGGTACGTCTCGTCGAAAAGCTGTTTTTCGCCTAGCGGCTCATTGAAAAACTTCTCGTATAATCCAGAGATGGAATCCATCACGGTCTCGAGAATCGGGTTGTGGGCGGCTTTGATAATGTAACGGTGGAAAGCCAGATCAATCTGGGACGTATCCTTGCTGCTCTCCTTCAAAGCCTGGTACCGCTCAAGGCATAGCTCCAATTCCTTGATTTGGGCCACCGTAATGTTCTTAGATGCCAGCTCCACCGCCTTGCCTTCCAGCGCTCTGCGGATGTCAAGCGTGTTCAGCAAGTATTGGCGCTCCCGCTCGATTTTAACTTTCCCCGTAAAGCGGAACGTATCGACATCCCGGACAAAAATGCCCTTGCCGTTTTCCACCCGAACGATATCAATTGCCTCCAAGTATCGCAAAGCTTCCCGCAGCGAGGAACGGCCGACGCCGAACATTTGCGTCATTTCCTCAACGGACGGAAGCTTGTCCCCTTCTTGAAGATCCTTCTCTTGAATATAATTTTGAATTTCCTGGGATACCAATTCATGCACAAGTATTTTTTGAATTTTTGCCATAGCCCGCTTCCCACTCCTCACCTTACTACCTATCCGATAGGTTAACCTTAAAGTAAATCTTAAGTTACCGTTCTAGTAATGTCAATTGAGGACAGCAATCAAGCGGCTGAGAAAAGCTTCAAAATGCTATAGAAAATATTTTTCTAAATGCTAAGCCTACAATTTTCTAATAGAAGGAGCTGTATATTTTCATAAGGAATACTGCTCATCCTTCTTGTAAGGCGTTATATGCCGGGCAGGGGTAGGATCCTTTCGGATCGTTCAACAAAAAAACGCCCTGTCTCCAGAGCGTTTCCTCGTATTCGCGTGTAAACCTCTTTTACTTATAAAACCGGAATTTCTTTTTCCATGATAAAATCATCCATGACGAATCCATTCCCGATATCCGCAATTTGTTCTCGTACGGTCTTGAACCCTTTTTTCTCATAAACCGCAATAGTGGATTCGTTATAACGATTAACCGTCAGCCAAATATGGCTTAGATTTCGGTCTTTGCACAGCTGCTCAAGGAATGCCGACGCTTGGCTGGCGTAGCCGCGACCCCGGTGCTCCTTGCTTATATAAAACTTGCTCAGGAAAAGCTTTCCCTCTTCTTGTCTGACCGACATATATCCGACCGCAGATCCATCGTGATGGATGAAGTAATATTCGTATCCCTGATGATGGATCTGATCCTTAATCGCTGGAATCGATTGGAATTTGTCAATCATGTATTCAATCTGATCTATTGTAATAATGGATACATAATATTCGCGCCATATCTCTGCCGCCAACCGAGCAACCTCAGCGATTTCTTCCGCTGTATTCACGTGTGGAAATATAAGCTTCATGACATTTGTCCGCCTTTCCTTGATCTCTCACTTCATGCTTTCAATAGAATATCATAAATTTCAGCAGAAGGTTTAGTCGCAATTAGCGAAGCAAAAGGCAGCTTAAAGTACATTGCATTTATTTCACTTTAAATCCAAAAATGATGTATAAAAAGAAAAACAATCCACAAAATAACTTTACATCCAATTAAGGAGTGAACATACATGAGCAGAAAAAGTTTAGTCGTTCCACAAGCACAAGCAGCACTTGACCACTTGAAATATGAAGTAGCACAACAGTTTGGAATTCAATGGTCTCCAGATGGTTACAATGGGAATATGACTACTCGTGATGCAGGTACTATTGGTGGAAACATCACAAGAGCATTAATTCAAATTGCTGAACAATCCCTTAGCTCAGGAGCCAGAAGATTCTAAAAAATAGCCCTCCTCAATCTCATAAAGAGACTAGGAGGGCTATTTTAATTTTATTGTTTTCAAGAAAATCAAAATCACTGACTGTTAAATTCGTTGTAAAGCGTAACAAAACGAACCGGCGTTGCCCCAGCAGGGCTAAACCTCCTTTTCAAAATCACAACAACAGCTTCGTTTGAAGCGATCCAAGCGTTCTGTTAACGTCGTTAATAGATGCCGCCGCTAGCCTTCTTGGGCAGCGGCGGTTTCTTGCATTGCTTCCCGTTTGGCTGCCATTCTTGTGTCCTTTCAGAAATAGGCGGATATCGCCCAAGCGCAAACCCCCGCGCCCGCGACGCATGCCCAAAAAATGCCGTAAGCCCTCCGAAACGAATGATTCGCGAACGCAATTCGTAGCAACTTCTCGTTCACGATGATAAGGATGAGTCCGATAAGCGGATATCCTCCCCAAATTACAAGCAGCGTATTAGCTGGCTCGCCGGTATCGTTGAATAGAAAAGCGAGGGCGAGCAACAGCAGCGCGCCGAGCGTTGCGAGCGCTAATAACGCGCGAGTAAAGTATGCTAGCAGCTTCATGTTTACCTCCACAGACAGCAAGTTTTTTAATGATACATCTAGTCTTTTGAGCTATCTTACCCGCCTGTTAATTCAAAGAATATCAACACTTTTGCATTTGCTGATTGTTCTCTCATTTATTTCACTTAGTTAGCCTACTGCATTAGCTGCAGTCACAATTGTAATAACATTTCCTGTATCGGGATCCAAGTATACATGGCAGGTTCCGATTTCTTCATATAGGGAAGTATCAATTGGCTGTACATCAATCAACCATAAACCGTTTTTTGCATTCTTGTCAGGAGCGATATTTGTACCCCCTCATGGTAAGTTCACAGAGAGCCAGTCCGATCCTGTTCCGCCATCTTTGCTTGATCGCGAATGATCTGCTCGGATTCGATAATGTTAGGCATGCCCCAGTCACTTCCACATGCGCCCCGCGACGAAATATGTTTTAATATACCAAAGGAGCGTGATTCAATGGACATCAACTCATTTCTATATCCCAAGAACGAGGTCTCTTACCTCATGACATCCTCTAATATGAAAGAAGCCATGGATAAATTGGAGGCGAGCCATTATACGGCCATTCCGATCTTGGACGACAATGGCGTATATTTTGGAACGCTATCCGAGGGAGATTTGTTATGGAAACTGAAAGTGACACCCGGCCTCTGCTTCGATACGATGCATGAAATTCCTGTCGTCTCCATCAAAAAACGGATGAAAGTCGAATGTGTCGCGATCAGCGCCGATTTGGACGATATGCTGGCACTGGCGGCCGATCAGAATTTCGTTCCGGTCGTAGACGCCGATGGSGTCTTCCTCGGTATTATTCGTCGCAAAGATATAATTGAATACTATACCCGAAATATTGCTGATTAGTTGGAAATACCTGATCTTGCGGATCATGAAGGCTGCCGTTCGCCGGCAGCCTTCTATTGGTTCTTAATGTTTATTGAGCTATCGTTACCAGTCAGCGCAACGATAGTTAAGAATTAGGTTAGAAACCTGATTCTGAAGGTTCGATGCTTTTTAAAAATATTCATAAAATCAACATTCCATGATGCTCATGTAATCGTATCCATAATGCAGTAAAATAAACATACTACATAATAAATAAGGAGGCTTCTACATTTGACAGTAAAAGCTGGTATTAAAGCTATTGTTCTCGAAATGAATGCAGGCGGACGCCCGTTTGTCGTTCATGCTGCGTTGCTGTGGGACGATCATGATGTCATCTTGGTGGACACTGGGATCCCCGGACAGACTGAGCTTATCCGCGCTGCACTCGCCAAAGAAGGCTTCGCCTTTGATAAACTGACGAAAATCATAATTACGCATCAGGATCTGGATCACATCGGAAGTTTACCGGAGCTAATTGAGGCTTCGGGGGGGCGTATTAAGGTACTCGCGCACGAATTAACGAAGCCATATATTTTAGGGGAAGTGCCCTTGATAAAAAGAGGCATTGTCGTTCCTCCGGTCAAGGTCGATACGACCCTGCAGGATGGTGACGTTCTTCCCTATTGCGGCGGCATACGAGTCATCTTCACACCTGGACACACGCCAGATCATATTTGTCTGTTCCATGAACCGAGTCAAACCTTGATTTCCGGGGACGCCCTCATTTCTATCGATGGAAAGCTGATGCCGCCCGACTCCAGCTTTACAGCCGATATGGAAACGGCGCTGAAATCGGTCGCCAAGCTGCTGGACATAGACATCGAAACGGTCATCACCTACCACGGCGGCGTATGCGCCGGATCTATCCGGGAACGGCTCACCGAGATTGCAGGTAAATAAGGCAATGATCAGGCTGGAGTCCTTGAGATCGAGCTAGGGAGAAGTTATAACCACAATAGTCCGCAATCACCTGCCAGTTTGTTTGAAGAATCGGCAGCCAAGTATATCGGCTGCCCTCTCTTTGTGCTTATTGAGCTATCGTTCCCCGTTAGTTCAATGAGTTGTTAGAAATAGTTAAACTATCTGTTTCAGTTTTATTTCAAAACTAGGTTTGGTTACGTATTCCATATAGCACGAGCTTCCGCTGAAGTCCAAATAAGCTTGGTAGCGAGTGCGTATTGCTGGAGATATGACTACATTGAGCACCTTATCCTTTTCAAACCATAGAACTTCTGATGTTTCCTCAGAAGTACATAATTCTCCACCCACGGGCTTGCACATAAAGTCTAACATAACTTTGGTGGGGACATCCGTTACACCGTCATGCCATTTATAAATTCCTGTATTTGAATAAACCCCTATCAAGTTAGAAACAATTACGTCTATTCCACTTTCCTCTTTTATTTCTCTAATTAAAGCATCCATTAGGTTTTCCCCTACTTCAACTTGCCCACCTGGAAAAACCCATCCGTTATGCTCTGTCTTCACTAAAAGTATCTGTCCTTGTTCGTTCTCTACTATGCCGCCTACGGCGACAATATGGGTTGGCATTGCCATATTATCATTACCTCCGAATTAATAAAGCTTTCAATACCCTGTATAAATTATTCGAGAAGTGATTTAACTATCCTGCCCTTTAGCTTAATGAAAACAAGGAGCAGCTGCCGTCGGCAAACTGCTCCTTGTTTCGTTCAACATTTCTAACCTAACCATAAATAGCACCCGCGACAACCAATACTTTTGTCCCTACTGGCGCTATCGTAACACTCCCTTTCACAACTGTTGCCGTTGGTGATGTACTAAGCGATATTACTACTGGGTTATCAATTGCTGTAACAGAACAAGATCGTCTATTAATGGTATATTCGTTAGCAGCTACTGGCCTCGACGCCGGATTAGCAACTGCAGTAGTTGGTTTCGCCGGCGCAGGCATATCCATCCTTTAATTATTCCTCCTCTGTCAATCAACAAACAATGTATGTAAAAAGGAGCTGCAACTGCAGCTCCTTCATCGTTTATATAGAGTCCTTCATTGAACAAACGTTACGCATGTGACTCACTATAGCAGCAAGAATGACAAGAAATGATACTGTCCATGATATGAGAGATGAAATACTCTATATTAACAATCTTTGGAAACGATTATTTGCTAACGGAAGAGCAATGTATATCGCTCTTACGAATAATTCAACCATTAAACTGACAAACTTACAATTTTTCATATTCAGGAGTTTGCATTAACCACTCAAAAAAATCGTTGTTTGCATCCTGGTAACTATCCATGTCAAGTGAACAGCTTCCGGTTCAATTTAGGAATAAAAATTGCTAAGAACGCCGACCGCCCTATACTAAATACAATGAACGATAGCCATAAGCCATGGTTATTAAAGTTGGGCACCAATGTGAAAAATGCAATCAGATAAACCATCAATGCCAAAATCATCGAGTTCCGAATGGATGAAGCTTCTGTCGCCCCAGTAAATACACCATAGAGAATAATTCCGAAGCTTGCCGTAAGCGGAAACAGGACAATCCACATGCCGTAGGCGTTAGCCAAATCGATGACATGAGGTATGCGTGTAAATAAATGAATGATGTCATCACTAAACAGATAGTAAGTACCTGCGATAAAAAGAGACGAGAGGACAGCCCATTGGCACGATAGCATAAGTGTCTTCTTATAAAGCCGCTGATCCCCCGATCCTATGGCTTTTCCAACTAGTATACTTGAAGCATTGGCAAATCCATCAAAGAAGTATGCCATAACGTAATGAATTTGGATGAGAACCGCATTCGCTGCCAAGACTTCCGTTCCAAAAGAAGCCCCCTGCGCCGTGAAGAGATTAAATACGGCTAATAAACAAAGGGTTCTGATAAACAGGTCCCGGTTGACGGACATCATTTTTCCTAATGAGGCGGAATCAATGATCTCTTTTAAAGGAGGCAGCTTAAATTCGAAAGGAGAAACCTTCCGTATAAAAAACATTCCAATGACAAAGGCTGTTACTTCTGATATTAGGGTTGCTATTGCGACGCCGGATACCCCCCAAGCAAACTCGCTCACAAACAACAAGGCAAGAACGATATTCATAAGGTTCATAACAATTTGTATGATCAAAGAAACTTTTATTTTGGACATCCCCATTAACCATCCAAGGATCACATAATTCAACAAAGTAAACGGGGCGCCCCATATGCGAATGCTGAAATAATCAGACGCAACTTTTCGAACATCAGCTTCCGGACTCATCAAAGCTAAAAACAAATGCTCCATCGGTCCCTGAAGTAGAATAAAGCTTATTCCGACCACTACAGCAATGATAAACGGCCTTGTAAGAGCCAAAACCCCTTGAATTTCATTATTAGCTCCATGTGCCTGGGCAGTAAACCCCGAAGTACTGACYCGTAAAAACCCAAATAACCAATACATCGTATTAAAAATAATGTTCCCTACAGCTACTCCACCTATATAAGCAGGGTCAGGCAGATGACCGACGACTGCTGTATCTACAGCACCAAGTAATGGGGTCGTTAAGGTTGAGATAATGAGTGGAATAGCTAGTGCAAGATAAGATCGATGATTCAAAGATACCTCTCCCTACGCATGTTCATTAATCAAACATGGCTACAAGCTCTTGAGTATATGGATGACGCACCTTAGAAAATAGCCCCTCCTTCTCAAAACTGTCCACAATAACGCCATCGCGCATGACCATTATTGTTTTACTCATTGTATACACTGCTGAGAGATCGTGTGAAATGAATAGATAAGAGGTGCCTAACTGCACCCGCAAATCATCCAGCAAACGTAGAACGGCAGCTTGAGATATAACGTCAAGACTCGAAGTGGGTTCATCCAAAATAATAATATCAGGTTCAATGCTAATTGCGCGAGCAATAGTTACCCGCTGCTTCTGCCCACCGCTTAGTTCATGAGGATAACGATCGGCTAGACTTGCTGGTAGCTCTACAGCGTCTAACAGTTGTGCAACAAAGTCTTTATGATTCATATAATGAAAATGTTTCATCGCTGCCTGGCTGCCAAATTGCATATAGGGATCCATTAGGGAATCTTTTATCCTAAGCTTCGGATTCAACGCTGCAGAAGGATTTTGTAGAACCGTTTGGATATGTTTTCGATAGGGTTTTAAACGACGTTCGTCTTTGTTATGGAGAGGTATACCCTCGAACAAAATACTTCCCTCATCTATTGGCTCAATGCGTAAAAGGCAGCGCGCAAGTGTGCTTTTACCGCAGCCGCTTTCTCCTACAAGACCTAAACATTGCCCCTTCTCTATTGTAAAACTCACATCCTGGAGCACAGCCTCGCCATTATCGTATTTCTTATAAACATTCTTCACTTCTAATAAGCTCAACGTATCACTCCTTCAATCGATAGTGAGTGCATGGTCTTAAGTGATGGCGATGATTTGATAAGCAGCTCTGTATAAGGATTTTTTGGATAATTGAGTATCTGGTCTTTGTTACCCGTTTCAATAATTACTCCGTCTTTCATTACAGCTATGCGATCAGCATATTTTCTTACGTGACGTAAATCATGAGTAATAAACAAAATCGCACAACCGGTTTCCACCTGCATCTGAGATAATAGTTCCAATACTTTAAAAGAAGTGACGCTGTCTAATGCCGCAGTTGGCTCGTCCGCTATCAATAGATCTGGCTTAAGGAGCAGAGCAATCGCAATGGATACCCGCTGCAGCTGGCCACCGCTTAATTGTACTGGGAATCTAGTATAAATATCTTCAGACAGACCCACGGAAACAAGTGCTTGCTTGGCTTGTTGTTTTCTTGCGGCTTTGGATAAATCTAAATGTCGCTGTTGATATTCCTCAAAATGACGCCCGATGGTAAGAAAAGGTGTAAACGAGCCTTGGTAATCTTGAAAAATATAAGAAAGATGTTTACCGCGAATTTTACGCATTTCTGAAGGGGTAAGCTCTAATAAATTGCTGCCTGCATATTTTATTTCGCCTGTTGCATGAAGGTTCGGAGATAATAATTGTCCGATTGCCGAAGCAGTCATGCTCTTTCCGCTGCCGCTTTGCCCAACTAGGGCAAACCATTCCCCTCCCTGAATTTTAAAAGAAATATCATTAACGAGCCTATTTTGTTTACCCGTCACAGACAGATGGTTAACGGTTATAACGTTCAATTTCCAACCTCCTTTTTGACGTCAAATTTATCTCGCAAGTAATCACCGAATAAGTTTGACAGGAGAACGATAAATACAATCGCGAGTCCCGGATAAATCATGAGCTGCGGATTGGATTGAAAATGTGGACGAGCGTCATTGAGCATTGCCCCCCATTCCGGTGCTGGAGGCTGCGCACCGAGTCCTATATAGGAAAGAGCAGAAATGAGCAGAATGATTTTCCCTAAATCGAGGCTGGCAAGCACGAGTACGTTTCCAATAACATGCGGCAATATATGTTTGATCATAATACGCCCCGAACTAAGACCATTAATTTTAGCTATAATGACATAGTCTTTTTGCCGTTCAGTTAATACCGTACTTCGAACAAGCCGGGAATAACTAACCCATTTCACCAGAACAATGGCCAAAAGCAGATTTTCAATGCCGGCACCTAGTAAACCACTCAACACTATCGCCACTATCGTATCCGGAAATGACAAAAAAACGTCTGCTATACGCATGAAAATCCGATCAACTACACGACCTTTAAAGCCAGCCAACAAACCGAACGGCACACCAATGATAACTGCAATTAACAGTGCTATGAGGCCATAACCAACTGTCAGCTGTGAGCCCAGCAGCAAACGTGTTAAAACGTCACGCCCCAGATGATCTGTTCCAAGCGGGTGTTTTAGGCTCATTGGCAACAATCGTTCGGTAAGCTTAACTAATGACGGGTCATGATTCAGCACAAGGAAGGTGTAAGCAATCATTACTGGTAACAAAGTTACCATAGAGAGCATTAGGGCAACTTTCCAGCGCTTATGAATATTCTTGCGTTTTCTTGTAACCACTAACTCCATGAGCTGTTCTTCCTTTCCTTGATCCGCAGTTCTGGGTTTAAATATCGATAAGATAAATCAACAGCGCTGTTCACGAAAAATACGATAATCGCCATGACAAAAATATATCCTTGGATAACGGCGTAATCCCGTGATCGAATCGAGTCAACGACCATCTTGCCGATACCGGGATAGGCGAAAATAACTTCAATAACGACAACTCCACCGATCAAGCTGCCTAAGCTAATACCGAACACGGTAATAACAGGCGGCAGACTATAACGAAAGGCATGGCCGAAAAAAATACGCATTTCCGATAATCCTCTGGATCGTGCCGCCCAAATAAATTCATTGCTTAGTGAGTCAAGCAAACTTGAACGCAATAAGCGAACGTAAACGCTTGTTATGGCAAGTCCTAAAGTAATGGATGGAAGGACGGCTGAAATAATGCCTTCCCTTCCCATCGGAGGGAGAATGCCCCACCGCACCGCAAATAAATCAATGAAAATAAGTGCCAGCCAAAAACTCGGGATGGCAGCGCCGATTAACGATACTCCCCGGCTTAATTGGTCAATCCAGCTTCCCCGATATATAGCAGCGAGTGAGCCAAGAGGAATAGCCACGCTTAGCATGACAATGAGTGCACCGAAAGACAATTCGAGTGTTGCAGGTAATCCGCGTAAAATCATTTCCATCACAGGTTGATTCGTTATATAAGAGTTACCAAAATCTAATCTTACAAAGTCAGCCAACCAGCGACCATACTGCACGAGTAAAGGATCATTAAATCCTAATTGTTCACGAAGTACTTCCACTTGCTCATTTGTAACCGATACATCATCGACTCTAAGCATGGAAAGCACCGGATCACCCGGAGCGAGACGCACGAATAGAAAGCTTATGAACGTAATGACCAGAAGAAAGATTACAACCTCGATTAATCGCCTGCTTAGAATCTGAAACATTTACTTCACATCCAATTCATTCGTTAACATGTAATATTCACTTCGGGATGTTACCCAGTTCAGAACTTTATCAGACTTATATGCAACGAGTGTGTTCGGATGCAGAATAAAAGAATTATAGACTTGCTCATCGACATACAAGGCAACTTGTTCAGCTTTAACCGAACGCTTGTCTTGACCAACGCTTACGTTTAATTCATCAATAAGAGCGGTTAAATGATTATCATCCGCTCCGCTGAAATTCAAAGCGCCTTTTGGATGATACGTTGCATTCAAATAGTAACCAGCATCCCCTCGAGGTGCAGTTAAATTGCTGTATGTAGTCAGGTCCCAATCGCGATTGGCTGCCATGTACTCTTCTGGAATTTCGATCTGCTGGATTTGAACGTCTATTCCGAGCTGGCCTGCATCCGACTGAAACACTTGTGCAATCAAGGGCAAGTCAGCACGCGCACTGTAAGTTAGGAGCTTAAATGTGAGCGGTTCGCCGTTTTTTTGCATAACCCCATTCACTTCTGTATATCCGGCATCTTGAAGATAGGCTCTAGCAGCGTCCATACCCGTCTTTTTCTCAGGATAGTCCGGTGCAAACGAAAAGGTGGATGGGAAAGGTCCAGTCGCAACTTCAGCATGTCCTCTTAAAATGGTGTCCACGATAGCTTGCCGATTAATTAATGCGTCAACAGCCTTACGAACAAGGATGTCTTGCAGCGGCTTCCGTTCTAGGTTCATCGTCATTTGATGCACTCGGAACGTGGATGTAGACTCCACTTTTACTCCTGGTAAAGCTTCTAAATTAGTGAGTGTTTCTACTTCAGGACGGAAGACAATATCGGCGGTTCCTGATTGAAGCGCAAGAGACCGGGCATTGGCGTCTTCATTAAATGAGAATTTTGCTGACTTCAGCTTTGCAGTCCCGTTCCAGTAACCCTCATAACGCACAAGATCCACAGCCGTACCCGGTGTAAAAGAAGATACAGCAAATGGTCCTGTTCCTATTGGTTTGTTAACAAAGTCTGCTTCCGTTACGTCAATAATTGAAGTGTTTGGATGTACCAGTTCAGATGGAAATTCGGGAAATGGAACTTCTGTTTTAATCGTCAACGTATTGGCCTTGGCTTCTATTGTCGCAATACGCAAGGCATTCTTTATCGCGAGGCTATCTTTCATTGCCCGTTCGAGAGAGGCTTTAACAGCTGCCCCATCCATAGGTTTACCGTTCTGAAAGGTCACATCTTTTCTTAGCTCAATCGTCCATAATTGACCGTCTTGACTATCCCAGCTTTCTGCTAGCCAAGGCGTGATGGTCAAGTCCGTATCATTGAGATGTACCAAAGTTTCCGTTATTCCTGCACGAACGGAGACATAACTTGTATCCACATTAGGATCRAGCGAGCTAGTCGCAAAATTAAAGAGCAGATTTACCTTTTTACTTCCCTCAGCTTGTTTTTCAGCAGGCACAGAAGAACAAGCTGCCAAAATAAAAACGGATAAAATGAAAATTAATAATAACTTGTATCCCTTAAACATCTTTTTACCTCCATTTTTTCGTATGTATTTCGTATGCATTACGATTAAGATTAGCACATCTGTTTGTGGTCGTAAATAGTTATTATTACGATTAAAGAAACTGCTGCATTATAATTAAACTATATATGAGCAGTTTGCATACCATCATACGTCTGCAAATCCCAGACTCCATACCCTGTAGAAAGCACCAACTAAAAAACCACTTCCAGAGGAAGTGGTTTTTTAGTTGCATATGATGGGGCAATCACTGACCTCTTCGTTGTCAATGATGAAGCTTGATTTCAACGCATCGCACGACCCTAGTCAATTCGATAAGGTAGGAGTAGTAAAGCGATCTAGGAACAAAGTCGAATTGATGACCAGATTTTCTTCAGGACAGGTTCGTCCCAGAATCCGCCACCCCTGCTTATTCAACTGCGATTCATCAATCGCTTCGTACATGATTTGCCTCATCCCCTCAGCTGTGCGAATAGCTATTAGAGGATCTGGAGAAGTACGACTAATTTGTTCAAGCACCGCTCGCTTATTTCTCACGAGACTAGCCACAAAGATTCGGTTATAAGAGCTATAATCGAAATCTGATCCATTCTCCATTACGACAGTCACTTTAGTCCCTAAGCCCATGTGCTCGAGTAAAGAGCTTGATGCATCATAGGCTACAGAATCCATTTCCAGACAGATTACCTCCACATCGCCGAATAGATGCAAAATAATAGGACTTAGCGGCATCGGCCCACTACCAACAAAGACAATCGGCGACTTCTCTGTTTGACTATCCTGTCGAATGAACCGACGAAGAGTGGACAGTTCCTGACTAACTAAGGCCATGTAAATGTTCCAGGTAGGCAGCCTTGTAACGATATCCAAGACGGAATCCTCAGATTTGCAAATGTGGCGAGAATCACTTAATTCTACAAGGAATTCGGCTTCTGACAACTTATCCTGCAACATTCGCTGGTTCATTACAATATATTCATTGCTTAGAACGGCCTTGACTTCCTCGGACGAGTAGTAGGAGCGCAATTGCTTTAAAAGGCGCCCAATCATGTTCGTCGCCCGTTGATTGGCAGGAGAAAGATCTTCTTCTTTTTGAAGAAGTTCATTTACTTCACGGATAAAATCGATAAATTCATCAACCTTTTGCATGCTTGGCGTTCTGCCTGTATGTATGTTAGTAGCGGTAGAAAAACTCTCCATTTGCACCATTCCTCCTTCATTCTACATCCGCCTTCTTACGAATATATTCGAATGGTCAAAAATGTAGACGAATGTTGACGGGTTATCCAGTGAATCATCTTCAGCAAGCTATTTGGCAGCTCGGTCTCTATCGATGAAAGGATGCGTATCAGATCACCGCGTCTGAGACGGTAATCTTGTCCCCGTTCATTTGCGTTCCCCAAAGAAAAGCCGACTCACTCGTTTAGAGAAGTCTTCTATTCCAAAACCTGCCGTATCGATCCGGTTATACCAGTTCGTTACGGTTTCCAATATCCATATTGGTACCTGTACCTCGCATATCAGAGGATAAACATGTTTGTATGCCCATACCAAGTGTTCCCATCGACTATCGTTTCCTTCCTTGATATATTCCGATACATCAAGAACCTTTCCTCTTCCTTCTTGCAAAAGAACATTTTTCAGATGAATATCCCTCGGGTTCAGCCCCTGACTTCGGACAAACTCGCGGGCTTCCTCAACGTCTTGGATCACTTGCTCTGGAACACGGACACCTTGTAGAAGACAATCATATAAGGTAACTCCTTGTTCAAAACTTAAAACCAAATAGTTAGGTCCGGATCCATAACATATGGGGAAATACTGCGATCCTTTTAAGCGTTTGTATATCCCTTCTTCCACTTCCTTTTTATCTAATGCCTGAGCCGAATACACTTTATATGCGTAATTAGGGGTGTCCGGGTAATAAAAGACCGCGGCATCCGTTCCGATGCCGATGCAACGCAAAGCTTCCGCAAAACCGATGACTGAAACAGGCTTATTGTTTTCATGACCAACGACCTCAATATCCCTCAATGCTTCCTCAGCTTGTTTCCAATCTGAAATCATAACCATCTTCTCCTTGTTCTTTTGGCATTATATTCGCCGACGGATCCCTAGTCCTATTTTATTCCATACTGAGACAACAATGCACAGATCAGCACGACCCAATCAGTTTTGTTTCCAAAGCGCTTGCTGCAGATGTCACATGGGATCAGAATCTGATGTTGTCTACACAAATAACGGTGTCGCTACCCGCCACCATTTGAGAAATATAAAAGCCCTCATTGAGAGGGCTTTTATCCATTCTTTTTCACCTAGCTGAATTCAATATTCGACGATTCTAGATTTTCCGCGAAAGATCGAAATTGATCGTTGTAGTGCTCTATAATTTGTGCTGCGCTTTGATTACCTTGACTCCAAGTACTATGACAGTCTTTGACCACAGTCACTTGATAGCCAAGTTCGTTGGCTCGACGGCATGTTRCATCGATACACATATCTGTTTGAAGCCCCACCAAAACAACTTTTCTAATCCCGAGCGTCACCAATTCCGAATGGAGATTAGTATCATGGAACGAGTCGGGCATATGCTTTTGAATGATGATTTCTCCGCCAACAGGAGCTATCGTGGGGTGTATGTTCCAATCTGGACTATTGGTTACCAAACCTTCATCTTCATTATGTTGGACATATATAACGGGAGTATCATATGCTCTAGCTTTTTTTATAAGTCCGCTTATGCGTTCTAGTAAACCATCACCGTCGTATACTGGGTATTCTTCCTGAAACATACCGTTTTGAACATCAATTACTAACAAAGCCCTATCACTTTTCATGATCTTGATCTCACCCCAGGTTTTGATAGTGTATTGTTCATTATATAAAACTATGTTTTTTTGTAATGGTTAATCAACTTCTGGTGTTTAAGCTCTCCTGCCCGTTAGCTTAATTTAATGGTCTACTTTTGGTAAAATACAGATTTAAATCGTCGTCAACACAAACTATGGTTCCAGGGTTGACTGATTGTGCTTGATACATCACTCCCCTGCCATCTGGAATGTATCCCCTTTTAGCGTATAATCGCTGTGCATTACCATAGCTTTGATAGAGTCCAACACCAATTCCTACTATACAGTATTTCTCAAATGCGATTTTCTCAACGGCTCCCATTAATGCATTGCCAATTCCTAACTTTCGAACTGGAGGAATGACATTAAAATCATTAATTTCAGGTATGCCATTTTCAACAAAGTAAGGATAATGAGATGTAGCAAGTAGATGTAAGCTTCCCGCAAACTGTCCTTGGTAAAAGGCTAGTAAAGTTATTCTTTCTCCTACTTCGTTCTGTTCCCAACAACTCAAGATGTAATCCCTAGGTTTTCCAATACCATGTTCAGTGAAAACCCTATAAACAAGTTCTACGTCTGACTCAGTCATTTGACGAATTTCAATCCAATTATTCATAATCTCACCCCACTGTTCAATTGCATTTACACCTATTTTACCAGTTGGCCAAATGTTGATTAACGTCATTTATAGCTATAACTAAATATTACTGCCCGTTTGCTTAATAAAATGAGCAGTCCACCACAGTGTCTGCTCATCCAATAGTAGTTTTCAACTATCGTTTCTCGTTAGTTCAATGCACAAACTTTATATCTATGCCAATTGCTGCGCAAGCTCCCAGACATGTCCTGCCGGATCTGCGAAGGTAGCAGTGCGTACTCCMCACGGACGGTCCACTGGACCATTAAGTAGAGCAACGCCTCGTGCATTCAATTCATTACATACTGCACCCACATCATCCACACGAATGGTGAATTGGAAACGAGATCCGGATTCTCGGCTTGCGACTGTTCCAGGATGGATCAGACCGTATGCCTCGGAAATATTCAGGAGGTTAATACTCATATTTCCGAAGTTGAATACCGCAGACACATCGTCTTCATATACGGCAAAAACACCAAATACTTCTTGATAGAACGCCCTCACCTTTTGCAAATCCTCCACAAACAACGTAATAACATCAACATTCATGGACCCTAAAGTCTTCATACGAACACCTCTTCACATTCAAATTAAGTCACAAGCTTTTGTTCCAGTTCGACCTTTTGGCGCAGGTGATGGCGAAAATGCATACCTACCAAAACATGCCACTCTCGCGCGTTGAGCCACCCAAAGCCGTCATGTCTGACTTTATAATTTGGGTTTATCGTATTTAGTTTCTCTTCCCATTTAGACATTCTCTTTAGTACTAAGTCGAGTCCACTCAATAGGTCCTCTTTACTTTCCGAATTACTGGGATTATTTCCGGGGAAATCAGGCAATTTGATTTTGATCGGAGGGAATGCGCCGATATTAAACAATTGCACGCCGCCCTCCGTTTTCCCTTGAGATTGCTCCTCATTTAAAGATGCACATATTTTCACATTGTCAAGGTAATCGAGCGCAGCAAGTATCAAGTGATCATACATTTGGCCTAAAGACCAAACCCCTGGCTCGAATACATACCTTAATTGATCCAAGGAATAACGCTGCAAATCGCTTTTATATGACTCAATTAGCTCGGTATAATTCAATTAGCCACACCACCTTATCCGAATATATACTCCATATTACCATACAGCAATTAATGTAATTTCTTTTCTATTGCTATATTAAGGAAGTCTAAGACTTTATTTTCTTCTGACAGTGAATTCGATCATGATTTTTGATCATATTGCAGAGTAATCCATCTTCTCTTAGTCATTAGCCACCTTTCCATCTTGCAAATAAAAGATAAGAGAACTAAACAAAGTGAGATATAATGCGTGAACCTGTCGATTTATAATGAAATCAACAAATGAAGCCATTATTTGTAAGCGCTTTATAAATGAAGTGGTTTCGTTTGATGATTTTAACGAGGAGGGGTCAAAGGTATTGTTGTTAAATGAAAACCCAATAAACATCAAATGAGCTCTTCAAAAAAAAGTCCGGCTTGTCGCCCCGTGAGTTCCGGCATCGCAACCTATAAATAAGTTGATCAAGATATATTTCTCTGTTTCCGGCATAGATAATGTTTATACCAAGCAAAGAAATCTTGCTTTTCGGGATAATATAATTAAACTATGGATAGATGCTAAAAAAGTGGTACAAGGGAGATATCCGAGTGACCCGAATTCCAATCGATCTTCGTAAAGTGCCTCTGTACTTTGCATATAAACGTAAAAGCAACTACGATGAACAATACCAAGGCGTATTTCATGCCCATCTAGGCGTTGAAATCCTGATGGTCCATGAAGGCCAGGGCTCGCTGATCGTCAATCAGCGGAACTACGAGATCAAGCCAGGCATGATCTGCGTGTTCCAGCCCTTCCAATTGCATCATGTTCAAACCGTAATCGGAGAGCAAACGCCGTTCGTGCGCTCCGTCATTCATTACGAACCCTCACTATATGAGGCTTTCTTTGAGAATTGGCCTGCTCTTCATGCTTTCTTCAAGCAATTTCACAAAGGAAAGGCCCCGTCTCCCCAATACTACGAACCTAAGGAGATGGAGCGGCTCTCGAATATCCTACTAAGCCTGCAAGAATCGATAGAGAGTTTGTCCAAGGATCAATATCTCGAGGAATTCTCGCTATTCCTGATCGCTTTTTTCCGTTCTTTCAGGCCTCTTTACGAAAGTCGGCGCTCGAATTCATCAATGGAGCAGCAATCACGTCAATTGCACCAAGCCGAGAAGATCATGGAGTGGCTTGAGAGCCATTACAAGCAACCTTTGCGCCTGGAGAAGTTGAGCAAGGATTTGCATCTTTCCCCTTATCACTTGTCTCACTTATTTAAGGATTGCACGGGCAGCACGATATCGGAGTATCTATACGCCAAGCGAATGCAGCAAGCCGTCATTCTTCTTCAATCGAGCGATTATGCCATTTCCCGAATTGCTGAGGAAGTGGGCATTACGAACAGTTCTCACTTTTGCATGTTATTCAAAAAACATTTCGGATCGACGCCTTACCAATACCGAAGGCAATGGCAGGAGCATGTCAAATAACTCGACTCGCATCTCGTTGTGCGATCAAGCTGAGCTCAGCCGCCTTGAATGCATGCTCTTGGGTCATTGCGTTCTCCGTTCGGTTTAAGCAGTCTAAGATCAGTTGTCCAAAATACGGGAATCCTACTTTGCCTCGAATTTGAATATGCTGCTCACCTGCCGTATTTACGAGGTACACATGATCTTCCGTCGATTCTCTGCCAATATCCACGTACTTGCGCAATTCAATGTAGCCATCCGTACCTAATATGGTGTTTCTATTCTCTCCTATGCTTTGTAGTCGCTACCGGTCGTAATCGAAATCGCTTGAAAGTTTTCAATAGATTTACTTTTTTCAAAGAAATGAGTTGCATTAGCCTGCATGCCTTCTCTTGTATAAAAGGCATCCTCTGGTTGTAACGGCAGTTGAACAAGTTGACCTGTGCTTGCCGATTTATAAATAGCTGTTATCATCTCTAAAGTCTGTCTACCACTAATTCCATCAATCAACGGAGCTGTTTGCTTTTCAATAGCTGTAAGAACATCGTCAATTTGTCCGGCATGCCCTTCGTGCACAACTTCAGGCAAACTCTCATAATAGTCATGGAGCTGCTTCTCCAAATCAGTATCGGTCTCGGGGAATCCATTCGAGCGCGACGTCGATGCTGTTACTTTCCAGGGGACAGAAACTCTAGCTTTGGCCCCTTGGAATATTAACTGCTGTTCTTCACCATGGTGGACGACGGAACTCGTAATTTGCCCCAATGCCCCGTTATCGAACTTTAGCATGCTGATAGACAGATCCTCCACTTCCGCATTGTCATGAGATACGTTACTCATGAAAGCCTGTACTTGATTTGGTCTGCCTGTCATCCACAGCATCGCGTCGATATGATGCACCGCATGATTTAGTGTCGGCCCTCCGCCTTCTTTTTCCCACGTGCCTCTCCACCACAAATCATAATAGCAATGACCCCGCCACCAGAAGGAGTCTACTTGAACATGTACGATTTCTCCCATCAGCTTGCTGTCGAGAACTGATTTTAATTTCATCATAGGTGTTCTGAAACGGTTCTGCGCAATGACAGACAACAGTTTCCCGGTTCTGCGGGCAGCATCATTCATTAAATCGCATTCCTCCAAGGAGGAAGCCATCGGTTTTTCTACGAGTACATGCTTATTCGCTTCCAAAAATTCAACTGTCAGAGAAGCATGTGTATAAGGAGGTGTGCAGATTGAAACGAGATCAATATCTTCCGCCAATAAATCTTGATAATCCTTATAAGCTTTAGCCTCAAGTCCGAACTTCTCGATTTGAGCCCATGCTTTTTCTTCATAACTGTCGCTAATTGCCACGATCTTACAACGGCCTGGAAACTTTAAGTACGACTCGATATGCGCGGTAGAAATTGCCCCTGCGCCGATAATAGCAACCTTCAGCATCTCTTAACCTCCAATAGAATTGATGCTTATATCGTAACAAAAACAATCTTGGAGTTGTGTCTTAAAATTGCGTAAAAATACCGCTACTTTGCGGAAGAAATACAGATTCAGACATGAATGGACAATTTAATTCCCATTCCCACCAACAATTCGTCAACAACATCCTTACAGTTCTTAAATGAGTCAAATGGTAGAAAATTCAAGCACAAAAAAACCCTTGCGCCGCAAGGGTTTTCTAATTTGTTTTTTCCAAAAATAATAAAGCGTATTACAAACCACGGTTATAGTCGTAACCGATCGCTTGCAGAAAAGCTCGAGCGATTACCGCATGTCCGCCCATGTTCGGGTGTACGCGGTCCCAGGCAAGTGTGCCCGGATAAATATGGGCTAGAACCTGATTAAATGCTGCCTGGGTATCGACAAACCGAGCATCATACTTGAACGCCAACTTCTTTACGACCTCGCCGTACTGATCCATCGTCCTGCGCATTGGATCTGCCTCATTCGGCTCGATATAGAACGGTGTCATTAACACAAGCCCTTGCAGCTGCGGCCTCGTACGCTTTACAAGCGCCTCCAGCGTTTCTTCATATTCGTCGATATAGACATGTTGCTCGGTCTGGGCCGGCAGATCATATTGCCGCCAGACATCGTTAATGCCGATCATGATCGACAGCCAGTCCGGCTTCAGATCCAGCAGGTCCGTCTGCCAGCGCTCCTTCAGATCACGAACCGTATTGCCGCTTGTTCCCATGTTCACAACCCGAATTCCGCACTCCGGATATGCTGCCGTCAGCAGCGCATCTACAAGCGAAACATAACCTTTGCCGATAGCCCCAAAGAGCCCTTCCCCGTAAGGTCTAGCCCGATCGCAATCCGTAATGGAGTCGCCGATCATGACCAATTTCGATTTTGGTTCCAACAACATGGTTTAGCCCCCCTTAAATGTGGTACCTCGTTTCAATTCACTTTGTTTCATTTCTCATTCTCTATGACAGAAGCCAAGAACGCGAGCGCCAACCCCTGCCCCCAACCTTGGGCCCATTTCCTATCGATGCCGAGGTAGCCGGCGATGTCGTTCATGACCGCGGTACCGCCCGATACATTCAGCACGCGGCCGTTGTCCGCGATGTTCGTCAGTAAGCCGTCAAGCGCCTTCTTCACATACTTCGCGTGCAGAGGATTGCCTTGGGTAACCATTGCCGCCGCGATGCCCGCCGTGGCCGACACTTCGCCGTAAGCTTCCGGGTAATCGAGCACGGTGCCCCAAAGACCGTCTTCCTTCTGTAATTTCTTGATAGCGGCCAATTGATCGCGCAATGAACTCCAAATATGCATCATTGGAGGATACAAGTAACCTTCCGGTAATATCCTTGCCGCGCGGGACATCGTATAGGCAGCCCAAGCATTGGCACGCGCCCAATACATGCCGGACATATGGTCCTTCTTGATATGGTTGTAGCCGTGATACCATAGCGCGTCGTTCTCGTCCTGCAAATAGTTGATATGCCAGAAAAATTGATGCAGGGCATCTTCCACGAGATGTTTTTTGTCAAACATGATGCCTGCACGCAGCATGAAATACGCCGCCATGAACAGCGTATCCGCCCAGCATTGTTCCGGAAAGTCGTTTTTGGCCGACACCGTATGCTGAAGCACCCGGTCGCCGAAACGCAGTGCTTTATTCTCCAGGTAGTCGATCTTGCTGAATATAAGCTCAGCATACCTCTCGTCCTTCGTATGCTCGTATAAAGTGAGCAGCATATGCCCCATCGCGCATGTGTTAACCGTCCATCCCGGAAGTCCCGCTTCGATATATTCATCCACCCAGGCTACCATCCGGTCCAAATAAGCTTGCTCACCCGTTACCTCAAACGCCCGGCTGACGCCATAGTAGGCAACTCCGCCAGGCCAATCCCATGTCAGGTCCATGCCGAATGTATACTCCGCCACGCGTCCCACGACTTGCTTCAAATCGCTTGCTTTTGCGTTAATGTTCATTTTATTATCCCCTTATTTCATATTTCGCGCTAAAATCGCGTTCGCTTTCAATCTAAATTCCACGGCCGCTGATTGCGGCGTTATTTTGTCGAACAGCAGCAAATCATACAGATTGCGAAGCACCGCCGTCACTTCCCCGGTTCCGACCGGATCCGGCGGATCGATCGTGCTGCTGTGCTGCTCCACCCATTCCACATATTCGAATACTTGCTGTTGCTCCGGTTCCAGGAAAGGCTTCAGATCGTCTTTCACCTTCGCTGACACAGGCACTCCTCTTTCCGCCTTCATTACTTTATTCGCTTCCAGATCGTTGACGAAGAAGCTGATGAACTTAGCCGCCTCTTCCTTATACTTCGAGTTTTTCGCTACGGAAAAAAACATGCCCGGCTTCAGAAACATGCCTTGGTTTCTGTTTGGACCGGGAATCGGCGCTAACTGCAGCGGTTTGCCGTATTTCTCAACCGTCGTAATAAAATGATTGGAATACCCCCAGCCAAGCAGTGCTCCTCCCGTATAAAACGGATCCGAATCCGATAACCGAACATCGGAATACCATATATCCGGCGAGAAAATGAGGCGATCCTTCGCCATTCTTTGCATCCGGCCAAAATAGTCCACAAACAGCTCATCATCCTCATACCCGAGCTTCGTGCCGTCAGCGGCAAACAGCGTGCGGCCGTACTGTCTGAGGTAGTAGGCAAAATACTGCTCAGGCGTAAGGTCTGTTCCGACATAAACGCCTTTGCCTTTCAACTGCTCGCCCATCGCTTCAAAATCGGACCATGTCCAATCCTCGGTCGGCGGCGCAATGTCATGCAGCTTGAATACTTCCGGATCATAGACGCTGTACAGCGCGTTGACGCCCAAGTTTAAGCCGTATAAACGATTGCCAAGCTTGCCTCCCGATAAATTGTTGTCGCTAATATGACTTGCATCGATAAATCCCTTCTGAATATAAGGCGTTAAGTCCTCGAGTAAATCCAAGGTTCCGTATTGCGCCAAATAGGAAACATCCATCTGCATGATGTCAGGCAGCGCGTTGCCTGCGGCATATGGAGCAAGCTTCTTCCAATATTCGTTAAAGCCGGTATATTCGAACTCAATGTTCACATTCGGATTTTGCTTTTCGTACATTTCGATCGCTTGAATCGTCGCGTTATTTCTAAAGTCTCCGCCCCACCAGAACACCCGAAGCGTAATTTTCTCTTCAGCGGAGCGAACTGGATCATGAGACTCCACCTTGCCACAGCCGAACAATATCGCAACCATTCCCAGCAGCATCCATACCCGTATCGTCACTCTCATCCTGCTTGTACCTCCTGAGTCAGCGGCAGCATAACCATTACTTTTGTGCCGCTCCCCACCGTGCTTTCTAGCAGCATGCCGTAGCTTTCTCCGAATGCGAGCCTCATCCGATCTTGAATATTTTTAAGACCGATACCCGAACCTCTTGTTTCAACTTCGCCGCTAAGCACTTTGCGCAAATACGGTTCATCCATGCCCGGACCCTGATCCTCGACGATAATGGCAAGCCGGTCTCCGCTTTCCTGCGCGTATATGCGAATGGTGCAAGGCTCGATCTGCGGCTCGAGTCCGTATTGAATCGCGTTTTCCAATAGAGGCTGAAGCGTTAGCTTCGGGATCAGCACGTTCATATAGCGCTCTTCTACGTCCATGTGAAAATCGAGTCGATGCTGGAAACGATACTTTTGGATCGTGATGTAATGCTGTACGATTTCGAGCTCTTCCGCGATCGTAATCACGTTACGTTTCAGGCTGATCGACGAACGAAGCAAATAGCCAAGCGACACGACCATGCTTGATATTTGTCCTTGATCGTTTTTCTTCGCCAGCCAATGGATCGAATCAAGCGAATTGTACAGAAAATGCGGATTGATCTGAGCTTGCAGCGCCTTGAACTCGGTTTCCTTGATAATGAGCTGATTCGCGTAATTTTCTTTGATTAAAGTATTAATCCGGGCAATCATTAACCGGAATGTTCGCTGAAGCAGTCCAACCTCGTCCATTTGCTGAATAACTGCGCCGTGTAAGCTGACACCCATATTTTCCAGGTCCCCGTATTGCACTTCCTTCATCTGGGTGATAAGCAAACGAATCGGCTTCGTTAAGCTTCGGGCGAATAGCATTCCGATTATGATTACTATGACAACCGTTGCCGTAAACACAATAATCAACGTATTTTTAAGCCAAACGATTTTTTCGAAAATATGATTGTAAGGAACAACATTGTAATACGTCCAGCCCGTATACGATGATTTTTTCTGGGACAAAAATACCGCTTCCCCGTTCAAATCCTTAATCTCATAACCGTCAGCTTGATTTAAGGGCTGCGCGGTTTGAGCAATTTCAGGCGAAAGATTGCGGAATGGATAGACGACACTTTGTCCGGACTTCACTATCACATCACTGTTCTCTGAAGCAATGCCCGCGTAATCCTCAACGATCCGTTCAATATTAATACGCAATATGAGGAAACCGATCGGCTCAAGCGTCAGCGGCTCGTAAGTTCGCACTTGCCTTACGAGAATCAGCATCGGATCGGAACTATCCGGATACAACCAGCTAACGGATCCTTTTCCGGCCGCCGCCATTTCACTTATACGCTTATACTTCTCGCCCACTAGCTCTACAGAACCGCCGTATTTGCTTACCCTTTCCTTCGTATCGACCAGATGAACCGACTGCACATATCTCTCGGACGTGCTGATATGCGCCCATAGACGATCGGTTATTCTTTTGCGGATGATATAACCGGAATATTCCGAGTCATCAACGAGCAGTTCCTTTAAGCTTTGTTGAATGACCGTGTCCGAAATGATGCTTAATGACATCGATTCTAGTTTCTTAAGCTCCATATCAATCGAAGATGACGATAAATTCAATAGTCTGTACGATTTATCATACAGCTGCTTATCGTAAATCGAATAAGCGTAATAGAGCGAGCTGAACGCAAGCGTTATAATTAACACCATAATTAACGCGATGATAAAAAATATTTTCAGCTTTATACTCAAATTCCGATAGGCTTTGATCAAGAGAGAGTGCCTCCTTAGCAACGTTCATATACTAGATATAACATATTCAGGAGCTATCTGCGCACTCTAAATTCAAATTCGCGTGATCGAAGCTGGAAGAAGAGACTGCTTGCCAAGGCTTTTAGCCGCCCCGGTAAACAGTCTCTATACGACCTATTATTTGCTCATATAACGTTCGTAAGCCGCTTGATGAAGCTTAACCGCTTCTTCAATACCCATGCCTTTGATCGTTTCTACCATTTTGTCATACTCCGAAACCGGCTTCGAGCCGTTAATGATTGCAGACATCGTTTCGTTCAAGTACGTATTAACTTGACTCATAATGGAAGTCACTTGGCTAGCTTCGTCGATCGTCAAGCGAAGCGGAGGAAGCGTCAGATCTGAGGACTGCTTCATCCATTCCGTGTTCGCGTCTTTTTGACCTTGGTCAAACAGCAGCGCGTCCAAATATTTGCTGTCTTGGTTGATCGGACCGTCCATAATCGAAAGCGCGTAGGATGCAAGCGCTTGGTCGTACGTCAGGCCGTTTTTGTTTTTCGTAATCGTGTCGGTAAATTTGTACGTTTCGCCTGCTTTCGTGTAGCTCTCACCTTCGATACCGAAGTTGAACAAATCGCTGCCTTCCGGGCTGTAGTTGTAGTCCATCCATTGAACAATATATTTCAGCTTATCTTTGTCCGCGCTGGCTGTAATCGCTTCGCCGTAAGTCAATACTTTATTGTTCAGGTTAAACGCTGCGTAAGATTTACCGTCCGACGCAAGCGGAGATGCTACGCCCGTCAGGTTGAAGTTCGGATCGGTGTCTCTCATCAGGTTAAAAAATTTGCCCATGCCGCTGAATACGCCGCCTTGGTAAGATCCAGCTAAGTTATTCGTCACTTTATAGTCGAACGCTTTGCCGTCGTTCGTCATAATTTCAGGATCAACCAGTCCTTCTTGGTACCATTTCGCCATTTCGGCAAGGAAATCTTTGTACCCCGGCAGGATCGGACCATATGCTACTTTTCCGTCTTGCATTTGGAAGCCGCCGATGACGCCGAATGCCGGTGAGAAGTCATGCAGCTTCGTCAGGTTGCCCGGACCCCAGTTGCCGGTAAACGGGAGCTCATCCGCTTTGCCGTTGCCGTTCGGATCCTTCTCTTTGAAGGCTTTCAACACCGTGTACCACTCGCCAATCGTTGTCGGCGATTTCAAGCTCAGCTTATCGAGCCAGTCTTTCCGCATAACGAGACCGGAAGTCGCGTTCAGCTTCACCGCGTCAAGCTTAAGCAGCGGGAACATGTAGATTGTGCCGTCGTCAAGCGCAATTTGCTTCTTCACGTCCGGATCGGATTCGATAATTTTTTTGAGGTTAGGCGCATATTGATCGATCAGTTCGTTCAGGCGGATAATGCGGCCGTCTTCGATCATTTTCTCGGGTCCGCCGACAGCATCTGCCCAGTTATAGTAAATAACGTCCGGCAAATCTTTCGTGGCAATCAGCAGGTTGAACTGATCCTTTTGCTGTCCAAGCGGCGGATGCGTAAAGTTCGCTTTGATACCGGTCAGCTCTTCTTTCTTTTTATAGCTGGCCATTTCACCGAAATTTTGCAAAGAAGCCGTTAACTTGCCGTCGTTAGCACGCCAGTAATCGATCGTGAACGATTCGTTCGTAATCGGAAGCGGAATAACAGAAATCGCTTCTTCACCTTTCGGCGCTTCTGTTCCCGCCGGCGTATTGCCGGTGTTGCCGGTATTGCCTGTGTTTGACCCGTTGTTCTCCGAGCAAGCCGACAAGATGCTAATCAGCAGCATGGAACTCACAAGAATTAACCCCGCTTTTTTCTTCACAGTGAATCGCCTCCAAGATAGGTTTAATTATTTATTGTTTCACGGCACCGATTAAAGCGCCTTGAACAAAAAATCGTTGGATGAAAGGGTAAACGATCATAATCGGCAGCGTCGAAATAATGATCGTCGCGTACTTGATGTTTTCCCCGATCGCAAAGCCAGTGTCCGCTCCCGCTCCCATTGCTTCCGTGCTGCTGCTAATTAGAATATCGCGCATCACGATCTGAATCGGGTATAGCTCTTGACTGCGCAGATAAAGCATCGGGCCAACATAGTCGTTCCAATGATCAACCGCGTAATAAAGCATCATAACAGCAAGAATCGATTTGGACAGCGGAAGCACGATACGGAACAAAATAAGGAAATCGTTGGCGCCGTCTAGCTTGGCCGATTCAATCAGGCTGATCGGAATCGACTCAAAGCTCGTCTTCATAATAAGGAAGTAGAAGGTGCTGATTGCGCCTGGAATAAGAATCGCCCATCTCGTGTCGACAAGGCCGAGATTTTGCACAAGCAGAAATGTCGGGATCATGCCTCCGCCGAAAAACATCGTGAACGTAATCATCTTCATGAGCGTCTTTCTGCCCATCAAATCCATACGGGAAAGCCCATAAGCAGCGAGCGAGGTCATGAGCAGGTTGATCGCCGTTCCCGCCACAACGTAAATGAGCGTATTGAGATATCCCGTGTAGATCTTCGGATAATTGAACACAAATTTGTAAGCTTCAAGCTGGAAGCCTTCCGGCAGCAGCATAAGCGAACGTGAACGAAGCATTTGATCCGGATCGCTGACCGATGAGTTAAGCACGTACAGCATTGGGTAGAAGCACACCGCTATGACGAGACATAGCAGCAGCAAGTTGACGGTATCGAAAATATATTCGCCTGTTGAGCGTTTCATAGGCTCCTCCTATTTACCAGAGACTTGTGGAATTCACCTTGCGGCTAATGTGGTTCGCGAGCAAAAGCAGCGAGAAGTTAATGACACCGTTAATGAGTCCGATAGCCGTCGAGTAGGTGTAATTGCCTTCCAGGATGCCTGACCGATAGACGAAGGTGGATATCACGTCGGATGTCTCATAGGTGGGTGCTGTTTGCATAAGCAATATTTTTTGGAAATCGGAATTCATAACCGCACCAAGACGTAGAATCAGCATGACGACAATGGTCGGCAATATTCCCGGAAGCGTAATGTGCATCAATTGCTTCCAGCGCCCCGCTCCGTCCATCTTCGCCGCTTCGTACAGCTGCGGATCGATGCCGCTCAGCGCCGCCAGGAAGATGATCGACGCCCAGCCCGCTCCCTGCCAGATGTTTGATAAGATGTACATTGGCCTGAACATATCCGCCTCTGCCAGAAACATGATCGGCTGAAGATCGAAGAAGCTGCGAATGACGTTGAACAAGCCGCCGTCAAGAGCTGAGAACGTTTTCAACATACCGACTACGACAACGACCGATATGAAGTGCGGCATATAGCTGACCGTCTGCACCGTGCTCTTGAACCATTTCAATCTAACCTCGTTAAGCAGCAGCGCTAGTACGATGGGGGCCGGGAAGCCGAACACAATACTATAAAAGCTGAGGATGAGCGTATTTTTAATAATCCGCCAAAAGTAATAGCTTTCGAAAAACATCGTAAAGTTGTCGAAGCCGATCCATTTGCCTTCCATGATGCCTTTAATCGGACTGTAAGACTTTTGAAACGCCATCAGGAGGCCGTACATCGGTGCATAGCTGAAAATCAAATAGTAGGCGACAACCGGAATCAACATGAGGTACACATATTTATTCCGAATAAGTTCCTTTTTGATGAAGGATAATGTGCTTGACTTCGCCTTTGCGCTCTTGGCAGCCAGCTCTTGTTCCAGTTCCATCGGGTAAACCTCCATCCTTCGTGTTAATTAATTAATGATTACGCTTACTAATATACCTTCTCCGCCTGACGATGCCCATGTTCATTTCCGATGCCTTTTTGTTCAAAACCGTTGCTAAAAATCCGATGAAAAAAATCCGACATGGGTTCGTACGCCAAACAAAAAACACCCCGCATTCCGTCTAAATACGGATGCAGGGTGTGTCTATTCGAATCATTTATAAAGGCGATTTCCGGTATTCGGAAGGAGAAAAGCCGGTATATTTTTTGAATATTTTGCTGAAATACGAATAGTTATCGCCGAAGCCGGACGCTTCCGCCAGCGACCCGAACGTAAAGTCGCCGCCGCGCTCGATATGCTCCAGCGCCTTCTCGATCCGAATGTTCATGACGTAATTCGTAAACTTTTCGCCGGTTTCCTTTTTGAACATTTTGCCTATGTAATCGGGATTCATGTAAATTTCGGCGGCGATCGTTTGCAGCGTCAATGTTTCGTCTCTGTATCGTTCCTGCACGATCTGCATCACGCTTTGCACCATTTGCGACTGCTTGCGGCGGTTGCGCTCATAACGGTCCAGCGTAATTTCGCGGGCGATCGTCATGACAAACTGCTGGAACGACTGCAGTGTGCTGCCCGCGATCAGACCCGGCAGCTTATCCATATATCCTTTCATCTGTGCGGGTGAGCATATACGAATAATTTCCATAAAAATTTGAATAAGATACGATTTCGTTTCCTCGATCTCATATCTAAGCTCGGACAGCTCTTGGAACATTCGTTTCAGCTCAAGCTCCGTGTCCGCCCAGTGGCCCGCCTTGATCGGCATTGCCAGCCGCTCCGGGTCGTATTCGAAGTCCCGCTTCTCTGCTTCCTCCGGAACGGAAATATCGCGCTCCGTAATTAAGCTGCCCTCCCCAAGATAGAACCGGTGATTCAAGCAAGCGATCGTATGCGTGTACAGCCGCCTCACATGCGCGAGCTCACCGGGCTCGCTCAGCGCGGCCGTCAGATCCAAACGGTAATACTTCATAAACGTGGAGCGGATCGCGTCGATTTTTTCGAACAATTGCTCCTCGCTGAGCTCGTCCTCCATCAATAGCAGCACATGGCTTCCCACCGTCGAGCTTAGGATCGGATTTTGAAATACATCTTCGGCAATGTTTTTGACCGCAAACAAATGCTCGTACTCGTGTTCACCCTCAATTTCCGCAAGCAGCAGCCGGACGCGCTGGGTTTGGAACTGAAGCCCGAACAACCGGCCAAAATATTGCCATTCCATGACGCCGTACGTTTTGTTTGTGACGAGCTCTTTCAGAAATTGCTCCTTCGCATGCGGCAGCACGCGTTCGAGGCCATACTTGATCGATTGCACGAAATGGTCGTTATCGTCCTTCTCTCGCCTTCGCTGCACGACTTCCGACAGCGCTTCCATAAGCGCCTCTTCGCTGCACGGCTTCAGCAAATAATGATTGACTCCGTGATGCATTGCGGTCTTCGCATAATCGAATTCGGAARAACCTGTAAGTAATATAAACGATATATCCGGATAAAGCTCCCGTACCGCTGCAACGAGCTGCAGTCCGTCCATCCCCGGCATGCGTATGTCGCTAATAATAATATCGGGCGGATCGTGCTTCACTTTTTCGAATGCTTCCACGCCGTTTTGCGCCGTTCCGATCAATTGTGTGCCGCACGCTTCCCAGTCTACGACCGAGGCAATACCGTCTAGTATAATAAATTCGTCATCCACCAAGAGCACCTTATACATGGCTTCACTCCAGTTTTCCTGTCATACATCATTTATACTAGATATGAGTGCTATTTTTCAAGTTTCTAAGTGTGAATACAGATAAATATCCAATCAGGTTGTATTTACTCCGAAATATTGGCGCGAATAACATCACAAAATGCACCTGATTTTCTCCGCCAATTCCGATGCTTACTATTTAAATATCATTGCCGGTCCGGATCGAACCTGAGAATTTCAGAACGACCCGGACCGTTTCATATTTTATTTCGATTTTTTCTGTGCTGCGGATCTTCCCTGTTTACTCGGATCGCTTGATTTTGGTGCGGCATGTTGACTGTTAGGTTTGTTTTGATCGCTCATAATGGATTCTCCTTTACATTGGATTCTAATTAGTTATGTGCTTATTGCAATGAAACTATAACCGCAAATTACCTTCCCTTATGGACCGGCGTAAGTCGTTCGAAATGCGGTTTTAAGTCGAGCGGATTCCTTCAAAAACCTGGGTAACCAACTGCCTAACATAGTTATCGTCAAGCATATCCCCCGTAACTAATAAACGATAGAAAATCGGCCCGTAAATGAGATCTGTGCATAATGCGGTATCGAGATTCTTCTTCAGCTCTCCGCGCCGAACCCCCTGACCCAAAATACCATGAACCTCCAACCGGCGAGGCTGTATATAACGGGTCCTATAGGCTTCCGCCAAGGCAGTATCAACCTGCCCTTCACCTATGATCTCAAGAAAAATTGAGCCCTCACGGCTAATCATAAACCGGGCCATATTCGTGGCATGCTCCAGAATATCTTGGAATACCGAACCTGTATCCGGCACAGGCAGTCTTGCAGACGCAGCGGATAGAAATCCGTCCATCACCACTGCAGCCTTGTTAGGCCACCATTTATAGATCGTAGCTTTGCTGACCTTGGCACGATCAGCGATTTTTTCTACCGTAACCGCTCCAAAGCCAATTTCCAACAATAAATCATAGGAAGCGGAAAGGATCGAGTTTTGCGTTCCAATATTGCGCGGACGTCCTCTTTTCCCCTGCATAAGAATCCCCCTTGTTATATATTCCATATCCATCAATTAATAATCTATACGTTCAGTATACAAAAAATAAAATCCTAAACAAAGCCTATTTACAAAACGATACGTTCAGTATATTATTTTTAAATACAATTATAAAACTAAACGTTCAGTATTTAAAGGAGGATAATGATGCAAAAAGAACAAGCTAATCAAGACAGCCGTATATCAAGTTGGATGATGGTTCTGTTGGCAGCCGCGTGCGGGCTTATCGCCGCCAATCTTTATTACGCTCAAACTCTGGTAGGGCCTATCCGCGATGCCATTGGTCTTCCTTCTACAGCAGCAGGATTAATTGTTACAGTTACTCAAATCGGTTATGTTATCGGGTTGCTGCTCATCGTACCGCTAAGCGACGTCATTGAAAATCGGCGTCTCACGGTTTTCATGCTTATCGTTGCAATTGTCGCACTGCTAACTGCCGCATTCGCGCCTAATGCGCCGTTGTTTTTGATCGCATCTCTATTTATTGGAATTGGTTCTGTAGTAGCTCAAATTCTGGTGCCCTTCGCCGCCTATTTAGCGTCTGAAGACCAGCGCGGCCGCGTGATCGGTAATGTAATGAGCGGCCTCTTACTGGGAATTATGTTTGCCCGGCCATTGGCAAGCTTTATTACCAGTCTATGGGGTTGGAGAGCCATATTTATTTTATCTGCAATTGTTATCTCTCTATTGGCTGCTCTGCTATCGTATGTTCTTCCGGAGCGCAAGCCAGCTCCAATGGTACGCTACGGAAAACTAATTCTCTCTTTAGGCGCTATATTACGACAAACACCTGCATTACGACGTCGCGCACTATATCAAGCTTGTTTATTTGGAGCCTTCAGCCTATTTTGGACTGTCGTTCCTTTACATTTGGCTGATACTTTTGAAATGTCCCAGGGAGGCATTGCATGGTTTGCGCTAGTTGGTGTAGGTGGTGCAATTGCTGCGCCGATTGCCGGAAGATTAGCGGATAAAGGCTGGGACAAATGGTTAACGGGGCTAGCTATGATTGTAGCCGCCTTTTCTTTTTTGCTCATCTATCTGTTCCAAAGCTATTCAACCCTTGCTCTGATTCTTCTCTTTGTAGCCGCATTTACACTCGACATGGCCGTGTCGGGTAATCTTGTAATTAGTCAACGTACGATTTATTCGTTGGGTAGTGAAGCGAAAGGACGCCTAAACGGACTATTCATGTCTATATTTTTTGCAGGCGGAGCCATCGGATCATCCTTGGGCGGTTGGTCTTATACCCATGGTGGCTGGAAGCTCACATCTCTCATTGGAACCATCCTGCCGCTCTTAGCATTGGTTTATTTTTTCACCGAGAAAAGAACAAACAAGACAGTTACTGATTCGAAAACGCGAGCGCATTAAGTTCTTTTCCGCTTCGTTTCGTTCGTGCGAGATAAGCTCGTTTATCCATCTTGGGATGTCCCAATTTTTGATTGGATAACTAAAAAGCTTACTCAACGAGGACTTTTACCGGTAGATTCAGACGCCTTTCCTACGCATTCGTTCCGTCCGCATGGAGTCCGGTGGCTGTCGCCCCTACGGGGATCGACCTCGGTCCTCATCGCTGTGAGTGAGAGATGGGATTTTGTGTGTTAAGGAAATAGCGAAAAAAAGAGGGTGCCCCAAAAGCCATAGGCTTTTGGGGCACCCCTACTACATTTGTTTGTTCTCGCCTTCAAGCGCTCGAAAAAAAATCCCCTCCATTGATTCTTCATCTAGCTTGCTACGTTAAGTAATCTAGACTCAAATCTAATTTCGGGGCTTACAAGATTGGAGCAGATAGGAGTAACAGACAGTTTTCCTTATCTAAGTTTCTGATTCCCCACCCTTTCCTATCAGTAGATTTTTTCGATTATGCTTGATATTTCTTGTTACCGTTCACTCGTCGCGACACACACGAAAACCTTGATCGGGGCCCATGCCATTCGCCTCGAAATTGCTCAGATATGATAACTCGCCGACGTCGCCCATCCAACCGCCGCCCTTCACAATCCGGGTAGAGCTGCTATTACTATCCAAGTCTCCGTACCCGTTCCAGCACCATTCCCTTACATTACCTGACATATCGTAAAGTCCTAGCTCGTTGGGTTTCTTGACACCGATAGATTTTGTTTTATTATGGTTGTTTTCTACCATAGGCCAGTTCCATTCCCCTGATAAGTTTTTATCTCCAGCATTTTTCCAATACCATGCTACTTCATCTGCATTATTGCTTCCGCTATAGGTGTAACTCTTGCTCATCTGACCTCCACCTGCAGCATATTGCCACTCCGCTTCTGTCGGCAATCGGTAACCATTAGCTCCCGCATTGATCGTTACTGTCCATTTTATATTATCGTTTTCACTCTTATTTTTCGGGTCTTTTTTATTCTTGTCTATAGTGTAATACGGTGTTAAGCCCTCTTTTATACTCCTATTATTACAGTACTCCACAACGTCATACCAGCTTACCATTTCTACCGGCAAATTATCGCCTTTGAATTCTGAGGGATTACTTCCCATTACCTCAATCCACTCTTTTTGAGTTACCTCATATTTACCGATATAAAAGTTCGATAATGTTACATTTTCCCCATAGTAGCTGGACTTTGTGTTCAAAAAAGCCCCGCCTTTGACTAATACAAAGTTATCAGGCATTTTAACAGGATTTTTATCAGGCTTTTCTTGCAAACAAGCGCTGACAACAAACATTATTGCTATTAAAAGGAAAATTAATAACTTTCTCATTGATATATCTCCTTTAAACTGATAGGAAAAATTATAGGCTGTGACGGCCTACAATTTGCCTCCGGCAGCATTGAAGACCGTTCGTCTTGCGGGAAACGGCCCTCAACGCATCCGACTGACAGATCAAACTAGAGGGGAACGACCATCGGCCTGTCTCCAACTCCTAAAAATCGGTTAACTCTTTACCCGCGAAGGCGGTCCCCGCCGCCCTTCACTCTTCTAAAAGATATTATTCAAGTAGCATGTAGGTTGTAGCATTTTTCGAAATATATAAGGCCGCCGGCTGTGAGACCGGCCAGCCTTAACAATATCAAGTGATTAAATCACTATCTCAATACTCTGGAGACATTCGGGTGCCCGTCAGTTGCCTGCTTGCAGGTGGCCTGTTACCAAACCGTTACATTAGAGCTACCACTGCTTTGATATCCCTCTGTCGCTAACACCTGGTAGGACCAACTGCTCCCCAGATTCATTCCTTTACTCTGCCATGCGTTAACGTGGTTGCTAAAAGTGATAGCGACGTTGCTGCCGGTCGCTCTCTTCGACTGACGGACACTCCAGAACTGGGTGAAAGTTTTTGTGCCGTCAATGGAAGGTGCGTTGACTCGCTCAGTCGTATAGATGTCATATGTGCCACCATCACTGGACACAGTGCCTTTATGTGTTCCTGTAGGTCTATAAGTGCCCCAGCTATCAACGACGTAATATTCTATGAGTGAGTTTCTCGTCCACCCATAGAGAGTCAAATACCCATTGCCGGACGGCGCCCAGACGCCGGCATTGTAGTTTACTACCCTAGATGGTGATCCGGTATTCCAGCCTTTACCGACAACAAAATTCCCGGTATTTGACCAGTTAACACTGTAATTTCCTCCAGATCCATTGGTAGCATTTACTGTCCCACCACCATCGGTCCAATTTTGCCAGTAGTCTGTCGCTRCATTTGCGGTTGCTGCAAACAAGGTGGTAATACTCATTGAAGCTGCAATAACTAACGTCAAGACTTTCTTATTAAACTTAAACATATTTTACCTCCCGAAATTTTCTATTTATCACTAATTGCCTACATACTACTTGAATATTATCTTTTACAATCATTCCCTTTCATTTTTTGTCGGTTGATTCTCTTTGCAGTACATAACTTGTCCTGTGTCATATTTCGTGAACTACTGACTGTCCCTCCTACCTGAGAAAAAATTTTCTTTCAAGTATAATTGCAAGACAATTTACGTCTTACATAACTAAATTATAAAAAGTAAGCGCATACATTACAACTTAACAAACTATAGATTTACCCCCATATTTTAACTAATCTTTAGAAACCGTCGTGGAACCGAGGTTACCGTAACGTTGGAAGAAGCTCTCGATAAGCTGCTAGAAACTACCTTGATGGCAATCCCTTTACCTTACTCACGAAGCGTACTCGACGATGACGATACTAGCGATAGATTTCCATGACATGCTCCGACCCATCGAAGAGGCACAACGAGGAATTGAAAAATATTTCCGTATTTACAATGAATGGAGCAGCGAAAATAAACAAGCTGGCGCCAGTTGAATACCGACATCAGCTTGTTATTTAGTGCTTTTAATGTTAAGACCGACCAATAAGCCAATTCCTAACAAGACTTCATTCACAACTTTTCAACGCTTCGACTTATAAAACTCATGATAAAGCTTCATGAGCGCCCTCTTCTCTACCCGTGAAACATAACTGCGGCTAATGCCCACTTCCTTCGCAATATGCGCCGCCCCACTTCTCGAATAACCGATTCACCCGCGAACTAATTTCTTGCTCGGCTACGGTTAATAATCCGCCTTTGCTGAAGACGAGTTTGCCGTCGATGACGACATGGGCAATCGCGGTCGGCTGCATGGCGTATACAACATTTGCGAACAATTCGCGTTCTGGCGCCAACGACAAATCGTGAATGTCCACCGCCGTGAAGTCCGCCGCTTTGCCGGCTTCGATCGTACCGGTCTGCAGTCTTAACATTTCGGCGCCGCTCGCTGTTCCCATCCGGAACACGTCATTCGCGGTGATGCAGGTCCCATCCAACCGGGAAACCTTTTGCAGCAAAGCGCACATCCGCATTTCTTCAAATACGCTAATCCGGTTGTTGCTGCAGCCCCCGTCCGTTCCCAAGGAAACTTTTACGCCTGATTTCAAAAGGTCAGGGATTCGGGTGACGCCGTCTGCGAGAAACATATTGCTGGAGGGACAATAAGCCAGCGAGCCGCCACGGCTGCCAATCAGCTCGACTTCAGAATCGTCCAACCATACCAAGTGAATGGCGATCATCCGTTCATCCAATACGCCTAATGAGTCCAAATAATGAACCGGCCTAAGGCCGTAATTCCTTAAGGTCTCCTCGACCTCAAACATTTCTTCCGCGACATGAATATGGAAAGGGGTATCCAGCTCGATCGCAAGCCGATGTCCGGCCTTAATCATTTCCGGCGAAGCCGCGTGCGGGCTGTGTGGCGCCGGATGGACCGTAACCATCGGGTCCCCCTGGTATTTGACGGCAAGAGAACGAGTCCTTTCCACGGCTTCTCCCACCGTCTCCCTGTACGCCGTGGGAGCACCGCTCCAATCGTACATCGTCCGGGCAAAAACAAGCCGGATGCCTACGTCCTTCGCAGCTCGAATGACCGCCTCGTCATAGGCCGTACCGCCGTTATGAACATAGAAAAAGTCGCTGACGGTCGTGACGCCGTACCTGATCATTTCCCCGAAAGCCAGCAGCGCTCCCACATAGACCGCTTCTTCATCAAGCAGCGGAGTGTACCGGTACAACGCTTGATCCCTCCATTCCATAAACGATTTATCGATGGCGATGCCGCGCAGCAGACTTTGAAAAGAATGATTATGCGCATTGACCGTGCCCGGCACGATCGCTTTCCCTTCCCAGCGGACAAGCTCGGCATCAGGAAACGCAGCGGATACCTTTTGCGAAGGTCCAACCTCCGCGATGACGCCGTTCTCCACCACGATTGCAAAATCTTTCTGAAACGCTCCGTTTGCATAGACATATTCCGCTGCATACTGCTTCCGTTTGCTCACGCTAACCCTCCTTAAACATCCAGTTTCTCATCCAGCGCCAAAATGGCATGAAGAAGGACGTTGCCCGCCTTCTCGATATCTTCGATCCGGCTCTCCTCCTCCGGACAATGGCTTTTTCCGTCCAGGCTGGGGACGAAGAGCATCCCCGAACGGGTGAGCGACGCCATATGCGCCGCGTCATGTCCGGCCATACTGCCAAGTGATGCATGCGAATATCCGAGCTTCTCCGCCTGCAAAGCGCAAGTCCCGGCAACGAGCGGATCCATAGTAACCGGATGCTGGTCTAGCAGCAGACGACGCTCGATTCGAACCCCTCTTCTGGAGCAAATAAGAGCCGCATGCACTTCCCATTTTTCGATCGCTTCCTGGATGTCGGCTCTCGTTTTCCCGCGGATCTCCATGTGAAAATGCACCTTGCCGGGAATAATATTGGCCGCATTCGGTTCGTTCGAGATCTTCCCGACCGTCCCTACAGTTTCATCGGATGGATGCGTAAGGCATACCCGCTCCAGCGCGAGCATCGCTTCGGCCGCCCCCAGTAACGCGTCGGTCCGATCCTGCATAAGTGTCGTTCCCGCATGATTCGGCACGCCAATTACCGTCACTTCCTCACGATAAATTCCCGTGATCGCCGTTACAATGCCGACCGGAATGCCTCGATTCAGCAGTCTCTTCCCCTGTTCGATGTGCACCTCTAGAAAAGCAGCGAGCTCCTCCGGCTTCCGTCGCGCCTGCTCGTAACGCTCCGGATCCCCGCCTGCTTGACGCAATGCATCATTCAGCAGCCTTCCGGCGTCGTCCCGGATGCCTTCCAAGTTCTTCCCTGTCAGCTTGCCGGCAACCGACCGGCTGCCGAATGTCGATAAACCGAACGGATTCGGTTCTTCCGCGCTAAAGGAAACGAGTTCGAGTGGATGCCGGGTCCGAATGCCCTGCTCCTTCAGCACAAGCATAACCTCCAAAGCTAACAAGACACCGAGCGCTCCGTCGTACTTGCCTCCGTTCGGCACTGTATCGACGTGGGAACCGAATACTATAGCCGGAAGCGCGTTGTGCGTGCCGCGCCGGGCAGCCCAAATATTGGCCGCTTCATCGACGCGAACGTCCAAGCCAAGGTCCACCGCTTTCGCTTTTACCCAGTCCCGGGCTGCTAACTCCGCAGGCGTAAACGTCGTCCGGTTCAAGCCGCCCTGCTCATTCACGCCGATTCGGCCGAGTTCATGAATGGCTTTCTCCAATCTAGCCGCATTGATTGTCAACTGCATCATGCATAATTCCTTTGACCATGTACAATGACAGGAATGCCATTCTTGATAACCGTCTCCGTTAAATTAACGGCATAATGGTACTGCATATACTCGATATTCGGGGCATCGAAAATAACCAAATCCGCCTGCTTCCCGGCCTCGATGCTGCCGATCCGACCCGCGCGTCCGATTGCATGAGCCGCATTGATCGTGCAGGCGGTCAGCGCTTCGGCAGGCGTCATCCGCATCGTTAAGCAAGCCAGGTTCATCATAAAAAGAAGCGACTCCGTCGGACTGGAGCCCGGATTCCGGTCGGTCGACAAGGCGACCGGCACGCCCGCCTCGATCATTTTCCGCGCATCGGCCGGCTTCGTCATGAGGAAGAAGGCCGTGCCGGGCAGAAGCACCGCAATGACGCCTTTCTCTGCCATTGCCCGGATGCCGGCGTCCGACGCCTGCAGCAGATGCTCGGCCGATACGGCTCCGATCTCGGCAGCCAGCTCAGCTCCCCCGTAAGGGACGATTTCGTCAGCATGAATTTTCGGCTTCAGCCCCCATTTCAGGCCGGCTTCCAGAATTGTCCTCGATTGCTTGGGAGTGAACACGCCCTCTTCGCAGAAGACGTCACAGTACTCAGCCAGCCCTTCTTTGGCGACAGCAGGTATCATTTCCTCCGTCAAAATTGTGACGAAGGCATCCGGATCCGACTTGTACTCGGGAGGAACCGCATGGGCTCCCATAAAGGTCGAGACGAGATCGACGGGATGCTCGCCATGAAGAAAACGGGCCGCCCGCAGCTGTTTCAATTCATCCGCAAGCCGCAGCCCGTAGCCGCTCTTCGCCTCGATCGTCGTGACGCCGTGGGCAAGGAAACGGTCAAGCCGCTTCCGAGTCTCCGCGATTAACTGCGCTTCCGATGCAGCGCGGGTTTTGTTCGTAGAATTCAGAATACCGCCGCCTGCTTGCAGGATTTCCATATAGGTGGCGCCGCGGAGGCGAAGTGTCAGCTCATACTCCCGCGACCCGGCGAACACCACATGTGTATGCGGGTCGATCAGACCGGGGGTGACGGTCTTTCCTTCCGCCAAAATAACGTTGACTTCTTCGCCTCCATGGCGCGAAACATACTCCGCAGCCTCTTGGTCGGCTCCAACGAAGACGATGCGTTCACCATCCACAACGACACCGCCGTTCTCGATGATGTTCAGCCTCTCCATCTCTATTCCTATCTTCGGCGCATGGCTGCCCCCGCTTATGGTGGCGACTTGTGCCGCGTTCTTGATATACAGCATACGGGTAGTGTCACTCCTTTCCGGTCACCTGTCTGTCCGCCATCGGCATCCGAATTCCCATCTTCTTAACGGTATCGATTGCCAGATCATAGCCGGCATCCGCATGACGGACTATGCCCATGCCCGGATCGGTCGTCAAAACGCGTTCCAATCGCGCCTCTGCCTCCTTCGAGCCGTCCGCAACGACAACCATGCCGGCGTGAATGGAATAACCCATACCTACGCCGCCGCCTTGATGCAGCGATACCCAGCTTGCGCCGGCCGCCGTATTGAGGAGCGCGTTCAGAATCGGCCAATCCGCGACCGCATCGCTGCCGTCACGCATCGCCTCCGTCTCGCGATTTGGCGATGCCACGGAGCCTGCGTCAAGATGGTCGCGCCCAATCACGATCGGAGCCGACAGCTCCCCGGAGGCGACCATATCGTTAATGATTTGGCCGAACAACGCCCGCTCACCGTAGCCAAGCCAGCAGATCCGGGACGGCAGGCCTTGGAAGGCGATTTTGGCCTGCGCCATTCGGATCCATTTACATAAATGTTCATTGTGGGCGAACGTCTTCAGGATCACTTCATCGGTCTTGTATATATCCTCTGGATCGCCAGATAACGCCGCCCAGCGGAACGGCCCCCGCCCTTCGCAAAACTGCGGACGGATGTATTCGGGGACAAAACCCGGAAAAGAAAAGGCGTCTTCCACGCCTTCATCGTAAGCAACCTGGCGAATATTGTTTCCGTAGTCGAAGGCGATGGCACCGAGCCGCTTCATCTCGAGCATCGCGTTCACATGCACAGCCATGCTCGCTTTTGCCTTCTTGACATAAGTCACCGGATCTTCCGCGCGCTCTTTGCTGCCCTCATCCAATGATAAGCCCGCCGGCAAATAACCATTCAGCGGATCGTGAGCGGATGTTTGATCCGTTATAATATCCGGGATGAAGCCGCGGCGCAGCATTTCCGGGAGTACCTCAGCCGCATTGCCGACCAGACCGATGGATAACGCCCGCCCCTCTTTCCGGGCCTCGACCGCAAGCGAGATCGCGTCATCCAGGCTTTCCAGTACGCAATCACAATAACTCGAATGAATTCGCTTCTCGATTCGTGTCTTGTCAACGTCGATCCCGATCAGCACGCCTTCGTTCATGGTGACGGCTAACGGCTGCGCTCCTCCCATTCCGCCGAGGCCGGCCGTTACGGTAATCGTCCCTTTCAAAGTGCCGCCGAAGTGCTGCCTGGCGCATTCAGCGAACGTCTCATAAGTGCCCTGAACGATACCTTGACTGCCTATATAAATCCAGCTGCCTGCCGTCATCTGGCCGTACATCATAAGCCCCTTCCGGTCCAGCTCGTGAAAAGTATCCCAATTCGCCCATGCCGGCACCAGGTTCGAGTTGGCGAGCAGCACGCGCGGCGCGTCCCGGTGGGTCCGGAAGACAGCGACCGGCTTACCGGATTGCACCAGCATCGTCTCGTTGTCCTCCAGCTGCTTCAGCGTATCGATGATAGCATCGAAGCTCTCCCAATTTCGCGCGGCTTTACCAATTCCTCCGTAGACGACGAGCTTGCCCGGATATTCGGCCACCTCCGGATCCAAATTGTTCATCAGCATGCGCAGCGCTGCTTCTTGGACCCAGCCCTTCGTATTCAGCACAGCGCCGCGCGGCGCACGAACGACTCGTTCCTTCATAGCGTCAAACCTCCAATCCAATTATTCAATCCGGACGACGGACGCGATGGCTTCCCGCACATTGGTCTTTCTCATCCATTCCGCCATGACGCGAATATCGCCTGACAACACGCGGTCTTCATCCATGAAGCTCACATGCTCGCGGCACCGGTCATAAATCCATTTCGTTCCCTTACCCAGATTCTCCTGACCGCGAAAATCGGCGGCTTGAGCTGCGCACAGCAGCTCGATAGCTAGCACCGAATAGGCGTTTAATACAATCTGATTCGCCTTGCGGGCCGCGATCGTCCCCATGCTGACGTGATCCTCCTGGTTCCCCGACGAGGGGATCGAGTCTACGCTGGCCGGATGCGCAAGCGACTTATTCTCGGACACGACCGCGGCAGCCGTATATTGGGCGATCATAAAGCCAGACTGGACGCCCCCGTCCTTCGCCAGAAAAGGAGGAAGCTTCTCGTTCAAAGACGGATTGACGAGTCTTTCGGTACGGCGTTCCGAGATGCTGGCGAGCTCGGAGGCACTGATGGCAAGATGATCCATCGCTAAGGCGATCGGCTGACCGTGGAAATTACCTCCGGAAATGACACGATTCTCTGCAGCGAAAATAAGCGGATTGTCCGTTGCCGCATTCATTTCGATTTCCAGCTTTACTTGTATATATCGCAGCGCGTCCCGGCTGGCGCCATGAACCTGCGGCGCGCAACGGATCGAATAAGCGTCCTGCACGCGCAGCTCTCCCTGCCCTGTCATCAACCGGCTGCCCTGCGTCAAACGCTGAATATTCGCGGCGGATTGTCCCTGTCCGGGATGCGGGCGAAGCGCGTGGGTAAACGGTTCGAATGCGTCGCGAATGCCGCGAAGCGCCTCAGCCGTTAACGCCGCCGCACAATCCGCCCAACCAGCTAAATTGACGGCGTCATAACAAGCGAGCGCCCCGATCCCCGTCATCACCTGCGTCCCGTTAATCAAGGCGAGACCTTCCTTGGCCTCCAGCGCGATAGGCTTTAAGCCGGCTTTGGCCATCGCCTCGTTACCAGGCAGCCGATCACCGAGAAAGCAGGCTTCTCCTTCGCCGACCAGCACGAGCGCCAGATGCGACAATGGCGCTAAATCCCCGCTTGCCCCAAGCGAGCCTTGCTCCGGGATGACCGGCGTCACTCCGGCATTCAGCATATCAACCAGCAGTTGAACAACCCCCGGCCGGATGCCGGAATAGCCCAGCGATAAAGCATTTACGCGCAGCAGCATAGTCGCTCTTACTGCTTCCTCCGTCAGCGGCGGTCCAATCCCGCAGGCATGGCTTCGAATGAGATTCAGCTGCATCCGCTTCGTGTCTTGCGCCGAAATATAAGTATCACTGAATTTGCCAAAACCGGTCGTAAGCCCATATACCACCCGCTTCTCGCGAAGCAACTTCTCGACGTACGCCCGGCTTATCGCCATTTGATCAAGACAGCTTTGACTGATTTTCACCCGCTCCTTATAGCGGGCTACCCGGATTACTTGTTCAAGCGACATCGTACCGCCGTCAACGGACAGCGCATTTTCGTCCATTGGCAACATGTTGGCACCTGCCTTTCTCTGAGTAATTAAAAAAGCCAATACCCTGGGTAAGGTATCGGCTTCTAATCACTGGACACGGAATGGCTGTCGGCTTCAGGCTCGACCGTTGCTTTTATTACGCTTTATGCTCTTATAGAATGATATGCCCTCGGTTTCTTCTTCATGCTCCTTCTGATTTATGAACAGATATCATCTTCATTCCCTCTTCTTCATACTTAGAGAATTTCTATCATACTTGCTTAATCGTATAGGTCATTCCAGGCAACGTATCAAAAATAATGACGCCATTCCCGGCATCTTTAAATGATGCTGACGAGTTGTCGGTTTCCACTTCAATAGGTACTGCTGCCTTAACGCGGCAAACACCTCCGTTTAACGACGTAATGATGGCTTTAATAAGCACACCGTTGCTCCAAATCATATCTACCTCGAAACCGCCTCTTGCACGCAAGCCTTTTACTGATCCGGACTCCCAAGTATCTGGCAGCGCGGGAAGCAGATGAATGGAACCCGTATGCGATTGCATCAGCATTTCAGCAACACCTGCGGTAAATCCGAAATTACCATCGATTTGGAATGGCGGATGTGCACCGAACAAGTTCGGATAAACCCCTCCTCCGGTAACGCCTGCCTTATCTTCCCGCACCAAATTCAACACGTTGTCAATTAATCCGTGTGCGCGGTTCCCGTCCCCGAAACGAGCCCACAGGCTCAGCTTCCATGCAAGGCTCCATCCTGTACCGATATCACTTCGTCTCTCTAGTGAGCGTTGTGCTGCTTTGAACATTTCAAGCTCCGAATCGGGAGTCAACTGACAACCGGGATAGACGCCATACAAGTGTGAAACATGACGATGATAAATATCCTGATCATCGAAATCATGGAGCCACTCCTGAAGCTGACCATGCTTCCCGATCTTGTACGGGGTTATCCTTGCTCTTGCATTGGCAAGCTCTTTCTGCAGAGCATCATCCGTTTCCAGTACACCTGCAGCTTCGATGCAGTTCGTAAATAATTCATAGATTAAGGCATGATCCATCGATGCGCCTTTGCTCACAGCGGCCATTGAACCATCTTCCATAATAAATTTATGTTCAGGTGATGTCGAAGGTGAGGTTGCCAATCTTCCATCAGGCTCCTCCTGCAGCCAGTCGAGGCAGAAGAACGCTGCTTCTTTCATAACCGGATAAGCCTTTTCCCGCAGATAAGTAATATCTCTGCCAAACGAATAATGCTCCCATAGATGCTGGCATAACCAAGGTGCGGCCATAAACCAGCTTGCCCAAGAGGGATCCCCTTCTCCGAAATCACCAACCGGCGTCGATTGACACCAGATATCGCTGTTATGATGGGCAACCCATCCTCGCGCTCCGTAATTTATACGTGCCGTATCCTCTCCCGTCTGTGACAGGTTTCTCGTAAATGTGAGCAGTGGTTCGTGACACTCGGATAAGTTACAAGTCTCGGCATGCCAGTAATTCATTTCCGCATTGATATTTAACGTATAGTTGCTGCTCCATGGCGGCCTTACATCCTTGTTCCATATTCCTTGTAAATTAGCGGCCTGTGTTCCACTTCTAGAGCTGGAAATCAACAAATAACGACCAAATTGAAATAATAGTTCTACCAGCTTCTTATCATTTGATCCATACTGCGATATTCGAATGTCCGTCGGCTTGTCCGCATCAGTATTGGACTCTCCCAAATCTAGTGATACGCGTTGATATAAATGAAGATAATCTTTAAGATGCGAGTCGTATAAATAGGAATAGCTTTTCTCAAGCGCAGCAGTTAAAAATTTCTCTGCGATGGCTTCAGGGTCCACCCCGTCTGTAACGGGATTACGGTCGAAACCATTAAAGCTGGTCGCAGCGCTGAATACGAGCGTCACGTTTGTTGCGGATTTCACATGCATGCCATCGTGATCTGTAGATAAGCTTCCATCCTCGAGTTTAATGCCAAGCCTTCCATCAAAATGAATACCTACATCTTCTCCATAAACGATCGGAGTGCTTGTGCGGTAATAATTCGGGTCAACATGTATCGGTGCATTTCCTTTCATCAGAATACGATCGGCCTTCCAGCCCGTATGATGCTGGAGAGGACTCCATAATTTCGCCGTGAAATTCAACATGCCTGGCGTGCTCGACTCCAAGCGGATAATTAATGTCTGGTCAGGATTAGATATAAAACTAGTACGCTTATAAATAACATCGCCGATCCTATATCGAACTATTGTAGCTGCCGTCTCCAGATCCAATTCGCGGGTGTAATCATCTGCTAGATTGCCGTGATAGAAATGAAGGCTCAAATCCCCCAAAGGCATATAAGACTGCGTATACGGCCCCATCGCTTCTTTGCTGAGCTCATCTGCTTCAACATACAATCCTTCATTAATTAAACGTCTAATTTCCGGAATTACCTTTAGCGCACCTGGATTGGTCCCGTCTTTCGGCTCACCGGACCAGAGAGAATCCTCGTTTAATTGAAACTGCTCCGTCTCGATTCCCCCGAAAACCATGGCTCCAAGCCGTCCGTTACCAAGCGGCAGTGCTTCCGTCCATCTGGCCGCCGGCGTTTGATAAAATAACTTCAACGTTAATCACTCCTGCTCCGTTAATTGTTAGATCTGTCCTCACGATATTTGCCCGGCGTAACTCCTGTATACTTCTTAAACACTTTATTGAAGTAATGCCGATTTTCATAGCCTACCTTGCTGCCGATCATATTGACCGGAATCTGGTGGATCTCGACCAAAAGTTTTTTCGCTTCGTTGATACGCAAGGTATTCAAATAATGGATAAACGTCGCCCCGGTTTCTTTCTTAAATAGGCTGCAGATATAGTTCGGGTGCAGATTCATATATTCGGCGAGCATATCCAGCGAAAGTTCCTGCGAGTAATTCCTGTCGATGTAAGTGAGAATTTTCGCTGCATGGTGTCGATAATCGGAATCGGCTTCAATGGGAAGCTCTTTGAATATCTGATGCAGCAATGCGGCAATCTCATCCTTGTTGATTGGTTTGAGCAAGTAGTCTACGACGCCTGCGCGTATCGCCTTGCGCGCATATTCGAATTCATCATAACCGGTCAAAATAATAAACCGTTGACATAGATCATGCTGCTTAGCTTCGTGGATCAATTCGAATCCGTCTATCTCAGGCATATTGAGATCAGTTAAGGTAACATCAGGCTTATTATTCTTCATTAACTCCAGCGCTTCGTATGCGTTGTTGCCAGCAATGACCTCCGTTTGGTCGGGGGCGGCCTCTTTGACGATTTTGACGAGTCCCTGCAGGATTAACGGTTCGTCATCCACAATCAATATTTTCATGTATCAGATACCGCCTTTTTCAATAGAAATAACGTCAATGTCGTACCTTTCCCCCGCTCACTCTCAATCTCCAGACGAGACTCCGCGCCATAGAATGCCTTGATTCGTTCACTCACGTTGTACAGCCCTAAGCCTCCCTCATCAGTTTGAATCACTTTTGCATCGAGTCCGCGCGCCAAGAGCGTTTGTATACCTTGGAGCTTATCCATTGGAATGCCTGCTCCGTTGTCAGCAATGACGTGCGGACATACCCGTCGATCTCCTCGACGAGCAGCTTGATCTGGACCGGCCGAAGGACCGATAATCCATGGATGACGCTATTCTCGACAAGAGGCTGCAGCATAAACCGGGGGCATTGTATCGTGTCGGCCTGCGCAGCAATCTCGAACTGATAGTCGAGCCGGTCCCGGACCCGCATCTTGTGAATGTTCAAATAAAACATGACCGTTTCGATCTCGCACCTGAGAACAGTATCGTCTTTCTGAGAAGATAAACTATACCGCATAAGTCGCCCGAACCAATACGAAATGTCAGCGACTTCTTTATCATTGTTGGCTTCCGCCAGCATACGGATCGTTTCGAGCGTATTATATAGAAAATGCGGCTTGATCTGCGCCTGAAGCACCTTATACGCCGCTTCCTTGTTTAGGATTTCGGCACGGTGGACATTGTTAATGAGTTCATCCATGCGCTTAATCATCGCATTATAGGTTGAAGTAAGAAACCCAATCTCATCTTGGTTGTCCTGACGGTTGATCATTACTTTTAGGTTATCGTCGCGAATCGTCCTCATATGCCGTGCCAATCGCAGGATACGTTTGGCAATCGTCGAAGCGAGGAAATAATATATAACCGATAGAACGATGAGAAGAACGACAATCGCTGCGATTAGGAACATTTCCTTCCGTCTCACCGTTTGAAATACGTCCTCGACCTGACCGGTAACCACGACTCGAACGCCCAAATCCTCGATGTACAATTGATTGACAATCGACTTGCGGGTAATGAAATAGCCGTCGGCATCCCGGTCTGCGATCAATTCCATCAACGCACGGTTATCGGCAGTCGAATGCCGCCCTGTAGAGAATAACAAATCGCCTTCCTCCGAGAACAACAAGGCGCTCCAATTGTTTCCGGCACCTGCCGCCTCATAAAACTTCCGAATCATTTCGTGGCTGATCCTGATTTCGAGCAAGCCTATTTTCTCAGTGATATAGTTATTATAGATATCCTGATAGTATATAAATGAAGGCTCGGATTGTCCGTCCGCTTGCCGAATCCATATCCCGCTTCCCGGCTTCAAATGATCGACGGCCGGCCGCAATGCTGGATCAATGTCATCTTTATCCAGAAATTGCTTTGCAATCGGAAAGACCTCATCCTTTCGTTTATAGATCATGATGGATTCGATTTCGCTGTTGACGAACATCGATTGGGTAAACAATGGACTTATGTATCTAAGATAGGCGTATACGCTTTCAGATTCGCTTTCATACATCCCGTCCAAATAATCGGTTACGTAAGGATTGTACTGAAGCAGCCTGTGTACCGATTCAATTCGGACCATATCCGCCCGCAAGTTGGAATAGGCCTGTTCGAGAATCTTTTGCCGCCCGTCAACGAGCTGATGTGTTAAGTTTCCGTAGATTTGGTTGTAGTAATAGATCCCGAATACAATCACGGGGATGAAAATGATGACGACATATCCTAGAATGATCTTCCTGACAATGCTCATGACCGCTACCCCCTGCATCAATCCTCATCTGTTCCTTTTTAGCGTATCATGAGCCTGCAAAATCCGGTAGAGGCTTAGAAGGCCCCTACCGGATTTTCCGCGTTATTTAAACATAGATTGTTTCTCCTCGAACGTTTTGTTGGCCCAAGCGTCAAGCTTTTGCAGCCCGATCTTCTCGGCGTTTTTCATCATCGTTTCATAGCTCTGAACGGCCTCTTCTTCGGATTTCGCGAGATAGATTTTCACTTTCTCGTTGGTAACCATCTCGTCGATCTTTGTTTTGATCGTTTTTTCTTCAGAATCGGCCTTGACCTGAATCATTCCGACTTCCGGTTTGTACGTGGTTATCGCCTTCGTCTCCAGCAAAGCCTGGGTTGTTTGCGTACCCGGTACATACCCCCAAAGTCCCTCTACAATTGCATCCGAATAAAGGAACCACCATTTAATGCCGTTACTGTTGACGAAATCGGAGTCAGCCGTATTGTATTTGAGATTCGGATACCCTTCTTCGTTCCATGTCCAATGTTCGCCTTCGATGCCGAACATGGTAAGTTTCTTTCCTTCGTCACTGGCGAGGAACTGCAGCAGTTTGATTGATTTCTCAGGATTTTTATTGTTTTTCGTAATGAAAGTTCCGGACCAGCCTACCCCCGTACTCACGCGCACGGCTTCTTCCGATAGCGAGCTCGGGATCATCTTAAACGTATAAGCCGCACCATTCTGCTTGGTGGAGATGTTGTCGCGTTCCGCAACGCTGACCGTATGGCTATGCGCGAAGGCTTTTCCGCTGACCGCGTATTCATCATCAATTTGATCGTTGGCGTGCGCGAAATTTTCCGCCAAAATATATCCGTTGCGGTATAGGCTGTTCATAAACTTAAAGAATTCAAGCATTTTGGGATGTTTAAGGTAATACTCTGCTTTCCCTTCATTTTCATACCAGGATCCAAAGCCGGCTTCGATGCCAAACTGTGTCATGAAATAAGACTCGATCCAGTTTTTATCCATGACGAGGGGAACCAACTCAGGATGTTTCTCCTTCACCATGCCCAGAAGCTTTACAAAGTCGTCCAGTGTCTTCAACTCCGGGTTGCCAAGTTCGTTCATAATGTCCTCGCGCACGGCTATACCCGGAGTGCCGTCATTGCCAAGCGCATACTTGTTCGTCTCCCATTCCTGCTTAGTTGCGAATGCATTACGAATCGTATAGAAATTGCCGTCTTCCATCGTATTGATCGCGATCCGCGTGGGATCGATTTCAAAATTCGGCGCATACTTCTCGACCAGCTCATTCCACGGATACGAAATGTTTGAATTAGAGAGCCTGTCAATATCGGAGGCTGTGAAAATCAGATCGGGCAAATCGCCGGATGCGATCATAAGCGGCAGCTGTTTATCATCCGTAGCTACGGTAACCTTGAGCTTAACGCCGGTTTTCTCCGTGATTTTATCGGCCACCGATCCTTTCCATTCTTTTATAGGGTACCAACTGTGGTTAATGAATAACGTCAATTCTTCGACATCCTGATTGCCGTCAGCCGTTTCGGTGCCCGAATTGTCAGCGCCTGGATCCTCGGCCGAAACATTAGGGCTCGTATTGCTGCCCTTATTGCTGCCTTCGCCCGAGTTACCTCCGCTGCATGCGGACAAAATAGTCAGCAGCATGATAATGGACATTGACAGTACCAACAGTTTTGTTCGTTGACTTCGCATCAAGAAAACCCCTCCATGTTTTGTTGTTTATATTATCAAAGCGTGTGCTTTAATAACGATATTGACGATCGACTAACCTTTCACCGACCCCAGCATGATGCCTTTGACGAAATACTTTTGCAAAAAAGGATAAACGCAAACGATTGGGGCGATCGAAACCACCATGGATGTAACCTGCAGCGAATAATTAGTGACGCCGGACGCGCTGGCCGCGGCACCTACAGACTCAATCGGGATGTTGCTCTTGTTGATGATTTCCATCATCCTGAAGGTCAGCGTCCTCAGAGAGTCCGATTGCACGAAATAGGCCGAATCCAGCCACGAGTTCCATTGTCCCACCCCGAGAAATAGCGACATGGTCGCAAGAAGGGGAGTTGAAACCGGAAGAATAATTTTAAAGAAGATTACGAATTCGTTTGCCCCGTCTATATATGCGGATTCCTTTAGCTCAAGGGGTATTTCCCGGAAAAAGGATATTGCGATCAGCAAAAAGAAGGTACTAAGCATCGATGGAATAACATAAACACCGAAAGTATTCAGAAGTCCGACCGATCGCAGTACGACGTAATAAGGGATCAGTCCGCCCGAAAAGTACATGGCAAAAATGATAACGGCAAAGTAACCTTTGCTAAACAGAAGGTCCTTATGCGACAATCCGTAAGCGACTAGAGAGGTGAACAACACGCCGAGCAGCGTTCCTACTCCGGTACGGGCAACGGTAACGAACAGTGCATTATACCAATTGGAATCCGTAAGGAACGTGGCGTAGTTCTCCAATGTAAAGCTTCTGGGCCACAGATAGATGCCGCCGAGCAAGGAGTCCTTGCCTTGGTTGAACGAAATGACCAGTACGTAATAAAACGGATATAAAGTCGCGATCATGATGCAGAACAATAAAACGTAAATGACGCTGTCCAGCAGCATATCCTTCTGTTTCTGAGATGTCAGCAAATGACTGCCCTCCTTGTCTTCAAAATAGGCTCGAGCCCGAAACTCTCTTCGCAATGTAATTGCTGGAGAAGATCAGCAGAACGGAAATAATCGACTGAATCAGATCGATTGCGGCAGCGTAGGAAAATCTGCCATCCGCCAACCCGACCTTGAATGCATAGGTTTGTACGATTTCTGACGTCGGGTTATTGACATCGTTGCCGAGCAAGTAGGCCTGTTCGAAGTTGGATCCTACCAGTCCGCCCCCAAGAATACTGCCAATTGTCAGAATTAGCACCACAACAATCGTTCCTTTGATGCCAGGAAACGTAACATGTCGAATTCGGGACAGTCTTCCCGCGCCATCGATTTGAGCCGCCTCATAAAGCGCAGGATTGATGCCTGCTATCGCCGCCAGGAAAATAATCGTCCACCAGCCCATTTCCTTCCACACCGCGCTGCCGACAGCTAGTCCCCAGAAATAGTTCGCGTTTGTCAGGATATCCAGCGGCATGTCAATGAGACCGATTTTGACCAGTAACTTGTTTATGATCCCGATATCGGCTGATAGAAAAGAGAACGCGATGCCTACCACAACGACCCACGAAATGAAATGCGGAAGATAGCTTACGGTTTGCACAAACCGTTTGAACGCCATATGTCTCACTTCATTCAGTAGAATCGCGAACAAGATAGGCGCCGGAAACGCGAAGATCACTTTGAGGAAGCTTAAGACGAGCGTATTTCTAACAATTTGACCAAATCGATAATCATTGACGAATTCGTCAAAATATTTAAGACCCACCCAATCGCTCGTAAAAATCCCCTTGATGCCGGTGACGATCGAGTAGTCCTTGAAAGCCATCACGACCCCGAACATCGGCGTGAAGGAAAATATCAGCAGGAATACCATGCCCATTCCCACAAATAATTGAAGCACAATTTGTTTTTTGAAGCGCTTCCAAAGCTGCTGATGGCGTTTTGCTTTAAACGGTGTTGCCAATTTCGTCTCAAAGTTCATGTGCTATCCTCCTTTGTGTTAATCTTACTCTCCTGCTCTAGCGTTTAAAAGACAACATTCTTAAGAAAGCGTTGTCATTTTTTAAGGCCATTCACACTGAATTCGTGAATTTCGAACCTAAATCAAAGCTAAATTAAACTCTTTTTTTGAGTGTCCCGTTAGCTTAATGAATTTTTATCTCACAATGTTCGGATGCGGACAATCACTTCGCGCATATCAAATGGCTTCGTAATATAGTCGTCGGCACCTAGCTCCATCCCGATCACATTGTCCGAAATATCCGACTTAGCTGTTAACAAGTCGCGGATAAGTTGCTGGAATTACTTAACATGCGCAAAAAAACCTTCCCTACACTTTGAAAAGTGAATGGAAGGTTTTCATTTATTGCTTTTCCGATAATCGCGCGGCGCTAGTCCAAACATTCGCTTAAAAAACCTCTCGAAGTTCGGCATCGTATTAAAGCCTGAGGCGTAGCAGATTTCCGTTATTGGCAGCGTTGTGCTGCCTAGCAGAGCTCTGGCGAACTGCAGCCTTTTCTCTTGAAGATGCTCTTGGAATGAAGTTCCGGTTTGCTTCCGGAAGCATTCGCTGAAATAATTTGCCGAGAGCCCGACATGCTCTGCCACTTTATGGAGAGTAATCGGCTCACGGAAATGATGCTGAATGTAGATAACTGATTTCCTTATAGAAGGATGGACGGCGCGAACAGTAACGTTTTCCGCTGCCGTATTTTTTTGACTCGTTTGTCTGAATAGCTCAATCAGTATCCGCTCAAAGCTGCCTTGAACAATCATGTCGCTGCCTAACTGCCAGAGCAGCGATTCGTCCCAAATACGATCAAACTCAGCTTCAATCATGCCAGCTTGTGCGCTTTCAAAAGTATAAGCGTAATGAGATGCCTCTTCAAAAAGCATTTCGGTTAAAGCAGGACGAATGAATGAATCCTCAAATATAAAATCGTACAGACGTATCGTTTCGCCTTCATCTGGTATAATTTCATGGAAATCGGCGGTTGTAAGCAGAAAAGCCATCCCTCTTTCCAAAGGAGATGACTCGCCGTTAAGAATATGAGTACCGCGGCCTGATACGATAAAGCCCATCTCGAAAAACTCATGCCAATGCGTATCAATTTTGTGATCGATCACATGCTTATAAATACGGAAGGGGGACGACAAGGATAAAAAGTTTTTGCTAAGCAGTCTCTCTGGTGCTTTATTGTTAYCCATCCCTATTCCCCCTTCATGCTCATTTGTTCTTAACGTTAAACCACTCCGCAAATTTGGCGGAAATGTAGTCCGTCATCCATTGATTGACTTCCCATAAATCAGTGACCGGCTTATTGGTAAACGGCTCTGTCGGCATATAGCCAGGAGGTCCAAATTCAGCCGTGAAGGTAACTTCCGCTTTCCCTTTCATCGCTTGGTCAATGAATATTTGCTGCCACCATTTGTGAACATCGCAAGCTCTGCTTTATATTCCGGAGCAGCAGGATGCGGAACCTGCGGTCCTTGCGGGAACCCAACCCGGCCATGAATGTGAATGGTCCTCTTCATCGCAAGCGCAAGCTCATTCTCGTGATTATCCAGATGCGATTCGCATACGTTTACCCAGTGGTTAAAATCTGCCGTAATCGACAAATCAGGAAATTGCTTCAGCAATCTTGCCGTTGTCCAAGGCGTAAACATCGCGCGGCTTCGATGCCAGCATATCCGGCTTCCGCCGCGCGTGCTAACTGCTCATCGTAAGTGCCAGCCATTCCTCATAACGCCTTTATCGGCCTCAATTCCATGAAGTTCAGCTCCTTCTAGCTTCGATCATTATACATTTATGAATGGATTGTCTGCCAGATCCTTGCCTCTTGCAAGCCAAATTTTATGATTTTGGTTTTTCTCCTCATATACCTTGGCATCTGTCGAGAAATAACGCATCGTATAGCCGCATCGGCGAAACTCGCTCGTATTGGCAGCTGCCCCATGAACGATGCGGGAATCGTGCACCGAGCTTTCGCCCGGCTCTAATTCGAAATAAACGGCTTTTTCATTATCTACTTTTTTTATTTCGGTACTAAAAATGTTTTGGCTTCCATCAACCTCTTCATATTCGGAAAATCCGTCAGTATGTGTACCGGGAATAACGCGCATGCAGCCGTTTTCCTTTGTACTGCGGTCGATTGCCAGCCACACGGTTACGATTTTGTCAAAACTGCTAAGACGGCCGTTCCAATAAGCGGAATCCTCATGCCATGGCGTTTGCTTGCCAATCAGCGGCTCCTTGCATATGAAATGACTCGACCACAATCCAATATTTGGCCCGATTAGCGGCTCAACCAAATCTAGCACTTCATCGCTTAACAGAAATTTCAGCAGCCGCTCGTCACGGAAATGTGGAGTATCCAGCTCGCTGTTCAGCTTTCTGCCAACCAGCTCCCATTGCTCTTCGAATATGCCGGACAGCTCTGCCATTTTCTCTTGACTGAATAGCTGTTTCTTATGGAGAGCATATCCATTTTGCTTATAAAATTGAACCTCTTGCTCAGAAAGTGTCGCGTTTGCCATTATTATTCCCTCCAAAATGATGTAATCTTGCGTTGTTTCCATCATAACGGAGGGGACATTTATTTACTTCTCATTCTATCCGAAAAAGTATGCATATCTTCGGCACTATCCAATCGAATCTGTATTTTTAAACAGGATTATCCTCTTCTTTGATTGTTTGCTCTCGGTGATGATTATCAAGCATTTGTTTTAAATATTCTTCAGATTTCCCCTTTGGGATACTGAGACTTTCCCATATCTCATTTTTCACTTGTTTACCAATATAAACAATTTGTCCCACATGATAAGAATAATGTGCCATTTGCCTCTCAATAGCCTCTAATACCAAATGAGCTTCTCCACGAATATATATATTTTTCAATAAATCTTGCTCTCTTAAATCGGTTAATGTATCAATTAGGGTTTGCCAACCCTTTTCCCAAACAACTGTGAGTTCTGATTTTGAAGATATAACATCTAAAAATTCTTCATCACGATTTCTATATTCCTTCTCTCCGTCTGAAGTTAAAAAGTCAGTCCACCTTGAAACCATATTTCCACTCAAATGCTTTACTATTATTGCAACACTATTAGACTCGTCATTATAAGTCCAATATATTTCCTTTTCAGATAATTGGTTTATCGTTTTATCTCCAAGACTTTTTACACTTTTAAATCTTTCAATTACAATTTTTAAATATTCGGTTCCAATATTCATTATTCCGCCTCCTCAAATTAAACTGTAACGGCAAGTTTTAGGGCCACCCTTAGCGGATGGCCCTTTACTCTGTTTATTTCTTAAGACTCAAAACTTATTCTGCTTTATTCTCGAAAATAATGACCATTTTTTTGCTGCCTAAGTATTCAACAGAAGCATTAAACTGTTCTGAAACAAAGCGTATAGGAACAAAAGTAGTGTTATTTCTCGAGAGTAAAGGTGAGTCAAACAGCACGGTGTGTTGGTTCACCCGTACTTGCCTGTTCCCCAAAGCCCAACGTATCGTTTTATCGTTTTTTTGAATCGTTACCTCTTTAGTGCTTTGGTTCCAGCCTACGTTTGCCCCAAACTTCTCAGAGATGAAACGAACCGGCACATAAGTACGACCCATGTGTATAAATGGTGCTGCCGTATTACGGTAAGCTCTGTCGCCCACATATGCTGTAGTGCTTCCAATTACCAGGCGCTGCGTCTTCCTCTGAGACTTTTTAACTCTTTCAAGATCACTAATATTGTTCACTTTTATGAATATTTTGGATGTTTCGGTGCCTTGGCTCAAGTCCAAGTTGTTGTTATACAGCTCTACTCCATGGAAGTACTCGATAGAACTATCAAATTCAATATTTTGAATTGGCTCTAAATCCCAAACCCGATTGTTGCTCAAGTAGAGGGCAACTAGACCTTTCATATTCCTTAATGGTTCCAAATCATAAATATAGTTCGATGATAAGTTCAGCTGTGACAAGCCGACTAATCTCGATAAAGGAGCAAGATCTTTAATGTTATTATTGCTCGCATTGAGGTCACCAAGTTTAACTAATCCCGCTAACGGCTTAAGATCAGTAATCTTGTTACCTCCAATTGATAGCGTCGTTAAGTTGACCAATTCCGCTAGCCGTGTGAAATCAGCAAACTTGTTATTGTCAACTGTCAGTGTTTTTAGATTGGTGGATAGCAGCCGAAGTGGTGAAATATCATGAATCTGGTTATTACCAACGTATAAATTAGTCAGCTTGGTTAATTTGCCGAGAGGCTCTATATCCTCGAATTTATTACTGCTCAAATCCAAAAAAGTCATTTCTACGGCATCTGATAGACCATGAATATTCGAAATTTGATTGTTATTAGCAAAAAGCACGCGCAGACGGGGGAGTTGTTTCAACACCTCCAAGGATGAGATTTGATTCCAAGAAATATAAAGAGATTCCAGTTCTTTCATAGCTGACAAATCTTCAATCGAAGAGATTTGGTTTTCCCTAAGGTTGAGACTTTGGATCTTAGAAAGCCCCATTAGAGATGAAATATCAGCAATTTCATTATGGGATAAGTTTAATTGCGTAACATTTGCAGCATACTCCAATCCTTGCAAATTCTTAATTTTTTTGTTTGATAAATCAACGTCGGTAAGGGTCTCTAAATCTGATTTGGCAACTGATTCTTCGCTGGTTTTATTCAATAATGATTTAATAGCTGTTTCGAGATTGGGGTCAGCAAAGACCACTTCTTGGCTGAGAGCCGCCTCCGCATAGGCTTGACTTGAAAAGCTCGTACATAGCACGAAAATAAGTAAATAAAGGGTAAAATGTTTCATCATTCTGATTTCCTCTCCTATGACTGCACTAGACGAATCGAAAATCCGTTATACTATTATAGCATATGACATTTTATTAATTGACAGGCAAATAATCTGATCCTTGTTTGTTCAACACGCTTCTCTTACCTTCAATAGTTCAGTCCCTCATCCCCCGGAATGAATAATTCACCCATATGTTAGCATACGAAGTCACTGAAGAATACTACCAGTTAGCTTAACAAAGATAAGGAGCAAGAACGTTCCGTTTACGCCATAATACGGGAATCATCATAATAATAGGTTTTCTATGATGTTGAAATGGCCACAATATTTTCATATCCCTTGTCAAAACTAATATCATTAGTTAAACTAAAACTAATGACATTAGTTTTATGTGAGGGGGAACAAAGTTGATCCTATTTCAATCTATCGTGCTATTAATCTTATTTTTAATTGAGTTAGCCGCTCTCTTTTCATTAGGATATTGGGGTTTCCATTTTAATCGAGGTTGGATCGTCAGATTCGCGCTGGGATTTGGAGCACCACTTGTCATTGCGGTGTTCTGGGGACTCTTCATAGCACCCAAAGCAACCTACCCCGTTACCATTCCTGTTCGTCACCTGCTTCAGATTGCAGTTTTCTCGTTGGCTAGTTTAGCACTTTACGCATCTGGACAGAAAACAATAGCAGTCGGTTTTTTCGTTGTTGCATTGATCGTTGTTTTATTGGTCTATTCGATGAAAATATGAAATACGAATGAAGAATATGAAGACAAGGAATCGAGGTCGGTGAGGATGAAAATCGTCGTCGTATCTGATACGCATATGCCCAGAATGAACAAGAAACTGCCGGATCGATTGCTTCGCGAGCTAAAAACGGCAAAAGCTATCATTCATGCAGGTGATTGGACGAACCTTTCCGTGTACGAGGCTTTGGTAGCATTCGCCCCGGTCTACGGTGTCGCAGGTAACAATGATAGTGCAGACATTATCCGCAAGTTTGGATTGCAGAGGCAATTAGAGTTCGAGGGTGTAAGAATGGGTATCGTTCACGGACATGGTGATGGGAAAAGAATAAATACGGAAGCGCGTGCGTTAGACGCCTTCAAGAATGTTCATTTGAATGTGCTGATCTATGGCCATTCCCATATTCCAGTACTTAAGCGCTCAGGTGGCCTGCTGGTATTTAATCCCGGGTCACCTACTGATAAGAGGAGGCAGCCCCTGTATTCGTTCGGCATATTTCAACTTGCTGGTGGAACAGTATCTGCCAAGCATATATTTTACAATGACAAATCGTAGGATGATAGTCCGTTCTGGCTTGAAGATCGGAAAGCCCTTTGATCTTCCTTCCGTTTTTGCCGACAACTACCGAGAAGTGTTTTTAATTCGCCGATATGATTTTCGTAAAGGAAATAACCTTCCCCCTACCCCCGCTTCACAAACCTCACTCCCGTGCGCTGCCTGAGCAGCTCCCGGATTCCGTCACCGATGGCTCGTATGCCGGGCTCGATAAGTCCTTCCTCCACCTGTGAGACGCTCAGCCGGAGAACATCGTCCTGCCGGAACTCCGGCAGGTACATGCGCTGGACCGGATCGACCCGCACGCCGCGCTGCAGCAGGTGGTCGGCCGCTGCCTGCGCCCGGAGCGGGGCCGGCAGCCCAATCGTGGTATAGAAGCCGGAGTACGACCTTGTGTAAGCGGTTCCCTGCGGAAGATGCTTACGATATGCTTCCTGCAGCAGCACCGCTTTGCGGCGATATATCTCCCGCATCCGACCGATGTGGGCGGCGAACATGCCGCTCTCTAGGTACACCTCGAGCGCCCCTTGCGTCAACAAGGGCGAATGTACGTCTGCCGCAGCCTTCGCCCGCAGGAACCCTTCCCGCAGCCCGTCCGGCAACACGGCCAGCCCGAGGCGCAGGCCGGGAAGCATGACTTTGGAGAAGCTTTTTACATAGATGACCCACCCGGACGGATCGTATGCGAACATGGGGTCATTCCTCGGATCGCCATCCAGGTCGCCCATGTAATCATCCTCGACGATGTACACGTCATAGCGCTTCGCCAGCTCCACCATGCGCTTGCGGGCTTCGTTCGTGTGGCTGTACCCGGTTGGGTTGTGGAACCGCGAGACGGTGTAGAAGAACTTGACGTCCCCGTCCCGGAATAGCGCCTCCAGCCGCTCCAAATCCATGCCGCCTTCCTCGTACGAGATGCCGTACACTTCGCCCCGATATCCCCGCAGCGATTCGATCATGCCGGCATGCACCGGCTGTTCCACGACGATGTTCCCCTTACCGTTCGGAAAAGGCAGCCCCACCAGCAAATGCAGCGCCTGCTGAGAGCCAGTCACCACATAGATGCGCTCCGGGGCCGTGAACACCTGCAAATCCCGCAGATGCCGGGCCAGCTGGAGCCGCAGCGAGGCGAGGCCCTGCCCCTCCGAATACGTAAACATGTCCTCGCGGTACCGCTCAATGGCCTCGTTCATGCAGTGCTGGAAGTCCCGGTATGGCATGGCGCTTCGGTCCGGGCCTGCCCACTGGAAATCGATGACGTCAGGCACCTCCGCCGCGCCTCTCGCATCCTCCCCGCCTTGGCTGCGGTGCGCGATATAATAGCCGCTCTGGGGCACAGCATAGATCCGGTGCCTCTTCTCAAGCTCCCCGTATGCCCGAATCACCGTATTTCTGCTGCAACCGAATGCTTTCGCCGCTTCCCGGATCGACGGCAGCTTGTCCCCCGGCCTCATCTTCCCGTCCTTCATCTCCCGCAGGAGCTGTTCCACAATCGCTTCATACAGCATCTTCCCTTGCACTCCTTCCTGCCAACTGTACGGGTACAGTCACCACAAACGGCGGTACAGCCCAGCCGCACATTCCTATATACTCAGTGTTGTCGACACGAGCCTTTCTGTTTTGCCATTATGAAGAAGACCGAGGAGGAATGCAACTTGATTACCTGGAAAAAGAAAAACCGAGTCGTCCTAGCGCTCGCCGCCCTGCTATTCGCCGGTACAACGGGTAGTGCCACACTTCCCGTAAATGCCGCCCCGAAAGAGACTAAGCTCCCCTGCAAGGAGCTGTTCCATGACGTGCAGGGTACCTTGATCGTTAAAAACCTGAAGACGGACCGCGTCTACGTCTGCAATCCCGAACGGAGCCAGCAGCGGTTCACGCCTGAATCGTCGTTCAAGGTGCCGAACGCGCTCATCGGTCTTGAGGTGGAAGCGGTGCGGGACAAATATGATGTGAAGCGGTGGGACGGCGTCGTCCGGCCGTTCGAGGAGTGGAATCGGGACCATACGCTGGGTTCGGCAATGCGGGCATCCGCAATCTGGTATTACCAGGCGATGGCACGGGATATCGGGATCGATCGGATGAAGAGCTACGTGGATCGTATTCGTTACGGCAATATAGATATTAGCGGGGGCATCGATACCTTTTGGCTGGACAGCTCGCTGAAGATCTCGGCGGAGGAGCAGGCCGGCTTCATGGAAGACCTCGTGGAGGAGACGCTGCCCTTCCAGGAGCAGACGATGAAGACCGTCAAGCGCATCATGATTGATAACGACCAGGACAACTACACCGTGCATGGCAAGACGGGCACGAGGCTGTCCGACATGGGCCTCGGCTGGTATGTGGGCTATGTGGAGCACGGGAAGACCGACTGGGTGTTCGCCGCTAACGTGGACAGCAGCGGGACGACCGCCAAGACGGTCACGCTGGAAGCCTTGAAGCACCTCGGCATTTTGTGAGCACCATCCACGTTGGGCCGCACCCGTCTTTCGACGCGGGGCGGCTCTTTGGCATCGTACGGGCATAGCGTTACGATAAATAAAGGAAAATGAACAGTGATGTGAACCCAAGAAAGGTAGTTAGGACGTGTTTTCATTAAACCATCCTGCTTGTTAGCTTAATAAAAAGTACAGGCCACTACAGCGCCATTACATACAGAGCATTTTGGGTACTAATTAATTGGCTGTTTAGGCCCATTCCATAGAGTTCAATAAGTCCGATAGAATAGGATTAAGTTGAGGAACAAAGGAGAAGATTACGTTTTGAATAAGAGAAGCACACGCAGAAGCAACCGTTCCAAAGGAAGTCTGGCATCTTTAAAGCAAACAAATCTTATCATCTATCTAGCGATTGTCATCATTTTTGTTGGTATTTGCGGAGCATTTTACGGTAAATATATGAATAAAGTTGATTCTAAGCTTCCGCTTGCTGCTTCGGATTCCCTTAATAATGGGAATAGCGGAAACGCGCCTTTGGCAGATGACCCCATCTCAGACATTGACAGTGGAGAGGAACAAGAGTCTACAGAGGAATACAAAGATGTGACGGAAGAGCCTGCTCCTACTGCATCCAACACAACGGTCAAAGAAGGTGACAAGCCGACGGAAACTCCTAAGCCTGCACAGACAGAACAACCAACGCAACAAAAAAAGGATTATGGCAATAAATCAACGGAAGCCCCTTCTAAAACAGTTAAGCTTCCAACCACCTATGTTGTCCAAAAAGGCGATACGCTAAGATTGATATCCGAGAAGTTCTATCAAACTAAGGAGCATTATGCGCTGGTTGCAGAGTATAACCATATCGTGTTTATTAATGATATGAAAGCCGGAGATACGCTTAAGATCCCAGTATTGTCATCATCAGCCGGCTCGATAGATGGCAGCCAGCAGGGAACCAAAGACTATTCGAAAATTAATTTGCCAGCTACCTATCTAATCCAAGTAGGTGATACTCTGTCTGGGGTTTCCAGAATGTTTTACAAATCGGCGAAATATGTGGATTATATTGCGAAAGAAAACAAGCTTGATAAAAATGTAGGCTTGAAAGCAGGCACCAACCTCCGTATTCCGTCCCTGAAAAATTATAAGCTGGATGAAGAAAATGGTGCAGCAGAAACTTTACCCGATTACGAGACTTCTGTACATACCGTAAAGAGTGGCGAGACGCTCTACAGCATCTCCAAAATCTATTTCGGCTCCGACAAATATGTGAAGTTCATTGCGGGTTACAATCATATTGTAAAAATTGATGATGTAAAAGCCGGCACGGTGCTGAAAATTCCAAAAGCTTAGGTCAACGAAGTCTGACAAAAAAGGCTCCGCCATAGCGGAGCCTAGATTATTGAGATGTATTATGAAAATATGCAGGTGTGTGTCTGAGATCTGTCCGTTATCTTAACACCTAGCAATACATCTGTACAAAATACCTCATTGTTGTAGAATAGCGAAAAAGGGATCTTCGCAAGGGTTACCATGATGTCACATACCTGCCTTTCAAAACGATCCTCCCCGTACCGGGTTTACTTATMYAAAGKAAGGAATGATAAACGCAATCACTCCAAGAATGATCGACCACCACGCCAGTCCTTTTTTAGGGGTAGCCAAGCCAATGAGTCCGAAGATAACGGCAATGCTGCCCATCCATACGGGGGCGTAGAAAAAACCGATAATTGCTAACACGATGCCGATCCAACCCAGCCATTTTCCTGTCATTTCATTCATATTCAACATCTCCATCCAT